>JAFRPW010000005.1 GCA_017428945.1 Bacteroidales bacterium | reverse complement strand
TGGCTCGCGAAGCCTTGGAAGGCCAGTTGGGAAGAAGCATTATATCCTCTGAGAATGCCAAGACGTTGAATAATCCGGAAACACCCAAAGAGATAGAGGAGCAATAACCAATTATATTAGTGCAATTATCTTTACCATACACAGCGATGATAACTACAATAGACCAAAACAAATTAAAAATCGCGATTGACTGGATTAACAAACTCGCCAACGGGATGAATCCGCTTGATGGTAGTACACTTCCTGATAGCGACATCGTGAACAACGTTCACATCTCCCGCTGCCTGTTCTATGTATCCCATGTGCTTGAAGATGCGGGGAAGAAATCATCCTCCCGTCAGAAGCAGTATGAACTTGAGTTTCAGCTTACCCCGGAGATAGCGTCAAAGGTCTATATTGCCGAGAGAACGGGTATCGCTATGTTCGTCAAGGAGATCAACAAGGTGATTCCTGAAAATATGCAACCTTTGGCCGCATCTAAAGTAACCCAGTGGCTGGTTTCGGTGGGGTACCTTGTAGAGCAGCAAAGCAAAGACGGCCGTAAATACAAGGCTCCGACAGAACTCGGGACATCCATCGGCATGACATCCGCATGGAGAGATGGTTCTCAAGGGCAGTATCTTGCTGTTTCCTATGATGCCAACGCGCAGCACTTTATCCTTGAGAACCTTTTCAAGCTATAGCTCAATTTCGCCTCGCTTTAGCATATTCTCATAGTACGTCAGGTTGATTTTTCGGTTGCAGCCGCTCTTATCGGGTTTATAGTTCGTGCAACCAAGGAAGGGTGTGTTGTCTTTCTTCCTAACAATGAGATAGCCGTCCTTACAACAGTCACACTTGAGGATGGGGAGTATGCCGCCGGAGAGGTCGTTGGTCATGAAGTCACAGATTTCAGGCTCATTCGTGCAGAGCCATAGACGCAGACCAAAGTCCTTCTTCTGTCGAACTCGAAGCGGATAGCTACATATCGGGCAGCGTTTAATCATTGAGATGTCCGGCGAGTCAGTCTTGGAGATGTCCAGGTCGCCGTTGACGTGGACTGCCGAATAGTCCTGAATCAGTTCTGCCACGAATCGAGACGGGCGCTGCTGGGGTACTACAATATAGACACGATTCTTTGTGCGGGTCATCGCTACATAGAATAGGCGACGTTCCTCTGCGTATTCAATCGTGCGGTCCTCCTTGATGACCAATTTCATCACCGGATCGTCTTCAATTTTGGACGGGAAGCCGTAGACGGCGTTGGCGGCATTGATGATGATGACGTTGTCGTAGCCGAGACCCTTTGCGCGATGTGCGGTCAGGAAGGTAATCTTCGCTTTTGGGTAGGCCTTTGACTTGACCTCGCCAGTCTTGTCATTGAGGAAGAAGAGGCCTGTCTTGGCCAGGTGGAATCCGTCGAAGTTGTATCGGCCTATGAGCAAAATGGAAGAGCCCTCCGGTTTCCCCTCGACCTTATTGGATTCGAGAATCTGGCCGATGCAGCGTTCTACAGCCTTGGCACGGAGATAGAATTTGCCGCCCTTTCCTTCCACCAACTCCTTATCGGCTTCTTCTGAGTACGCCTCAATGATAATCGGCCGCTGAATATGCTTCGGGCTGATAAGGGACTTCCGAATCTGCGATGAGTTCTTCTGAATGAAACTGCCGGCGATGTCGATTACCTCCTGGGAATTACGGTAGGTCTTGGTGATTTTTAACTCTTCGCCGTAGCCCATGATATCGGAGAAATGGGTGAAGAGTGTGATGTCTGAGCCAGCGTAGGCATAGATGGACTGCCAGTCATCTCCCACGGCTATAATCTTGGCGTCACAGACGTTAGAAAGCGCCCGTGCAAGGTCGAAACGCTGTCGGGATATGTCCTGGTACTCGTCGATGATAACGTACTTAAAATCGAGTTTCTCGCCGATTTCCACCTGCTCCTGCAGTATCTTAGCGGAGTCATTTATCATGTCCTCGAAGTCCACGGCACCACGTTCCTTCAACTTCTTGGAGTACTCCAGATAACTCTGGTGACAAACGTCCAGGAAGAGTTTGGTGCGGACATTATCGGTCATCCGCTGCATCTCACGGAACTTGTCGGTATCGTAACCGTTGGTCTTGAAATTCTGGATGAAGGCACAAATGAGGCGAGTGAGTTTGAAGATGTATTTGTTCTCCTCCGTGGAGACAATCTTCTGATATACCTCCATATCGGAGCGGCGGTCCAGGACAATGCCCTTCTCCTTCAACTGGTCTTCCAGATGTTCAAGGAACGGACGTCCGTCATTGTAGGCAGAGAAGGTATATATCAACTCGGTGCCATGTTCACGATGGAAGAGAATCTTATCGTTGACTTCCTTCTTGTATCGATTCAGTTCCGTTTTGGAGTAGCGATTGTTCTTACCGTCCTCGGTGATGCCGAAATGCTCGATGTAGATGGTTCGATCTCCTTGCCTGATGACAAAATCAGGGGTATATGGCTTGTGAGAATGGCGGAATCCGTAAGGGTAGGGCCGCTCATATTCATAGTCAATCTTGTGTAAGTACAGGAAGTTTGCAATCATCACTTCCTGCGAAGAGCGAAGGGATTCGTAATTGATGGTGATGGATTTGCCTGTACGCTTATTGGTAATGGTCTCCACGTACTCGTTCATATTAGAACGCATGGTGGAGAAATCGGCCTTTGAAATGTAGTTGAAGAAGGCGTTAAGGTCATCTCCTTCGTATGGCGCATCGAAATAACTACCGAAGAAGAGGATCAGTTTATTCACCATATCCGACTCCCGGAGGACATCGTTCTTGAGGTAGTTATTGATGACATCAAACATATAGCCGCTGTCCACCACATTCTTCTTATCGGCATCCTGCTTACGGAGGATGGCATAGCCGGTCTTATGGAATGTGGTGACGGGGCAATTGATTCTCAGTGCCTTGTTAATCTTATCTTGAAGTTCTCCAACGGCCTTGTTCGTGAAGGAGATGACAAGAATCTGCTCGGGTTTGACGCCCTTCTTCTCGACCAGGTACTTCACTTTGGCGGCCACCGTGGTAGTCTTTCCGGCTCCAGCACCGGCCACTACCAGCATATAATCCTCGTCCGTGAGAACCACCTTTCGTTGCTCCTCGTCCAGGGAGATAGCGGGATCGACTTTGGATAGGACCGTGTCCAGATAGTGCTTATCTGTTTCCAAGTGCCTCTGCAGGAAGGTCTGATTGTGCTGCTGGATGCCTGTTGAGCCTTCTCGGAGGTCAGAAAGGTCGGCATAATTCCGCAGGAAAGCCTCGACGGATGCTGCTGGTATGGCGAACTTCTCGCAGTACAGGCCAAGCGTAGTTGCGGTCTTCTGATTCTGGAAGAAGGTGTTGATGTCCGCATACTCGTCAATCAGCTGCTTGTAGTCACTGCGAGCCAAATACCTGTCCTCAAGAAGGAGAGCATTCAAGTGCTGGGTGAACTGAAGCAGCCGGGCATACTCTGCTGTAGGCGCTTTTGGTATGACGATGGACGACTCCGGTTTCTTTGGAGCCTCTTTCGACTTGTTGCGCCGCGAGAATATGAAATCAAGAAGGGACATAAATCTTTGCGAATGCAAAGTTACTTAATTTTTATCGAACCCTTATTGTCAACACTGATTCTGACCACATCTTTCAGGAAACCAGGCGATTACAAGGCAAGAAAAAACCAGAACCTCCAAATTCTTCTGGAGATTCCGGTTCTGTGCCCCAAGGGGGAATCGAACCCCCACGGTATTGCTACCACAGGATTTTGAGTCCAGCGCGTCTACCAATTCCGCCATCAGGGCTAACGGGGACTGCAAATTTACGCTAAAAAGCGGAATCCGCCAAATTATTGCTCGTCAATGCCGGTGAATGTGTCGAAGGAGTCGGCGAGCAGGTGGCTCTGCATGCGTTTACGGGCCAGTTTGATTGCCCAGAAGCAGCCAAGGAGAATCACGATTGTGACGGCGCCGCTTATCTCCGGCCTTACGGAGGCGGACATGGCAACGGTGTCGTAAAGCCCGTGGGCCAGCACCGGATACAGCCACATCTTTATTCCGGCAAGCGGTGCGCGGTAGCGGTCAAAATGATTCAGGGAGTAGTAGTAGCCCATAATCACCGCAAAGGCAAAGTGCCCCGGAATGGCGGTCAGCGACCTGCCGATACCCGTCGTCACCCAGTCTGTCCCTGATGCAAACAGGTACTCTATATTCTCGAAGGCCGCAAAGCCCATCCCTACGCATACTGCGTACACAATGCCGTCCATCCTTTCGTCAAAGTCCGGGCATTTGCGGAGAAACAGCCACAGCAGGAACAGTTTAGCCGTTTCCTCCGGTATGGCGGCGCCGAAAAATGCCGTCCGGAAGGCGTCCCCGAGGGATGCGAATTCGTGGGTGAAAAGCCCCAGCTTCATGCTGGGTACAGAGATAAGGAACGATGCGAATACGGACATCCACCCGTAGAAAAACGCCTTGACCAGATTCCTTACGGGCTCTCTCTGCAACTTATCCTGCTGATAAGTATAATAGATAAGGATAATGGCGGGAAGAACCGCCAGTGCTATTACGTGGAACATGCTGCAAAAATACAGAATTTTCAGTTATATTTGTAATCTATGATAAAGGAATTGCGCCATATTGCCGATATCTCCGCCCTCCTGCAGGGGGAGAGGGAGGTGTTTGTGGTATGTGACCGCAACGTGGAATGGGTTGCCTGGGAAGCGGGAACATTTGTGGGGGCTGTGTCCATAGACACGTCGGAGTCCCTTAAGACCATGGGTACCGTCATGGAAATCTGCAAGTGGCTCCTGGAGAACAACGCCACCAGAGATGCGCTTCTTCTGGCCGTAGGCGGAGGAATCACCACGGACCTGGCGGGTTTTGCGGCCGCAATCTACAAGCGCGGCATCCGCTATGCAAACGTGCCCACGACGCTTCTGGCGCAGGTAGACGCGGCCATCGGCGGAAAAACCGGGGTCAACTTCCTGGAATACAAGAACATGCTTGGCGCCTTCCGCATGCCGGAGTTCACGGCCATCTGCCCCGATGTCCTGAAGACCCTTCCTGCCCGCCAGATCAAGGCCGGCCTTGCAGAAATGCTCAAAACCTTCATCATCGCCGATGCATCCGCATACGCCCAGGCCGTTTCGTCCCTGAAAAAGGCCGTTTTTGCGGACGGGAACCTTATCCTGAAGGCGGCGGCCATCAAGGAGTCCATCGTCACGATGGATCCTTATGAGCGCGGACCCCGCATCAAGCTGAACCTGGGCCATACCTTCGCGCACGCAATAGAACACAAGGCGCTGGAGGCTGGGGACGATATCCGTCACGGCGAGGCGGTGGCCATAGGCATAATAATGGCCGCCGAGATGGCAGAGCGTGAGGGAATAGCGGAAAAAGGCCTTGCAGCACGCCTGAAGGCCGATTTCCAAAGCCTCGGCCTCCCTACAGACTGCCCTTACACAGGCCTGGAAGACTCCATGGCAAAGGATAAGAAAGCCGCCGGAGGGAAGATACGCTTTGTGCTGCCGGAGAGGATTGGATCAGTAGTAGTGAAATGATTTGTACATCTATACAGAATAAGGAATACCAGAATATCCTGGAAGTCCTGAAGACAGAGGAAATGGCGGAAATCCGCCTGGACCGCTGCGCTCTTGAGGAAGAGGAAATCCAGGCTCTGTTCCAGGATACGGACGTGCCGCTTGTGGCTACGTGCCGCCTGGACGAGGAGCCTCAGGCACCGGAGCTTCTGGAGCTTGCCATCGAGGCCGGTGCCAAGTACGTGGACCTGGAGATGGAAGCCCCCGCCGCCGTGGGAAGACGCATCCGCGAGGCCTGCCGGAGCTACGGAACCGTCCTTATCCGCTCTTACCACAACTATACAGAAACTCCACAGAAGGAGGTACTTGAGAGCATACTGGAAAGGGGTCGCATGTTCGGCGGAGAGGTGGTAAAAATCGTCACCACAGCCCATTCCAAGGCCGATATCGATACTGTCATGAGCCTCTACTCCAATGCTGCGCCGGGCACTTTGATTGCCTTTTGCATGGGAGACAAGGGGCGCGAATCCCGTCTGGAAGCGCTGAAACGCGGAGCCCCGTTCACATACGCCTGCGTCTCGGAAGAAGAAGCGGCTGCACCGGGACAGTGGACATCGGCGGAAATGAGAAAGGCCGTGTACGGAAACTGGCGTCCGGTGAAGGCGGGTCCCTTGACCATGCCGGCCTCCAAAAGCTTTGCACAGAGGGCGATAGTGGCTGCCGCACTTGCCGGCGGGACCTCCCGTCTTGCCGGTTATTCCGAGTGCGGAGACAACGAATCCGCCATTGCGCTGGTGAGGTCCCTGGGGGCAACTGTGGTACGCGACGGTAACACCCTTGTTATAACAGGTATAGGAGCATCCCCTCAGAGCCTGGACATTGAGGCCGTACATGCCGGAGAGTCCGGTTTTTTGACCCGTTTTGTTATCCCGATTCTTGCCTCAGTGGCTAAGAATCAAGTACTTGTGACGGGAGAAAAGACCCTCCTTAACCGCCCTCTTTCGGACGCCCACGACATAATGGCGGCCTGCGGAGTGAGGCTCTATCCGGAGGTTAACAATCCTGTTACATCTGGCTTGCCGGAATCATCTTCAAGTAACGGAGTTGTTTCAGACCACAGAAAATCAGATTGTTACCTTCCCCTCAGGGTTGCCGGGCCAATAATTCCGGGAAGGGCCGACGTTTCCGGCAAAGGAGGCTCCCAGCTTATTTCCGGCCTCCTTGCCGCTCTTCCGCTATGTGACGGAAAATCAATGCTTTATGTGAGCGACCCCAAGAGCATCCCCTATCTTTTCATCACCATGGACGTGCTTGGAAAGTTCGGCATTCGCATCGGCTCTGAAATGGAGGGGGGAGAGGACTTCCTGGAAACCCAGGACTGGAGCCTCTGCACGGGTATAAATTTCAAGATAAAAGGCGGCCAGCGCTATCAGGCGGCCAGTTTTGCCATAGAAGCTGACTGGTCCGGCGCCGCCCCCTTCCTTGCCGCAGGCGCCATCTTCGGAGAAGTTGAGGTAGAAGGTCTTGACACCGGCAGCCTCCAGGCCGATATCTCCATCATGGACATCCTCATGCAGGCATGCGCCAGCATGTCCCAGCTGGACCAGCCCATCGGCCCCATACGCGTTGCCAGGGCGCCGCTCAGCGCCTTTGACGCAGACCTTAACAACTGCCCGGACCTCTTCCCCGTGGTGTCCGTCCTTGCGGCTTTCTGCCCCGGTGAAACCCATCTCAGGGGCGTAGAACGCCTCCGTCACAAGGAAACTGACCGCGCCGCGGCCATAGAGGAGATGCTCACAAAGATGGGTGTCCCGGTAACCATTGAAGAGGACCTCATGACCATTACAGGCATGGGCCTTACCCAGCGTATCCTTTCCGGAAAGCTTTTGAAGGGCGGCAGCTACAGTTCCCACGCCGACCACCGCATGGCAATGGCCCTATCCCTTGCCTCCCTTGGCGCAGACAGCCCCGTTACAATTGACGATACCGCCTGCGTGGCAAAGTCCTTCCCTACCTTCTACGAACTCTTTGAAAAACTATGAATACATTTGGCAACAACTTCAAAGTAAGCATCTTCGGCGAGTCCCACGGTCCCGCTCTGGGCGTCACCGTAGACGGCGTCTTCGCCGGAATCCCGCTCTGCGAAGAAGACTTTTATGACGATATCCTCCGCCGCAAGGCAGGAGCCTCCGGCACCACACCAAGGATAGAAGGCGATGTACCGGAAATCCTCTCCGGAGTATATGAGGGCCATACCACCGGAGCCCCCGTAACGGTGATATTCCGTAACGAAAACACCCGTCCGGAAGACTATGAGAGCTTCCGGAAGCACCCCAGGCCCGGCCATGCGGACTTCACGGCCAACCTTAAGTTCGGCGGTTACAACGACCCCCGCGGCGGCGGCCACTTCAGCGGAAGGCTCACCCTGGGCATAGTTGCAGCCGGGGTCATTGCCAAGCGGATGGTGCACTTTGCAAACATTCAGGCAAACCTCACGGAAGTTGGCGGCAGCGCCAATCCGGACAGCTGGAACGCCCTCCTGAAGGCCGCAGAGCAGGATGGGGACTCCCTTGGCGGAGTGGTGGAATGTGTGGCGGAAGGCCTTCCCATAGGCATGGGAGAGCCTTTCTGGGACAGCGTGGAGTCTAAGATTTCCCATGCCATATTCGCCATTCCCGGCGTCCGCGGCATAGAGTTCGGCGACGGCTTCAAGGCCTCCGCCATGCGCGGCTCCGAGCACAACGACCCCTTCCCCGAGCACCAGTGCCACCACCACGATGACCCCGACCACCAGTGCTGCGGCAAGCATAAATGTCAGAGTCCGCCGCTTACAAACCATGCCGGAGGCGTGAACGGAGGCCTTACAAACGGTAACCCCCTGGTGTTCAGGGTGGCCTTCAAACCCACTTCCAGCATAGCCAAAGCCGGAATTCCCGGCCGTCACGATGTCTGCTTCGCCATCCGCACGCCCGTTGTGGTAGAGGCCATGACCGCCATCGTCCTTGCCGATTTCCTTCGCTGAGGAAAAATCCGTATCTTTGCACTCCTATGGCAGAAGACAGCAAGATAATACAGGAGTTCACCTCCGGGGAATACAAGGAAGGATTCGTCACCGACGTAGAGCAGGAATTCATCCCCAAAGGCCTCAGCGAGGACATAATCCGTCAGATATCGGCCCTGAAAGAAGAGCCTCAGTGGCTGCTGGAGTTCCGTCTGGACGCCTTCCGGAAGTGGCAGGCCATGCCGGAGCCGCAGTGGGGCCACCTGGATATGCCAAAAATTGACTATCAGGACATTATCTACTACGCCGCCCCCAAAAAGGACAAGGACAGGCCAAAAGAGATAGACCCAAAACTCCAGGAAACCTTCGACAAACTGGGCATTCCGCTCAATGAGCGGGAGGTCCTGGCGGGAGTAGTTGCCGTAGACGCCGTTTTCGACTCAGTATCGGTCACCACAACCTTCCGCAAGACCCTGGCGGAGAAGGGTATCATCTTCTGCAGCTTCTCGGAGGCGGTAAAAGAGCATCCGGACCTTGTTCGAAAGTACCTTGCAAGCGTGGTTCCCCCATCGGACAATTATTTCGCGGCGCTGAACAGCGCAGTCTTCTCCGACGGCTCCTTCTGCTACATCCCCAAGGGCGTCAGGTGCCCCATGGAGCTTTCCAGCTACTTCCGCATAAACGCCCGCGGCACCGGCCAGTTCGAGCGCACCCTCATCGTGGCCGATGAAGGCTCCTACGTCTCCTATATGGAAGGCTGCACCGCCCCCATGAGGGACGAGCAGCAGCTCCACGCCGCCGTAGTTGAGATTATCGTGGAAAAAGATGCCGACGTAAAATACTCCACTGTCCAGAACTGGTACCCCGGCGATGCCGACGGCAAGGGCGGAATCCTTAACCTGGTCACAAAGCGCGGCATCTGCAGGGGAAGCGGCAGCCATCTCTCCTGGACGCAGGTGGAAACCGGCAGCGCCATCACCTGGAAATACCCTTCCACCATACTCAAAGGGGATTTTTCCAGCTCCGAGTTTTACTCCGTGGCCGTTACCAACAACCACCAGCAGGCCGACACCGGCACCAAGATGATCCACCTTGGCCGCGGCACGAAGAGCCGCATCGTCTCCAAGGGAATATCGGCCGGAAGGAGCCAGAACAGCTACCGCGGCCTTGTGCGCATGGCAAAGGGGGCCGATGGCGGGCGCAACTACTCCCAGTGCGACAGCCTCCTCATAGGCAAGGACTGCGGCGCCCATACCTTCCCGGTAATCCAGAGCCAGAATCCCACCGCCATAGTGGAGCACGAGGCCACCACTTCCAAGATTTCCGAAGACCAGCTCTTCTACTGCAACCAGCGCGGCATTGGCCCGGAAGAAGCTGTTGGACTTATAGTTAACGGTTATGCACGGGAGGTGCTTTCCCGCCTTCCCATGGAGTTTGCAGTTGAGGCACGCAAACTCCTTCAGGTATCTCTTGAAGGCTCTGTAGGATGAACCCGCTGGATATAATATCGGCAGTGCTTGGCCTTACCTGCGTGGTGCTGGCGGGCCGAAACTCGAAGTACAACTTCTGGGTGGGGTACCTGTATACTGCCGCCCTGTTCCTCCTGTTCTGGAACAAGAACCTGTATGCCAGCCTGCTTCTGCAGCCGGTGTCCCTGGCCATAAACGTCCTTGGCCACTGGCGCTGGACTCACCCCAAACCGCAGGAGCAGAGTGCCGATGACCCCAAGAACCTGAAAGTGAGCATGATGGGCTGGACGGAACGCATCCTGGCCATCGCCCTTGTGCTCATAGTTGCCGGCCTCTGGGGCTGGCTCCTTGACCGCCTGTTCCCGCTGGATCCCCACCCGTATCTGGATTCCGTGGTTACTGCTCTCATACTGCTGGCACAGCTGCTGAGCTCCCTCAAGAAGTGGGAATGCTGGATTGTGTGGCTTGTGGTCAATGTCACTCAGATTGTGCTGCACGTAAGCGTGGGTAATGTTTTCATGCCCATAGTTTGCTCGCTTTACCTTATAAACGGACTGTGGTCCCTGGCCACATGGATTAAACTGTATAGGAAGAATGCTTAAGATTCAGAACCTTCACGCCAGCATAGGCGACAAGGAAATACTCAAAGGTATAGACATGGAGATAAAGGCGGGAGAGATTCACGCCGTGCTTGGCCCCAACGGAGCCGGCAAGAGCACCCTCAGCGCCGTACTCACCGGCCGCCCGGACTACGTTGTCACCGAAGGCAGCGTGCTGTTTGAGGGCAAGGACCTTCTGGCCATGGCCCCCGAGGAGCGCTCCTGGGCTGGTATTTTCCTCAGTTTCCAGTATCCGGTAGAGATTCCCGGAGTCTCTTATACCGCTTTCATGAAGGCGGCTATCGCCGCGCGCCGCAAGGCCCAGGGCCTTCCGGAAATGAAGGCAGGGGACTTTCTCAAGCTGCAGAAAGAGAAGATGGCCTTCGTGGGCATGAACCCGGACTTTGCCAAGCGCGAGGTCAACGTGGGCTTTTCCGGCGGAGAGAAAAAGCGTGCGGAAATCTTCCAGATGGCCATGCTGGAGCCCACCCTCTCCATCCTTGACGAGACCGACTCCGGCCTTGACGTAGACGCCCTCAAGATAGTTGCCGGTGGGGTAAACGCCCTCCGCAGTCCGGAGCGCTCCGCCATCATAATCACTCACTACCAGAAGCTCCTGGAGTACGTACAGCCGGATGTGGTGCACGTGCTCAAGGCCGGCCGCATAGTGGCCACCGGCGGCCGCGAGATAGTGGATGCCATTGAGTCAAAGGGCTTTGACCAGTTCTAGCGCATGGGACACGGTAAGTACATAGCTCCTCCAAAGGCGCAGTACCAGGTGGCTGCAGGCGAAACGCTTGAGCTGCAGTATGTTGTATTGCCTGGAGAATCACGGGATATAGATGTAAGCATTGACCTTGCCGGCCCCGGCGCGGAAGCGCACTTGAAGGGGCTGTATCTGTGCAACTCTGACGAGAAAGTAAACATCCGCGTTGTAATGCACCACAAGGCTCCCGGTTGCAAAAGCACGCAGCTTTTCAACGGCATTGCCGGCGGCAGCTCTAACTTCCATTTTGACGGCGTCATCGTAGTGGCGCCCGGCGCAGACGGCACTGAAGCCTATCAGGAAAACCACAACATCGTCCTCACGGAAGAGGCTAAGGTAGAGACCAGGCCCCAGCTGGAGATTTATGCGGACGATGTAAAATGTTCCCACGGTGCCACTACCGGCCGCCTGGGAGAGGACGAACTTTTCTATATGCGCTCCCGCGGCATTCCGGAGAAGGAAGCCCGCACCCTGCAGATGCTATCCTTCCTGTCTCCCGTTATCCCGGAAGGCCGGAGGGAAGAGATAGAGGCGGCCGTAAGGGCGTTGTAAATAATTCCTTATATTTGCATCATGTACCACAGGCAGATAACACTCATATTGGCAGTTGCTGCCATACTTTCGGCTTGTGCCCAATCCCGGAAAGGGGATCAGCTGGCAGAACTGGACGGCTACGTCGCTGCTCGCAGCGTATATATGGCGTCAAAAACAACCCAGATGGAGGCGCTCACGCGCCTGGCGCAGTCTACCCAGGACCCCCAGCGCAGGTACGACCTTGAGATGGACATCGCCTCCCGGTACTTTGCATTCAGCTTCGATTCCACCCAGGCCTACCTCAAGCACTGCCAGGATCTTGCACTGAATCAACTCCGGGACAATGAACGTTACAACAGGGCATCCATCCAGCTTGGCCACCTCTACGCCAAGGCGGGAAACTATATGGAAGCATATAATCTCCTCTATGACCAGATAGATACAAACGCCCTCTCACCAGTCCTCAAGCAGGAATACCTGTTTGCGCTGTACGACTTCAGCCGTGACCTTTCCGGCAACTCCGGCATGGTGGAAAGGCTTGCCATCCCGGACCGCAACACGTACCGTGAACGCCTTTTCAACATGCTGCCAAAGGACTCTGAGCGCTGGCGCATCCTGAAGATGAACCAGCTGGTGGAACAGGGAAGGTATGCATCGGCAGACAGCCTTTGCCGGACCCTCCTCTCCGGGCTCTCGCCGGAAGAGCACAATTATGCAATCTACGCCTTTGAGATGGCGGAAATCCAGTACAGCATGGGCAACGAACGCAGCCGGCTGGAATGGCTCATAAAATCGGCCGAAAGTGACATCATGGGCGCCGTAAAGGACTATGCGTCACTTACAATGGTGGCCCAGATCATACTTCCCACAGACGTAGAACACTCTTTCCACTACCTTCGCATAGCGCAGGAAGACGCCATTTTCTATAACGCAAAACTGCGTCCTTGGCAGATATCGCGCTTTCTCCTGGACGTAGAGGGAGCATACAGTGCGCGCCAGGACAAGACAACGCGCCTGCTACGTATATTTATGGTAATAATGGCCGTCCTCACGGTAGTTCTCACGCTTCTCTCCTGGTCTTTCATCATCCGCACCAATACCCTGTCCAAACTGCGGGAAGAGCTTGAGCGCAGCAATACCCAGCTGGCCATGGCCAACATTACCCTCAACGACCAGAACCGCCAGATTTCCAAGGCGGACAAGGTTAAGGAAGAATACATCCTGAGCTTCCTGGAAGATCTTGCCGGGCAGATTACAACCGTCCGTACGGAAGACAACCGCTTCCGCAACCTCCTAAAGCAGGGCAAGGCGGACCAGCTTTTGAAAGAGCTGTCCATAAGCGGACGCTCTGAAAAAGTCCGTGAAAGCTTCTACGAAACCTTCGACCGCACCTTCCTTGGCCTGTATCCGGACTTTGTGGAGAAGTTCAACGCCCTGATTGCCGAGGATGCCCGCATTCACCCTCCAAAAGGGCGGCTTACCACCGAACTCCGGGTGTTCGCCCTCATTCGCCTGGGCGTGGACGACTCCAAGAAAATAGCCGCAATGCTGGATTACTCCGTGAGTACAATCTACAATCACAAGGTAACAATAAAAAACGCATCCCTGGGAGACAGGAACACGTTTGAAGACAGGGTGAGGGAAATAGGAAAATAGTACGATAGTCAGTTTTGAAACAACTCGTACAGTTGGTCAGTAGGGATCGGCAGGACCTGTACATGTTCTTCGTCGTATCTCTTAACGTATTTTTGAGGGATCTTTGACATGAACTCTTTGAAGTCAACTTCAAGATAATAACGAGGAGTCTGTCGAATGGCGCCACGTTATCCGAGTGGTCTTTGTACTTATAGGGAAGTCCTTTCTGACATTCATTAAGAAGAAAGATAATAACATAAATCTGTAAAATGGGGTTTTTTTTAAAAATATGGTCGAGTGAGAGTTTCCTCGACAAGAGGATGATGGATTACATTCACGATATCGCGCCAAAATATATGGGTCCCGAGGAGCATTGTAACTATTATAATTCTCACAGAGGCAAGGCTTTTAACGCTATGGCTTCTTCTTTTGTTGATTTTTTATTAAACTATGAAGACGGAATAATTGCTCCAAATAAGTACGGAAGCCGTCCGGTCAAAAAAATTGATAGCCAAGATGCAATCAGCGATGTAAAAGAGTATCTTTTTCTAGGTTTGGATCTTGATTTACGTAGGACCAAAAAACCAAAATATGAGGTTTTTTGTTGTACGATTTTTGACGAATCGGATATTGTTACTGATGCTGGTGATGTGATACCCGCCAGCTCAACTATAGTGTTCCCTACACATGTCTATTTTACACCGGGAGAAAATAGTGGCGGGGATTATATTTTTTGGAAGAATTTGATATCAAAATTGTCCCAATTGCTTAAAACGGAATACGTATACCTTCTGGACGAAGCATCAGGAACAATCCTATTTCATGCGTTTAAAGAACCATATAATGAGTATTTGAACATGTCCGAATTGGACATAGAGCCGTGTTACTACTCTAAGGAAATTATGTCGTATCTGCTCGTCTCTTCACATGTTGGCTTGTGTGGCCGTTTGCCTCATCCTTCTAGAGAGATTGATGATACATTAAAAACGGTTAGGCATTGGTTTGATATTATGATAGAAACAAGAAACTATTATAAATACCCATTGCAGGTGGGATTGGTAATCCGGCCTTATGATGATGAACCGTATACGGAACAATTTGATCTATTTGAGGATGAGAGAAGAATTCAATATTGTTTGAATGTTTGTAAAAGTGATATTGTCGCATATTCGAATGATAGTTGCTTTCATCTAGATGTTATTCGCAAGTCTGAGTGGGATCATCCTCGTTATGGAAAGGCTTGGTTATATACGCATAAGAAACGCGAGGGGCTCTGGCAAATTCTCTATGTCTCAGATTTTAGCTAGCTAAATTTGCTGAAAACGACACACGCATGCGCAATTTTAAATCAAGCACATCTCTTACCATAATGGATGTCGGTAATAACAAAGATGCTTTTGTGGCATATCATCGTGCTCTTTATGGCGTCAAGGGAGGTAACCCGGAGACATAAACCAGACTCTCACAAATCTTTTTTCTTATCATGCCAGTTCCACTCCTTTCGAAGTGCATCGTACAACTCACATTGCAGCCAATCTGGAGCAACTTGTTATTCCCCGGGAACTGGTCGCTATAGCTAATATTCTGTAGTGTAACCTCTGTAGATTTATAAGAAAAGTAGTGGATTGCGGGTTTCTAATCCACTACTTTTTTCTATTTTTAAATTGTTTTAATTTATTGATAAGCAGGTAGTTGCTCACTACTTGCAACTACTTTAATTTTATTATGTGCGCGCATTATATATAGTAGCGATAATTTTGTGGCAGAAAAACATTTTTTAAACCAATAACCAACGCACAACCAACCTTAAGCGTATGAAAATAATCATCACTCTGATCCTCTCGCTAGGATTAAGCCTGGCTGCCCTGGCCCAGAACGTCACCCTGAAGGGTGTCGTGAAGGACGCGGACAACCAGCCCGTCGTGGGTGCTTTCGTGGTTGAGCAGGGAACAAACAACGGCACCATGTCCGACGTGGACGGCTCCTTCAGCCTCCGCGTGAAGAAAGGCGCAACCGTTGAAGTTTCCTGCCTTGGCTACGAGACCAAGACCGTACAGGTAAACAACGACAGCGTCCTGGACATCGTCCTTGCCGACGATTCCCAGATGCTGGAAGAGACAGTTGTAGTGGGCTACGGCGTCCAGAAGAAGTCCGTGGTCACCGCCGCTATCTCCAGCATTACCTCGGAAGACCTGAAAGCAACGCCCCAGACCCGCGTGGACAACGTCCTCCAGGGTCTCACCTCCGGTGTTACAGTTACCCAGAGCTCCGGTGCCCCTGACGCCGGTTCCCAGGTACGTATCCGTGGTGTGGGCTCCATCAACAACTCCGAGCCCCTTTATATTATAGATGGTATGCCTTCCGGCGGTATCGACTATCTGAACCCCAACGACATTGAGCGTATCGAGGTCCTGAAGGATGCCGCTTCCGGTGCAGTGTACGGCGCCCGTGCTGCCAACGGCGTAGTGCTCATCACCACCAAGAAGGGCCAGAAGGGTCAGGCAAAGATAAGCTACGACTTCTCCTACGGCGTACAGAATCCCTGGCGCAAACCCGCCGTCCTGAACGCCACCGAGTATGCCGTCATGATGAACGAAGGCCGCCTCAACGCCGGTCAGATTCCCACTTTTGACGATCCCTATTCACTGGGCGTGGGAACCGACTGGGTAGGTGCAATCTTCGACAAGAACGCTCCCGTTGTCAAGCACGACCTCAACGTGAGCGGCGGTACCGAGAACGTGGACTACAGCATCTCTGCCGGTTACCTGAACCGTCAGGGAACCATCGGCGGAAGCTACGACAGGGCCTACTACAAGCGTTTTACCTATCACCAGAACGTTGGCATCAAGCTCTTCGACCACACTGCAGACCGCACCTTCCTGAACAAGGCTGACCTCCGTACAACCCTTTCCTACTCCAACATCGACGCCTCCGGCATCAGCACCAACTCCGAGTACGGTTCCCCTCTTGGCTCCGCCCTTGGAATGGCACCTACCGAGACCATTTTTGCCGATGAGGCCACCGAGGCCGCCTACAAGACCATGTATGCCGCCGGATACCCTTATATTATCCGCGACAAGCAGGGCCGCCCCTACACCATTGCCGACGGCTCCATCTACAACGAGCAGGCAAACCCTCTTGCACAGCTTTCCCAGCCCGGCGGAAAGAACAACACTGACAAGGTCATCGCCAACCTGGCCCTTGACCTCCAGCTCTTCGAAGGCCTCAAGTTCCGCTCCACCGCAAGTGCAGACCTCACCTATGTGACCAGCCACAGCTACAACCTGCAGTATTTCCTTACCTCAAAGAGCTACAGCCTGGACAAGATAACCACCAGCGAGGTTTATGACAAGGACGGAAACGCCTCCACCGTAGAAAAGATGAACTACGGCACCGGCGCTTCCCAGAGCATGAACCAGTACATGACCTGGCAGGTAGAAAACGTTTTCACATACGACAAGCAGATTGGCAAGAACGGTATCAACGCCGTCCTTGGCCAGACCCTCTACCGTTCCACCAGCTCCTACCTTGGCGCTTCTGCAAAGGGCCTCAAGTTTGACTACGACCCTTGGAAGATTTCCGTAGACAACACCTACGGCAAGTCCGAGGATGGTGACCGCAATGGCTGGGGCCGCTGGAATTCAGTTCCTTACAGCCTCATGTCCTACTTCGGCCGTGTCACCTGGAACTACGACGAGCGCTACATGGCAGAAGCCACCATCCGCCGTGATGCATCAAGCCGCTTCGGCCCGGACAATAAATGGGGTACATTCCCTTCGGTTTCCGTTGGCTGGAACATCAAGAACGAACCCTTCCTCAAGGCTCAGGACAGGATCTCCACCCTCAAGCTCCGTGGCTCCTGGGGTGTCAACGGTAACGACTCCATCGGTGACTTCCGCTATGCGGTTTACGCAAACGGCGGCAACAACTACGTCTTCGGTTCCGGCGGAAACGGCACCGAGTCCATCGCCAGCGGCACCAAGCCTTCCGGCCTTGCCAACCCCGGCGTCAAGTGGGAACAGTCCATCCAGACAGACCTTGGCGTAGACTTCGGCCTCTGGGGCAACCAGTTTACCGCAACCGTGGACTTCTACAACAAGCTCACCTCCGGCATGCTTCACGAAATGCCCGTTCCCGCATACGCAGGTGACTCCGCCCCTATCGGCAACCTCTGCTCCATGGTGAACCGCGGTCTGGAATTCGACCTGGGATACCGCAACCACATCGGCGACCTTCACTACCGCGTGAACTTCAACGCCACCCGCAACTGGAACAAACTCACCGATCTGGGTATCCAGAGCGCCAGCGGCGAAGAGGCCTCCCTCTATGGCTCCAGCCATAAAATCGGCCAGCTCACCCGTGGTATCGTGGGATTGCCTTTCCCTTACTTCTACGGCTACAAGACCGATGGCATCTTCCAGAACTGGGATGAGATCAACGCACACGTCAATGCCGACGGCGCCCTTCTCCAGCCCAAGGCTGAACCCGGCGACATCCGCTTCGTGGATACCAACAAAGATGGCATCCTGAACGATGCAGACCGCACCTACATAGGCAAGGGCATGCCCGACTGGACCTACGGCCTCAACTTCGGCTTCGACTACAAGGGCCTCGACTTCACCCTGTTCCTGCAGGGTCAGGCCGGCGTACAGGCTTTCAACGTTACCCGCCGTACAGACCTCTACTACATCAACCTGCCCAAGAACATCCTGAACCGCTGGACCGGCGAAGGCTCCACCAACAAATACCCCCGCTTTGTGTTCGAATCTGCAAACGAGAACTACCGCGTTTCCGACATGTGGGTAGAGGATGCCTCCTTCCTCCGCGTACGTAACGTCCAGCTTGGTTACACTCTTCCCCAGAACATAACCAGGAAGGCAAGGATCTCACGTCTTAGGGTTTACACCCAGATAGAGAACGCTCTCACTTTCACCCGCTACACCGGCTGCGACCCTGAAGTCACCGGCGGCAACGGCTTCGGCACAGAGGCCGGTATCGACCGCGGCGTATATCCCCAGGCCCGCACAGTCACCTTCGGCGTAAATGTTAACTTCTAATAAAAGGATGAACACCATGAAAAAGATAATTGCAGCGCTCAGCGCATCCGTCATCCTCTTCGCATCCTGCTCCACAGAGTTTGTATCTCCGGTACACAACTCTTCCGAGCCCCTTGACGAGTATTTCAACACCGAGGCCCGCATGTTCGAGAGCCTTGTGGCAGCATACGACCCCCTGGAGTGGTTCGACTATTTCTACCAGTACAACTCCCTCCACCTGGTGTTTGACATCATGGCCGACGACATCAACTGCGGCGGTTCCAACGAGGGCGACCAGCCTTCCCTGGTGAAGACCCACTTCTACCAGCTCACCTCCACCGACCAGCCCAACCAGATGTGGACCATCGCCTATTCCGGTATCAACCGTGCCAATATCGTCCCCCAGTATATTGACGGGGTAAACGGCATTGCAAAGGCGACGCGCGACCAGTGGGTGGCCGAGGCACTTGTCCTGCGCAGCTACTACTACAACATCCTCTGGAAGCTCTGGGGCAACATCCCTTACTATGAGGAAAACCTCAAGACCCCCTACTTCTGCGACCAGCTTGACCACGATACCGTTTACGGCAAGGTCATCGCCACCATGGAGGAAGCCATCGGCATGAACGCCCTTCCCATGAAGGCCTCCGTTGGCAACGAGGGCCGTGTAACCCAGGCAATGGCTTACATGCTCTACGCAGAAATGGTCATGTACCAGAAGGACGAAAGCCGTTACCAGAAGGCTCTTGATTACATGAAGGAAATCATCACCAGCAAGCAGTACGCCCTTGTTGCCGATTTCGCTTCCATCTGGGAAGAGTCCGGCGAATGGGGCACTGAGTCCATCTGGGAAATCAACTACGTGTCCGAAGGCGGCGTCCGTGCATGGGATGCTCCCATCGCAACAGGCGGCAACGTTTCTTCCGTGCTCACCGGCATCCCTGGTGCAAAGCCCGGCAGCGGTTTCGCAGACGGCTGGGGCTTCGGCGGCGTGAACAAGAGCGCATACGACATGTATGACGACACCGACATCCGCAGGGACGGCGGTATCCTCAACTGGTCCGACAACCGCGACAACTACGCACCCCGCTGGGAAGACACCGGATTCTTCCTCCTCAAGTACATCGCCCGTGAGAACGGCAACCACGGTTTCAAGGGTGCCGACACCATGAACTATGGCAACAACGAGCGCATCTACCGCTATTCCGAGACCCTCCTGAACGCCGCAGAGCTTGCAGCAAGGCTTGGCCAGGACGGCTCTGCATGGCTCAAGGAAGTCCGTGACCGTGCAAAGAGCAAGGATACCGGAACCACCGTTGACGACATCATCGAAGAGCGCCACAAGGAGTTCGTTGGCGAAGGCAAGCGCTACTGGGATCTTATCCGCAGCGGCCAGGCAGCAACCGTGCTCCAGGCCTCCAACCATCCTTTCCGTCCCGCCGGCAGCAACTGGACAGAGTCCAAGAAGTACTGGCCCATCCCTCAGTCCGAACTTGACAAGGACGACAAGCTTGTGAACAACAATTATTAATATAACTGACCATGAAAAAGATTTGGAATATCATAGCCATCCTGGCAATAGCCTCATTCGCTTTTGCCTGTATGCCGGAATATCCCGAGCTTTCACAGGGTTCCGTCCCCGAGGCGTCCACCTTTGACGTTCAGATTGACGTTGACCAGGAGACAAACTACGTCACCTTCAACCTCAAGAACCAGGGAATGATCCCTATCTGGATCTTCGGCTCGGACCAGCTCATCGACGGCAAGCAGAATAAGAAATATTCCTATACCGGAAACGGCCTTCAGCTCCGTTTCCGCGAAGCCGGCACCTACTCCGTCGAGGTCAAGGCCTACAACACCTTTGGCACATCCGTGGGCTCCGTGGTGAAGAACTTCTCCCTGGAGAACACCTACCGCGACCCGTTCGATCCTTCTCCTTACATCCGTGCCCTCTCCGGCGGCGCAAGCCAGGACTGGGTCTGGAACAGCACGGAGAACGGCCACTTCGGCTGCGGTCCCGTGGGTAATCCTCTGGGATGGTGGTCGTGCGAGGCCAACGGAAAGAGCGGCTTCCTCTATGACGATGTCTTAACCTTCGACAACGAGGGCAAATACACCTACACCTCAGCTGACGGCATGGCCTATGCCAACAAGGGCTCCGAGTTCAGCCCCGAGTCCAAGACCGCAGATGAGGATTACCTCTTCCCCGTGGAGAACAAGACTTACACCTATACCTTCGAAAACGAATGGACCGAAGAAGGTATCGAGCAGATTTACCTGGTATTTGAAAGCGGAGCAATCCTCTCTTATGTTCCTCATAAGAGCATTGTTGAGAGCCCCCGTTATCTTGTAATGGAGAAGACCACTGCCAACATGAAGAAGAAACTTCAGCTCATGGCTACTGTCTATACCCCGGACAATACCGACGGTATCTCCTGGTACTACGAGTTCGTTCCCAAGGGTTCAGTGGCCGGCAAGGCCGATCCCCTGTTCGGTACTGAGAGCAAGACCTGGGTCTATGATAATGACTCACAGGGATATCTTGGCTGTGGCGGCTCCGTGGCCAATCCTGTGGAATGGTGGAATGGCGCCCCTCATGACAAGGACGCTTATGGCGTCAAGGACGACGAACTGACCTTCTTCAAGGACGGCAAGTATGTCTTTGATCCGGGTGCAGACGGTGTCGTGTATTGCAACTGGGAATCCGAGTACCACAAAGAGCTGTGGAGCGGCGTCAACAATGATGACTATGACGCTCCGGCAGAAAAGCAGGAATCTACCTATACTCTTGGTTCCGATGCCGATGGAGACTATATCGAGCTCCCTGCAGGTATCTTCTTCGGCTATGTCCCTAACAAGGCTGTCCTCACCGAGCCCACCCATCTGTATATAAAGGAGAACACTGAGACAAAGCTTGTTGTCGTTGCCAAGTTCAACGGCATATCCTGGCAGATGATCTTCCGCCCCAAGGAAGGACAGGAAGAGGCTGATCCTCTATTTGACAAGGTTAGCAAGACCTGGGTTATGGCTAACGACGTCCAGGGATACATGGGCTGCGGCCCTGACTTCGGCAACCCTACCGGATGGTGGAACGGTGCCGCCCATGACAAGGACGCTTTTGGTGTAACCGATGACGAAATCACCTTCTTTGCAGACGGCAAGTACGTCTTTGACCCGGGTGCCGACGGCAAGGTCTACGTAAACAAAGGCTCTGGCTATCATGCGGAACTTTTGGCCGGCGATGAGGACTATGACGCCCCCGCAGAACGCCAGGAAAGCACTTATACCCTTGGCGAGGATGACATCGCTGAATATATTGAGCTCCCCGCAGGCATCCTGTTCGGCTACATTCCGCATCCGTCGGTTCTTGATGACGAGCCCAACCGCCTCTACATCAAGGAACTCACCAAGGACAGGCTTACGCTGGTCGCCGTTTATGACGGTATTGCATGGCAGCTTATTTTCCGTCCGAAGGATGGCGGCAGCGCCCAGCCCGAACCGGCCAAAGACCTGGATGAAGTCCTTGTAGGCTCCTGGACTTGGGACGCAGACCAGAAAGGCCATTTCGGCTGCGGCGAAACTCTTGCCAACCCTCTTGGCTGGTGGAATGGTGACGCACATTGCAAGGATGACGCCTTTATGTACAATGACATCATTACTTTCACGGCAGACGGCAAATACACGCTTGACCCCGTAGACGGCAAGTCTTATATCAACAAGGGAGTCACGGTGTATGAGAGCCTTAAGAACGGCGAGTGCCCTTACGGTGACGACTTCGTCATTGCGATTGACAAGATGACCGTTTCCTATACACTTGACGAAGTCGGCGATTACGAAGTCATCAAACTCGCAGACGGAGGCATGTTCTCATACACTCCCAATGATGATTTTGCCAACGAGCCCTGGCTCTATGTCAAGTCATACACTAATGACCAGCTGGTTCTGATGAGCTACACGGCTACCGGAAACGGCGGAGGCTCAATAGCTTGGCAGTACATTCTGAAACGAGTCAAGTAATGGTGCCGGCTAATGGTATTTATAAAGGGTTGCTGCTGCTGTTTATGGCAGCAACCCTTTTCAACTGCTCCTGCGGTCAGGAACCCGTGCCCGAGGAGGCGGGGACGCTGAGCGTGAGCCCGTCGTCCGTAAACGCCACCTACGAGGCGGGAACCACGGTCCTCACGGTCACGGCAGACTGTGACTGGGGCGTAAGCGCCGCGGACAAGGACTGGTGCACCGTGTCTCCGTCCGGAGGCATCAAGGGTGACACCCAGGTAAAGGTAACCCTCACCACCAACCGCAGCGGCAAGCCCAGGAACACGGCCCTTACCTTCCGCTATAAAGGCAAGACGCTGGAAGTTCCGGTAGCCCAGGGTTTCAGTGACGAGGACGTCCCTCCCGCACCCGGCGAGATTGTTGTTCCGGAAGGCTATGTGCTGGACTGGAACGAGGAGTTCGACACCCCCGGAAGGCCCTCCACGGCCGACTGGTGGTACGAGACAGGTGCCGGCGGCTGGGGCAACAACGAGCTTCAGTACTACGCCCCCGGCTCCTATAACGGCGAAGAACTTGCATTCATTTCCGACGGATCCCTCAAGATTCAGGCAAAGAAGATTGGCGGAACGGTGTATTCCATAAGGATGAACACCACCCGTGGCTGGCAGTACGGCTGGTTCGAGGCCCGCCTCAAGGTCTCCGACGCGGCCGGCTCATGGCCCGCATTCTGGATGATGCCCAAGAACTTCAGGACCTGGCCCGGTGACGGCGAGATAGACATCATGGAGTACGCCATAAGCACCCAGGGCAGGAACAGGAGTTCCTCCAGCGTACACTGCAACGCTTACAACTGGCCCAAAGGCACGCAGAAAACACACGTTCAGAACGTTTCCAACGCCGCTACCGAGTTCCACGTGTACGCTTTGGAATGGACTGCAAGCGAAATGCGTTTCTACATTGACGGCAAGCAGCACCTCCTCTTCAAGAACGAAGGCAAGGGCTACGATACCTGGCCGTTCGATGCACCTTTTTATCTTAAATTCAACATGGCGTGGGGCGGCAACATGGGCGGAACCGTCAATGAAGGCCAGCTCCCCGCTACTTATGAAGTGGACTACGTCCGCGTATTTACGAAGAAATAGATGAAACTCCCCAGATTACTTTTCCCTGCAGCAATAGCCTGCGCCATCATATGCTCCTGCGCTTCACATTCTACCATAGGCGCAGGAAAGGACGTTGAACAGCGCGTGGAATCAATCCTGTCCAAGATGACCCTGGCCGAGAAGATCGGCCAGATGAACCAGGTTTCCGCCGGTGCCGACGTGTCCAATTATGCCGACGCCCTCCGTGCGGGAAGCATAGGTTCCATCCTGAACGAGGTGGACCCCGTCAAGATCAATGAATTCCAGCGCATATGCGTGGAAGAGTCCCGTCTGGGTATTCCTCTTCTTGTGGCCCGTGACGTGATTCACGGTTTCCACACGGTATTTCCAATTCCTCTGGGACTGGCCGCCACCTTTGACCCCGCCCTGGTAGAGGCCGGGGCCAGGGTGGCCGCCCTGGAAGCAACCGCACAGGGTGTCAGGTGGACCTTCTCTCCCATGCTGGACATAGCGCGCGACCCCCGCTGGGGCCGCATCGCGGAAGGTAGCGGAGAAGACACTTACCTTGACGCCCGCATGGCGGAAGCCATGGTCCGCGGCTACCAGGGGACGCAGCTCGACTCCACCTCCATGGCCGCATGTATCAAGCATTTCGTGGGATACGGTGCCGGCGAGGGCGGACGCGACTACAACAGCACATACCTTACAGAGCGCCAGCTCCGTAACGTCTACCTGCCGCCCTTCGAGGCTGCGGTAAAGGCCGGAGCCATGACTCTGATGACTTCCTTCAACGACAACGACGGCGTTCCCTCCACCGGAAACACCTTCGTGGTAAAGGACGTCCTCCGCGGCGAATGGGGCTTTGACGGCCTTGTGGTCACGGACTGGAACTCCATGGGAGAAATGATAAACCACGGCTTTGGCACAGACCGCAAGGACGTTGCCGCAAAGGCGGCGAACGCCGGAGTGGACATGGACATGATGACCTACGGCTTCCTTTCCCACCTTGAAGAGCTTGTCAAAAGCGGAGACGTAAAAGTGTCCACAATAGACAACGCAGTAAGGAACATCCTGAGGGTAAAGATTCTCCTTGGTCTCTTTGAGAATCCTTACATCGACGTTGAGGCTGCAGCCGCCGTACAGTATGCCCCGGAGCACCTTGCCGCGGCGCAAAAGAGCGCGGAGCAGTCGGCAATCCTTCTCAAGAACGACGGCATCCTTCCCCTTGCTCCCGGCAGGCGCATCCTTGTAACCGGTCCCATGGCCGACGCCCCGCACGACCAGCTTGGAACCTGGGCCTTCGACGGTGAGAAGCAGCACACGGTAACGCCGCTTCAGGCCCTCAGGGACCGTTTCCCGGGCAAGGTGGACTATGTGCCCGGCCTCAGCTTCAGCCGCGAAAAGCGCCAGGGTTTTGCCGACGTAATTGCCGCGGCCAGAAAGGCAGATGTGATCCTCGTATTCCTTGGAGAGGAAGCAATCCTCTCCGGAGAGGCCCATTCCCTTGCAGACCTTAACCTCCAGGGCTCGCAGAGCGACCTCCTGGCGGCTCTCAAGACCACCGGAAAACCCGTTGTGGCAACAGTAATGGCCGGCCGGCCGCTCACCATAGAAAGAGATCTTCCCAACTGCAACGCAGTGCTCTATAGCTTCCATCCAGGAACAATGGGCGGTCCGGCTCTGGCCAATGTAATCTTCGGCGACGTGAACCCCTCCGGCCGTACGCCTATTACCTTCCTGAGGACCGTTGGTCAGGCTCCGCTCTACTACAGCCACAACATGACCGGCCGTCCCTATACAGGACAGACCCTCATAGACGATATCCCCCTGGAGGCAGGCCAGACCTCCCTTGGCAACACCTCTTATTACCTTGACTACGGCGCATACCCGCTGTTCCCCTTCGGCTACGGACTCAGCTATACCTCTTTCGAGTATTCCGGTATAGCCACGGACAGGGCGGAATATGGAGTGGACGATACCATCGAGGTATCCTTCACCCTTGCAAACACCGGCAAATATGACGGAGAAGAGGTGGTTCAGGTATACGTGCGCGACCTCGTGGGCTCCGTAACCCGCCCCGTGAAGGAGCTCAAGCACTTTGAGAGAGTGTTCCTCAAGGCCGGAGAGAGCCGTCAGCTCACCGTGTCCATCCCCACTGAGGAGCTTGCCTTCTACGGGCTTGACATGGTGAAGAAAGTGGAGCCGGGAGACTTCCAGCTCTGGGTGGCCGGAGACAGCGCTTCCGGAAAGCCGGTATCTTTCAAAGTAAAGTGACGATGAACAAGTGCTTCCTCATTTTTGCGGCGTGCATTTTTGCGGCATGTGCCTGCGGAGGCAATTCTCCTGAGCCGGAGACCAACCCCGGCGGGCAGGAAACAGGCCCTCACGCAACCGTATATACAACAACCCTGGCCGGCAAAAGGATGGCGGAAAGCACCATACGCCTGGGAAAGCCGGACGACGTCCACTCCTACACGGCAGAGCTCACCGGAGAAGTTTTCCAGGAGGTTGACGGATTTGGTTTTGCCATAACCCACGCAACCTGCTACAACCTCCTTCTCATGAGGGCCGAAGACCGCCAGGCCTTCCTGGAAGAGGTTTTCAGCCGTGAAAAAGGCATAGGAAGTTCACTTATCCGCGTATGCATAGGCGGGTCCGATTTCTCCATGGACGAGTTCACCTGGTGCGACACCCCGGGCATGGAAAACTTCGCCGTGCACCCGCTGGACGAGGAATGGTTCTTCCCGGTCCTGGAGCAGATTTTCAAAATCAATCCGGACGTGAAGATAATCGGCTCCCCCTGGAGCTGCCCCCGCTGGATGAAGGTGGCGGACGATATGAAAAGCTCCTACACCGCCTGGACCGGCGGCCGCCTCAATCCAAAGTATTATGCCGATTATGCGGATTATTTCGTGAAGTGGATAAAGGAGATGGAAGGGAGGGGATTCCCGGTATATGCTGTCACGCTGCAGAACGAGCCCCTTAACCGTGGCAATTCCATGTCCCTGTACATGTCCTGGCAGGAGCAGAGGGATTTCATCAAACAGGCCGTAGGCCCCGCTTTCGAGAAGGCCGGGCTCAAGACCAAGGTGCTTCTATTCGACCACAACTACAACTTCGACAACATATCGGACCAGAAGGACTATCCTGTCCGTATCCTGGAAGATGCCGATGCCGCAAAGTACGTGGCCGGTTCCGCCTGGCATAACTACGGGGGCAGCGTGACCACCCTGGACGGCATCCGCTCCAAGTTCCCGGACAAGGAAATCTTTTTCACCGAGGCGTCCATCGGCACCTGGAACTATACGTTTGACGGCTGCCTGATGAACGATTTCAGGGATATCTTCCTGGGAACGCTTTCCCGCTGGGGAAAGGGCGTAACGCTGTGGAACATGATGCTGGACAGCGAGGGAAAGCCCTACAGGCCAGGCGGTTGCAGCACCTGTTTCGGTGCGGTCACAATATCGGCAGGAGACCATTCGCTCAAGGGTATCACGCGCAATTCCCATTATTACGATGTGGCCCACTGCTCAAAGGTGCTTCTCCCCGGCGCCGTGAGGCTGGGAAAGAAGGGTTATACTCCGGACAATGTCACTTACGAGTGGTTCAGGAATCCTGACGGATCCTATGCCGTACTGGTGCTGAATCAGGGGTCTGACGCCCTGCTGAACCTTGTTACGGACAAAGCCTCCGTTTCCTGCAAGCTGCCCGCAAAAAGCATACAATCCATTACCTGGAAAGAATAATGAAATCAAGACGGTTTTTGGCACTGGCCGCCCTTCTGGCGGCTTTTTCCTGCACGGAAAGGGAGGAAATCCAGTCTCCCGTTCTCCGCGCCGTAACTCCGCTGGAGCAGACTCTGGAAATTCCCCAGGGAAAGACGGTCAACCTTCCTTTCAAGGTAGAGGACCCGGATTATGAGGTGGGCCGGGTGCAGCTTCTTCTTCCCGGCGGAAAAACCCCTCAGGAGTACTACCTTAAGGAAGTTCTGACCGGTGAGGACAAGGGTTCCTACGTTGCCGTAATTGCCGATGCCGGTCTTGGCATTCAGTACGAGACTTCCGTCTCCCTTGCCGTCATGACGGCGAATGACTCGTATGTGCTTTCGCCACTTGTCACAATCAAATCCGCAAAAGACCCCACCGCCGGTATCCGTACCGGGCTGCCGGTGGTGTACATTGACACGGCCGGAGGTGTGGATATCAAGTCCAAGGATACCTATGTGACGGCGACGGTTGGCATCAGGGGATTTGGCGGGTATCAGGATTTTGCTCCGGCTCCGGCCCGCGTGAAGGGACGCGGAAACACCACCTGGGAGTGGCCAAAGAAGCCTTACCTTATTGCATTTGACAGCCGCCAGAGCGTGCTTGGCATGCCAAAGCACAAGCGCTGGGTGCTGCTTGCAAACTTCATGGACCGTACGCTCATGCGTAACCTTGTCTCCATGAAGGTATCGTCCATGATGACCGGTCTTGCCTGGACACCCCGCTGCGTGCCGGTAGAGCTTATCCTCAACGGGAATCACAAAGGCTCCTACCTTCTCATAGAGCAGGTGAGGGTAGACAAGAACAGGGTGAACATCTCCGAGACGGACGGCCTTCTCTACGAGCTTGATTTCCACTACGACAACACCGTCCAGTGGAAAGACCATGGAATCCCCTTTGCCGTCAAATACCCGGACGAGGACGATATCACGGCGGACCAGATTTCCCGCGCCAAAAGCGTTATATCGGAGGCTTCCAATGTCCTTTACGGCTCCGGTTTCACGGACCCCCAGAACGGCTATGCAAAGTATCTGGACGTGGATTCGTACATAGATTACTGGATAGTGTACGAGGTCATGTGCAACCACGAGCTGGGTAACCCCGGCAGTGTTTATTTCCACAAGGACGTGAACGGCAAGCTTACCGCCGGTCCCTGCTGGGACTTCGATTGGGGAGTTCTTTCATTCTATACATCAAACGGGGCCAACGGCCTTGTAAACGGCCATGCCATCTGGTACGACCGCCTGTTCCAGGACCCCGCTTTCAAGGCAAGGGTCAGGGAGCGCTTCCTGGAGCTGAAGCCTCAGCTGCAGGCCATCCCGGACTACATGGAAGAGTGCCGTACCCTCCTCAGCGAGTCGGCAAAACTGAACTTTGCAATGTGGAACCCTGCCGATGACAGGAGCATGAACGGCGGCAGCATCATCAACGGTGACGAGAACCTTTCCTTCGACGCCGCCATAGACCGTCTCAAGAGTAACTTCAACACCCACCTTGCGGTGATAGAGTCAAAGCTCTAGTCTTCCCACTCAAGCAGCCGGGACTCATCGTCCAATACACTTATCTTTACGCGGAGGGTTTCTTCAGGAAGAAGCCCTTCGATGTTTTCCGGCCATTCCATAAGGCAGAGGCAACCGGAGTCCAGATAGTCGTACAGGCCTATGTCCAGGGCCTCTTCCGGGCGCTCTATGCGGTAGAAATCGAAGTGGAAAACGGGCTCGGAGCCCCGTGCGCGGTATTCGTTTACGATTGCAAACGTAGGGGAACTTATGGCGTCTTCCTCCACGCCAAGCACCTTGCACACAGCGGTGGTAAACGTAGTTTTACCCGCCCCCATTGGCGCATAGAACGCCACCAGCGTATTGTCCCCGATCTCCTTCAGGAACTCCTTTGCCGCCTTGTCAATCTCCGCAAGGCTTTGTATCTCAATACTGTGTTTCATACGCCTGCAAAATGAATCATGCTCAGCTGCTCGCTGAAGTTATGGATGCCCTCTTCCATCTTTTTGATAGTTTTTGCAGAAGGTTTCCTGTAGCCGCTTACATAGTGCCCCAGTTGCTTTTGGTTTATGCCTGTAATTCTCTCTAAACCCGCAAGGGTAAAGGCATATGCAAATTCTTGAAGGAAAGACGGAATGTCATAGCGGAATACGAACTCTGCTTCAAAGAATCTTTCCCCCAAATCCTTCTCTACACATTCCCTCATCTCTTCGTAGCCACGCATAAAATCCTCTTTTGCTTCCGGAATGGTGTCGCCGAGACCGATGATCCCGTAAGGATATGAATCATCCCCTACATAAATGGAGAAATGATGGTCCGGACCGGTTTCAATAATAGCGGTAACCTGACGTTTTTTACTCATAGTTTAATTCCTGATCTTTTAGCAATCTTTTTAAGTGTTCCCTTCCTGACCTCCTGGGACTCGTGGTAGCCAGTTTCAAATAACAGTCCGGTAATGGGACTTTTCCAAATAGGGTGACTCCCTCCGTTTCTTACTATAAAGCATCCCGTGTCGCGCAAGATGCGGTGTAGTTCCGAGTATTTCATTGCAAAGATAGTAATTTTTCTAACATTTATAACAATTAGCAAGATTTATTCAATTCTAATTGACGTAGGCACACCGCTTAAACGGAGCGGGGTGGAGAGGGTGTCGGTGAGGAGGAGATGGTCTGTGGCGGTGGTGTCCGTGAGGATGGCGGTGAAGGTGGAGTCGAAGGCGTTGAGGCAGAGCGGATTGGCCAGATGGTACCGATTGGCCTTTATGGAAATGTGCTTTCCCCCGAGGACCATTTCCAGAACGTGGCCGCCGGCTTCCGTCCAGGCGGCCGTTACGGGGCCCTTGCGGAGAATACGGGGAGAGGCATATCCGTAATAAGACATCCTCTGGTGGTGGCCGTCCCGTATGAGCCAGAGGTCTGTGTAGCGGTCCCTGGAGGTGGTATATTCAAGGCACATATCGCCGTCAAGCGGGATAATCCTCACTCCGGACAGGATGTCTTTTACGTCCAGTTTCCAGGACCAGAGCACATGGTCCCCGCAGAGGAAGAGTAGAAAGGTTCCCTTCAGCACCGCCCTGTAGACATTGCCTCCGGAGACCCTGAGGTCCATGACCGTTCCGGAGGCATCGTCAGGTATGGTGATGAAGGTGTCCGCCCCTTTCATCACGTGGTACTCCCAGGTGGTGTAGCCGCTGTGGACGAAGGGGATGCCGTAGGCGTAGTAGATGCCGGAGGAGTCGGCACTGAAGGCGCCGGCGTCCCAGTGGGGGCTGCTGGCGGAGCCGACGATTCTTCCTGCCGGGGCGGAGAAGACCTCCCCGCCGTCTATGCGGTAGCAGATGCCGCCGTTTCCCGGCCTCTGGCCAAGGGTGTGGACCTTGCCGTCCTTTATGAAAAAGCCCCTGAGAAGCTCCTCTCCGGGGAATCGGAATAATTCTTCTCCGTCCTTGAAAATGACGGTTTCCTTGCCCTCTATCCGGTCTGTCCACAGGTGTCCCTGCCTAGCCCGGTGCCTCTCCGGGTCGTTGTCCGCCGGGGCGCGGGCGATTTCTTTCCCATCGGCAAAAAGCACGGCCTCGCCGCCCTGGAGGGCTGTAATATACAGTTTGGGTTCAGGGGAATGCCGGGGTGTTTGGACAGTGTCCCTTGTGCCCCTGAAGGTGCTTCCCGGCTCCCTCAGGTATCGCGGCCCTCCTGGAAACAGCGGCTTTTGACAGGCCGCAAGCAGCACGGCGGCTATTATTGTCAATGTTTTTTTGTAGCTTTGCATATATGATAACGTATCCTAACGTAAAACTGAACCTGGGACTCAACGTGCTCTCCAAAAGGCCGGATGGCTACCACAACCTGGAAACGCTGTTTGTCCCGTATATGGGCATCCACGACACCCTTGAAATTGTAGAGGGAGCCGATTATTCCCGCACCGTGGCAGGGTTCGAAGGCCTTCCCGTGGTGCAGGCGGTTTCCCCGGACGGGAAGCTCATGATTACCATAGCCCGCCGCGGGGGCGTGGACTGGGATCCCCTGAAGGACCTTACGGCAAAGGCCTACTTCCTTCTGGCCGAAGAATTCAAGCTCCCGCCCATGAAGATTTTCCTGGAAAAGACATCCCCCGTGGGCGCCGGCCTTGGCGGAGGAAGCGCCGATGCCGCCTTTGCCCTCAGGATGATATCGGAACTGGCCGGTCTTGGCCTTTCCGATGATGCCATTGCCCGGAAAGCCGCCCTTCTTGGCAGCGACTGCGCCTTCTTCGTGTACAACCGCCCCATGCTGGGAACCGGCCGCGGAGAGGTCCTGGAGCCATTTGACATTGACCTTTCCCGCTTCAAGATAGAGGTAACGGTCCCGGAAGGGGTGTCGGTCTCAACGGCCGATGCCTACCGGGGAATAGTCCCGGCCGCGCCCGCAAAGCCCCTCAGGGAGGTTCTCCTGCAGGATCCGTCAACCTGGAAGCAGGACCTTGTGAACGACTTTGAAAAAACCGTCTTTCAGAAGTATCCCGTCCTTGCAGGCCTGAAAGAGTCCCTTTACCGTAAGGGGGCAGTATATGCCGCCATGTCCGGGAGCGGCTCCGCGCTGTTCTCGCTGTCATAGGTCCGGAATGTTTCTTCGGTCCAGGAATCTGTAGCTGGCGGCCTCCGACAGGTGCGCCGGCTTTATGTTTTCCGCCCCCTCCAGGTCCGCTATGGTCCGGGCTATCTTAATGATTCGCGTGTAAGCACGTGCAGAAAGCCCAAGGCGGTCTATGATTCCCTCCAGAAGGGTCTTGCAGTTCTCGTCCAGGGGGCAGAAGCGGTCCAGTTCCCTGGAGCTCATTTCCGCATTCGTGAATATGCCGCAGTCCTGGAACCGCCTCATCTGTATTTCCCTTGCCGCAGCCACCCTTTTTGCCACCGCCTCCGAAGGCTCTGCCTTTCCTCCTCTTACAAGTGACTGGGTATCAACGGGATGGACCCAGAGCTGAATATCTATCCTGTCCATTATCGGCCCTGAAAGCCGCCCAAGATAGGCCATTCTTTTGCCCACTGTGCAGGTGCAGCGGTCTCCTTCGCCCCAGTATCCGCAGGGGCAGGGGTTTGCCGCCGCCACCAGCATGAACGATGCCGGATACTCTATCTTTGCCTTAAGGCGGGAAATGGTTACCTTGTGGTCCTCCAAAGGGCCCCTGAGGGCCTCCAGAGTAGATTTTGGCGCCTCCACGAATTCGTCCAGGAAGAGCACACCGTTCGAGGCCAGTGAAACTTCCCCGGGCATAATGTTCTCTCCTGTCCCGCCCCCGAGGATGGCTATCTTTGAGGCCGATATGTGTGGTGCGCGGAAGGGCCTCCGCCTCACCAGTCCAAGTCCTCCTGCGCTCCTTCCGGCAACGGAGTATATCTTTGAAGTTATGGCGCTTTCCTCCAGGCTCATGGGCGGCAGAATCCCGGCCAGGGCCTTTGCGATGGAACTCTTTCCGGAACCCGGGGCACCGACCAGAAGTACGTTGTGGCTTCCGGCGCAGGCAATTTCCACACCCCTTTTGGCGCCGTCCTGGCCAATTATATCGGCAAAATCCATGTATGGCCGTTGTTGCTGCGGTTCCTCTTCAAGCGCCCTCCGGAATGCCTCCGTATTCCATATCAGAAGATCGTCCGACAGGTCCCTTTCCTCCAGGATGCGCAGGACATCGTCCAGTGTCCGTACCCCGAACACCTGCGTGCCAGCATAGTCCGATGCCTCCAGGGCCGATTCCTCCGGCAGGATGCACCCCAGGAACCCCTTTTCCATGGCCAGTTCCACCATGGGAAGGGTCCCGCTCACTGCCCGGACGCTCCCGTCCAGCCCCAGCTCCCCCATTATAATATACTTCTCCAACCCCGGCAGAAACCTCTGGGACGATGCCGCAATGATGCCAAGGGCTATGGCCAGGTCGTACCCGCTGCCCTGTTTATGCATGTCGGCGGGTGCCAGGTTTATTATGATTTTCTTCCCGGGAATGTGAAATCCCATGGCCTGAAGGGCTGTTACCGTCCTGAGGAGACTTTCCTTTACGGCCGCGTCCGCCAGCCCTACCAGATGGATTCCTATACCCAGGGTAATATCTACCTCTATGGTTACCGGAACGGCTTTGATTCCCATGCATTTTGCGCCATGAACATATACCAGCATAAGCCTTGCAGTTTTTTTCGCAAGCTATGCATTTTCTCCGGACCAAATCGGTGGAATCGTATAATTTTTCCCGAATAATTCCACCGATGACAGCAAAACGTAAAAAAGTTTTGTCCCACCCCCGTGGTATCACAAAAAACCCTCCCGCCGGTATAGCGGAAGGGTGAATATTGGGTGTTGGTTTGGCTACTTCCCGAAATACATGCGCAGACCTGCTTCCACGTCCATGCGGAAAGGTTGCACGGTGCGGATGGAGCGCGGCTGATTCTGCGTGCCGAAGTAGTAGCGGAGGCTGGGGTCGAAATACAGGCCCACGTTGTCCATAACCATGAACTCTATGCCCACGCCGGCTCCCAGTGAGAACTGGGGAGGATAGCCGCTGCTTTCTTGATAATGGATATCTTTAGGTGACGCATGCACCAGGAAGTCGTTGTTCAGGAGGAATTCCGCCGTGCCGCCAACGAAGGTATGGAAATGCCAGTACCTGCTGCTGAGCACGTCTACGTACATGTTTACGGGAACTCCAAGCCAATGCTGATAATTGTCTATGTCTGTCTGGAGGTAAGGGAACAGGGCGACGCCGTCAACGGAATCGTAGTAGTCTGCCACGAAGGTGCGTGTAAGGCGTGTGTACCTGAGTCCTACGCCGAAGGATATCTTTTCCGAAACGCCGTATGTTGCGCTTATGCCCACGGAGAAGGGAAGTCCGAAGGCAACTTCCGGATATGCGTTGTAGATGCCGGGTTCGTCCGGGTCCGGAGCCATGCGGCGGGGGGCGAAGACACCGGGGCGGGAGAACGATCCGCGGCTGTTGCTTTGGATGTCTGCCGATGCACCCATGCCCAGCCTGGGCCTGCGTGACTTGGTTTCCTGGAAAGCCAGACGGTTGAAAGCGGCGTTGTCCTCAGAGACAGCAGCCTTGGGGGTGCCGGCCTTTACTGGGGAAGGAACTTCCTTGACGATTGTGCCGCCGTCCGCAACTTCGGGTGCTTCCTGGGCCTCTATGGCCATGGGCTCCTCAAGGCTGGCGGTACGGCCCACGTTTGAAGAGCGTGCAATCTGCTTCTGGATTGGAACTGCTACAGTGGCGTCTGTCAGATTCACATTTATCTCCGAAGGGGCCAGTGCAATGGCGCCCTGATGCATATTACCCGTATTATTGGGACGGAACAGGAATACGCCCAGGGCTATGGCGGCTGCCGCCGCCACGCCGGAAAGAGCGTATGCCCAGAAAGGTAACGCGAAGTGGCGGGGCGCCAGAGAGGCGGCAACGCCCTTCCATACCTTTCCGGACACGGGTACTTCCGCGCCTTCAAGAATGTTCCTTACGGATATGTCAAAATCTTTCTCTTTCATCTTAATTGTCTTATCATTTCCTGCAGCCTTACCCTCGCTCTCTGAAGTTTGGAACGGGAGGTGGCTTCCGTGCACCCAAGCTGCTCTGCTATGTCCTTGTGCGAGTACCCTTCAACTACATACAGGTTGAATACCGTCCTGGCGTCTGCCGGCAGTGCGGCAATGAGCCTCAGGAGTTCCTTGTAGCCGATTCTCTCTACCGGGGTGGCTTCCTCCGTGAAGAGGGACCTGGCCTCGTCGATATCGTCACTGAGCCCCAGGGCGTCAGTTTTTCTCAGGTGCATGAGTGCAGTATTGACAAAGATCTTTCTTGCCCAGCCTTCAAAGGAACCAGTCCCCGTATAGCTGTCTATTTTTGTGAACACGGTCACGAAACCTTCCTGGAGTACGTCCTCTGCGTCTTCCCTGTTGCCCATGTAGCGAAGGCAGACCGCCATCATTTTGGGCGACAGGGCGTCGAAAAGACGCTTCTGTGCCTTGCGGTCTCCGTCCCTGCACGCAGGTACCAGGCGCTCGAGGGACGACGCCCCCGCGGGGGGATCTTCCACCCGTGCCCAAGTATTAAGATGCAATTTTATCCCAAAACGTTTCAAGGAGGCTCGGAATTTGTGTATAAGCATTACAAATTTAGCAAAAAAAGACTTACTTTTGCAATTATGAAAGGAATTCTGGTATCGGCGTTTGTGGCGTTATGCCTGTCTGTGGGCGCATTTGCCCAAAACGTGACCGGCAATTATGTGGATGCCGTTTCTCTATATTCTGCAGGTGAGTATACGCGTGCACTGCGCATCCTCACCACCCTGTCCCAGGCAGACCCATCAAACGATGCGGTCTGGTACTACATGGGTATGTCCCACTATGCCCAGGGGCATCTGGACCGCGCAGAGGAGTGCCTCAGGAAAGCCTCCGAGCTGGACGGAAAGAACTTCTGGTACCGCAGGACCCTCGCCCGCCTCCTGTTCTCGCAGGGAAAGGCCGATGAAGGAACCTCCGCGTACGAATCCATCGTCAGGGACTTCCCGGAGAGGAGCCAGATAAACTACGAGCTCCTGGACATTTACCTCCGTACCCGCAGTTTCGACAAGGCACTGTCCTCCCTGGACGAGATCGAGCGCCTCAGGGGCACATCCGAGGATGCCGTCCGCACGCGGTACGACATCTATACCCAGATGGGACGGCACCAGGATGCCATCGACGCCGTGGAGAAGTTCAACCGGGAGTACTCCTCGCCCATGATCCTGTCCATCGCCGGCGACTACTACCTTGCCGATTATTCCGATTCCCTTGCCCGCTCCCGCTACACGGAGGCCCTGGAGCTGGACAGCAGCTACATGCCTGCAACGCTGGGAATGTCGGAAGTTTACAGGCGGGCGCGCAATTATCCGGAATACTTCCGTATAATGCAGGGCTTCTTCTCGTCGGCCGATGTCCCGGCGGCGTCCAAGGGGCTTTACCTCAGGAACATGGTCCGGACCATCGACCCCAAGATCCAGCAGATACACCGCGCAGGGTTTGATTCCCTGGCAATGACGGCGGTAAGGGTGCATCCCAAGGACAGCACCGTCCTTTCGGAGACGGGCACCTATTTCTATACCACGGGCCGGCAGGAAGCCGCCGGACTATGGTTCATATCGGCCGCAGAGCTTTATCCGGAAAGCAAGTCCCTCACGGCCACCGCCATCCAGTACCTGGGTCTTCAGCAGAACTGGCCGTCCCTGAAAGAGATGGCCGTGGATGCGTTCAACCGTTTCCATGAGATGGCCTTCCTGGAGTATGCCAACATAGCAAACTACAATCTCAAGGATTACGACGCCATAATAGGGAACTGCAGGTATATCCTGATGAATTACCCCAAGGACAATGACCTGTGCCTTTCCGCCTGGTCTTCCATAGGTGACGCATATCACGAAAAAGGCAATTCCAAGGAGGCCTACAAGGCATATGAAAAGGCCCTGAAGATAAATCCGGACTATGCCCCGGTCCTTAACAATTATGCCTATTACCTTTCCGTTGAGAAGAAAAAACTCAAGAAGGCATACAACATGTCCAAAAAAACGGTAGAGGCAGAGCCGGACAACGCCACCTACCTTGACACCTTTGGCTGGATCCTGCATCTGCAGGGCAAAGACCTTGAGGCTAAGCCCTTCTTCAAGCACGCCATGCTCTATGGCGGGAAAGACAGCGCAGTAATCCTGGAGCATTATGCCACCGTGCTGGAAGCCCTTGGGGAGGCGGATATGGCAAAGATTTACCGTAATCAGGCAAAAGCCAGGAAATGACCAGAAGGCTTCATATGATTCTGACGGTCCTGGCCCTTCTGGCCGGGACGGCGGCTTTTGCCCAGAAGAATACCCGGAAGAACCTGGAAAGCGAGAGGGCAAAGCTGCAGAAGGACATTGAGCTCATTAACCGCAAGCTGGCGGAGAACTCCCGCTCCAGCGAGAAAGTCCTCTCCAACCTTACCCTTGTGAGGAGCAAGATAGCAAAGAGGGAACAGCTCATAGACGAGTGTGACCGCACGCTCAAGGTGCTTGGAGATTCCATAAGCATCTGCAGCGGAGAGATTGCCGCCCTCCAGGACCGCTACGACACCCTTTCCGCGTACTACGCAAAACTGGTCCGCGGGGCCTACAAGAACAGGGACAGCCGCACGTGGTACATGTACGTCCTTTCCAGCCAGTCCGTGGGCCAGGCTTTCCGCCGGCTGGGGTATTTCAGGAGCCTTTCTTCCCAGATGAATTCACAGGCGGCAAAGATTCAGGAGGCTTCGGCCGCACTGGAGGCCCGCAAGGCCCGCCTGGAGTCCCTGAAGGAAGAGTCGGACCAGGTAAGGGGCCAGATAGTGAAGGAGCGCTCCCGCCTCAAGGACGAGGAATCCGAAAGCGCCAATATGCAGGACCGTCTGCAGAAAGACCGCAAGCAGTACGAAAAGCAGCTCAGGGAAAAGAACCGCCAGATAGAATCCCTGAACCGCAAGATTGCAGACCTTATAAGGCAGCAGAGCCAGAAAAAGCCGTCGGGCTCCGGAAAATCCAAGGGAAAGACAGTGTCTACGGAGATAGATGTGAAGCTTTCAAACGAGTTCGCTTCCAACAAGGGCCGTCTGCCATGGCCGGTGGAAGGCGTTGTAACGGACCGTTTTGGAAAGCATCAGCACCCGGTGTACAAGAATGTGGAACTGCCGCAGAACAACGGTGTCACCCTTACGGTGAGGCGCGGTGCCAAGGCAATGGCCGTGTTCAATGGCAAGGTTACCCAGGTGTTTGTTCTGCCCGGCTACAACCAGTGTGTCCTGGTGAACCATGGAGCGTATTATACGCTGTACACAAAACTCAAGTCCGTATCCGTGAAGGTGGGAGACAAAGTGTCCACAGGCCAGGAGATAGGCGTTGTGGACACAATAGGCGGGGAAGATCTCTTCCATTTTGAACTCTGGAACGGCAACGAGCCCCAGAATCCGGAGAACTGGCTCCGGAAGTAATCCTAACGTAACGGCTCAAGCGGCACGGTCCCGGGGATGGTGTCATCGTCCGGCTTGCCGTGAAGGTAGATTATGCGCTGGTTGGGACTTCCGCGGAAAAGGAGGTCGGTGTCTCTCTGTTCAAGGATGAAGGGCCCGTCCACAAGGACGTCCAGCCATGGCAGCATTGCGGCCATCTCAGGGTCTGCCTGGACTTCTTCCAGGGTAAATCCGGTCCAGCACCAGATGGTCTTGTCAGTCTCTTCCTTTATGCGCCTGGCAAGCTCCGTGAAGGCCGGGGCCTGGTACATGGGATCGCCTCCGGAGAAGCTCACGTTGGCCATGGAGTCTTCCTTTATTATATTAAGGAGTTCCTCCACCTCCATCCATTTGCCTGCGCCGAAGTCCCAGCTCTGCGGGTTATGGCAGCCCTTGCACTGGTGTTTGCAGCCTGCACAGTAAATGGCGGTACGGAAACCCGGTCCGTCCGCCATTGTCTGGTAAGCGATGTCAAGTACTCTTATCTTCATTTGTGGACAACCCTGTCGTGGAGTTCCGCCAGTTTGCCGGAGTTCCAGCGGTTGGTGGTGCCTACGAGGTAGCCGGTAATGCGCTGCAGGGTGTCAATGTGATGACCGTGGCAGTGGGGGCACTCCGTGAGGCCTTCCTCTGAATTCTCGTATCCGCAGTCCAGGCAGCGGTTGCGGTTGTGGTTCACGGAGCCGTAGCCAATGTCGTACTTGTCCATGAGGTCTACAATCTGCATGATGGCTTCCGGATTGTGGGTGGCGTCGCCGTCAATCTCTACGTAGAAGATGTGGCCGGCGTTCTCGTACTTGTGATAGGGGCCTTCGATCTTTGCCTTGTGCTCGGGCGTGCAGTGATAGTACACCGGGATGTGGCTGGAGTTGGTGTAGTAGTCCTTGTCCGTGATTCCGGGAAGGATGCCGAAGGTCTTCTTGTCCCTCTTGGTAAAGCTTCCGGAGAGGCCTTCTGCAGGGGTTGCCAGGAAGGTGAAGTTGTGCTGGAAGGTCTCGGCAAAGCCGTTTATCTTCTCTGCCATGTGGGAGACAATCCTGAGGCCCAGTTCCTGGGCTTCGTCGCTTTCTCCGTGGTGCTTGCCGACGAGGGCTATCAGGCATTCCGCCAGGCCGATGAAGCCGATGGAAAGGGTGCCCTGGTTCAGGACGGACTCTACGGGGTCGTTGTCCTCAAGCTTCTCGCTGCCAAGCCAGAGGCCGTTCATCAGCAGGGGGAACTGCTTCTTGAGGGCGGTCTTCTGGAAGTCGAAGCGCTCGTTGAGCTGGCGTGCGGCAATGTCAAGTGCCCAGTCAAGCTTCTGGAAGAACTTCTTTATGCGGAGATCCCTTTCGGGTTCCTCGTTCATGGCCTCGATGGCAAGTTTCACGATGTTGATGGTGGTGAAGCTCAGGTTGCCGCGGCCGATGGAGGTCTTGGGCCCGAAGCGGTTGCCGTACACGCGGGTGCGGCAGCCCATGGTAGCCACCTCGTGGATGTAGCGTTTGGGGTCATCGGCCTTCCAGGCATCGTCCTGGTTGTAGGTGGCGTCCAGGTTCAGGAAGTTGGGGAAGAAACGGCGGGCGGTAACCTTGCAGGCGAACTTGTAGAGGTCGTAGTTGGGGTCGCCGGGGAGGTAGCTCACGCCCCTCTTCTTCTTCCAGATCTGGATGGGGAAGATGGCGGTGCTGCCGTTGCCCACGCCTTCGTAGGTGGTGTTCAGGATTTCGCGGATGATGCAGCGGCCTTCTGCCGAGGTGTCCGTGCCGTAGTTGATGGAGGAGAACACAACCTGGTTTCCGCCGCGGCTGTGGATGGTGTTCATGTTGTGCACGAACGCCTCCATTGCCTGGTGTACGCGGCTCACGGTCTGGTTGATGGCGTGCTGCTTTGCCCTCTCCTTGCCCTGCAGGCCCACGAGGTCGTGCTTGATGTAGTCGTCAATCCTGGCAGGCTTGAGGTCAGAGTAGTCCTGGTTTTCCATCTGGCTTATCTGGTCGATTTCCTCTTCATAGGTTTTGCGGACGAAGGGGGCCAGATAGAAGTCGAAGGCAGGGATGGCCTGGCCGCCGTGCATCTCGTTCTGGACGGTTTCCATGGAGATACAGGCAAGGACGGAAGCGGTCTCGATGCGCTTTGCGGGGCGGGACTCGCCGTGACCGGCCTTGAGGCCGTGCTCAAGGATGAGGTCCAGGGGGTGCTGGATGCAGGTGAGAGACTTTGTGGGATAGTAGTCCTTGTCGTGGATGTGGATGTAGTTTCCGTGAACGGCTTCGCGGACGGGGTCGGAGAGAAGGTTCTCGTCTACATAGCTCTTGGTTGCTTCCGATGCAAATTTCATCATCATGCCCGCAGGGGTGTCTGCGTTCATGTTGGCGTTCTCGCGGGTGATGTCGTTCACCTGGGCGTCGATGATGGTCTGGAAAATCTCGTTGCTCTTTGCCTTGCGGGCCAGGTTACGCTTGTTGCGGTAGCGGATATACTCCTTTGCAACCTCCTTGCGGGGGCTGTTCATAAGCTCGTTCTCAACTACGTCCTGAATTTCTTCCACGCTCATCTCTTCCTTGGGGAGGGTGGAGATATTGTGGGCAATCTGTGCCGCAAGTACGATGTCTTCGCCGATGGGGGTTACATCCATTGCCTTCAGGATGGCGGCGACAATCTTCTGATTGTTAAAGTCGACGTGGCGTCCGTCGCGTTTAAGTACACGTTTTACCATAATAAAATCGTTATAGGGCGTTGATGGTACCACCGGCCATGGGCCGGCTTTTCCATAGGTTTATGTCTTTGCGTTTAGCGGAAGTCAGTGGTTCCGGAGAACAAATATAAAACAAGAAAAATCTATTTGAAAAATAAGTTATGAACAATACGTAAAAAACCCTGTTAATTCGCTGATTAACAGGGTTATAACAGATTTGTTAAATTAGATACTTTCCAAATGGGGCTATTCTCCCACCACCCACACAAGAACGTGGCGGTCAAAGGTCATGTACTCGAGGTCGAACTCGTCCTCGTCACCGTCCTTGTCTACGAAGGTGGCTTCCAGTTCGCCTTCTCCGCGGGGGTGGAAACGCTCTATCTCTATCTGCTCCGCGAAGTCTACGCTGTAACGGCTCAGCAGTTTGAAAACGGCTTCCTTGGCGCACCAGTAGATGGCGAGCTGCTCGTTGCGCTTTTCATCGTCAAGGTCTTCGATTTCTTCTTCCGAGAGGGCTTTTTTCTCGACGGCGGAGAAGTCCCTGTCCAGGGATTCCACGTCTATGCCGCAGTCTTCCTCGTCGTGAAGGATTACGGCGACGTACTTCTCAGTATGAGTGATGGAGATGTTTACAGGGTTGTTCTCCAGATAGGGTTTGCCGTTGTCGTGGTGGCTCAGGTATACTTTTTCGTCAAACAGGGTGTTCAGAAGAGCTCTCACCGCAAGGCGCTGCTTGCGCTGGGATTCGCTCTGGATGAACGAGATTTCTTCCATCTCGTCCGTGGGGGTGGCGCTCAGCTCCTTGAGCTCATCTTCCGTTTCAGTTATCTGCCACACTGCGATGGTGGCTTCGTTTTCAAGTTCTTTCTTAAAATATAGTGCCATTAAGCATTTGGGTTATAACCACACGGAGGAAACCGCCCGCATGCCTTGAGGCACCGGGTTGCAGCTGGGTTGTATACATAATCGCGACAGAGGGTCGTCTGATCCGACGCCCGCTAATTGATTAGATATGACCTGACTGGGAGGCTCCATGTCTTTGGTTAAAATTAACATGCAAATATAGCTATTTTTTTGTGTTTGCAATATATCTTTGGCTGAAAATTAGTATATTTGCAATTCCAAATAAAGCATCAACACTTATGGATTTTCTTACAGACGAAAAACTTGTCATAGTGGGTGCAGCCGGTATGATCGGTTCCAACATGGCCGCAATCGCCGCCATCCTGCGCCTCACCCCCAATATCTGCCTTTACGATGTCTATGAGCCCGGTAACATCGGCGTGCTCTACGAGATGCAGCACAGTGCATTCCCCCGCATGCGTTTTACCGCTACAACAGACCCGAAGGAGGCTTTCACCGGCGCCAAGTACATCATTTCTTCCGGCGGTGCACCCCGTAAGGAGGGCATGACCCGTGAAGACCTTCTCAAAGGCAACTGCGAAATTGCAGCAAACCTGGGAGACAACATCCGCAAGTACTGCCCGGAGGTAAAGCATGTGTTCATCATCTTCAACCCTGCCGATGTCACGGCCCTTACCGTCCTCATCCACTCCGGTCTCCGTCCCTGCCGCGTGTCTTCCCTGGCAGCCCTTGACAGTACCCGTCTGCAGACCAACCTTGCAAAAGAGTTCGGCGTAAGGCAGTCGGACGTAGAGAACGCCTTCACATACGGCGGTCACGGCGAGTCCATGGCAGTCTTCATGTCCAAGGCCACCATCTGCGGCACCCCCATCGCCAGCATGGGCCTTTCCAAGGAACGCATAGAGGCCATCAAGCACGACACCATCCAGGGCGGCGCCCAGATCATCAAGCTTCGCGGCCGCAGCTCCATCCAGAGCCCCGCATACCTGTCCGTGAAGGCTATCGAGGCGGCAATCAAGGGCGGAGAGAACTTCCCCTGGCCCTCCGGAACGTATGTTGACACCCATGAGTACAGCCACGTTTTCATGGCCATGCCAACATACATGGACGCCACCGGCATCCATTACTATCTGCCGGAAGGCAACAAGGAAGAGATGGCAGACCTCAAGGCCTCTTACAACCATCTTGTGGAAATGAGGGAAACCATCATCAAGCTGGGAATCATCCCTCCCGTAGAGGAATGGCACAAGATGAATCCATACCTCTGGAACCGCAGGCTTCCGCACATGAAGCCGGAGAAATAGCGTTTCAGCAACGTGTTCTCATGAAGGTCTGCTTTTTTACGGCAGGCCTTCATTTTTATTTGGAAATGTCGGGATTTGCTTATATCTTTGCGATATCAAAATGATATTATTATGAATAAGAACGAGTTCACCTATAACGGAATCTGTTTCAATGGATTTCTTGCCCTGCTGTTTGTCCTTGTCATTTTTGCCGCGTCAATATATTGCTTTGTCCTGGCAGATTCTGACGCCACATTCGCCATCCTGGGCATAATAGGGATGCTTCTGTTCTCCCTTTGCATGAACGGCTTCATCAAGCAGGAGCCCAACGAGGCCAAGGTCCTGGTGTTCTTCGGAAAGTACAGCGGCACCTTCACCATGACCGGTTTCTTCTGGGTTAACCCTCTTCTTGGCAAAAAGAGCGTGACCCTCCGTGCCCGCAACCTGAATCCGGAGCCCATCAAGGTGAACGACAAGTCCGGCAACCCCGTCCTCATCGGCATGGTTGTGGTCTGGAAACTTGAAGACACCTACAAGGCCCTGTTCGAGATTGACAGCCAGTCACTGGCTCCCGTGAGCGCAAACTCCCGTCCCGGCTCCAGGAACTATGCCAACGCATTTGAGTATTTTGTGCGCGTGCAGAGCGACGCCGCCCTCCGCCAGGTGGCCGGCAACTACGCCTACGACAACCCGGACAGTGCAGACGACCTCACCCTCCGCAGCAACGCGGAGGAAATAAATAATCAGCTCGTTAAAACTCTTAACGACCGCCTTTCAATGGCAGGACTTCACGTAGTGGAGGCCCGCATCAACTACCTTGCCTACGCACCGGAGATTGCAGCAGTGATGCTCCGCCGCCAGCAGGCCGATGCCATAATCGCAGCCCGCGAGAAAATCGTGGACGGAGCGGTAAGTATGGTGAAAATGGCCCTGGATAAACTGAAGAGCGAAGGCGTGGTAGATCTGGACGAGGAACGCAAAGCCGCAATGGTGAGCAACCTTCTGGTAGTTCTGTGCGGCGATGAACCCGCCCAGCCCGTGGTCAATTCTGGTTCCATATATTAAAAATGGCCACGGACAAAAATGCTGTCAGGAGCTTCGTCCTCCGGATTGATGCCGGAACAATGGAAGCTCTGGAACGTTGGGCTGCGGACGAGTTCCGCAGCACCAACGGGCAGCTGCAATGGATAATCTCCGAAGCCCTCAAAAAATCCGGCAGAAAGAAAAAATAAGCCCAAAACCGTGGCCACGGATGACGGGAGGTGGCAGAATACCAACTTATGGGGATTGACTCGCGAGCGTCAATCCCTTAATTTTGCAGCAGCAAAACAAGCAAGAATGATACTATCGGAGCTGAAGACGGGCGAAAAGGCAGTGATTGTGCGTGTGCATGGTCATGGGAGCTTTCGCAAACGCCTGATAGAAATGGGGTTTATCCAGGGGAAGGAGGTCAAAGTTGTACTCAACGCCCCGCTCAAGGATCCCATTGAATATGAAATAATAGGTTATAAGGTTTCTCTCCGCCGGGAAGAGGCTAAACTTATAGATGTTGTTACGGAAGAGGAAGCCAGAGAGGCACTGGTTTCCGATGAGCACCTCCAGGCGCTTCCCGGTGATATGGAAGATAAGGAGCGCCTGGACAAAGCTCTCGCACACGTGGCGGAAGAGCGCGGCCACGTGATCCGGGTGGCATTGGTTGGAAACCCCAACTGCGGCAAGACATCCCTGTTCAACATAGCCTCGGGCAGCCATGAGCACGTGGGAAACTATTCCGGCGTCACCGTGGATGCCAAGGAAGGACACTTTGAGCACGGCGGCTACAAGATCACCCTTGTGGACCTGCCTGGAACATACTCCCTCAGCGCATATTCCCCGGAAGAGCTCTATGTAAGGAAAAACCTTGTTGAGACCCTGCCGGACGTAGTGATAAACGTTGTTGACGCCTCCAACATAGAACGCAACCTGTACCTTACCACCCAGCTCATAGACATGAACCTGAGGGTTGTCATGGCCCTCAACATGTACGATGAGCTCAAGCACAAGGGAGACAAGCTGGATATCAAGCAGCTGGGACATCTTCTTGGCATCCCTGTCTGCCCCACGGTGAGCCGTGACGGCGAGGGCATCCCCGAGCTCTTCGATACCGTAATAAAAATCTACGAAAATCCGGACACCAAGCTTGCCCGCCACATCCATATCAACCACGGAAAAGAACTGGAAAAGAGCATCGTTGCCCTCCAGCATCCCATTGGACAGAACAGGGACATCAAGGCCAGCTACTCTACCAGATATCTGGCCATCAAGTACCTTGAAACGGACAAGGATGTTGAAAAGACCCTCAAGGCGCTTCCAAACTACCAGGAGATAGCCATGGTGCGCCAGGAGGAAAGCGCCCGCATCCAGGAACTGCTTGGAACGAATGCGGAAAGCGCCATTGTCGATGCCAAATACGCGTTCATCCAGGGCGCCCTGGCAGAGACATATACCCGTTACCAGGAAGAAAAGCCCCGCTGCACGCTCACGGACAAGCTGGATGCAATAGTCACCAACCAGTGGCTGGCATTCCCTATCTTCATCCTGCTGCTGTGGTTTGTGTTCTGGGCCACGTTCACCATCGGCCAGTATCCCATGGACTGGATAGAGTGGCTGGTGGCACGGCTTGGAGACTGGGTTGGCTCCCTGATGGCCGACGGTTGGGTGAAGGATTTGATTGTTGACGGCGTGATTGCCGGCGTGGGAAGCGTCCTGGTGTTCCTTCCCAACATCATGATCCTGTACTTCTTCATATCCATTATGGAAGACAGCGGATACATGGCGCGGGCGGCTTTCATCGTGGATAAGCTCATGCATAAGATAGGTCTTCACGGGAAAAGTTTCATTCCCATGGTCATGGGCTTCGGGTGCAATGTCCCGGCCATTATGGCAACGCGTTCCATAGAGAGCCGCAAATCCAGGCTTGTCACCATAGCTATCATACCTTTCATGTCATGCGCCGGCCGGCTTCCCATATTCGTACTCTTTGCGGGAGCTTTCTTCCCGGGAAGTCCGGCAACGGCGCTTTTGGGCATATACCTGCTGGGCGTTGTACTGGCCATTTTATCGGCCCTCCTGATAGGGAAATTCGTCAAGGACGATGACCTCCCCTTCGTGATGGAGCTGCCTCCGTACCGCATGCCAACCGGAAAGGCCATCTGGCGCCATACCTGGGAAAAAGGCCGGCAGTACCTTGAGAAAATGGCAACCACCATACTCATCTTCTCCGTGGCCATCTGGTTCCTGGGATACTTCCCAAGGCATACCGGAGAAAGCGCCGCATACCAGCAGGAGCACTCGTTCATAGGCAGTATCGGAAAAGCCGTCGAGCCCGCAATGGAGCCGCTTGGGTTCAACTGGAAGATGGACGTGGGCCTTCTTGCCGGAGTGGGTGCCAAGGAACTGGTCATCAGCACCATGGGCGTTGTGTATGCCCAGGACGGACAGGAGTACGAGGAGGGTGACGATACCCAGCTCCAGGCCGCCCTCAAGGCTACCGTCCCTACCGCCGCGGCACTTGCCTACATGGTCTTCGTGCTGCTGTACTTCCCATGCATAGCCACGTTCGTAGCCATCAAGAACGAGACCGGCAAATGGCGCTGGGCCATCCTCCTGTGCCTCTACACCATCCTGGTTGCCTGGCTCTGCGCCTTTGTCGCCTTCCGCATAGGTCTACTCATCTGGCCTGTGTAACCCTCCTGTCACCCGCGGCCACGCTTTCGGGCGTTTTTGTGGCCTGGCGTGACGTGCCCGTCATCCGCGGCCACGGTTTTGGGCGTTTCTGTGGCCTGGCGTGACGTACCCGTCATCCGTGGCCACGGTTTGCCGCGTTTTTGTGGCCTGGCGTGACAAAACATAATGATGGGTGAGGAAAAATTCGTATCTTTATGGCTATGAAACGTATTATTCCTTTCCTGATGGCTGCAATTCTGTTTGACGCCTGCGCTCCCAAGACACCCGTGACGCGCAAAGACAATACTGTAGACGATTATTTCGGCACCCAGGTCGCGGACCCTTACCGCTGGCTTGAGGACGATGCTTCCGAGGAGACCGCCGCCTGGGTAGAGGCCCAGAACAAGGTGACGGACGCATACCTGAAGAAGATTCCTTTCCGCGCAAAGCTGCTCCAAAGGCTCACGGAGGTTTCCAACTATGAGAAGGTTGGCGTTCCCGGCAAGCGTAAGAACGGCAAGTGGTACTACTACCGCAACGACGGCCTCCAGAACCAGAGCGTCCTGTATGAAATGGATTCACCGGACGCAGAGCCTCACGTGTTCCTTGACCCCAACAAGCTCAGCGAAGACGGCACCGTAGCCCTCAAGGGCGTGTATTTCTCCAACGACGGCAAGTACGCTGCATACACCATCTCCCGCAGCGGAAGCGACTGGGAAGAGATCTACGTCATGGACGCCCAGACCCGCGAACTCCTTGAAGACCACATTGTCTGGGCAAAGTTCACCGGAGCATCCTGGCGCGGCGACGGCTTCTACTACAGCGCCTACGACGCCCCCGCCGGCGACGGCCACGAGTTCAGCGGCAAGAACGAGGTCCACAAGATATACTACCACAAGGTTGGCACTCCCCAGGCCGATGACCAGCTCTTCTACTCAAATCCGGCAGAGCCCCTCAGGTTCTACCAGGTTAGCGTGAACGACGAGGAAACCATGGCCTTCCTCTATGAGGACGGCGCCGACATAGGCAACAACCTTTACGTCATGGACCTCCGTAAGCCCGGCTCCAAGTGGGTCCAGATTACAAAGGACATGAAGAATTCCTGCACAACCGCAGAAACGGACGGGGACAAGATATACCTCTTCACCAACCTTGACGCCCCCATGAACAAGCTGGTGGTAACGGACATCAAGAATCCAAGGGTCTGGAAAGACGTCATTCCCGAGGGCGACTGCGTGCTTGAGGACGTTTCCTTCATCACGGACCTCATCATAGCAAGCTACAGCCAGGATGCCTCCACCCATGCATACCTTTACAGCCTTGACGGCCGCAGGATAGAGGAAATCCACCTTCCGGGCGTGGGCAGCGCCGGCTTCAACTGCCGTAAAGGCGAGCCCTGGTGCTACTATTCATATGCATCGTTCACAACTCCCGGAACTGTATATCACTGGAACATAGAAACCGGCGAAAGTACCGTTTACAAGCAGCCCCAGACCGCTTTCGACCTCTCCGACATGGAAACCGAGCAGGTGTTCTTCCCCTCCAAGGACGGCACCAAAATCCCCATGTTTATCACCCATAAGAAAGGCATCAAGCTGGATGGCGGCAACCCCGTATACCTCTACGGTTACGGCGGATTCAACATCTCCCTGCCTCCTTCATTCTCTGCCTCCCGCGTCCCCTGGTTCGAGCACGGCGGCATCTACGCCCAGGTGAACCTCCGCGGCGGCTCCGAGTACGGCGAGGCCTGGCACCTTGCCGGCACCAAGATGCAGAAACAGAACGTTTTTGACGATTTCATCGGCGCGGCAGAGTGGCTCATCGCAAAGGGCTATACATCGCCCGAGAAGCTTGCCATCGTTGGCGGCAGTAACGGCGGCCTGCTTGTGGGCGCCTGCATGACCCAGAGGCCGGAACTCTACGGCGTTGCCATCCCCCAGGTGGGCGTCATGGACATGCTCCGCTACCACAAGTTCACCATCGGCTGGAACTGGGCCCCTGATTACGGCACATCGGAAGACTCCGAGGAAATGTTCAAATACCTCTACGGATATTCCCCGCTTCATAACCTGAAGCCCGGCACCAAGTATCCCGCCACCCTGGTCACTACCGCCGATCATGACGACCGCGTGGTCCCCGCCCACTCATTCAAGTTCGCGGCAACCCTCCAGGAATGCAACGCCGGCAGCAAGCCCCAGCTTATCCGCATAGACTCCAAGGCAGGCCACGGCGGCGGCAAGCCCCTTGCCAAAGTGCTTGAGGAGCAGGCCGATATCTACTCCTTCATAATGAAGAACCTGGGGATGAAATACTGATTGCCCCTCTATGAAAGCAAAGATACTCTTACTGGCGGCCATGCTGGGGCTTGCCGCGTGTTCAAAACCTGAGGAGAAAGGGCCACGTATAGTCTGGATAGAGGTCGGGGCCAATTTCAACCGGTACGGGAACAGCGAGGAAAATATCGCCCTGGACTGCCGGCGTATTGCCGACATGGGGTTTACCCACGTGGTGGTTGAGGTGCGCCCGACAAGCGGGAACGTACTCTTTAAAAGCGCCCTCGCCCCCGCCCTTACCGAGGTGGCCGGCTGGACGCCGGAAGGGCTTCGTTACAGACCGCGTACGGCCGATTTCGACTATCTCCGGGCCTTCATCGACTCCGGACACAAAGCCGGACTCAAGGTAATTGCCGGAATAAACATGATGGTGGGCGGATTCCGCTGCGAGGCGGGAAAAAGGGGCATGCTCTATGACCGCCCCGAGCTTCGGGACTGGGCCGCTGTAGACCACAGCTCCCGCGGCCTTGTAAACCATCTGGACGACGAAACCACTGTCGGAGGCAGATTCCTCGACCCCGCAAACGGGGAAGTGCAGGAGTTCCTTCTTCGCCTTCTGCAGGAGCTTGCGGCCTACGACGGCCTTGACGGCATAGTCATGGACCGCTGCCGTTACGACGACTATGCCCTGGACGCCGGCTACACAGAGACCGCCAGGGAACAGTTTGCCCGTTACATCGGCCACCAGCCGGAGCGCTGGCCCGTTTTCTCCGAACCCGGCCATATATTCCTGGACAAAGAGCCGGACTCCCTTGAGGTCCGGTGGCTCACCTTCCGCTGCAAGGTCATCCACGACTTTGTGGGCCGATGCGTAGCCGCCGTCCATGGTGTCAGGAAAGACCTTCCCGTGGGCGTTTACGTCGGCGCCTGGTTCTCCGAGTATTACCGCAGCGGCGTAAACTGGACCAGCCCCAGGTACAATATCGCACAGGAGGAACCCACCTACCGTTGGGCCACAAAAGAATACCGGGAAACCGGCTTTGCAGACCTTGTGGACTTCATGCTTCTTGGAACATATTGTCCGGCGGCAAATGTTTACGGAACCACGGAAAAGACCATGGAAGGCTATGCCCGGCTTGGCCGCAAGCGTCTGTGCGGCGATGTTCCGTTCGCGGCCGGCCCGGACATCGGCAACGAAAAGGGTTTCGAGACCGGTGACAAGGGCGCCCTCGTTCCGGAAATCGCCGGAGTTATAGAAAAAGAGGCCGACGGTTTTTTCCTCTTCGACCTCTGCCATATCAGGATGTTCGATTATTGGGACCAGATAAAGCTATGAAACGCAGATCATTTCTGAAGGGAGCCGCATTTGTTGCAGCGGGAGCGGCTGCCAGTCCGCTGTTCAAGGCTTGCAGCACCCCGTCAAAGAAAGCAGACTTGTCGGTAGCCGGAAGATTTTCCTATGGCCCTGACGGAAAGTTCACGCTGCTCCAGTTTACGGACACCCATTACATTGCCTCAGACCCAAGGAGTGAAAGGGCCCTTAAATGTGTCCAGGAAGCCCTGGAAGGCGTAAAACCGGATCTGGTAATCCATACTGGAGACATCCTTTTTGGAAAGCCGGATATTCCCAGCGCCCTGGAAATCCTGCAACCGCTAGCCGGCAGCGGCATACCCTGGGCCGTGGCACTTGGCAACCACGACTCCCAGTTCGGCTCTTCCAGGGAAGATATGTTCCGGGCCATCCGGTCGCTTCCCGGGTGTATCAACCTTGAGCCGAAGGAAGGCGTCTATGGTTGTTCCAACGACGTTATAACCCTCTCCGGAAACGGTTTGGAGCATGTTTTCTACCTCTTTGATTCGATGGACGCCGTTGTCCTGAAAGGAGAGGAGGAGATTCACTGTTACGACTATATCCGCCATAACCAGATTGCCTGGTACCGGGACCACAGCCGGCATTTTACATCCAAAGCCGGCCACCCCGTTCCGTCCATAGCCTTCTTCCATATTCCCCTTTGCGAGATACAGGAGGGCCTTACGGCCGGGACAATCCTGGCCGGCAATAACGGCGAGCCCCCATGTCCTTCACGCCTGAATTCCGGCCTTCTGGCCCAGTTCCGTGAGATGGGAGACGTCCGGGCTATAGTTACCGGTCATGATCACGACTGCGACTACGTCCTGGATTACGGCCAGATGTACTATATCTATGGCCGATACAGCGGCTGCGACACCGTGTACAACCACCTTGGACTCTCCGGCTGCCGGGTCTTTGAGTTCACCCGTGGAGAGCCGGGTTTCAGGACGTGGGTGCGCCTGTACGGCGGCGAGATCCAGCAGCCGCTGACGCTTTCTAGATCTTAAGCTTTACGCCAAGCTTCCCAAGGCACCATGTGAGGAAAATACACGTTGCCGACAGCAGTGCACTCTTGGCAACGCCCACCCAGCCGTACATCCAGGCCGGTGCGGACATATCAAAGAAATACCACAGGCTGGTGTATAGATAAGGAAGCATATATACGGTAAGCGTGGCCGTTCCTGCTGGCCACAGCGGCTTTGCCCAGCCCATGAGAGAGTGCTTTTCAAGAATACGGAACAGCGTGTAAACTGCAACGCCGACGGCACTCACATACAAGCACCAGGGCAGTGTTCCCAGGTTCTTGGAGATAATCCATCCCTGATGAGATGCAAAGCCAAGGATGGCCAGGACGGCGGCGGCACCAAAGCCGGCAAGGACCTTGTGTCTGTTCAGCTTACGCTCTGTAAGTGATGTGAGAACACCCCCGAGGGTCATTATGATAATATGTCCGTTCTCAAGGTGAAGCGCCTCTGAAAAATCCCACAGGACATTGTGGCCTGCCAGCACTTCTCCGTTACGCATTGGAACGACCGAAATGTTAATCAGGCAGAATCCTGCCCAGAGCGCCCAAAGCATCCATTCCCGCTTTCTGCAAAGCATATATGCAAGCGAAGCAAACAGGTACGCCCATCCAATCTGGCCAAGGATGCCCCACCAGCCCGTGCGCATCAGTCCGCCGTCTTCCGTACGGTAGAATACCACCAGCGCGACAAGTATGGCCACACCAAGCGCCTTCAGCCATTTGGCGGGTTTGAAGCCGGCCTTGTATGAGTTCCAAACAAGGAAGAAACCCAAAACCATAAGGATGTAGTACCAGCCCTTGTTCCAGGCCATGGGCGGCTCTGTGTTATACAGGAAAACGCCCATGACCAGAAGCGCGAAGGTCCGTCCCAGGATGTGCCTGAGGGTGTCCCAGTCGCTTTTTCCTTTCTCCCGCCTGCGGTCCAGTGCATAGGGGATGGACATTCCCATGACAAAGAGGAACAGCGGATAGACATAATCCGACAGCCCCATTCCATCTTCCATGGTGGCGAAATGTTCCAGGAAGTGAGGGACGTCAGGATAAGACCAGAAGTCGTTCACCATTACCATTACAGCCATGGTGAGACCCCTCAGTACATCGATTGCAAGGTTTCTTTTATTCATTTTCAGGTATGTTTACCCAGGTTTCATTTGCCCAGCCGATACTGCGGCCCCTGCCTTTGACTTCCCCGCGGACCCCCTTTTCCTGAAGTTCCCGGAACCCCGGCTGGTCCGGCTTCAGGTCCAGGAAAGGCAAAAGGTAGCAGCCATGGTCCAGAAGCACGGCCTGGACTTCTGCGGCGGGGACTTCCGAAGGGTGCCGTCTTGTCTTCACGGCAATTGCCGCCAGCGCCCCTGCTGCCTGTCCTATGCCAAGTACAACCGGCTGCAGACGCGTTCCGCCGTTAATCTCCCAGCTTGTGGATATGTTTTTGTCGCACAGCAGGAGGTCTTCGACGTTTACCGGAACAAGAGCCCCCAAAGGCACGCTGAAGGAGGGAATCTTTCCCCACCACAGGTGCGAAAGTTCTTCCCGGAGGGGGTGCTGGTTATGGTGATGGTCCACAGGATAGTCACCTACAGCCACTGCGCGGGTGTAAAGGTCATAATCATAGGGCGATTTCGCGGCCTCCACGGTCATAGTGTCCCTGCCGGCAAAACGGCGGGATTCGCGGTAGTACGGATAAAAGGGAAGGCCGTCCGGGGATGGATATACATCATCGGCAATGCCAAGATTCCTGTAACCCAGCACTGTCTGAAGGTAATAGACATAGCCCAGGGTACGGTTTTTCGCCTGCCGATATACCTCCCCTCGAGGCATGTCAAGATACTCAAGATAAATGTCATTGCCGCTTTGCGGCCAGTTGAGCATGATATGTCCGTCCGGAAGCTTTCCGTAGGAGAGCATCATCTCCGCCGACCATGTGGCACAGCAGTCTGCATAGTGTGCCGGGTCGTAGTCCTCGGGCTCCTGAATCGTGACGTCGTGATCGTAGTACTTAACCGTTGCCACATAAGTCATATCCTGGAGCGCCCTGCTGTCTTTGAGCTCTTCCGCCCCGGCGGCAAGCGCAACGTCTCCAAGCTCCGTCCCGTCGATGAGTATCCTGGCTTTAACCCTTGACCCGTCGTCAAGATTGATGCGCCACGTTCCGTCAATGCCGGATGCGGCCGGCAGTCTCCTGACACTTTGCACTGAGTTCCGGAACCTGACCTCCACTCCCGCCTCCCTGGCCATATTGGCAAGGATATCGGCCCCGACGGCCGGATTGAAGAGGATGTTGCTCACCCATCCGGACTTAAGGACCTCGTAACCGCCGTACCTGGCGGCAAGGGAATCGGCAAACTCCCCGAAGATGCCGCCCCTTAGGCGGTAGTTGCCGTCAAAGGCGCTGACCCCGGCGCTCGTGAGCATGCCGCCCAGCCAGGGAGACTCCTCCACCACCAGTACCCTGGCCCCGTCCCTCGCAGCTTCAATTGCAGCCGCAGTTCCTCCTGTGCCTCCGCCAACCACGACAACATCGTACTGCCGGGCGGTGCACCCCAGAGCAAAGACCAGAAGGCCCGTGATGATAAGTTTTTGAATCAAAGTGTCTTAAGTGTTTGTCCTTTGGTAAATACGCCCATGGATAAGTATGTAACTATATAATAATCAACTATTTGCCGTCACGGCCACCCATGTCTCAACTGTTGCGCCAGTAGTCTTCAATTTCTTCCAGGGTCTTTCCTGTAGTATCAGGCACATGCTTATACATAATCCAGAGGTACGGGATGCACATGAAGGCAAAGAGGAAGAATGTGCCGGCGGGAGTAAGGTTCTCCAGCATCCATGGGGTGAGCTGGCCAATGAGGTAAGTGCCTATCCACAAGGCAAATCCGGCAATGGACATAGCCAGGCCGCGCACCCTGTTGGGGTACATTTCCGATAGCAGGACAAATACCACGGCGCTTATGGAAATGGCCGTGCAGAAAACGTATAGCAGGAAGAATACTAGCATGAACCAGGTAGGAAGGCTTGTGAATGGCAGGAAATAGAGACCTATCATCAGCAGGCAGAAAATCATTCCGCCTACTCCCCACCATACAAGGTTCTTGCGTCCCACCTTGTCTATGATTGCCAGGGCGATAAACGTAGTGAGCATGTTCACAACGCCAACCAGCACAGTGGAGAACAGCGGATCCTGGAAGCCGGCATCGGCAAAGATCTTGGGGCCATAGTACAGGACGGCGTTGACACCCATGAACTGGCCCAGGATGGCAATTGCCGAGCCTATGAGGACGGCCTTGAGAATGCCTTTTTCGCGTAGAGCCTTCCAGGCCTCGCTGTTGTCCTGGCGCTGTCCGCGGACGGCCAGCCAGCGGGGACTTTCGGGAATAAAGAAAATAAGAATCAGGAAAAGCAGGTCGGGAATGGCCTCTGCTCCAAGCATGGGTCTCCAGTAATCCGGCATCTCAGTTGCCCGCAGGATCAGGAAATTGGCTAGGTATGCCAGCAGGAAACCTATGGTGATGAACAGCTGGTACAGGCTGACCATAGTGCCGCGCACCTCGGCGGGAGACACCTCGGAGATATATACGGGAGACACGATGGAGACGATGCCTATTCCGAATCCGCCGATTATGCGGAATATGACAAGCTGGGTGAAATCTGCACTCAGGGCGCATCCTATGGCCGATATTGAAAACAGCACGGCGCTGATGAGCATTGTTTTCTTCCGGCCCAGGAAGTCGGAGAGCATGCCTGCGCACAGGACTCCTATGATGGAGCCTATGAGAGCACAACCCACATACCATCCTTCCAGGCCCGTAGACAGGCCGAACTGAGATTTTACAACTTCAGTAGTTCCGGAAATGACAGCCGTGTCATAGCCGAAAAGTATTCCTCCCACGGCCGCCACTACGGCCAGGAACACTACGCGTGCGCTAGGTTTGGTTTTCATTTATTGGATATTATAGAAAAGCCCCCGGCAGTGTTGCCGCCGGGGGCTGTGGGTTAAGCGTTAGAGCTTGGGATACTTTGCCTTGAAGAGAACTCCCCAGGCAGAGTCAACCACGGTAGCGGTGAGGTCGTTGCCTTCAACGGCAAGGACAACATCGGTTGTGGCAGCCTCGGCTGCATCGTGGAGATAGTTTTCAGCAGAGTACTGGTTTGAAGAAAGGAGAACGGGCTCCTTGGGATTGGTCACGTCAAAGATATAGAGTGTTGCAGGCATGCCCCAATGAGGGAAGTATGCCATTCCTACAACAGCCAGAATCTTCTTGCCGTCCCAGGTAATTGTGCCCATTCCGTTGGGTGCGGTGGCCCAGTCGCCAAGGCCTTCTGCAACAGCTGTCCAGGCTGAGCCGTCGTAATAATAGAGGTTGTAGAGGCCATCATAGCCGCTGTAGAAGAAGCCGTCAGAAGCTGCGGGGCCGGCAGGAACAAAGACTGCACGGTTGGAGAGCCAGAGGTCATCGCCAAGTTCAGGCATGGTGAGCCAGGCGTCATTGTTGATGCGGTGGGTAGACTTGTTCCATTCGTTGTAATCGAACACATCGGCGCTGCCGTTCTTGACTTCCCAAGCAAGGCCGTAAGTGGCTCCGCCATATGAGCCTACACCGCCGTAAATCATAGTTACGATACCGTTTCCAAAGACATCGCCCTTGGCGGCCACCTTATCGGCACCGCGAGAACCCGACCAGGCCTCGTTCACCCAAGGAATAAGGCACACGGGATTTGACATGGCTGTGTCGTTGGCTTTTACGGCATAGATGCGTCCTACACCCAAGTAAGGCATAAGTTCGGCAAACAGGAGGTTGCCGGCGTCATCGTTGGTGATGGACTGCACGGGAAGGTCGCCGGGGATAGTAACCGTGGAGGCATCTCCTGTAGCGGGATCGTATGCACGGACGACAGTTGCGTCGGAAACAAGAATCTTGCCGTTGAACAGGGCGATGGAGGCAGTGGCGTCGTGGATGGGTTCGTCGGAGTTGGCCACGCTAAAATCGGCCGGGAGTGCCTTCTGCCATGCCAGGCTGGAGTGTCCCGCCTGATAAACGTATGCACGATAGACGGCATCCTGAGTTTCGCCCTCAACAAGATTTCCCTCATCGTCGTAAACGGGAACCTGAATGGCGGAAACGGTGAACTTTACATAAGCCTGACGTCCGTCATAGCCTTCGTTCTTTGCTACGTTGAAACTTCCCTTGCCGGTTGCCTTGTCATAGGTTGCAGGAGCCCAGTCAAAAGAGTCGTAAATTTTCACGTCGTATTCCGGAATATTGGTGGTGACATCGAATTCGGCTTTTCCTCCCTCAACAGTCTGGTCAGGGGCGCCGTTTACGATGAAGACTTTACCCTGCATGAAGGTCACAAGAGCCTCTGCTTTGCCGGCAACTATGTGCATATGGCCTACGCGGCCATATTCATCAGTGGGGAGGTTCTGGGCGGTAACCTTAATCTTTCCTTCTTCGGTGGCTTCGCCGGAAGTTACGTCAAGAACCAGGAATTCCTGGTCGGCATTTGCCTTCCATGCTGCGTTTGTCTTGAAGGTAACGGTGGTGATTGAAGACTCGGCATCAATGTTGACCACGGCATCGGAAGTGATGGTGATGGAATCGGGATCAGGATCGGTCGTAGGGTCAACCTTCTCCTGGCAGGACCACAGGGCTACAAGAGCCGCTGCTGCGAGATAAAAGAATCTTTTCATAGTATAAACTATTTATTGGTTAATGTGTTGAGGTAATCGTTAAAAGTTGTCTTGAATGCAGTCCAGTATTCAAACATACGTATGTGGCAGAGGTCAAATACAAAATAACCGTCTGCATACTTGGTTATCGCATCGAATGTCTTTGGAATATAGGCGCTTTTCCCGCCCTGATGCCAGTAATCGGGATTGCCGATATCCGGGCCGCCCGCAAATTCCGTCGCTCCCATAAGGAGGTCTTTCCCCTGTTTGGCAAAGCCTTCCATTTTCCATTCTCCGGTACCGTAAATGCTTGATGTAGTGGCATAACAGCCAAGGAACATGTAGTCGCAGTGGTCTGCAAAGCCGTAGTTGTGATAATCCTTGTCCGCCCACTGTGCATATTTATTGTGAGTCAGGTATTCAGGGCTTGCCCAGTTTACTCCGCTGCTGTAATAAGAAGAGTACCAGGCGCCCACGTATACGCCGAATTTCATGTTGCCGTTCACGGCATGAACCGTGCGGGCCGCTTTGACTATGAAATCATGTATGGTCTTGGCGCGGAAGGTAAGCCACGCTTTCTGTTCCTCTCCAAGCGGATACGGCAGTGTGGAAGGTTCTGTTTTCATCATCGGCCATGCCACAGGCTCCCTGCCAAGATATTCCGTGAATTTTTGTCTGGAGATGTCGGAAAACTCGCTTCTGAGACCGTTGTCGTCGTATCTGCATCTGTCAAGCACAATGCCGTCAAGATCATAGACGGCAAGTTCCTTGAGAAGTTTCAAGACATATTCCTGGACATCGTCACTGGCCGGATTCATAAATACGGTACCTTGAACACCGGGATAGAAACTGCTGGAAACAGTTTCCCCGTCCCAGTCCATGGCGGCCCAGGTTTCCGGTATCTCTCCGGAGAAGACGGGCCCTTCGCTTTCAAGTCCGTAATACCCGCCATAGCCGCACACGAAAGTGTTTATTGCAGCATGTACCCTCAGTCCGGCCGCCCGCCCGGAATCAATGAAGGCCTGAAGATAGTCCCAGCTGGCCTCACGTTCTACGAAGCGGTAAGAAGAATTAATCCATGCGGCGAGCCGTTTTGCCTGGGGGGCCACTTTTGAATTCCATAGAACGGTGCCTTCCGTGGGCCTTACATCCACGATGATGTCCGTGAAACCGCAGTCGGCCAGTTGTTTCAGCTCCTTTGCGATATAAGCTTTGTCGTTGGCGTAGTAGTAGAAGTTGGCCGACGCGTCAATCCACACATAACGCGGCTTTCCCTCAGGCGTTTCCACCTGAGGTTCAGGTTCCGGTTCCGGAGCGGGTTCTTCTGTCACGGGCTTGTTGTAGCACGCGCCAAGAAGCACCAGAAACGGCAATATGTGCAGCCAAATGGTCTTCACTCTCTACTTAATATAGATGCAACTTCCTACGGAACGTTGCGCGCCGTCCGAAGGTTTTATGGTTTCTATTCCATTTATAAGAAGGCAGCTGGAACCGCCTCCGTCAAGGTTTATGGCGTCTGTGCAGCCAAACTCCTTTAGTATTTTCGCTACATTCTCGGTGGAATATCCCGGAACTCCTTCGGTCATATTCCTTCCTTCGCACACAAACAGTACCAGAAGCCCTTCGGCGGTCTTGCCTACAGCAGTCCTCGGCGCCTCACCAAGGCAATTCACATCATAGTCTCCCGGGACGCATTCGAACCGCCAGGAATTGACTATATCTCCGTTCTTCAAAAGAACCGGGCCGGCTCCGATAGCGGTTTTTGCCTCAAAAGCTTTACCTCCCTCGGGATATGACGCGTCAGGGATGGGCTTGGGATCTCCGGCCATGTCGTTTTCTGAAGGTGCGGGATAGAAGAAATGGTTGTCCGCATCGGAGAAATATGTCCAGCCAACCTCAAGGGACCCGTCGGCATGCTGTACGAATGCTGCCTTGGTGGGGTAATACATGGTCACCCAGTCTTCAGAGGCGTAATTGATGTTGGGAGACAGCAGTTTGCCGTTTTCTACAGCAAGACTTGCGGGATAGTTGGTTCCATCGGATACGTAGAAGTAGCCGCCGTTTACAACAAGCGCCGGGGCACCGAAGGCATTGTAAGCCTGTGTGGGAGTTTTAAGGGCATCTTCGCTGCCGTCCAGTTCCGGGTCATTGAGCCCCCATACATGGAACTGAGCTTTTGAAAGGTCGGCCGTAGCAATCCAGGCCACGGCATTCTTCCCCTTGAGAACATCCGGAGAGTGGTAAATCCTGATATAATCGGGAAGAGTCCCGAAGCTGCCGTCCGTCACCTCTACCCAGGGCTGGTCATCGGCGTCGGGGTCGTTCCAGGGCCATTCTGAAGGGATGTCGCCTCCTTTTGAGGAACATGCCGCCATGGCAAAGGCGGCGAGTATGATTGCAAACTTTTTCATATTTCAAAGCAGTCTGCCACGTATGCACCAATGGAGTGGGCGTGGTGGTCATAAAAGTAAATATACAGGCGGTAACCATCCTTTGAAGGGACCAGGGCAACGTCGCCGGAAGCGCCGAAATCACTGTTTGTAGTGCTCTTTTGGAAGGATTTCATGTTGTCTTCCTTTAGAATAGGCTCTGCGGATGTTGTCATAGAAGCGGGAGACGTTGCATCGTACAGGCGGATGCGAGGGCGGATATCCCATTCGGGGAAATGGCTCACTGCAAACAATGTAAGGTATCTGGCTCCATTGAAAGTCTTGATGTCCAGGCAGTTGGGGTTGTGAGCCCAGTTGCCCACAAGGTCTATCCAGTTGTCCTTGTCCTTGCCGCTAATATAGTGAAGGATGTAACAGTCCTGGTTTCCATGCGCAATGCTTGGATCGGAATTTCCCTCATAATAGTCAATGAACCAGCCGTCGCGCACGGGATTGAGCGATGCGGGAACTGCGGTGGCAAAATTCACAGGTGCGGCGCCCCATCCAAGATTGAAAGCGGCAAAGTCCTTGGTGCCGATTTCTTCGGAGAACACACCGCCCTCTGTCGTCAGGAAGCATATGGTGGAACTTGTGGACACTCCGGCTATGCCTTCCGTAGTAAAGGATATCACCGCATCGGAGGTAACATCTCCAAGAACCTTCATTCTGTGGCCGATGGGGAACATAAGCGGGTTGGTGAAGGAATGTATGAGCGTGGGCGCAGTATCGGGGGAGTCTGTCATCCAGATATTGACAGTCTGGGCACTGTCCCCGCCAAGAGCAAAGTTGCAGATCAGTATATGTCCGGCGTCATCGTTGGTGATGCAGTCGGCAACTGCATCTCCAAGCACCATTTCCCCTTCCTTGGTTCCGGTGAAGGCGTTAACCACAAAAGGAGTGCGTCCTTCGCCGGTTGCCACTATCATCCTGGTGTCTATTCCGGCAAGCGAAACATAGCACTTGGTGCTGAACGGCGGCAGGCCTGTACCGGTTACGGGGTCCACGCAGGAGAGAAGGGCTACCGACTCCTCCCTCATTCCCTGAGGAAGAAGTGCGGGAATACCCTGCTCCACGTTGTATGTCTTTGTCGTTGTTCCGTCTCCCGCCGTAACTGTTACGGTGGCTCCGGTGTTGAGGTTGAACTTTCCGCTCGTGGAGAATGTCTTTCCGTTGACTTTTGTGATAGTGGCGTGTGGTGACACCTGGCCGGAAATGCTCACGGAAGAGAGATCGTCAAGATATGGTATGAGTATCTTTGAATCATCTTCATATACCACGCAGGAAGTCTTTACGTCCTCTACCATCATTGCCAGAAGGCTGCAGGAGGTGGGTTTAAAGCGCTTGCCGGTAATGGTTATATCTTTTGAATTCCCGTAAGGGTCCGTCAGGGTAAACTTGTTCACCTCCGTGAGGTCCAGGATACCAAGCGTCGGCGTAATTTTCCAGTTGGGCTGAAGCTGGGCCTGGATGCGGAGTTTGAGCATATGGACCAGCGTCTCGTCATCGGATGCTTCCGGGTAATACCAGGGGATGGGTATTACATAGTCTGTTTCTTCAGGATTTGTTATGGCATATTTGGCCAATTCCTGACCCTCGTACTGTCCGGAAGTCAGAATGGCCGTCAGGCTGGTGAGCCCCTGCCTTTCCGTAGCTGTGGGAAGTACATACTCCGGAGTGTGGCACGCCTGAAGGCAAACCGCCGCGAGCAGGATTATGTGGAATATCTTTTTCATAGCATTACTTCCATTCGTCATATTGGTCTACAAGGGCATTTGAAGAGAGTTCGCTTTCTGGCATAGGAAAGCGATACAGGCGCTCCGGGAAATTGCGGTCCTTCTCATCCACGGAAACGTATGTGTATCGGAAGCTGTCATCTCCTGTTTTTTCTATCATAAGTCCGTGCTGCTGATATCCGGAGAGACCTTCCGGATAGTTCTTGGCGGCAACTTTCCAACGCCTCAAATCCCAGTAGCGCAGGCCTTCGAAGGCCAGCTCCACTTTCCTTTCCTGGACAATGGCTTTCCAGAGATTGTCTCCGCTTTTGTCTGTGTAGGGCAGTCCTACGCGGTCCCGGATTTCCTTTACAGCGGCATTGGCACCGGCATAATCGGCCGTCTGATAACAGGCTTCCGCCTTGTTCAGGAGAACCTCTCCGTAGCGGAGGAAGGTGAAAGGCTGGCTGCTTCCGGAGGTGTTGACATTGTAAGTCTCATCGACAAGCTTTCTCATATAATAGCCGGTTACGGTTTTGCCGTCAGGCTTCTTCTCCGTTTTCCACTTGGCCCAGCCGTCCGTGCCGCCTATGTAAGGCTCGATTGCGCGGTCTTTCCAGGAACTGCCGTTATAGAGGATGGTGGCCTGGAAACGAGGCTCCAGAAGAGCGTAGGGCGGGTTTGAGGATGACGTTCCGTGCCAGGGAGCCCAGTTGGGGAACCCGCCGGTTGCCAGTTCATAGCTCTCCACAAGTTCCTGTGTGGGAACCGCATAGGCGCCGCCGGTACTCTCTTCAACAGTGTAATCTCCGCCCGGAGTGTAGTAGAAGTTAAAATCGTGGACTATGTTGTTGGCCCTTGAGAATGTGTATTGAAGAATTGCCTCTGTGTTTCCTGCCGACAGGGCCTTTGAATAGGAATCGGCATAGTTCTTTTCCAGGGTGTAGCCAAGCTCCTTTACCTTGTCTGCCGCATCGATTACAGCATCCCAGCGTTGCGCATAAAGCATTGCGCGGGAGATGAGGGCGTATGCCATTCCCTGGTTTATCCTTCCGCCTGCCTTTGCCTGAGCGGGAAGGTTTGCTGCGGCAAAGTCAAGGTCGGCCTGGATGAAATCCCACACTTCGCTTTCAGGTGAAAGGGCCTTGTCCTTGCTTATCTTGGAAAGGTCTTCGTCGTAGAGGATAATGTCCTTGTAACGTTTTGCAAGTTCAAAGTAGAAGTAAGCTCTGAGGAAGCGGAGCTCGGCGCTGAGGCGGGTTTTGTCCTCGTCCGACATCTGACCGTAAGTGCGCAGGTAGTTAAGAGCCTCGTTGGTTTCTCTCACGGCCACGTACAAGGAACCCCACATTCCAAGGTAAACATCTATTGTGCCGGTTGTTACCGTAGATTCGTAGTATGCGATATAGGAGGGGATGAGGGCCATTGCGTTGAAGTTGTACGAGGTGTACTTGAGCTCGTCGGTCAGAGCTTCGGTGAGGCCCAGCTGGGTGGGATATGCGTTGTAAGACCAGATGTATGAGAACAGATGATTTATTGAATACTCGGCATTCCGGGTGCTTTCCCACATGGTCTTGGCAGAGACGCTGCCTCTCGGAGTCATATCCAGAAGGTCCCCGCAAGACACTGCAAGGGCTGTTGCCATAAAGAGAGTGATAATTTTTTTCATAGCTCGAACCTCCTTTAGAAAGTAATGGTTATGCCGCCCATCATGAGACGCTGTTGCGGGTAATATCCGTTGTTCACTCCGGGGGACTCCGGATCAATGCCTTCCGGAAGTCCGTCTATGGTGAACAGGTTCTGGCCTTCCACAAACAACCTGAAGGCCTGAATGCCCAGGCTGGAAGTGATCTTCTTGGGCAGGGTATAGCCAAGCTGCGCAGTCTTCAGACGCACATATTTTCCATCTCTTATCCAGAAGGTGGAACTCAGGCCGTTGTCTCCGCCGTGGCCGGCTTTGGCCAGGGTGATGCGTGGGAAGGTCCCGTCTTTGTTGAATTCGCTATAGGCGTTCTCCACAAGGAACAAAGGGGAATTGCCGCCTTCCTTGAAAGTCTGGGTCCAGATAGTGTTGTCGTCGTTGTCGTTATAGTAAGTACCGGTGAGGGAGACGTCAAACAGTGCACCCCCTGTGAACTGGGCGTTGAAGTCGAAGTTCTTCCAACTGGCATTTACGTTGAGGCCGAAGGTGAGTTCCGGGCGGTTGCTGCGGCCGAAGTAGCCCTTGTCGTCCTCGTCAATCTTGCCGTCACCGTTGAGGTCTATATATTTAATGTCGCCCACGTTGGGGCGTGTTCCGTACCAGGAGGCGTTGTCAATCTCTTCTTCGCTTTTGAAAAGACCGTCGGCCTGCCAGCACATTATACTGCCGTAGGTGGTGCCGGTGCGTTTTCTCCACTCAACGATGTTGGGGTCGTCATTGAATTTGAGCCAGCGCGTCTTGGAATAGGTAAGGCTGCCGGAAAGCTCAAGATACAGGGGCTCTCCAAGGAGACTGAAGCGGTTATGATGCCTTACAAGTATGTCGATACCTTTGGCGTCAATGGCGTTGGAGTTCACCCACGTGGGGTAATAACCGCCCATGGAAGAGGGGAACCCGGTGCTCTGGTAGGTGAGCATATCGTAGGTGTAGTTGTAGAAACCGTCAATCTCAAAGCCAAGGAGGCCGTCCCAAAGAGAGGCGTCAACGCCCACATTCCAGCTCTGGGTCTTTTCCCAGGAGAGGTCTGTGTTGGCGATACCGTCCGTATAATAGGCCGGGGAAATTACCGTTGCCCCGCCCTTTTGCCCCAAAGCAACGTTTGTGGCCTTGGCATAAGTGCTCAGGAAGGCATATTCGCTCACGGAATCGTTTCCAAGGAGACCCACGCTGGCGCGGAGCTTAAGGTCCTGGAGCCAGTCAATGTCCTTCAGGAAGTCTTCCTTGTTGAGCCTCCAGCCCACGGACACGGAAGGGAAGAAGCCCCAGCGTGTTTTGGCCATGCCGGCAAATTTGTAGGAACCGTCGTACCGGCCGGTGACTTCGGCGAGGTATTTTTCGTCAAAGTCGTACCTGGCCCTGAATACATAGCCGATGGAGCGGGATTCGCCGGACCATCCGCCGGGTGCGTTTTTGGAGGCGACGCCGAATGAAAGCTCCGGGAGAGAGTCGAAGGGAAGGGCCTGTACATAAGCACTCAGGCCGTTGCCAACATACTGCCGATACTCGGCAAGGATCATCGCGTCTATGTTGTTTTTGCCGAATGAGGCCACGTAATTGGCTCCGGCCTGACCCACAAGCTGCGAGGAGAACGTCACTCCTTCGCCAAGGTTTGTCACGTTATCGGCAATATGGGGGTTGTCTGTCCTCACTTTCCATACCCAGCCATCATCGGTACGCTCCTTCTGCATCATGGTGTATGGCGTAGAGAGGTTCTTGTTGTAGCTGTTGCTGTAGTCGTAGGAGCCTGAAGCCCTTAATGACAGGCCTTTCACGAAAGGAATATTCCAGGTGAGAGCGGCGTTCACGGACATGTCGCTGGAACGTGTTTTCTTGAAACCGGACTCATAGATGGCAGCCAGCGGGCTCACCAGAAAACTCTGGTTGTCCTGCACGGCGCCGGTATAATAGCCCTCATACTTCTCCGGCAGGTAAGGGTGCATCTGGACAACCTGGCGGGCGATGGAGAACCAGCCCACTTCCGTAGCACCGGAGTCTGAACCGCCGGAAAGGAAAGCCGGCGTGCTCCTGTTTCCGAGGACTCCCTGCAAACCCACTTTATAGCTGAGCTGTTTCGAGAGTTCGCCTTCGATATTGGTTCTTACATTGTACCTTGTGTAATTGAACCTGTCGATATTACCCTTTTGGTCCATTACACCGAAGGAGGTGAAGAAACGGGCTTTGTCCGTGCCTCCCTGTATTGTCACATTGTGCTTCTGGTTAAAGCCCGTGCCGAATACCTTGCCCACATAATCCACGTTGTCCCAGTCGTCGGTGCCGTCCCTCATGGCCTGGATATTCTTCTGGGTAAATGCCGGAACGTACTCTGAAGGGGTGGATATTTCACCGCTGGAGAGCATGTCCATCATCTGGGCAACATTATAATAATACGCAAACTGCGGTCCGTTCATGAAGCGCGGGAAGTTGGCGTTCATGGAGGCGCCTACGGAGCCGTTGTAGGTGATGCGGGTGTCTCCCTTGTCGCCCTTGCGGGTGGTGATGACAATAACGCCGCCAGCGGCCTTGAGGCCGTAAACTGCCGCGGAGGCACCATCCTTCAGCACGGAGATGCTCTCGATATCGGCAGGGTCGATGTCGTTGATGTTGTCCACCGGGAAACCGTCCACCACGTAGGCAACGCCGTACACGGAGCCGCGGATGCGCAGCGACGCCTGGTCCAGGCCCGGCTCACCGCTCTCCTGCACGGAGGAGATACCGGAAAGCTTGCCGGCCAGAACCTGGGATACGTTAGTGGAAGGAGATTTAAGGAGCTCATCGCCCTTCATTGCCGACACTGCGGCGGTGAGGGTTTCCTTCTTGGCGGTGCCGTAACCCACCACCACCACGTCCTCAAGGTAGAGGGCGTCTTCCTTCATGGTCACGTTGATGGGGGAGCGGCCGTTCCAGGAGCGCTCCTCGGTTGCAAGGCCAAGGCAGGAGAACTCGATGATGTCTCCCTGGCGTGCCGTGAGCTCGTAGGCGCCGTCGTTGCCGGTCATAGTGCCGTTTGAGGTACCCTTGACCATGACGGTGACTCCGCCCAGAGGGATGCCGTCGGCATCTGTCACCACACCTCTGAGGCGCCCCTGGGCAAACGCTGCCGCAGGTATGAGCATCAGCGCCGCCAGGGTGGCCGAGATTAAACGGATAAGTGTTCTCATATATTACTTATTGTCTGCTATTTCCTGTAAAATGGTGCTTATCTGGTAAAGGCCTCTGGGAACGTGGAAGCAGCCTTTCCATTTGCCGCCCTTGAGCGGAAGCAGCACCTCTCCCCTGCGGTTCAGGTAGCCGAACCATTCCGGGTATTCCTGGTCCTTGAAGTGGGTCCAGAGATAATCGTCAAGTTTGAGGAACCATTCCAGGGCCTTCTTGTTGCCGGTGAGCTGGTAGCCCTTTATCATGCAGATGGCACTCTCCAGGTGTACCCACCACAGTTTTTGGTCCCATTCCAGTTCCTGGGTGGGATATCCCTTGCGGTCCATGAAGTAGAAGATGCCGCCATACTCCTTGTCCCAGCCGTAGTCTATCACGCGGAGAGCTATCTCCACGCTCTTGTCTATTATGTCCTGCCTGTGCAGCCTCAGGCCAAGGTTCATCATGAACCAGAGGGCCTCCAGGTCGTGGCCGGGGTTGATGCGGCGGCCTTCGAAGCAGTCGACAAGGCTGCCGTCCGGAGCCAGGTTCTCTACCATCACCCCAAGGTCCGGCTGGTAGAAGACGTCGAAGACCTCGTGCAGGGCTTCCTCTATGGTCTTGTCCAGGAGGGCCTTGTCTTCAATTATAGGCTCCACCTCCAGAGCCATGTTGCAGATAATCATGGGAAGGGCGAAATCCTTCATGGGGCGGGTGCCGGGAACCGCCTTGGTCCATTTGCCCTTTGGGTTGGAGCGGCGGTCCAGGATGCGCTGGAAGGTTTTGCGGGCGATATCGGCCCAATGCTCCTCTCCCGTGGCAACGGCCATCTGGGCGAAGGCCATGCAGGCGAAGGTGTTGGAAAAGATGTTGTAAGGCGCTATGATGGGCTTGCCCTCGCGGGTGAGGGAGAAGTAGAAGTCGAAGTTGCCGTCGTGGCCGTACTTTTCCAGAAATTCCGCTCCCTGGCGGGCGCAGGCAAGCCATGCCGGATTCTTTTCCACCTTGTTGTACAGCATGGCGAACATCCAGACTTCGCGGCCCTGCAGCCAGACAAACTTATCCGTGTCAAAGACGCTGCCGTCGCGTTTAAGGCATGTGAAATAACCGCCATACTCCTTATCCTGTGATTTTTCCAGCCAAAACGGCAATACGTTCTGATATAGCTCTTTACGGTAGCGTTCCCCCATTGCGGCAAAATCGGTGGTTATCATTTTGCGTATAGTTTTAACGTGGTTTTGGTATTAGTTGCTCGCAAATATATAAATTAATCGAAACAATGCAAAACTTTTCTCCATATTCTTAATAATTAAAAACAACTTTTTAACACATTATTAAAAAGTGCTTGCAATTGATTGTTCTATTGATTATATTTGCGCAAACAAACCACACATGACGGAGCCCATCTCCCATAATAACTGCGGGCGCTACGCCCTTGAAAAGAAAACCATACTCTCGCTGTGCTCAAGCCATCAAGGGTTCAGCATGGCAGATTTTGCCCGCATCATCGGCGCAAGCATACCTAAAGTAACGCGAATTGTAAACGAGATGGTGGCTCAGGGTTATCTTGTGGATCTTGGTAAGACTGGGTCCTCAGGTGGGCGGCGGGCAAGTATCTTCGGTCTTAATCCCAATGTGGGTTATTTTGTGGGTGTTCATGTGGAGCAGGAGCGCATTATGCTTGCCGTTACGGATTTTCCCGGGCAGATGGTATGTCCCGTGGAGCGAGTACCTTTCCGCCTGGAACAATCCGAGCAGTCTTGCCACCAGCTCTGCCTTGCAGTGAGGAACTGCCTTGAGTCCAGGATGAACCTGGCTCCGTCCAAGATTGCCGGCTACGGAGTAAACCTCACCGGCCGGGTAAACCACCGTACCGGATACAGTTACTCTTTCTTCATAAGTGAGGATAAGCCCTTCAGGACTATTCTGGAAGCCGATTTAGGAAAGCCCGTGATGGTTGAGAACGATTCCCGCGCCATGGCATGGGGAGAATACATGAGCAGCTTTCCCGGGACAGAGGGGGATATCCTTTTCCTCAATGTAGGTTGGGGCCTTGGCATGGGTATGGTCATGGACGGCGAGCTTTACTACGGCAAATCCGGTTTCTCCGGAGAAATAGGGCACTTCCCCCTGCTTGACAATAATGTCCCGTGCCGATGCGGCAAAATCGGCTGCCTTGAAACCGGTGCTTCCGGCAGCGCCCTTCACAGGCTGGTCACAGAAAAGCTCGCCGAGGGACGTGCATCGGTGCTGTCAGAGGCTTATGGTAGGGGCAAAGAATTAACCCTGGACGGCATTCTGGAGGCCGTGGAGAAGGAAGATGTCCTGTGTATTGAGTGTGTGGAAAAGGTTGGTGAAACCCTTGGGCGCGCCGTGGCAGGCCTTATAAATATTTTCAACCCCAGCATAGTGGTAATAGGAGGCCGTCTGTGCGTTACTGAAAAATACCTGATACCGCCGCTCAGGAGTACGGTGAACAAACTGTCGCTAAACCTTGTGAACAGTGACACAATGATAAAAGTATCCCAGCTTGGGGAAAAGGCGGGTGCCATAGGCGCCTCCCTTCTTGCCAAGCACTGCTATTTGCAGAAACAATAATAATAAATATATGGAAAACCGCAGATCTTTTTTAAAAAAAGGAGCCCTGGCTGCCGCTGCCGCTCCGCTTCTTGCAAGCGGCTGTAAACCAGCAGGTTCGGACAAATACGGAATTAACCCGGACCCCTCCGTGGAGAGCACGCTCATCGTTCCCAAGGCCAACGCCCTGCCCATCACCGGCACTTTCCTGGACGAGATTTCCCACGACATCCCCCACCAGAACTGGGGAGAAAAAGAGTGGGACAGGGACTTCCGCTACATGAAGGCCATGGGTATAGACACCGTGATAGACATCCGCTGCGGTTACCGGAAATTCATCACCTATCCGTCGCCCTACCTCCTCAAAAAGGGCTGCTACATGCCCTCGATGGACCTCATCGACATGTTCTGCCGCCTGGCGCAGAAGTACGGGATGAAGTTCTGGCTTGGACTTTATGACTCCGGCAAGTACTGGGATACCGGCGACATGAGCTACGAGGTTGAGGCCAACAAATATGTCATTGACGAGATTTGGGAGCGCTACGGAAGCAAGTACTCCAGCTTTGGCGGCTGGTACATCTCAGGTGAGATTTCCCGTGCCACCAAGGGCGCAATTGAGAGCTTCCGCACCATGGGCCGCCAGTGCAAGGAAGTGTCCGGCGGACTCCCCACCTTCATTTCTCCTTGGATCGATGGCAAAAAGGCCGTTGACGCCGCCAGCGGCAATATCACCCGCGAACAGGCCGTCGGCATAGAGCAACACGAAAGGGAGTGGAACGAGATCTTCGACGGCATCCACGAATATGTTGACGCCTGCGCCTTCCAGGACGGCCACATAGACTACGACGAGCTGGACGCCTTCTTCTCCGTGAACAAAAAGCTTGCAGACCGTTACGGCATGCAGTGCTGGACCAACGCGGAAAGCTTCGACCGGGATATGCCCATCCGCTTCTTCCCCATCAAGTTCGACAAGCTCCGCCTCAAACTGGAAGCCGCCAAGCGCTGCGGCTACGACAAAGCCATCACCTTCGAGTTCTCCCACTTCATGAGCCCCCAGAGTGCATATCTGCAGGCCGGGCACTTGTACGATAGATATAGGGAATACTTTGGGATATAGGCCCACCGTCATCCTCGGGCTTGACCCGGGGATCTACTAAATTCGCAGCCGCAGAAGAGCTGGTTGTAGAAGTTTTCTTCCTTGAAGATTTGATTCCGGCGCTCCAGGCTCTTCCACCGGGACGATGCCAGCACGCAGGCCAGCAACAGGATAAAAAATGCCATTTATACTTGCTGTTATCTGATTATTTTTCTACTTTTGCCATATCAAACAAAGACATATCGCATTCCTGCTGCAACAAAATACGGGAAATTTTTAAAGAGGCAGGATTGTGTCCTTACAGGAATAGCGCACAACTGTGGGCTATTATTCCCGCCTCTTACCCTTTCCCGTAGGGTTGTTGCGTGGACACAATAGTCCACTTTTTTAATATAGCAACCACGGAAAGTGATAATTGGCATTATCATCATTCTTTTTGTTTTTTCTTCCGTGGTTGCTTTTCCAATAATGCCAAGAACAATTCTTTATCAGGAGCGGAACTGGCCCGGATTTCATTCCTGTAGCGGGATCTGGCGGTCTTAAGGCTACCCACAGACAGCCTTCTCATCATGACTTGAATTATTTCATCGGGAATTCTGGCAAAGAACAGTGAAACTATCTTCAGATGCTCTCCCCTTATGCGTGGCATCTGAATCTTGAAACCATCCATTATTCCATCCAAATGAGTGTTAAGCAATCTGTCAAGCAAAGAAAAGGTTTCTTCTTTTTGGCCTGATTGACGCAATCGTTCTTTAATTGTCTCCAGGCTGGCACTTGTCACATCTTCCAATCCGGTGATTTTTTCAAGAAACATAGTCCTGATTAATTCCACCTTGTCTTTGTTATCCTTCCGTTTACCTAATTCTAATTGGAGTATTTTTTCATTTAATAAGGCCTCCTTTTTGTGTGTACGCTCTTTTATAATCAGAATAATCACAATTATACTGAGTATCAAGATGCATATAACACTTATGAACATCTGTTTGTGCTTCTCTACTATGGCGGCTTGTGTCAGTGATTCCTGCTTGTAATAATCTCGTTGCGCCATACCGAGAGATTCCTGCATCTGTACTCTTGCAAGAGAGTCTTGTACTTTTGCCGCATTACTAACATATGAATAGGCCAAATCGTATTGCCTGTTATTGGAGTAATAGTCTGCCAAGAAGAACTCCAGATATGCTTTTTCTTCCCTTGACTTCACCCTGCCCAACCCTGTTTCAAGCCATCTTTTTGAAGAAGCCAAATCGCCAATATCGGCAAAGGCTAAAGAGCAGAAACCGTGGTCGGGTATGCTGAATAATGATGGTGGAACGCTTTTGTAAAGAGAAACGGCCAAATCTGACGAATCCCGTTCCTCTACAAGAGTCCTGGCATAACACAAAGAGCAACGATGTAATAACGTGGCGTTATCCGGAATCTTACTTCTCAAGCTGTCCAGGATTATGCGAGACACTTTATAGTCGCCGTTGTTTGCATAGTCAACAGCAAGAGAATACATTGCATATACGGCATATTTTGCTTCTCCACATCGCTCAAATGCATCAAGTGCTTTTTTATGATACTCTATCGCTGCGTTATGGTTATTTGTAGCATTGAAACTGTCACCAATGTTCCGATATGCCAATCCGGTATAATGCCAGTCGTCCATTTCTTCAGCAAGGGCGGAGGCTTGTTCCAAGGATACAACTGCAGCGGGATAATTCTTGTTATTCTTCTGTATTATTCCTTTATAATATAATGAAAGCATCCGGGCTTTGTGGTCGAAATACCTATCATTATAATAGTCCGCAGCCAAATTAATAAGAGAGTCACTGGTCACATCAATGTAATTCTTGTCAAGAATCATCGTTTTCAGGAGGGCATATCTGGCAATGGATGATTTGCTTGAGAGATTATCCATTGGCAATCTGTTAATTACAATTAAGGCGCTGTCAGGATACTGGTTTACTAATTCTTCGGCCAAATCTATAGTTTGATCCGACTGGTTTTGACAACTAAGAAGAAGAATGACAATGCAAAAACAGAAACTACGCAATTTTCTCATGGGTGCTTTCTTTTCGTTTGTGTAAAAATACGGGAAAGACACCGAATTCGCAAACAATAATGAAAGATGTAACCCGAACTGACATTCTACTGTTGATTTTCAACAGATTAGCGCGTTAATATGTAACCTGATTTTCTTTGAATAACACCGGGAATTGAACAACTTTGTAGTGCCAATTATTAACAAAACAAACACCATGAAAACAAAAAGAATCCTATGCCTGATTGCAGCCGCGCTAGTTTCATGCGCACTATTTGCTTTGAGGACTCCCGCCTCAGAAACAGAAGAGCACCGAGACATTATGATTGTCCCAGTTCCTTCTACTCCTGAAGATGCACCTCGCTCAATATCGGAAAACCCATTTTCTGCTTTATTATACGATAACTATGTATATCTTGCCAGTAATACTAATTGTGGAAATGTTAATGTTTTAATGTATTCCACCGCAGGGGATTACGTACAAGAAGAATTTGACACTTCAGAGTTCTTTATTATAATCCCTATTAGTGCCCAATCCGGAAATTATTTCATTCGTATAGAAACAGGTGACGGACGCATCTTCATGGGTGAGTTTATGATTTAAGTTCTCAGCCATGAAACGAATACTCTTTTTATTATTTGTTCTGGCGATAACATTATCGCCAGAACTGTTTGCTCAAAGCGAAGTTTCTTACGAACGCGGAGCCACACAAGCGGAAAGCATTCTTCCTCCTTCACCAGAGGCAGCATCAGTAGTTAAGTATGCAGGTGTTCCGTTCACACACAGTCTTGGGGCTGCGGAGTATGATGTGCCTATTTACGAACTCAAGGGCCGTCAATTACAAATCCCTATAAGCTTAAGCTATCGAAGCAATGGAATAAGAGTAGATGAAATAGCTGGTGTTGCTGGCCTTGGTTGGACACTTAATGCTGGAGGATGCGTCACAAGGGAGGTTGTTTATATGCCGGATGAATACTCAAACTGGAACTTTTATTCTCGTCCGAACAATCAACTATTGTCATATTTAGATAGTCTTACGTGGAATAACCAAATCGAGACCTTTGTTAGTCACACAATGCTCCATCAACAAGACGTATCAGCTGATAGATATAGTTATAGTGTTGATGGACTCAGTGGCACATTTATAATCACCCCGTCAAAGGAGATTGTGCAATTAACGGGCGATGGCGTGATAATCGAAAAGTATCAGAATGAGGGGTTGAATGGTCCTATAAGCGCATTTAAAATAACAGGACCCGATGGCACGGTCTATTACTTCGATGATTTGGAGGTTAGCACTCGTAAAAACCAGAAGGTTGTTCCCACGCCAATTGGAAGCGGCCCGAATATCGAATGGAGTGCAACGACTGCATGGTATTTGTCAAGCATTACCAGTGCAGATCAAACTGAGACAGCCACATTATCTTACTCAAACGGCGGGATTTGGGATAGAAGTGTCAGAGATTATGCCAAGGGACTGTCTTATAGCACGGTTAATGGGTACTATGATTCTGAACAAGGCACAACATATTATTATTCAGGAGGATATGTCGAATCCACGTGCAGCACCAGAGTTTTATCTTCCATTTCTTTACGGGGGACAGTCGTAAGTTTTAATTATTCCTCTCAGAACACGAGTACTCTCCATAAAGCCGGATCCAGAGTCCCTTTGAACAACTATCCCCAAAGGCTTTCAAGTATAAACGTTACATCTCCTTTGGACAGTTCTCTGGTGTCCTATACAATTAATACACAAAGAGAATCTAACGACGGGCGAATCATTCTTTCCGGAATCAATCAGTATAATGGTAACGAACTGACGGATAGATGGTCTTTTACATATAAAACCTTACCATACAACATTTACAGGTATTCTCAAGATTGGTTTGGCTTCTACAACAAAGAGAATCTTGATGATGCTGTAACCATTTTCATTTATAACCCGGGAAATGGGACGGGGCTTGACGGAGGATATACTAACATTGGGCCGGGCGCCGACTTGGGGCCTGGATTTGATCCGGAGAGTGGTGGTTCTGGCGGAAGCGGTCAGAACAATGATGATTTTCGACCACGTGGCAACCTTAGCCCATACAGAATTGACAACTCTATATCAACAGGAAGTATCGTATTAGCATATGGTTATCCTGTTTCGGAACATGCTGACTACATGTCCTTGATGGAAGCAAATCATGATGGGGCACGTACAGCATTCGATTATGAAGGAGCATATATAGGCCGGGATGGAAACCACCAAATAACACTTGGCGTACGAGTCAAGACAATCAAGGTCTATGATGGCAATAGTTTAATACAGTGCCGTTCGTTTACTTACGCAAATCCTTCGGTAGATGGCGCGGATTATCCGTATTATTATGATTACGTGACACTTTCGGCGACGGAGGGAACAAAGGAGACCAATTCCACAAGCCAGTCCACCGTTTTATGGGAATACACCTTTCATGAGAGTTCCACTAGTTCGGGTGCAAGCACCATGACAAGCCGCGTTCTATATGGGCAAGTTTCCGAAAAAGTACATCCATCGCTACAGGATACGGTCGGCGTTAAAACTGTTTATACGTATGAGACCTCATCGTCAGTACGCACTGAACACAATGTTGGCTCTCGCACGCCTGCTTATGCCAATGGCGTGTTTAATCTCCATGCGGCATATGGGCCATCTGAAACTATTAAATCATCATATGTTTCGAATGAAACACCGCTCCCGGCGCTTCTTAGGAGAAAAGACTCATATCGTGTCAATAGTGCCGGAACAGAAGAATTATACGAGTCAGTCGAGTATTCATATAAACATTTTGGAGCGGAATGGGAACTTGTCGATTATACCGTTACGGAACTACTTATTGATGGTGTTCTAATTGGGAATGTCGGCCCCAGCCGAGTTCACCATTACCCCGTCTATTCAGCACGCATCTATGGGGCATCTCCATCAGCCGTTCTTAAAGTAGGTTATCACTCCTCGGGGAATGATTCTACCATAGTTAATTATGATTATGTTTCCAGACAGACTATGGAAAAGCCTATTAGGAAGGCTTCTGTTTGGGTTTCAGGAAGCGACGCAATTCGCCGCGTAAGTTATGAGTATCCTGACACGACCATTTCTTCAGGTGGATGGATTAATGCGCTAGCTCAAAGACATGGCATTTTGGAACCAATCCTTCAAAGCTATCAGAGGATTGTTGGGGCTGATACTGTATATAGACTAGATTTAGAAACCGAGTACGATTGGTTTACTTCAGGGATAAACAGTAGGCTTCAACAAAAGGCAAGAAGAGAAAGACTCAATGGTTTAGAATGCTGGAATGAAACGGTACTTAGCAGAGATGAATATGGGAACATAACTGCTCTTAAAGAACGCGGTAAGCCTCTTATGCAAATCCAATGGGGATATGATGGCCTTTATCCGATAAGTATCACAGAGGGAAGTGGCGGTTCTGCCTTAACAACGAGTTATACATGGTCCCCAGGAATAGGGTTGTTACAAGAAACAGCACCAAATGGCGTGTCTACGTATTATGAATATGATAATGCACGGAGGCTGTATCGAATCAAGAACACACAAGGAAAAACTAAAGAGCAATATGAATACGGACTACTTAATAACGGTGACAATCTAAGATATGTATTAAAGAAGTCTTTTGGGGGGACAAATGGCAATGATTTCATATCTGACAAAACATGGTGGAATACACTAGGGCTCAAGAGACAATCTGTTTCCACTAGCGCCTCTGGCAATGGACAGGACCTTGTGTACTCCTGGGATAGCGATTATCTATTTCATGATGATGTGTTTGCATGGCTTCCATTCCCGGTTGACTCATGGAATGACTCTTTTATTGATAATGCAGATTCTCTCGCGGCGGTATTTCATGGGAGTGCCGATGCTTATGAGTTTAAAGGATATGAACAATCGTTGCGTGATAAGCAAACAACTTCTTCATATCCTGGATACCACGATTATCCCAGTTATGAAACAGAAAATGTTAGGACAGGATATCCTCGTTATTGTTGGACCGATAATGGCATAATGCAAGAAGGTATATATCATGACCATGAAGTAATTGCGACAACCAACACCGATGCTGACGGACGAAACAGGACCACTATTAGGGACAGGTTTGGCAACACTCTTGGCACAGAGTATGGCCAGGGCACAACATCATCGACATATATATACGACAGAGAGGGGCGTTTAAGGGCTGTTGCCGGTGGTAATATCGCTTTAACTGACACACTTAACATGTGGCGTTATAGCTATGATGATTTGGGACGAATTAAATCAAAGGGTATACCAGGGAGTATCAGAGAATTCTATACTTATGACAATGAGGACAGGGTAGTTTCAAAAATAATAGGAGATGAGATAACAACTATCGGTTATGATGTACTGGGGAGGATAGTTACTATACACCTCAACAAAGGACTGGGTCCGCGGAATTTGATAGAGCAGCATTGGTATGACACTCGTCCCTCACAAGCCTCCGCCATACTGTCAATGATGACTCCAGCTTATTCTGGCACTATAGTAGAATGTGGCTTGAGCGGGATGGAAACATTTTCTCAACAAGCAGTATTCGATGAGAATGGACTAGTTTCAGGTATCGCTTTTTCTGCACCTTCATATGATAAAGAAGGACGAAGTAGCAGAATTGTCACAATGCGCAACGGATCAAATACTGTCATGTATTCTGAGGAATACCGATATGACTTCCGTGGAAATCCCATAAAGATTGCATATAAAAGTGGAGATCGTTTAACTGGTTGGGATGTGCTGAAAACAGAAACCGACTATGATTTAAGAGATCGGCCGGTTAGAATAGAATCTTGGCTCAATCTCCACGGTACTATCGTAGCACGTGACACAACATATTGCACCTACGATGATCTGGGCAGACCGTGGAAAACGATTGCTTCTTCAGGCGGCCCATCAGTAATAACAGAAAACACATACTCGCTACAAGGCTTTTTATCTAGACGTAGCATTAGTATTGGGGAGGAAGATCTGTTTCGTGAACAGCTTAGATATGATACCCCTACAATTACTGGGTTTCCCAGTTCTCATGCCGGCCTTATTACTGAACAGGAAATAAACTGGACTGCCCCTCATGATATAAACTCTTTTGGTCTGAGTTACTTGAATACTTTAGCATATAAATATGATGAAGCTGCAAGGGTTATTAAAACAGGCGGGTTCACAGGATTTCCTATAGGTGAGCCAACCATATCCGGAGAAATACTATCTTATGACAATTGCAGCAATATTGTTTCACGCAGTAATTACAACGGACTATTATTGAGTATGGGAGGAGAGACTTATTATTATAATGGCCACCAATTGGAGCAAAAAGTAAAAACTACTGGGGGTTTTTCCCCTTCGATTACTACTTACTTGTATGATCATGACAATAGGGGCAGGATGATTTCTGACGGTTCTGCTAATACGCAAATAACATATAATCATATGAATCTGCCAGCAAAAGTAAGAGTTAATAACGTTTCTTTGGCAAATTATTCGTATCTTGCAGACGGAACAAAGATTTGTTCAATGAATGATCAGGGTGAAGGTCTGGTTTATTGTGGCCCGATGGTTTATCGTAGAAACAGTACTGGCGCATTGTCTTTTGAGGGAGTCTCAATTTGTTCCGGGAGAATAACCTCGGCCGGTGTTCGCTACAATGTTACGGATCATCTGGGCAGCGTTCGTGGCGTTATTCGCGGCTCTGATGGGGCGCTGTTGGAATGTAATAACTATGCATTATACGGCGGAGTTTCTTCCGGGCCGCTCAATGTCACCACAAACACAGAGAGTTGTCGTTATCATTTCAGCGGTAAGGAAGATCAATCTATAGACTTTAGTGTCCCTTACACGGACTTTGGCGCCCGTCACTATAGCCCAGCTCTTCGTCGCTGGCTAGTTCCGGATCCTATGAGTGAGGATTACTATGAAGTATCTCCGTATGCATATTGTGCGGGCGATCCGTTGAACCTGCAGGACGATGAAGGGAAAGCAATACATGTTTTTGTGGGTGCGCTTGTTGGAGCTGGAGTAAATGGTGTGCTTGCATACATTGACGGGAAGACCGGAAGAGAGTTTTGGGGAGCTGTGGCAGGTGGAGCGGTAGGAGGTGCATTAACTGCGCTTACTGGAGGTGCATCTATAGCCGCAAAGGTGGCTTCAATGTCATTTGGTAAAACAGTATTACAAGGCGCAGCTTCAGGGCTAATTAGTGGTCTTTCGGAAAGCGTCACGACTCAATTGGTTGGCTCCGGTTCTATAAACGCAAAACAGTTAGGCATAGATAGTGCTGTCAATGTTGTTACTGGCGTTGTAGGAGGTGTCGGGGAAAAGGGAGTGGCGAAGGCGACGACTACAATTCAGAATAAAGTTTCTCAAAAGTATTCCTCCCCAATGGTCGAGAAATCAATTCGAAAAGAGGTAAAAAAAGAGATGGCTACATCTGGAAAAACCCTCGGAAAGTCAGGTAAAACAGAGTTATCAAAAGCTGTTACTCAAAGAATTGATGTCCTAAAGACGGCAGAACAATCAGTTGTGGAGGTTGGTTTTAAAGTGACAACAGAAGTAGAAACGAATGTAGCTAGAATAGGAACATGGGATATAGAAAACTGGTTATATGAGAATTAGTGAAAACACAAACAGATATGTAGTAAGAAGGGGGGGGCTTGCCGGTCTTTTACTATTTACATCATTGTTACTTCAAGTATCATGTTGGTTTTTTCCTTTTATTGCAGAGCCCCTTGATAGAATCGGAGTTAGCATGTTCAAGTTTATTAATATAGCGACTTGGCCTTTTTTGCTTTGCTTTTTTTATTACCTTGTTATGGGGAGATTCCATAGTATTGTTGGCACTATTGATTTTAACGGAATCAGAGGTATAGATGTGGCGGATAGGGAATTTAACTATCAGTGGAGGCAAATCAAAAGGGTGGATTTTTGTAGAGAGCAGTATATGCCAGGAGGAGTTAGTGCTAGTATAGTAGATAAAGATTGCATTATCTTGAATAATGGGCAGACTATTTGTATTTTTTGGACTGAGTATTATGAAGGCCTAACGTACCGCGGTATCTCAGAAGCCGTAGATTATTATTCTAAAGGGACGGTCCAATATGTTATGCGTCATAAATGGAGTAAAAGCATTTTAAAAAAAAGGAAGCCCTATGAGCTATAGAAAGAAGTATGTGATTTACGAACGTAATACTCTGCGCTCACTTTTAATAGCTATTATACCTATTTGTATCACCCTTTGGATTGTAGTCTGCCATTTTTATTATTTAGATGAGAAAGAACTGAAGATTGTGTTTGTCAGTGCTGCCGCGGTTATTGCAGGGTTACTATACTTATTCTTAACACGTAATTATCCTCGTAATGTTTATCTGGTTATTGATAATAACGGTGTTGGCTTTGTTCAGCGGGAGTTCTTTTACGAGTTTGATTGGGATGAGATTGACTATTTCTATGAAAAGAAAGTCGAAATAACCAAAGGGCGTAAAACAAAAACAAAGAAAAGTTATTTTGTAAAACCCAAAGGACTGGAGGACATGGAGTTGGAGATCCGTTCTCACATTCATTCTTCACGACGCCTTAAAAAGGCTGTAATTTTTTTTTCAAAGGGTAAGGTCCGCTACGTAGTGGCCACTAAATAATAACTCACTATTAAAAAGTGTTGGTGAGATGGTTTATTGTGGTCCAATGATATATCGTAGAAACAACACGGGAGCATTGTCTTTTGAGGGAGTCTCGATTTGTTCCGGGCGAATTACCGTGGCCGGTGTTCGTTACAATGTTACGGATCATCTGGGCAGTGTTTGTGGCGTTATTCGCGGCTCCGATGGGGCGCTGTTGGAGCGTAATGATTATGCATTATATGGCGGTGTTTCTTCCTTGCCGCTCAATGTCACTACAAACACAGAGAGTCATCGTTATCATTTTAGCGGCAAGGAAGATCAATCTATAGACTTTAGTGTCCCTTACACGGACTTTGGCGCCCGTCACTATAGCCCAGCTCTTCGTCGCTGGCTGGTTCCGGATCCCAAGAGCGAGGATTACTATGAGATATCTCCATATGCATATTGCGCGGGAGATCCCGTGAATCTACTGGACGATGATGGAAAAAAGCCTCGTGTATATATACAGAAAAGCCGGATAGGTCACGCTTTTATTACTACCGGTGAAGGAAACCAAACCATAATATATACATACGGAAGATATGGATCATTAACGCCGTCTTCTTCCGGTAGCACTTTAGGTGGGTATACGCCCAGGGGTGAAGGTGTTCTCTATATAAAAACAGGTCAAAAAGCGTCAGAGTATTTGAAATCTGTGCGAGATGAGGGGAATTATTCCATTTATTCTATTACCGAAGGAAACGACGCCAAAATAGATGACTATTTTAATGGTTTATTTGATAACGGCACAAGGCCATCTGATCCTAATAAGCCTTCTTTCAATGATTCCACCGCTCGAGTAATTGATACTTATCACTTACTGAAGAATAATTGTGTTACGACAACTCAGTCTGCTTTACGTGAGGGTGGGGTTTCAATTAGCCCTAAGACAATTAGGCCTGTCAATTTCGATTCTGTTATGAATAGTCTTAGCGTGTATAATAATGACATCGAAAAAGTTGAAGATGTAGAAGCTTTCATCAATGAATTAATCTCACAGTTAAACTCGCAATAAAAGGATGAAAAGAGGTTTTAAGGTTTCTGGATACATAATCGCTTTTTTGGGTTATCTTCTTTTCGGCTTTTTGTCTTGGCTGAATCTTTGCCTGGCGACAGGGGCGCCTTGGGTTGAATATAGTTTAAGAGGTCTTCCTGTTGAAGCGAATCGCTATTTGTATTGCCTGAATGACGTATTTCTCCTTCTTCTTATTATTACTCTTGCCATTGTTGTGGCGGCTATATTTAATAAGAAGAACAAGAGAATAGTCTTTGCGTTCTACCTATTACTAGTTCTATGGCTTTGTTTCATACTGGTTTATTATACTTTTTATCCAATTACATTTGGATTGTTCTTTTTATTGATTCTCCGCGTAGAGGTGCTATCATTAATGGTTGCACTCTATTCTTTCTTCGTCCTTTACAGGCCCCAGAAAGAGAATATACACAGAATTATTGTATTTGGTAGTAGTACGCTCATTCAGATTGCCTTATCATTTTCATTATACAAAGTGCCAGACTCGCGAATGAGCTATTATGTTGACGGCGTGGATTACATGATAGAGAATAATCAATACGATTATAATCAATGGTCGCAGTACAGCATTGTTTTCTGCCCAGAAAGAGATGGTTACCTTGTCTCCTCACCACAAGACTCCTTATTCTTTATGCGTCCCTGTTTCTCCGAAACGGCGGAAGCTGAATCGGCTACCTTGGAAGGTTTTGTCAGCCACCTTAGTGCCGGAAGAGTGCAAAGCTTTTACTCAACAAATGGGGTGTCATTCATTACATTAAGGAGGCTATGTTTGTTTGGTTATCAAAACATCTATCTGTTAAAAGGATATCCTGTTGATTCAAATGATGGCTGGCTATCATTAGGTTTACCAGAATGGGCGATAAAAAGAAGGAGTCTTAAACCGTGGACTTGTGAATAGAATCAAATGGTTACTTCGATGTTTACTTTATTGTTGTTAGCGTGTCAAGCATATGCTTGTTTGTGCTATTGGGAAGATATTTGTCCCGGCTCAAAAGAAACAATCATTAATAGCGCAGAGGTGTCACCTCTTATTAAAAGTTTCTATCTACAAGAGTGGCAGATAACGGATGATAATCGCACTTTTGTTCTATTAGAGGATTTGGTTTCTCCGCCAAGTGAGAAAGTCAGGCCTTTGTATTTTCATTTGTTCAACGAGGTATGTTCGGTGGCTGATGGGGCGGTTGCTGAGATTATTGGGAAGTATAGCATAAAGATTATAGAAAACAATCGTGATTATGTGTTGCCATATCTATACAAAACAAAGAATAAAGATTTGCTTCAGCAGTACGCTTTTCATATTGGATATGAGTTATGGGTAAATGGTGATAAACAGCAGATTAATACATTTAGTAGCTTAATACTTAGTGGCCCAGAGGGTGGCAGTGCGTTTTTGGAGGGAATTAATAAGACAATTATGCAGTTTGGTGATGAATGAAACAAGATACTGATACAATGAAGAAGAGCGTCATTTTTGTTTTAATAATTCTGGCCATATTTGTGTCATGCACCGAAATACATGTACCGGCGGAACAGATAATGGAGCGTTCTTTAAATCATCAGATTTTTCCGGGCTATAATATCATGCCATGTGGAGGGAATAAGTTTATCATTATAGATAATGACATCTTAAGGGCTAGAGTCTATTATGACCAATACAGAAATGTTTTCCCTGATTACAATTCTTTTCTACAGACTGCTCTCTCAAATCCCGAATCAATTGATTATAGTGAAGTTGCGCCAAAACAATACTCCTTTAATGACAAGCCTCTTATTAATAATAGTGTCGCATTTCATCTGCTTGTAAGGTTCTACCTTACTAGTTTTGATGACGATAGTTACTCATTAGAGACCATACCATCGGATATTATTCCATTCATACTACTTCAAAGCTTTCTAGAGGGGTATTACATTTTTTTTGCAGACCAAGCCGCCACATGGGTAATATCCAAAACTCCACCACAAGTTCCTCCGGGGTTCTATGATTAAAGATCATCATTATTGAACGCATAATAAGCAAATGGTTTGATACACTCTCACCGCCAAAAATGGCCTCCTACGCGCAAACACGTTGGTGAGGCCACTTTTTTACCCCGCCTCAGAGCCAAAAACGCCATTCTGTGACGAAAAGTGTTGGTGAGCGTGTAACGGTTACCGCCGTGAGAACTCGCAGCCGCAGAAGAGCTGGTTGTAGAAGTTCTCTTCCTTGATAATCTGGTTGCGGCGCTCCTGGAGACCGCCGGCGCGCCAGTTACGGGCCCACCATGTGACGCCGGTTACCTGTGAACAGGCCCATTCACCGGCAGCATTCACTTGCTCAAGGCTTTTCCACCGGGACGATGCCAAAGTAGTGGCCAGGGTGTCAAACCCGTTCTTGGACGCATATTGGGCGGCACGCAATAACCTGTACTTGAAGCACTCAAGGCAGCGTGCCCCGCGCTCCGGTTCAGCCTCAAGGCCGGCAGCGCAACCAAGCCAGGCGTCGTGGTCATAGCTGTCCTCAACTATCTCCAGGCCCCACTTGCGGGCATAACGGATACACTCCTCAAGACGGTGCTGATACTCGTCCCGGGGAGTGATATTCGAGTTTGAATAAAATATTACCGGCTTAATGCCGTTTTGGCCCATCCATTCCACAATGGCACCGGAGCACGGTGCGCAGCAGGCGTGGAGAAGCACCTTTTCCATGCCCTAACAGTACATGCCGCCGTTCACGGCGATTACCTGGCCGGAAACATAGGAAGAGAGGTCCGAGCCAAGGTAGAGGGCGGTATTTGCAATCTCCTCTACGGTGGCACCGCGCTTCATGGGGATGAGGCGGATGAACTCGTCCTTGACGGCCTGGGGAAGGACCTCGGTCATTTCCGTGAGCACATAACCCGGGGCGATGGCGTTTGCCCTGATACCGCGTGCGCCCATTTCCTTGGCCACGCTCTTTGCCATGGCAATGAGGCCGGCCTTGGAGGCGGAGTAGTTCACCTGGCCGGGATTGCCGGTCTGGCCGGCGATTGATGCCATGTTGATGATGCTTCCGCTGCGCTGGCGTGCCATAACGGGAACCACGGCGTGGATGAAGTTGAAGGCGCTTTTCATGTTAACGGCGATGACGGCGTCCCACTGGTCCTCGCTCATGCGCATTACAAGGCCGTCCTTGGTGATGCCGGCATTGTTCACAAGAATATCGATCCTGCCGAACTCCTTAGTGATTTCTTCCACAACGGTCTGGGTCTCGTCAAACTTGGCAGCATTGGATGCGTATGCCTTTACCTTATGGCCGAAGGCCTCTATCTCGCGAACGGTCTCCTGAGCAGCTTCATTTATAACAAGGTCTGTGAAGGCCACGTCTGCGCCCTCGGATGCGAATTTAAGGGCGATAGCCTTGCCTATTCCCCTTGCCGCGCCCGTGATGAGCGCCACTTTTCCGTCTAAAAGTCCCATGATTACTATAATTTGAGGCTGCAAATATACTATATTTTTGCCTTTTTTCTTATATTTGCAAAGTATGAAAAAGATTATCTCCCTCCTTGCACTGCTGGTTGTCGCGGTGGCGGCATCGGCCCAGATCAAGTCCTACACGGACAATGAGACCGCAACGTTCATCATCGGCCTTGACAGTTATTTCTACGGGGACAGCGGTTCCCTGGGGTTCAGCGTCAAGGGTAAGGACGTGAGGGCGTCGGTGCTCTCCGGTGCCGTGAACGTTAACGGAACGGTCCTGGAAGAAGGTGAGGGAGAAGTGGTTATCGGCACGCACGATTTCACCGGGGACCGCGAAGTAGAGCTGGTGGTTGCCCGCCGCACCCCGCAGACGCTTTGCGCCGTGGTGTATCAGTATGCCGCCGGCAGCTGGAAGGTTGTGGGCCGCATCGGTGCCGCCGATGAAGGCGCCCGGGAAATCCGCGTCTTCCGCCAGGCCTTCACCATCCGCAACAAGAGCACAAACGCCTTGTACACATGGACCTACCACGCTCCAAAGTTCGACTTCAAGTCATCGGACGGAATAGCAGATCCCACGCCTTCACTCTAAACATTTCTTAAGGCCATGTCCACTGAACTATCCTTTTCTCCCTCCATGAAGATGGCGGAACTGCTGGAAAAGGACGCCTCGCTGCTTGGTGTTTTTGCCAGGATGGGGCTTTCCTTCGGCTATGGAGACGCCACGGTAGAAGAGGTGTGCGGCGCTGCCGGAATAGATGCGAAGACCTTCCTTGTAATCTGCAAGGTGTACGCCCAGAACGGCTGGCGCCCCGGGCCGGAAGACCTTGAGGGAACGGACAACAGCGTAATCGTCACGTATCTCTCCCGGTCCCACGACTACTATGTGAACGTTGCCCTGAGGGACCTTGCCTCCGGCATCGGCCGCATGATGTGCCCCTGCGAGGAAGCCCACCAGAGGGTAATCTGGAAGTTCTTCTCGGACTTCAAGGAAGAGCTCTCCAAACACTTCGAATACGAAGAGACCAAGGTTTTCCCCTACGTCAAGGACCACGGAAACGACTTCGGCCCCGGCGTATATCAGGAAGACCACTCCGGCGTGGAGGAGACCCTTGACGACCTCCGCAACCTTGTAATGACCCACCTTCCCGCCAATGCAGACCAGCAGGAAGCCTTCAAGGTTCTCTCCGGCATCAACGCCCTGGAGGCCGATATCCACTGCCACATCCTCCTTGAGGAAACCGCCCTGGAAGGCCGCAGGGCAGAGGAACCGGACACGGACGACACCCTTTCCCCGCGGGAGAAGGAAATTCTTGTCTGCGTTGCCAAAGGCATGCTCAACAAAGAGATTGCCGATGTCAACAATATCTCCATCCACACCGTCATCACCCACCGCAAGAACATTACCCGCAAGACCGGCATCAAGACCGTGGCCGGCCTCACCGTATACGCACTCCTTAATAATCTAATCGATATTAATTCCGTAGAGTAATGGACTACACAAAGTATCTGAAATTCTATCCCGGCTTCCCCATCGAGGGCGTAAACTTCGTGGACATCATTCCCCTTATCCAGAACAAGGAAGTGTTCCGTAACGTTATCAATGAACTTGGACGGCTTTGCGCAAGCCCCAACATCGTAGCCCCCGAAGCCCGCGGCTTCCTCTTTGCCGCCCCCATGCTCACCCAGTGCGACAACATTCAGAACGTGATTCCATTCCGCAAATCCGGAAAGCTCCCCTACAACAACGGGGACCTCGTTGGCCTTGACATCACCAAGGAGTACGGCAAGGACAAGATTTTCTTCCGCCTCTCCGACGTGGCCGCCGGAAAGCTGGAAAACGGCGTTTTCAACGTCACCTTCTTTGACGATATCCTTGCTACCGGCGGCACCGCCGTGGGTATCGCGGAAGGCCTCCAGGGCCATAAGGTAACGATTGACGGCAAGGAATATCCCATCAAAGTCACGGACTTTGTGTTCCTTGTGGAAATCCTTGGCCTTGGCGGCCGCGAAGCCTGCGAAGCCATCGCTCCCGTCAAGTCCCTCATGCAGGTGACGGAGTAGTTCTCCCGCCGCTAGTACACCCCTGCCGCGAACACGCTCGAGTGCAAAAATGGCCCTAAAACGCCAAAAATGCACTCGAGGCGGTGTTTAAATGGCGGCTCAAGAGCAAAAATGGGGCAAAACTGGCAAAAATGCTCGCGAGCGTGTTCGACAGTAGGCGGGGTTGACGGAGCCGCCGCTAGTTTGCAACCCGGTTGCAGGCAAAACGCCGTAGCTTTGCAACAAGAAAAGAAGCAAAGCTATGGCACACGAACATAATCACGAACATCATCATCACCAGGAGGAAGAAGGTCACGGCAGGCTTGTGAAGATCATTGCCGCGACAGTACTTCTTGCAGCAGCTGTAATAATTGAGAAAAAGACCGCCTGGGCCACCTGGCAGTATCTTCTCATGTACCTCATACCTTATTTGATAGTAGGTTGGGACACGCTGAAGGAAGCCGCAGAGGGCCTGTTTCACGGAGAGGCGCTGAGTGAGGACTTCCTCATGAGCATCGCCACCCTGGGCGCCCTTGCAATAGGCTTCATGCCCGGTGCGGAGACCCAGTTCCCGGAGGCGGTATTCGTAATGCTGTTCTTCCAGGTTGGAGAGATGTTCGAGGAAGTGGCCGAGGGCCGCTCCCGCAAATCCATCTCCCACCTCATGGACATCCGTCCTGACTCCGCCAATGTGGAAAGGAACGGAGACGTCGTCACCGTACATCCGGAGGAGGTTGTTCCTGGCGAAACAATAGTTATCCGTCCCGGCGAGAAGGTCCCCATGGACGGCGTAGTCCTGGAAGGCTCTTCCAGCCTTGACACAGTGGCTCTTACCGGGGAAAGCGTGCCCAGAAGCATCCGTGAGGGCGATGAGATCCTTTCCGGCTGCGTGAACCTGAGCGGTGTACTCAGGGTGAAAACCACCAAAGCCTTCGGTGAATCCACAGCTGCAAAGATCCTGGACCTGGTGGAGAATGCCGCGGAGAAAAAGTCCCGCAGCGAGAGCTTCATCACCCGCTTTGCAAAGGTCTATACGCCCATAGTGGTGGCTCTGGCCGTACTGGTGGTCATCGTCCCGGGAGCCATTACCGGGCAGTGGGCCACCTGGCTTTACAGGGGACTCATGTTCCTGGTTGTGTCCTGCCCCTGCGCGCTGGTGATATCGGTCCCGCTCACTTTCTTCGGCGGCCTTGGCGGCGCTTCCCGGAATGGTATCCTGGTGAAGGGCGCCAACATGCTGGACGCCCTTGCCGGCCTTGAGACCGTGGTCTTTGACAAGACCGGAACCCTTACGGAAGGTGTTTTTGAGGTGACAGCCGTGCATCCGCAGGTAATTGACCAGACAGAGCTTCTGCACCTTGCCGCCCACGTGGAGCGCCACTCAACTCACCCCATTGCAATGGCACTGCGTAACGCCTATCCCGATGAGCACGATGACTGCACCATAGAGAACGTCCGCGAGACCGCCGGTCATGGAATAATCGCCACCGTAAACGGCAGGGAAGTGGCCGTGGGCAATGCCAAACTCATGGAAAAGGTGGGTGCGGAATCCCGTCCCTGCCACCATCAGGGCACCATCGTCCATGTTGCAATTGACGGGGAGTACGCCGGACACATCGTCATTTCCGACCGCGTAAAGGCCGATGCCGCCTCCGCCATACAGGCTCTCCATGCCGCCGGGGTTTCCCGCACCGTGATGCTCACCGGGGACGATGAAAAAGTGGCCGCAGCCGTTGCCGCCGCCGTGGGAGTGGACTCTTTCCGCGCCGGGCTCCTTCCTGCCGGAAAGGTTTCCGCCGTTGAGCAGCTGCTGCCTCAGGGCCGTCTGGCCTTCGTTGGAGACGGCATCAACGACGCCCCCGTCCTTACCAGGGCCGATATCGGCATAGCCATGGGCGCCCTGGGTTCCGACGCCGCCATCGAGGCTGCCGATGTTGTGCTGATGGATGACAAACCTTCAAAAGTTGCCACAGCCGTGCGCATCGCCCGCCGGACGCTCCGGATTGCCCGTGAGAACATCTGGTTTGCGATAGGTGTGAAGGTGCTGGTGCTGGTCCTGGCCGCCCTTGGCCTTGCCACCATGTGGATGGCTGTCTTCGCCGATGTGGGCGTCACCGTCCTCGCCGTGCTCAACGCCACCCGTGCCCTCCGCTAGCCTCCCCCAGCAGCCTTTTGCGCCCACCATGTGCCCTCCCTGTGTCCACCCCCGTCACGCCAGGCCACGAAAACGCGGTAAAGCGTGGCCGCGGATGACAGGCACGTCACGTCAGGCCACGGAAACGGCCAAAAACGTGGCCGCGGGTGACAAGGGCCGTTACGCCATGGCGGCCTCGACGTCGTCAGGGGCGATGGGGAGACGGTTGTGGCCAAGGCGGCGGGCGCCGGTTTCCGTGACAAGGACATCGTCCTCAAGGCGGATGCCGCCAAAGTCGTAGTAACCCTCAAGCTTTGAGTAGTTCACGAAGTCTTTGCCAAGGCCTTCTTTCTTGAACTTTTCTATGAGAGCCGGAATGAAGTAAATGCCGGGTTCATCGGTGATTACGTGGCCGGGACGCAGGCGGCGTGCCATGCGGAGGGACCCCAGGCCAAGCTGTTTGGCGCGGGTCTGGTCCGGATCATAACCCACAAGGTTCTCTCCCAGGTCTTCCATGTCGTGCACGTCAAGGCCCATGTTGTGGCCAAGGCCGTGGGGCTGGAACAGGCCGGCTATGCCGCAGGCAACCATCTCGTCAAGGTCTCCGCGGACCAGGCCAAGGGCGCTGAGGCCTTCCAGCATCTTTCTGGCAGTGGCCAGATGCACTTCACGGTATGTGATACCGGGTTTGGTGAGGGAGAATGCGTGCTCATTGCACTCGTATACAATCTGGTATACTTCCTTCTGCTTTGTGGTGAACTTTCCGCTTGTGGGATATGTGCGGGTGAAGTCCGAGGCATAGTGGCTGTTGGCCTCAACACCGGCGTCGATGACCATCAGTTTGCCGGGCTCTATTATCTTGTCGTGAAGGTGGTTGTGCAGGGTTTCTCCGTGCTGGGTGAGGATGGTGGGGAAGGAAACGCCCCAGCCCTTTGCAAGGGCCACGGCTTCCATCTTGCCCACAATTTCCTGCTCCACTATTCCAAGTTTAATGGAATCCCTTGCCACGGAGTGCATCTCTACGCCAAGGTCGCATGCGGCGTCGATGGCCTCAATCTCCTCCGCCTCCTTTATGAGGCGCATGGAAATGACGGCCTCTGTAAGCGGCTTTGATACATAACGTTCCACGCGTGCACGGTAGGTGAGCTCCATGAGCTTCAGGGTGTTGTAGTAGCGTGAAGGGGCAAGGTAGTGCAGTTTACGTCCGGCTTTGTGTGCTACTGCCAAGGCGTTAGACAGAGCGCCGTAAGGAGCGGTACCGGCTACTCCCACGCTTGCCGCCAGGGACGCCACTGTGGGCTGGGGGCCCATCCAGATTATGTCGTCGATATCTACATCGTCCGCAAAGATGGTTTCCGTGCCGCTGTCTATGTCCAGGATAGCGGCGTAGAGGGGTTTATCCAGCCCGAAGAAATACAGCCAGGTGCTGTCCTGACGCCATTTGTAACAGTTGTCTTTATACTGGGCAGGGGCTTCTGCATTGCCGATGAAAAGGATTATACCGCTCTCTCCGGCGTCCCTCATTTTCTTAAGGAGGGTCTGACGCCTTCTGACATATACTTCTTTCTGGAACATATTGGTACGTGTTTTGTTTGTGTAAATATAGCTAATAATTTTGACCTATGGAAACTTTTATCGCTATTGCCGCCATCGTGCTTGGCATCGTGGGCATTATAGGAAGCATAGCTCCAGGCATCCCGGGGCCGCCCCTGAGCTGGCTAGGAATGCTTCTTCTTTACGCATGGGGCGGCGGGGCAAACAGCTCCGGAGAACCCCTCTCCCTGACAATTCTTCTTATATGGCTTGGCATCGTCATATTGGTCAGCGTACTTGATTATGTTGTCCCGGCGTACTTTACAAAACTTACGGGCGGTACCAAATATGGTGCGTGGGGCGCCATAATCGGCCTGTTTGTTGGCCTTATCGTCCCTCCCGTGGGTATGATTGTGGGCTCCCTGCTTGGCGCTTTTCTTGCAGAGCTGCTGTTTGCAAACAAGGACTTCCCGGAGTCTGTCAAGTCTGCCTTCGGCGCATTCATGGGGTTCATGTTCGGCACCGGCCTCAAGCTCATCACCTCTGCCGTAATGATGTTCTACCTTGTCATTTACGCATTTTAGGCCAGATTTACCGAACCTTCCACATTTAATCCGATTATTGTAGTTATATTGTCCGCCATGATTAAAGAAATGGCGGACATTATTATGCCCCGGCAGTGCCTGGTGTGCGGCAGGACGCTCGGTCTGCACGAGCGCCACCTGTGCATCTGGTGCGCATCGGACCTTCCGTTCACATACTACTGGGAACAGGCGCACAACACCATGGCAAACAAATTCAACGGCGTCCTGGAAAAGTTCAGGGAAGAGGGAGAGGCCATGGAGTATTCCTACGCCACAGCCCTCCTTTTCTACCATGGAGAAAACCCGTACAAGGAGATTCCCCGCGCGGTAAAGTACCATTACAACATATCCGCAGGCCGCTTTTTCGCCTCTCTTCTGGGCCGATACATGGCCGGTGCCAGGCAGTTCCGGGACGTAGACGCCGTAATTCCCGTGCCGCTGCACTGGCTCCGCCGGCGCCGCAGGGGCTACAACCAGGCGGAGGTGATTGCCGGGGCAATCGCCCGTGAACTTGGTGCCCGGCTCCTGCCAAAGGCCCTTGTCCGGCGCCGCAGCACCGGCACCCAGACCCGCCTGGACGCCGCCTCACGTCTCCGTAACGTGCGCGACGTTTTCCGCGTCCGCCGCCTCCCGGAAGGCCTCCGGCATGTGCTCATAGTGGATGATACCTTCACCACCGGCGCCACGCTTGCTGCCTGCTACCTTGCCCTCCGCCCCGCGCTGGGCCCTTCCGTCCGCATCTCCGTCGCCACGCTCTCAGTTGTTGATTCATGGTAAATATTGTATCTTTGCAGTACGATGGAACTGTTTTACGCATACGAGACATCCGGCAGCACGGTAAGGCTGTCGCAGGAGGAGAGCCAGCACTGCGTGAGGGTGCTCAGGTACCGCGTGGGGGACGAAATTGACGTCATTGACGGAGAAGGCACGCTGTATCACTGCCGGCTCACGGACGATAACCCCAAAGGAGCGGAAGCCGCCGTTCTGTCCTGCCAGAAGAACTGGCATTCACACCCGTATCACCTTACCATAGGCTGCTGCCCCACCAAAAACAACGACCGCTTTGAGTGGTTTGTGGAAAAGGCAACGGAGGTGGGTGTGGACAGGATTGTACTGCTCATTGGAGAGCGCTCGGAGCGCAAGGTCTACAAAACCGAAAGGGCGCAGAAGATTGCCCTTTCCGCAACCAAGCAGTCGCTTAAGGCAAGGATTCCGGAAATTGTGGAGCCAATGACTGTGAAAGAGTTCCTGAAAGGAGAGATTCCCGATCAGGTCGGGAATGACGGTACCGTCATGCCCGGCACCGACCGGGCATCACTGCGTATGATTGCCTACTGCTTCGAGGGAGAAACGCCCCGTACCAGCATAAAGGAAGCCCTGGCGGGGCTCCATGGCACAGAAATCACTGTCCTGATAGGTCCTGAAGGGGATTTCTCCCCGGAAGAAGCCCGGCTTGCCATAGACTGCGGCTACATCCCCATCCACCTTGGCCCTTCCCGCCTCCGTACGGAAACCGCAGCCGTTACCGCCGCAGAGGCCGTCTATTTCCGGTATCTGTAGCCCCCATTGTCATCCGCGGCCACGTTTTGGGCCGTTTCTGTGGCCTGGTGTGACGGACGGTTACTTCCGGATAATCTCTATCTCTCCGCGGAGACCCACCTTCAGGATCTGCGAGGCTTTTCCCGTGGACTGGGTGTCTACGGACGGGGGGACTACAAAGTCCACGGCGTCCTTGATGGCCTGGGGGATTTCGGAGAACCGCTGAGGGGTGGGTTCGCCGGAAATGTTGGCCGATGTGCTCACCAGAGGCCGTCCAAGCTTGAAGGTGAGCTGTTTGCACCAGTCCATGAGGGGAATCCGGATGCCAACGGAGCCGTCCTCGGCAACGGCGTTCCAGGCAATGTGCCAGCGGTCGCCGGGCTCTCCAGGCTTGCCGGCCTGGGCCTCGGGATAGATGATGGTCATGGGGGCATCGTTCACCTCCACAAGGTCTACGGCTATTGACGGAACTTCCCTGACGTACTTGGCAACCATGTCAAGGTCGCTGGCCAGCAGTACCAGTGACTTTGCTTCCGGGCGCTTTTTGATATCGAACACCTTGGCCACGGCCTCGGGATTGGTGGCGTCGCAGCCTATGCCCCAGACGGTGTCGGTAGGGTAGAGTATCGTCCCTCCTGCGCGGAGTGTGCGAAGGGCTTCAGAGAGAATTTCTTCCGCTTTCATAGAAACTTGTTATTACGGGGTAATGGTCTGAATACCTGACCTTGTCTATGGTGCAGTCTACTGCCTTTATTCCTGCAGGGTAGAGGATGTAGTCTATCCTCAGCAGCGGCCACAGGCTGCGGTGTGTGGCGCCCCAGCCCTTGCCGGCGGCGGTGAAGGCATCGTGCCGGCCATGCAGGAGGCGGATGTATGTATAGGAGAGGGGTGTGTCGTTGAAATCGCCCAGCACCACGGAATTTTCCGATGCCTTGAGCACCCGGGCCACCTGCTTGGGCCTTTCCGTGATGGCGCGGCTCATCTTGCGCTCCGTTTCTTCTACGGCGCCGTCCTTCTTGGCAAGAGAGGCCAGGGAGATGTTGTAGCTCTCGAAATGGCAGTTATAGAAACGAAGGACGGTGCTGTCCAGCTGGACATCGGTATAGATGGCAAGGTTGGTGGATTTCTCGAAGGTTTCCTTACCCTTGCCCAGGAAGCCCCTGCGGCTCAGGGTTACGTTTCCAAACTGCCCGTTCTTACCTGTAAACACGTAATACTCTGCCTTATAGCCCGGGAAATGCCGGCGAAGCCATGCGTCCGGTTCCTGGCCCTGCGGGAGCCAGAATTCCTGGAGGCAGAGGATATCGGCATCAAGGCCGCGGAGGTAGCGGACCGCAGAGTCTGCAACCGCCGCGCGGGACATGCCTTCCGGCCCGTGGGCAAAGAGGCCCACATTGTAGGAAACCACTTTCAAGGTTGGTTCTGCTTCTGGGGCTGGCCTGTCTATCTGGTAAAACCGGCCGGCAAAATACAGGGACGGAAGAAGGGCGATAGCCAGGAGCGCCCTCATACGTGAGCGACGGAAAAGGGACCAGACAAATAGGATCAGGACGATGGGAAACACCACCGGATACAGAAGGCCGAACAGAGTGAAGAACCATGCCTTGGCGGGGTCTACAATCACGGAGATGTAGCCCAGAAGCAGCAGGGAAGACATGAACAGCGACACGCTCCCGAACGAGAGCCTGGAAAGCCAGTGACGTTTTTTCTTTGGAGTTGCCATCTATCGGAGCGATCCTTTTCTTTTCCAGCGGCGTATGAGGAGGAAGCCGAACAGCGCGCCGCCAAGGTGTGCGAAGTGGGCTATGCTTACCTGCGAGCCGGTTATTCCCAGCAGGAGCTCCAGGGCGACGAAAATGCCCACCCACCACTTTGCGTCAAGGGTTATGGGCGGAAAGATGAGGGTGAGGCGGGCCTCCGGATACAGCATGGCGAAGGCCACCAGAACGCCGTAAATGGCGCCGGACGCACCCACCATGGGGGTAAGGACGGCGGCCGCCAGGCTTCCGCCCAGATAGTTTATCTCCAGCCACTGTACGCCTATGTGCAGGGCAACAGCCCCAAGGCCGGTGACAAGGTAGAAGATAATGTAGTCCCTGGTTCCAAGGGCCCTTTCCACAACTGTTCCGAACATCACCAGCGTGTACATGTTGAACAGTATGTGCCATACCCCGCCGTGCATGAACATGTGCGTAACGGGCTGCCACCAGCGGAAATAGGGTGATTCCGGGTAGAACATGGCGAAGGTCCGGATCATGAAATCCTCGTTGATGAGCGTAGCCACGAACATGATTACGTTCAGGTACAGGAGGTTCCTGGTTACAACCGGTATATTCTGCAAAAATCTTGGCGTCATCAGAATCTCTTTTCAATCTCTTCCATCGGCACGATGGAAATAATTTTCTTCCCGGACGGGGTGAACTCCGGGTTCTCCTCCTGCAGGAGGGCGTCCACAAGGCGCTGGGCCTCAATGGGGGAGCTTGGTTTCTGTGCCCCTGCGGCACCTACGGCGGCAAATTTCTGCGCCAGGCCCTGCTCCATCAATCCCGGGAGGGAACTGTGGTCATCGGCCAGGATGCCAAGGATGTTTCGCACCAGCTCTTCCGCTTTCCCGGGCTCCGCGGAGAAGCCTTCCGGCACGGCGTTCACGGCCACGGTGTCTTTCCCCAGCGGGACGATATCGAACCCCAGCCCGGCAAGGAGTGAGGCGTTGTCCTCAAACAGGAGCTTTCCCTCCACGCCCACGGTCACCTGCTCCGGGAAAAGCGCTGTCTGGTTCACGTGGGCATTGGCCGTAAGGGCCTTCAGGAACCGTCCGTACAGCAGTCTCTCCATAGCCCTCCGCACATGCACCACCATTATTCCGGATGCCGATTGCGTAAGGATATATCGTCCCTGCACCACCAGAATCTGATGTGTGGGCAGCGTCCTTTCCTCGAACAGCACCCCGTAATTCTCGTGCCTGTCCACATGGCTCTCTTCCATGGGATCGAACGGATTATAGCTGAAATCAGCACCCTCCGACGGCATGGCCTGCGGCTTGTATTCCCTGAAGCTGGGGCCGATGACGGGCATATCTTTATCCTCCGGGTTGTCAAAGTCTATTCCGCCGCCGGCTCCTGCACGGCCAAGGACTTCCTTTACGGCGCCCAGGACGGTCTGGAACAGCATCTGCTCTTCCTCGAACTTTATCTCCGTCTTGGTGGGGTGGATGTTCACGTCCATGCTGGCCGGGTCTACCTCCAGGAAAAGGAAGTACGACGGCGTCACGCCGTCCGGGATAAGGTTCTCGTAGGCCTTCATCACGGCTTTGTGGAGGTAGGGGCTGCGGAAATATCGGCCGTTCACAAAGAAGAACTGGTTGCCAAGGGTCTTTTTGGCGCTTTCCGGCCGGCCCACGAACCCGCTCAGGTTGCCGATGGAAGTCTCTGCGTGCACGTCCATGATTTCTCCCACTACGCCCGGGCCCAGAAGGTCCTGGATGCGGAATTTGAGAGAGCGGCCGGGCTTTACCACGTGGATGTCTTTGCCGTTATGGGTGAGGGTAAAGGCAATGTCCGGACGGGTTATGGCTACGCGCTGGAATTCTTCTATGATGTGCCTTAGCTCTACGCTGTCGCTTTTGAGGAATTTACGTCTTGCGGGGATGTTGTAAAAAAGATTCCTTACCGCAAAGTTGCATCCGGTGGGCGCCTGGACTTCCCTTGTGCCGGTGTGTTCTGAGCCAGCCATGGTTACTTCCACGCCGGTCTCGTCCTCTGCCCTGCGGGTTTTGAGGGTGACTTCAGCCACTGCCGCAATGGATGCCAGGGCTTCCCCGCGGAAGCCGAATGTCTCTATCCTGTGCAGGTCTTCTGCCGATTCCAGCTTTGACGTTGCATGGCGCTCGAAGCACAGGACGGCGTCGTCCGCACTCATGCCGCAGCCGTTGTCTATTACCTGGATGAGGGTGCGGCCGGCGTCAAGGACAATTACCTTGATGTCCGTGGCTCCGGCGTCCACTGCATTCTCCATGAGTTCCTTTACCACGGAGGCCGGCCTCTGCACCACCTCCCCCGCGGCAATCATGTCTGCGATATTCTTTGGTAATATCCTTAATACCATATCTTTTTCGTCATCCCCGACCTGATCGGGGATCTCCTATAATAATTCAAAGAATTTAGTGAAAAAAACCAAAACTGCCGCTACAAGCAGTAATGTTATTATGGTAATGATTCCATGGACCTTATTCATGGAACTGCGGGTTTTCTGGTAGTTGCCGCCGCGGAAAGCGCCCCTGAGGCTGCTTCCGGGTATGTACGTGCCGTCTTTGGCGGCTTTTTCATTGCTGCCGTCAACGTCGCCGAACATCTGGCGGCGTTTTTCCTCCTCCGGGTCATAGTACCGCGGCTTGTAATTGAACACCCTGTGTTCCTGGTTTCCGAAAAACCCAAAATTGAATCCTGCCATAGACTACAAAGATACTAAAAAAACCCCATCCTCAAAAACGTAAGTTTTCAAGGATGGAGAGTTCTATTGCGGGTTGTTTATTTCCCAAGTCCTTTCTTTGCGGCGGCGCTGAGCTCGTCGTACAGGGCGTCCGTCTTTTCCAGGAGTTCCTTGCGGATGCTGTCGAAGCACACCTTGGGCTTTTCTGCTCCGGAGCTCTTCACAACCTTCTCACGGAGGTCGTTGTAAAGGTCAACGGCCTTGTCAATGAGGTTTGCAATCTCGTCAGCGTTCTTTCCGGGATTCACGTTCAGGAAAAGCGTGCAGTCGTCCACAAATGCACCGATCACATACTCGATGTCTTTCTTGATGTCTCTAAGATTCATATCTCTCTGAATTAATTCGGTGCAAAGATAGCAATTTTATTTGAAACGGGGAAGACTTGCATTTTTATCGAATAATGCATAGATTTGTATCCGATTAAGGTATTGGTAGTGTATTTCACCACTTCATATACTTTTGCGTCACTTGCTCTTTCCGCTTTCGGGGGGGGGGTATAACAATCTTATAATCAGCCACTTATTATTTTCTGCTCGCGGGCTTCGCAAGAAGTGCCGCGGGTTTTCGTGTACACGGTAATTCATAAAAACATAAGCCTATGAAACAAAAAGAATTGTATGTATCACCGGAAACCGAGGTGATGGAATTATGGCTGGATGGCGTCATTGCCGCCAGTGGTTTAACGGCTCCTGGATTTGAAGACGGAGGAGATCTTGATTTACTGTTTTAATGGAGGAAGAATGTTATGAAGAAATTATTTGTTTTGTCAGTATTTGCTGCTGTATTAGCTTTTTCCTGCCAGAAAAGAGAAACTCCGGTTGAAGAACCTGCCGTAACTCCTGTTGAGGTGTCTGCCGGAATCCCCATGAAACTTGTTGCCGAAATTCCGGCCACCAAAGTCAGCTACGCTCCCGACGGGAACGTCCTCAAGGCATCCTGGGAAGCTACCGAGACCATTTCTGTTGTAACACTGGACGGTTCCGGACGTCTTGTCACCGTTGATCATTTTACTTCGACAGGAGCCGCCGGCCGCACAAAGGCAGAGTTTTCCGGTACCTTTAACGGCGGCAGCAGCCCAGCCAGCGTGATAGTTATATATCCTGCCCTTACGGAGGAGGGTGGCGGCAAATATGCCACAGATCCCTATACAGACTACACATCTACCTCTAAATCTGTCCTCTATGATGCTCAGGTAGGGAATATGTACATCCAGGGCAATTTCCAGCCTTTAATGCAGACCTCTGATAATAACGCCTCCCACCTGGAAAATTACTGCGTTATGTCTGGAGATGTGGATATCGCTGATATTAAAAACAATATTCTTACGGCAACTCTGTCGCACGAGATGACCATCCTGAAGGTAATAGCTACTTTCCCTGATGCTGCCAAGGGGCAGACACTTACCCTGATGGAAATTAATGCATATGACAGCACAGATGCCCCAGCCTCGATGGAGCGCTCCCATAGCTGGGAGTATATTAATATACCTGACAATCCACTTATGGGCCGTGGTTCGGGTTATAAAGAATTCTCCAAACTCTATTGCAACATCACCATCCCTGATTCAGGAGTGGTTACCCTTTATTTTGCCAACTGCCTGTTCGCAGGCCAGGCCATCGGCAACAAGTGGAAGTTTACCGCGCATGTAGGTCCAGGATTGGATACTTATGTGGCTACTAAGACCTTCAAAGCAGCAGCCAGCTTTGACAAGGGATCTATATACCGTGTGTCAGCCAGCCTTTCCTACGTCCCGGCCGGAGCTTTGAAGGGTAAGTTTACCATCAATGCAGGTGGTGATCAGGTTTACTTCTCCAAAGGTAACCTTCAGGCTACAACTTCAGATCAAGGAGAAACATGGGACTGGAGCTTCGCCGAGCATCAGTATGACTGCCCTGGCGGGGAAGGTTCTGGTTGCGACAATTCGAAGATTACCGCTGACGGAAAGAGTACGGTTACGGATTGCACCGTTGGCCTCTTTGGTTGGAGTACGGACGATAATACCTACTTTGGCATCAGCAGTTCTACAAATAACGCGGATTGGGATGGCTCTTTTGTAGATTGGGGTACAATGTCGCTTGAAGGCACTCCCGCCAATACATGGAGGACACCCAAGGATACTGAATTCAGTTACCTGATAAACACTCGCACAACTTCCACCGTTTGTGGAACTGCCAACGCCCGATTTGCAAAGGCGACAGTAAATGATGTCAAGGGGCACATCCTTTTCCCTGATGAATATACTCATCCTGCCGGCGTTGCTGACATTGTAAACATCAATGTAAAAGATGCTGCTGCCGGCGGCGGAAATACAATCAGCGCATCCGATTGGGATAAGATGGAGGCCGCAGGAGCCGTTTTCCTGCCCCAGGCGGGTTATTTCGATCCTAGTTATTCTTATATTTACGGTGGCAGAGGTTACTATTGGACATCAACGGCAAATAGTTCCAATATGGCGAGATCATATCTAGAGCAGACTTCTGATATAGGTATCTATAACAGTAATCATAGAATGCGCATCTCCGTCCGTCTGATCCACGACATAGACTAAGATTTCGTCCACCTCTCAACAGCAAAAGCGACCCTCCCCGGGCCGCTTTTGTTGTATTCAAAAACGTTGAAAAAGCATAAAAACAGACTTGCAATCGCAGAGCAATTGGATTATATTTGTAAAAACGTTGAGGCTATGTCTGATATCGAAAGAATACAGTTGTTTGAGAGCAGTACAATTAGAACTGCTTGGGTCGAAGAAGAGGAGAAGTGGTATTTCTCAGTCATTGATACTGTTGGTGTCTTGGCAGAAAGTAAGGACCCTAAGCAGTATATCAAGAAGATGCGAGCCAGAGATCCGGAACTAAGTGCCAAGTGGGGTACAATTTGTACCCCTGTTGGAATGCTGGCTCCAGATGGAAAACATCGTAAGACAATGGCCGCCAGTATTGAAGGGATGTTTCGTATAATTCAATCCATTCCTTCCAAGAAAGCAGAGCCTTTCAAGCAGTGGATGGCCCGTGTAGCAAGCGAAAGGATTGACGAGATTCAAGACCCGGAACTTGCCATACTGAGGGGCGCGGATTACTATCGAGCAAAGGGCTATTCTGAGGGCTGGATTCATCAGCGGCTCCAGTCTATTCGGATGAGAAAAGAACTCACGGACGAATGGAAGGCCAGGGGCATTGACAAGGAGAAAGACTATGCCATTCTAACCAACGAACTCACCAAGGCGTGGAGTGGCCTATCCGTGAGAGAATACAAGGATTTGAAAGGACTTAAGAAGGAGAATCTTCGGGATAATATGACCGATATCGAACTTGTGCTGAATATGCTTGCCGAAGTTTCTACAAAGGCAATCTCCCAAGCCAAGCGGCCAACATCTTTCGGCCAAAGCAAACGTATTGCCCGCGAAGGAGGCTCTATTGCAGGAGAAGCACGCGAAAACATCGAGAAACGCGTTGGCACCAGCGTGGTCACATCTCTTAATGCAAAAGACAAACCCGCTTTGGAAACCGGGACATCAGAAATTGACAACCAATAAACAAAGAAAAGGGCGCGTAACGGCGTCCTTTTCTTATGCTTGAGAGACTCGAAATAATGTCTTCCTTGATGTTTCTAAGATTCATATCTTGTTGAATTAATTCGGTGCTAAGATGGCAATTATATTTGAAATGTCCCGCCAAGTTTTGAATTCTCCCATAGTGTTGTTATCCTTTCGTGAGAGTGTTAGTTGAACTGTTATGAACGTAGACACCTTCCATGGGGTGTTTTATAACTTGCTGATATTTAACCCGTTGCAAAAACGCGCATGGAAGGTGCCGGCAAAAAAAGGGGGACCTTCCATGCGCTAATTGGTAAACGCTTGATAATCAATAACATGTAAAGAGCACCATGGAAGGTGTCTTCAGATGCCAATCATTGCAATTCTTTAATGACCACCAATCATGTGGTTGGTGAGCTCACATCCTACAATACTAAGGATCTTTCTACCGGTAACGTCCAGAAAATGTTTCCTGCGCCTTCTGATATCTCCGGCGTCTTGCGTTTATGCCACTATTCTGCGGCCTAATAGAACTTCACCACTTCGTCAAGGCTTGGAGCGGCAGTGCGGTTCTCTGCGCAGCCGCACAGGAGTAGCCCGGTAAGGGCTGCGATTATGTGGAGGATGTATTATAGATTATCCCATTTGCTATAATAAGGAGAGAGTGTTTTTTGTGGAATCTGAAGTTCTGATGCCACCTTGCGCCAGTCTTTGACAGCAGCGCGTACTTCCTCAATAATCTCGACGGCTTCTTTCTCATCAAGCATATAGTTGTTAGACGCAGATAGCAGGGCGGTGATGTCGGACTGCTCCGTGTATTGGTCAATGAGCAGGCATTGGTGAGACTTGACTCCTGGGTTAATGTCGTAAGCGGGAGAAAGAGTCCATCCCTTAGGGGTAAGCAGGAAGCCGTGGTTGCGGAAATGGTCATCGGTGTTGCCGAAAATCACATTGAAAGCAACCCTGCGGTAGAGTTCCCTGAGGTTCCGTCCAACATCTACACATCCCTGCAGGATGAAATCCACGATGTCCAGATAGCCGTTACCAGTACTGCTGCCGGCTCCGTCATCCAGGCCAAGCAAAGACATGGCGGAGGCGAAGTGTATACGCCGGCCATCAGGCGTTCTGTCGAAGCGCTCGGAGAGTAACAGGTCACGGCTTCTTGAAATCCTGATGGTACGGGTTTTCGCGACACTGATACCGGCAGCAGCGGCTAAACGGTGAGAGAAGTGCTCTATGAGTTCTGTATTCTCCAGGTCTTTCCTGGACGGGAATTTTGCGACATAGAGTCTGCCATCGGTATCTATGATGTTGGCTTTAGGCCGGGCGCCGCCAAGTGATGATCCAGGGTCAATAAGTTGATCCAGCCAACGCCTCTCAGGCAATTCGTTACGTTCTTCGGCCAACTCAATCTCCTGGCAGGCTTCACACAAGGCATGAAGGCTCTCAATGGGAGGGACAAGATACTTAGCTCCAGCATTTATGTAGTTGTCGCCGTCTTCGCTCTTGTAGCGAATGCCTCCCATACGAGTGAAGTCCTCAATACCTGTGAGGTAGTCATAGGCAGTGAGCATTCGCACGGGCCTTCGCTCCGACTGTGCCATCAGGCGTTCACTGCGGTCCAGCAAGAGACGGCCCCAACGGTCCGGGAAGGAATCTTTGACGAAGCCAAAAACGCTGTCTGCGCCTCTTGGATACTGCAGTGCGGGGGCGTTGATAAGGTCGCCGCTCAGCACAAGTCCACCGTGCCGCACCAGCCACTCACGCGAAAACTCAAAGACAAAGTGATCTTTGCCACGGACGTGTTCGTAGCCCAAAGTGCCAATCTCTTGCGGGGACGCAAGAAAGTTGAAATCTGCGTAAACAGTAATCCTTTTCATTTCTTCAGCAATTCTGCGTCTTGAAGCTGGCGACCAAGCGCATCGTCGGCGGCCAGCAACGAGATGTCTTTTTCCAGATTCAAGGCAAAGAGGACACGTGCGTAGATGCCCATCGCCACTCTGGGGTCACCGTGTTCCACCTTGGAGACAGTCAGCCGCGTCACCGTTGCCCTGTCTGCTATATCCTGCATAGAGAGATGCCTGCGCTTACGTGCCAGCATAATCTGCTCACCCATAAGCTGCAGCTGCTGAGTCAATGCCCTCGGCATCATCTTTCCAAATGTATCCTTACTCATATTTGTTATTTATCGTATGCAAAAATAGTGAATATTGTTTAATATAACAAACAATCATTGACCAAACCTGCGTAACACAACGCTGTGTAAAACGTAAACTAATTCCTGACACCTTCCATGCGTCAAACAATAAATGCTTAATAATCAGCAACTTGCAAAATGATCCATGGAAAGTGTCTTCAGATGTCCTTCAAGACCACAACCATACACGAGTCACTCAGCCACGTGGATGCTTTGTTGTCGATAGCTTTCGCTTTCTGATTTACTTAAACAGCGCCCTCACCAGTGCCGGAATATCGGCAACCTTGACCACTTCTATGCCGTCGGGCTTGGTGTCAAAGTGGGTGTAGGAGCTCACAAATATCTTTTTGAATCCAAGGCGTGCGGCTTCAACCGCGCGCCTTGCTGCCTGTGAAACGGGGCGGATTTCACCGCTCAGGCCAACTTCTCCGGCAAAGCAGACATCGGCAGGGATGCTGTAGTCGAAGTTGGAGGAGAGGACGGCGCAGATGACGGCAAGGTCGCAGGCGGGGTCTGTGATGCGGAGGCCGCCGGCCATGTTCAGGAACACGTCCTTCTGGCCCAGCTTGAAGCCGGCGCGGCGCTCCAGAACCGCCAGGAGCATGTTCAGGCGGCGTACGTCAAAGCCCGTGGCACTCCTCTGCGCAGTGCCGTATACCGCCGATGAAACCAGCGCCTGGACCTCGAACAGGAATGGCCTGTTGCCGTCCAGCATGGCGCAGATGGCGGTGCCGGAAAGGCCTTCCCCGTGCATGGGGATAAGCATTTCCGACGGATTCTCCACCTCGCGGAGCCCCTTTCCGGTCATCTCGAAAACGGCCAGTTCCGACGTAGACCCAAAGCGGTTTTTTATGCTTCTGAGCACCCTGTACGCCCCACGGTTTTCCCCTTCGAACTGAAGGACAACGTCCACTATATGTTCAAGTATCTTGGGGCCGGCAATGGTGCCTTCTTTGGTAATATGGCCAATCAGGATTACGGGAATTCCGGAGCCTTTTGCAAAGCGGAGCAGCGTCGCGGCAACTTCCTTTATCTGGCTTACGCTTCCTGCGGTAGAATCCACGGAAGGGCAGTACATGGTCTGGACGGAATCCACGATGAGAAGGTCCGGGGCCACCTTTTCCGCCTCTTCCAGGATGGCGGTCATGTCCGTTTCGCTGTATATGAGGCAGTTGGAGGCATCCCCTCCAAGGCGGTCCGCCCTCATCTTCACCTGCTTCACGCTTTCCTCTCCGGTGACGTACAGGGTCTTGAGCTCCGGCCTTCCGAGGGGCAGCTGCAGTGACAGCGTACTTTTGCCGATACCGGGCTCTCCGCCCATCAGGACCAGCGAGCCCTTGACGATACCGCCGCCCAGCAGCCTGTCCACTTCTGCGGAGCCCAGCGACACCCGGTCCTCCGCCGTGGTGGAAACTTCCTTTAGGGGCATGGGTTTATGTCCCGCACCAGGCACGGATACCGCTGCGGGGCGTTTCCCCGTCACCACTTCCTTTTCCACCATTGTGTTCCACTCTCCGCAGGCGGGGCAGCGGCCCATCCACTTTGAGTACTCGTTGCCGCAGTTGGAACAGAAATAAACCGTCTTGGACTTTGTACTTGCCATATTGTTATTTATTACTGTACAAATATAAAAAAAGTCCCGCGGAAAACCGCAGGACTCATGTCTTGGAGAAGCAAAAACTTACTTCTTGATGGCCTCGACAGCCTTGTCGCCGGCGGCGTTGATGCCCTCGACAACCTTCTGGGTAGCAGCGTCCTTGATGGCGTCGCCAGCTTCCTTAGCGGCTTCCTTGACGGGATCTGCCTTTTCCTCGCAGCACTCCTTTGCGGGTTCTGCAGCCTTCTCGGCCTTCTTGTTGTTGTTGCTGCCGCAGGAAACTGCAGCGATCATGGCGACTACGATGGCCACTGACATAAATACTTTCTTCATGATACTTATAGTTTAAAAGTGAATATCCTTGACAAGTGCAAATGTAACCCTTATTTTTGAGAGAGCAAAGACTTTTTTAAAAAATTTATTACGGATTGTTACTTACAATCAGCACGTTTGCCCAGACTTCGCAGCCTTCTCCCCTTCCCACAAAGCCAAGATGCTCCGTCGTGGTGGCCTTGACCGACACCCTGTCGGCCGGGACATCCATAATGGAAGCGAGCGTCTCCCGCATGGCCTGGATGTGAGGGGCCAGTTTGGGCCGTTGGAGGGCTATGGTAATATCGGCATTCCCCAGGCGGTAGCCTTTCCCGTGCACAAGCTCCATTACTTTTGTAAGGAGAATCTTGCTGTCGATACCCTTCCACTCATCGGACGTATCCGGAAACAGGTGGCCGATGTCCCCCAGCGCCAGGGCGCCCAGAAGGGCGTCGCAAAGGGCGTGGATGGCCACATCCCCGTCAGAATGCGCCACAAAGCCGTTTTCCGATGGAATCCTTACCCCGCCCAGCCACATTGGCAGGCCCGCCGCCAGCGCGTGGACGTCATATCCGTTTCCTGTCCTGAAATCCATATTCTCGCAAGGTTTTTGCAAAGATAGGGAAAAATGGCTAATTTTACCTGCTATGAGTAAAAACGACTTTTCATCTGACGACCTCATAAAGTATGAGGGTCACTACAACGAGGACGATTTCTGGTCCAAAATAAGCAAGATTGCAAAGCACGCGGGCATCAGGGTGGTGTACTACGCCCTGGTTCTCTACGAAACCCTCATGGACAGCGCCACCCCCAAGAAGTACCGTACGGTAATTGCCGGTGCGCTGGGCTACCTTATTCTCCCTCTGGACATAATCCCGGATTTCATCCCGTCCCTCGGTTTTGCCGATGACTGGGCCGCCCTCCTTGCCGCTATTTATTATGTCACGAAGGCGGTGACCCCGGAAATAAAGGAAAAGGCCAAACAGCGTCTGAATAAATGGTTTGGCTCTTTTGCAGAGGAAAATCTGGGGGATCTCAAATAAGATTTATGGTTTCGGCGGGTTTCGTTTTGGTACGGCGTTTGAGAATATGCACGCCAAAACGTGTATTCTAAAACCATGAAGAAAGTATTTTTTGCCGTGCTCGCAGCCGGGATGGTTGCGGCCGGATGCGAAAAAGAGAACATCTTTAACCAGGAAGACAAGACTTCAGTTGCCCCGGAGGCAGACCCTGTCTATGACGCCGCGGAAGACCCGGAAGACCAGATCTCCGCAACCTCGTTCGAACGTACAATCACCATCACATTCTCCGATGGCGGCGCCGCCGTTGAGGGTGACGAGAATAAGATTGTAAGCGTTGACGGTAACGCCGTTACTTCAAACAACACAACCACGGAAAAGGTAAAGTACATCCTCAGGGGTAGTACTTCCAACGGCTTTTTCAAACTCTACTCCGACAAGAAACAGGCTATTGTCCTGGACGGCGTTTCAATTACCAACCTCGGCGGTGCGGCCATAAACAACCAGAGCCACAAGCGCTGCTACGTGGTTGTAAGCGGCACAAACTTCCTTGCCGACGGTGCCACCTACAACACCCCCGCCGCCGAGGACGAGAAGGCCGCCTTCTTCTCCGAGGGCCAGCTCCTCTTCTCCGGAGACGGTACCCTTGAGGTATCGGCCACCGGAAAGAGCGGTATCGCATCGGACGATTATATCCATATAATGGGAACGCCCACTCTGAACGTTACCTCAAGCGCAGGCCACGGCATACGCGGCAAGGACGCCCTCACGGTTGACGGCGGCGATATCCTTGTGAAGGTATCGGCAAATATGAAAAAGGGAATGACGTCGGACAGCCTGGTGGTGTTCAACGGCGGGAAAACCGTCATCAATGTCACCGGCGGCACTGCCTTTGACGACGAAGACCAGGAGTACAAGGCCTCTGCGGGTGTGAAGGCCGACGGCAATGTGGTATTCGCCGGCGGCGAGCTCACCATAACCAACAGCGGCCAGGGCGGCAAGGGAATCAGCGGCGACGGCAACGGCTATTTCCAGGGCGGCAAGGTCCACGTCACCGTCACCGGAACCAATTACGGCAGCAGTTCTTCCTCCGGCGGCGGAAGGCCCAGGGCAACCGATACCACCGACACCTCCACCAATGCCAAGGGAATCAAGATGGATGGAGACATCTATATCAGCGGCGGGGACCTGTACGTTACTGCCGCAAACCACGAGGCCGTGGAAGCAAAGGGACTTCTGTACATAACCGGAGGTACCGTTTACGCCCAGTCCAAGGACGATGCCATCAACTCCGCGGGAGATATGGTAATCAAGGGCGGCCACGTTTGCGCGTATTCAACCGGCAACGACGGCCTGGATGCCAATGGCAACCTTTACATGGAAGGCGGCGTAGTGTATGCCATCGGGAGCGGCAACCCGGAACTGGCCATGGATGCCAATACGGAAGAAGGAAAGAAGCTTTACCTCAGTGGCGGAGTGCTCTTTGCCATCGGCGGCCTTGAAAACGGATCAAGCCTTACGCAGAGCTGCTACAGTGCCGGTTCCTGGAGCAGGAATACCTGGTATTCCCTTACCGCGGACGGCGTCACATACTGCTTCAAGACTCCTTCCGCCGGCGGTACAGCCTTGGTGGTATCCGCTGCGTCAAAACCTTCCGTAACCAGCGGCGTAACTCCCTCCGGAGGAACCGAAGAGTTTAATGGAATGGCAGTGTTTGGCGGCAGTGCCAGCGGCGGAAGCGCAGTATCGCTAAGCAATTACACTTCCGGCGGCGGCCAGGGCGGTCCGGGAGGCCCCGGAGGCAGGTGGTAATGTCAGGCGTTTGCGCCCTTGAGACGGGGAAAGCCAAACAGTATGGCCAGGCAGGCCATGATGCCAAGGGCAAAGGGATAGTAGAGGTGGCCTATGATTGAAAGGGCCGATACCCCGGCGAGACCGCTTGCCATGAGCATCTGGGCGCCATAGGGAAGGATGCCCTGGATGAGGCAGGAGAAGGTGTCCAGGATGGATGCGGTTTTCCTTGGATCCAGGCCGAATCGCGCGGAGATATCTTTGGCCAGAGGTCCTACGGTTATGATTGAGATGGTGTTGTTGGCAGTGCAGACGTTCACCAGGGATACCAGTGCCGCTATGGACGTGCTGGCTCCGCGCGGGCCGGAGATACGACGTGTAAGCTTGCCTATGATAAACTCCAGGCCTCCGTTGTAGCGTATAAGTTCCAGCATCCCTCCGGCAAGGAGGGATACGATTATGAGTTCACCCATCCCGCCAATTCCTGATCCGATTGCCGACAGCCAGCCAACAAAGTCATACGCGCCGGTAATCCAGCCTATTACCCCGTTTACGCCAATGCCTGTTGCAAGCACGGTCACGACATTTACGCCCATGATGGCCAGAACTATTACAAGGAGGTACGGGAGCATGAGGTACCAATCGGCCCCGATAACTTCAGGGGAGGCGGTGACCCCGCGGCCGAGCACAATGTAAAGCGCGGCCACTATGAGAGCTGCCGGAGCGGCTATCCACAGGTTCACCTTGAATTTGTCCTGCATGGAGCAGCCCTGTGTCTTGGTGGCCGCTACGGTGGTGTCGGATATGAATGAGAGGTTGTCGCCGAAGAAAGCGCCTCCTACTATTATTCCGGTGATGAGCGGGACGCTTGAGCCTATGCTGGCGGCAATGCCGGAAGCTATCGGAACAAGGGCCACAATTGTGCCCACGGATGTTCCTATGGCCATGGAAATGAAGCAGGCAGCAAGGAAAAGTCCCGCGTAAAGGAGGTTTCCGGGAAGGACGCTGATGGTGGCGTTAACGGTTGCGTCAATTGCGCCGATGTCCTTTGCCGTTGAGGCAAAAGCCCCCGCAAGCACAAAGATCCATATCATGAGGAGTACGTTGCGCTCTCCCGCTCCGGAAGAGAAGATGGCAAGCTTTTCGTCGGTTTTGCTTACGCCGCGGGTGATGAGCATAGCGTATGCGGTTGCTATGATGAAAGCCGCCGCTACGGGTACCTTATAGAAATCTCCTGCCAGGATGGATCCTGCAACATAAACGGCCATGAACACCAGAAGCGGGCTCAGGGCCAGCCAGCCGTTAATCTTTTGATTTGCCATAATACTCTACTAACTGCTGCAAATATAGGCATTTTCACCTGCCTATCCAAACGGGCGCACAGGCTGTTTTATCCGTTCACGGCTTATGGCCTTTAGATAGACATTGAGCTTGTGGTTCTCAATGATAGGGAGTTCCCTGGGCCAACACACATCACGTCAGGCCACGAAAACACGTGAAACCGTGGCCGGAGATGACAAGGGGGGTGGGTCACCTGCCCGCAAACACCATCATCTCTATTTACCCTATCAAATACCCTTTACAGCAACTTGTAGAACGATCTCATCACTTTCCAAATCTGCGACCTATATGGCCAGAATGTCAATTGGTCGCGTATATGTGCAACAAGGAGCGAAGATAGCCGTTTCATGCGCTGCCGGTATTAGGGGTAATCGTCATTATATACAGACCGATAAATTGGATTTCAACGGGGAATCTCGATTTATAGGTTTGTTATTCTTTAGCGAAGAAGTATACCGCCACGGTAGGTAGAATGACCAAAAGAATCAGTGTGATCTCTACCAGGGCGTATGACCCGAAGCGGTCAACCAGTGTCTGGAATTTCAGGATCCCGTCAACCAGAAGGACCAGGAGCGCGAACCAGCAGACGCCGAATATAGCCGCGACCTTAAGCTTTCTTTTCTTCAGTTTCATTTTACTTCATCGTTACTTGGACAACATATCACATATAACATCTTCCATGATGACTTTTGGTGCAGCTTACACAGACACTACCAGATCAAGGGAAGAATCCTGTATTTCACTTTCTTCTCATACTCAGAATAGCCTTCAAGTCCTTCTTCCAGAACCTTTTCCTCATTGCGTATCCGCTTGACAATCACAGGAAGATATCCAAGCATTATGAAAAAAGAAATGGGGGATGCGAGAACCAGCGGCATTGTGAGGAACAGGATTGTCGTGGCCATGTACATCGGGTGCCGGACGATTCCATACAATCCTGTTTCGATGACTTTCTGATTCTCCTGCACCTCGATGGTCCGGGACAAGTATGTATTCTCCCTGAGGACTTCGGCATAGAGAAGATAAGAAAGCAGAAACAGTCCTGCAGCCACCCATACGGCCCAGCTTGGCAACACCCACCATTGGAAACGCCAATTCAATCCTGCAACGGCAAAGGATGCGATGAACAGCAGCCCGCTCAAAGCGACAACGGTTTTTTGTTCACTTTCCTTTTCCTTGGCGTCCAAGCGTTTTCTGAGCAGGGCCGGATTCCTGCCCATCATCACCAGACCGGCAATGAGCATCGGCACAAAGAGAATCCCCATCAGCAGCCAGGCCTGCCAATAATGCAGCGACCCTGCGGGCAAAAACAGTAGCAGGCCGACGATGATAAGTCCTCCTGAAAACTTCGTGATCGCTTGGATGAACAATCCTTCTTCCATAGGAAAATGCGTGTTTATGATAGGGCTTCAATGATTCGCCGGGCAACCTCCTCCGGGCGGTCTATCAGCAGAAGCGTCGGCGCTTCGATATTACCATATATTTTGAAATCCATAGTGGCTCCCGATTTATCTAACTGTCAAAGTTACAACTTTTTTCAATATGACTCCTCAAAAGCATCCTTAACATCATTCAAGATGTTGTCTTTAAGGCATTGGAAGTTCACTACGCCGGAGTTCCGGAACGACAATAAAAAATAAAAAAGCCCCGCTTGAGCTACATAAACCGCCTTGGTGGAACCAGGGCCTTCGCTCCCGAGTAGGACTTTTTCTGATGCAAATATGCGAACTTTTTCTGGATCCTGCAAATAATAGCTTAAAAAACATACGGATTTGTAACTTATTTGTTGACATTTGCTGGGTTTCCTTCGGGACAGTAATCATTCCGCCCAGTACTATTTTCTGCCCCCTGACGCAGTATTTCGTAAATTTGCAGTCTATAATTAAAATAGGCTCAAGGCTGCATGGACAAGAGACAACTCGTGGATGGCTGTAAACATGGGGACTCCACTTCCGTGGAGGCCCTCTATCGTAGCTTTTCCGGGAAACTCATGGGGATATGCCGGCATTATGTTGACTCCCAGGAGGTGGCGGAAGATCTGCTGCATGATGCTTTCATCGTCATTTTGTCCTCTATCGGCCAGCTCAAGAATCCCGATAAGCTGGATTCCTGGATGGGGGTCATCGTGAAGAATATGGCCATCGACTATCTCAGGGAAAGCCAGCATTTTACGCATCCGCAGGAGGACTTGGACATGGAGGATGTACCGGATGAGCCGATGTATCCCGTGCCTCCTTATGAGGATTTAATGGCGCTGATTGACCGCCTTCCGGAACAGTATGGAAAGGTGTTCCGCCTGTCCGTACTGGAGGGACTTTCGCACAAGGAGATAGGGGCTCTGCTGCATATCGGAGAGAAATCGTCTTCATCCAATCTTTTCCGGGCACGCCAGGTGCTACAGAAGGAATTAAAGCAGTATTGGCTGGCGCTTTTAGCGCTGATTGCATTGATTGTCACACCGTTCCTGCTACATAAAGAAACGGAGCCGACGTCTATTCCGGATGGGCCAATAGTTGTGAATAATGGTGCAGATAGCGTAGAAGTAGTGATTCCAGTGGACTCGTTGTCTGTTCCTGCAACTCCGACACGAATGGAACGTATCCGGACAGCGGAAGCCGGTCCCCTTGATACAACTCCGGAGCCCGCCGATACGGTAACTCTAAGGCAAAGACTGATGCCAATCGATATTAGTCCTGTGTCTATCCCGACTGCCACTCTCCAGGTATCTGGGCAAGGAGCATCCATCAGGAAGCCGAATCGGCAGGAAACCACCCTTGGCCAGCCACTGCTGGCCGATGCCAGGGGCTCCAAAAAGAAGAATCTCCTGGGCCTTCTGCCGTCCATCTCGGCACTCCCGAGTACTATTGCGGGTGTCAGCCCTATTATCATGGGCTCCGGTATTCTGGCTGATGCCTCTTCCTTTGTCATGGCACCGGATACGAAGGTGACAGACTGGAGCGATTTCCTTACCGCCGTCCAGTCGATGGAAGGTCATTATCGCACAGGAGATTCACTTGCGTATTATAACTCGCTGTTGGATATCGCAGAACGGTTAGCCGTCCCCGACGTAATGGACCCGCATCCGAAGCCGGTGGAAGAGAAGGCCGAATATGAAAGACCTTTCACGCTGGGACTCAGTGCCAGCATCGGCCTGAATGACCGCTGGAGCATCCTGACCGGCCTGGAATATACACGGCTGCGCAGTTCGCGCGCCATCGGCCTGGATACGCTCTATATCAAGAACCGGCAGACCATCCATTACATGGGCGTTCCGCTCGGCCTTTCCTATACGGTCTGGTCCAAGGGAAATCTTCACCTGAATGCATCGGCCTTTGGCAAGATGGAGATTCCGGTTGCCGGCATCCTGAACAGCGAGCACCACAATGGTGTGGCGAACACGTATCAGAATACACTGAAGTTCAAGGCTCCTATTCAGTGGTCTGCCGGTGTCGGCATCGGCCTCCAGTACAACCTGACGCCCTGGATGGGCCTGTATGTGGAACCGCAGGTACGCTATTACTTCGATACCGGAGGCGGTATCCAAACCATCCGCCAGGTGCAGCCCGTCGAGTTTGCCGTCCCGTTCGGCGTGCGGCTGACATTCTAAGGCACGCAGTATTTGCCCGTCCGTTCAGTCATATAGAAAAACGAAACGGATGGGAAACCGATACCAGGACAGGCATCAATACTTTGATGAGTTGGTGGAGACTTCGACGGCCTTCTACGTCGAATATATCTGCCGATTCATGCCCATTGCCGAGGGCACCCGCATCCTGGAAGTGGGATGTGGCGAAGGTGGAAATCTCCTGCCCTTTGCGCTGATCGGCTGTGATGTAACGGGCGTGGACTTTTCCACAAAGAAGATTGAAAATGCCCGGAACTATTTCCGGATAAATGGCGCCGATGGGGCATTCTTCTGCGCTGATTTCTTCGATTTCCCCCTACGGGACAAGGCCTTTGACGTGATTCTAGTCCACGACGTGATGGAGCATATCGCGCCGGAAGACAAGGGACGATTTCTGGATTGGATTCGCGCATTTCTGTCCCCGGGCGGTGTGGCCTTCCTGGCTTTCCCGGCTTGGCAGATGCCCTTTGGCGGCCATCAGCAGACCTGTTCCCGGAAGGTACTCCGAGTCCTGCCGTGGATTCACCTGTTGCCGAAGCCTCTGTGCCGGGGAGTCCTTCGCTTCTTTAAAGACTCTGATGGGCATATAAAGGAACTGATGGACATCCGCCGTTCCAGGATGACCGTAGAGCGGTTTGAGAAACTATGCCGAGCGCATGGCTTTGCTGTTCTGGACCGGACGCTCTGGCTCATCAATCCCCACTACAAAGCCAAGTTCGGACTGCACCCTGTCAAACTGAAGCTGGGTATGGACAGGATTCCTTATCTGAGAAACTGGTTTTCGACAAGTTGCTGGTATATCGTATCATTTTGATAAATTTGCATTTAGATATTATGAGAACAAGAATTACGATGAAATGGATGGGCAGTATGGCTGTGGTGGCCTGCCTGCTTATGGTTGCTTTCTCCTGCGGGAAGATAGAGGACAAAAAGGATGAACCGGACAACGCTGTATCACGTGTATCATACCCGATACAAGCGATACAACCGAAACAGAATGATTGAAGATAATGCCGATTGCTTAGGCCAATACTGCGCTGTTCCAGCGGTTGAGTCGATACCAAAGCCGATAAGAAAAGCGGTCACGGTGAGCTGGTTTATGCCCCTTCGGCCTTGCAAAAATTTGCACCCGCCGCTCTTTTGAATTATCTTTGTATAACGGCACAAAAGTCCGACATGGCCGTTCAATGCTTATGACAAAGATGATTGTCTCGCCCATCGGGGAGTCCGACTACAATGAATTACTGCGACAGGCTGTCGCAGTAATCGACCAGGCCAGAGCATCCATCGCGCTCCACGCCAATAGTACCATATCCGCCGCCCATTGGAATCTTGGGCAGCTTCTGCATGAGCGCAAACTGGAAAGCAAGCATGGTAGTGGTGTGGTGAATCGTCTCCTCCGAATTGAAGAAAATCGACAAGTAGGCCGTTATTCCCGCACATCAACGATAAAGCGGTCAAGAGACTGTGCCCGGCGGGGCCGGCCACAGACTCTTGCTGGTTTATGCCCCTCCGGCTCCCCACAGGGGAGAGGATAACGCCCGGCCGGTTCCCTTCGACCTACCGTCAGTGCCTGAGAATCCGTGCCATAACATAATCCGTCGGGATTGTGTTTAAGGAGCTCCGTCCTACCTTCGTTCCAGCAGTGGGTCGTTCCGGGCCCTATAGCACTGGCAGACTCACAGCCGCCACCCGCCACATAGGTGTGTCTTGCGACGTGTGAAAAGATACACACATCACGTCAGGCCACGAAAACACGTAAAACCGTGGCCGGAGATGACAAGGCAGTCACGCCAGGCCACAAAAATGCGTGAAACCGTGGCCGCAGATGACAAGGGTGGGGCATGCGTCCCAGAAAACAAAAAACCATCGCTGAATCAGCGACGGGTATATCTCGAGGTTGTGTGCAGGGTACGTACTATTCTGCACGCATATGTTTTGATTGACTACGATCTCCCACCTCTATGACAAGAGCAAACTATCCAAAAACTTGCAAAATCTGTGACCATATATCGCCTTCAACTTTGAGACTGGATGATAGAAGAGATTTGCTGAGTACAGACCGATAAATTGGATTTCAACTGGGAAATCCGATTTATCTAACTGTCAAAGATAACGTTTTTTTCAATAGGATTTCTCAAAAGCATCCTTAACCTCATTCAAGATATTGTCTTTAAGGAGTTTTGCTACCACTTCCAGGCGCGGGTCAAAGCCTTTTATGAGAAGTACGGGGAATAACTTCCGAACTTTTTAGTGAACTTATTCTGCCGGGACGAAGTACTCCTTTTTGAAAATTAACGGCCAGACAACTCCGTCAAAATGACTGTCAGAAGGGTTTCGGTCACGCCAGAACCACCTGCCATCGGCACAGTATGTTTGACAGTCGTATTGCAATAGTTCTTTCTTGAACGCCGCCGTAAGCCTGTCTTGCACTCCTGGTTCTACCTCTTCCGGCCATTTCAGATACTTCACGGTCCAATCGAGGATTCTCCCGGTTCTATCATATTTTGACGGAATAAGCTTCATTGGTATCCGGAATCCTTTCAGTTCCGGGAAGTCTCTGTAATTAAACTTCTTGGGTAATTCTTTGAAAAGCACATCCCTGTTGATCGTCCCCTTGTGTTGTTTATTGCGGTATTTGCGCGAGGCCGTCACAACACCAGATTGGATGACAAGTTCGACCTCGGTCTCATTCAAATCGTCCCATCCATTCCCCGATGCACAAAGGAGGGAGCCTGTACCACAAATGACGGTCCCGCTGAACCAGGACGCGAAAATGTTACCGCGACTATCTTTGAAATCCTTTAAGGCATCCCTAAAATCGGCCTTATCTGAGCTCCCCCTCAATGCTTCAAGATAGAGTTTATTGCCATTGATACGCCAAGTGGCCACATAGCCCCGGAAGTTCCAGGAAAAGACATCATCAAACCCTACCTCTCCCCTTAAATAATTATAATGCCTGGAATCCAGTTGACCCAGCGGGGGCTGGTTGATAGCATACTTAACATTACCCATAATGAGCGTATCGCGTACCTGACGCGTCGTGCTGCTCCAGCCATAAAGCGGGAGAAACAATAAGGCCCACAGGCACACACAAATATGCATCTTTATCTTCAATTGTTCTATCCTATCGTGTATCAATTATTTATGAAGGTTGAAATTGACTGGAATAAGCAGCGAAAGGGCTATCGGCTCACCTTTGGCGTTCAATCCCGGCTTCCATTTGTCAGGTGCGGAGCTGATTACACGAAGCGCTTCCTCTTCAAAAATCTTGTTGGTGCTCCTATAGACAGCAGGATTTACCAGTTTCCCTTTCTCATCGATTGTTACGGACACATATACCCTTCCTTCTAATCCGACTTTTTTCGCCTCCTCCGGGTAGACCAGATGCTCTCTGATCCACTTGGCAAATTCGAAATAGTCACCATTGTTAAAAGACGGTTTTTTCTCCTTTACACCGTAATCGAAAGCCATGAACTGCCCTGAATCCACCTGGGCACGCTCCTCGTCCGTCAGTTTAAAAATGACCGGGAAAGTATACGTTACATCTATCGGCTCACCCTTTCTCTCGCCAGGTTTCCAGATTTGCGGTGCCGATTCAATCACGCGAATAGCTTCTTCATCAAGCAGAGGATGAATGCCCCTGAGAATCCGCGCATTGATGAGCTTTCCCTCTTTCGTAATGGTGAATTGAGTTGTTACTCTCCCTTCAATCCCAGCCTTCTTTGCCTCTTCCGGGTAGTGCTTATGCTCGTTGACCCAAACGGAGAACTTGTTAGCATCACCACCATTGAAGCGTGGTTTTGTTTCCTTGTAATTGATCGGAATTGCTTCGAAATCATCCAGCTCCTGGGCCATAGCCGGAAGAAGCGGAAGCAAGAATAAGAGAGACAGTATGATAGCGTGGTTTTTCATACAGGCGATATGCCAGCAATTATAGTGCCGATGCCAGGGCCGATAAAGGAAGCGGTACTTGCTCGTCTGTCAGTTTGGTTCTACGCTGCGCTCCGCCCCAAAACCGCCGCCACCTCACTCTGAGATAACGTCGGTTCTGTTTTGCCAGGACTACAAGAACCCTCTTAATCAACCGGAAATCACAACTTATCGCTCACCTCCGTCTTTCTGGCGTGCTTGAAGTTGATGGAGGTCTTGCCGAAGCGCCAGGTCAGGCCCAGGCGGAACTGTCGGGGATTGTACCAGCCTTCATTGTGCTGGTAGTAAGTATCCGTGTAGGTGTCGCGGACGGGCCCGGCATAGCGGTTCTGGAAGGGCATGATGGCCGATACAGACAGGACAAGCCGGTTCTGGAGGAAGCCTTGCCGCAGGCCAAGGGAATACTCATAGTCAACGCCGTGGTAGGTGCGCTGCAAGGTAATCTCGCCACCCCCCGCGTCTGCGGACGCATACGCCATGGCTCCTTTCCACAGGAATACGTTGGCGCTCAGGCTGACATTCCAGTTAAAGCCGTCGTTCTTTTGATTCAGCGTGGGGGCGTAATAGTAGTCGTACCCAACCAGGGCCGATGTCTGGAGACTGAACTTGTCGGAGGGATTCCAGTTGAAACTGAGCATCTGGTCGATATGGTTGTATTTCACGGCGTTCTCGTAGGTCGATACCTTGACACCATCCGAGCCAACCACGGAGAGATATTCAATCTTGTTGCCCGTAAGACTGCCGTAGGTTCGTGCAGTTAGGTCCCATTTGTCTCCACTGGTGC
>JAFRPW010000015.1 GCA_017428945.1 Bacteroidales bacterium | reverse complement strand
GGCAGACACGCTGTCCTTGCAGGTGTATTTCCGCAGGGGCGAGTCGGCCGTGGATGCCGGATACCGGGATAACGGTCACAAATTGGAACAGCTCCGGGATATGCTGGAGCGCTATTTGAGCGACAGTTCTGCCGTTGTGCGCAATATCGTCATCCGTACGACAGCCTCCCCCGAAGGACCATACAAACTCAACCGGCAGCTGGCCGAGGAGCGTGCCCGCAGCATCGACACCTTCCTTGTCAACAACTTATATCTGGACAGGACATTATTCCGCTATGACGCTGTTGGTGAAGACTGGGAAGGGCTGGCCAAGGCCATCCGTGACATCACGCTGCCATGGCGGGATGACGCGCTCGACATCATTCAGAATACCCCGTTATTCTCCTTCAAAGACGGAAAAACCGTAGAGGAACGCAAGCAGCAGTTGAAGCAACTGCAAGGCGGTGAAGCCTGGAAGTGGCTGGATGAAAATGTATTCCCGGATCTTCGCGGGGCCGTCGGTGATGCAAAGTGCATCATCTACCGACCCGCCGTAGTGGTCAGGAAAGATACGGACACCTTATATATAAAAGAGACCATCAGGGAGACAACCATAGATACGGTATATGTGGAGACGCAAGTCCCTATGTATAATAACGCGCGCGGGCGCAAGGATCATAATTTGGACGGAAAGAAAATGCTGATGGCCCTGCGCACCAATCTTCTGGCCGTGCCGCTTGCCAACATAGGTATGGAGATTCCGCTCGGAGAGCGGTGGTCTGTCGGTGCCGACTGGTATTACCCCTGGCTCTGGCGTCGAAATCACGGCGAAGGGCTTGACTATCAAGGCGCTTGTTTTGAACTGCTGGCCGGTGATGCGGAAATAAGATACTGGTTCCCGCGGAAAGGAAAAAAAGCGCAGCAGCGCCTGCTGGGCCATTCCATCGGTGTTTATGGCGCCGGCGGTTACTATGACTTCGAGAGGGACTGGAGCGGCCACCAAGGCTGGTTCTGGAATGCAGGCATCGACTATCTGTGCGCCGTTCCGCTGTTTCAGGGACGGATGCACCTGGAACTGGAACTGGGAGTCGGCTACATCTACTCGCCTTCACAGCCGTATGACACCTTTGTAGCTGGGGATAAGGCGTACCGCCGGGCGGGTGTGACGCAGTTCACCCGCTGGTTCGGGCCTACACGTGCGCAAATATCGTTAGTAGTACCAATATATGTCAAGAAAAAGGAGGTGGCCAATGACTAATCGTTTCCATGGATTCCGAACGGGCTGGATAGTTCTTTCGGCATTGGCCGCCCTCGTTTTCGCAGCATCGTGCAGGCGGATTCCGCTTTACGACCCCCAAAGCGGCGTGTACCTCAAGTTGGACATCCGGCTGGCCATTGACGTCGATCTGAGTGCCGACATACAGGTTGACGGCAATCCGGCCCTCGAAAACAAGGTTTACGGCAAAACGCCGGAAATGGTGCGCGTTTGCTTTTACGATACTGAAACGCACAAACTGGAGAGTGAAGAGTTCCTCCCGCCGGATGGCGGATTCATCAATATCCAGGCCGGGACCTACGATGTGGTAATCTATTCGCTGGGCACGGAGTCGACACAGGTAACCGGGGCCGAGACTCGTGCCGGGTCGTATGCCTATACGAGCAACACCGGGGTAAAGGTGAAGAACATGCCCACAAAGGCGGAGGGAGATGACAGACTTCCCAAAGAGGTGAATGTTATCCACGAACCGGACCATCTCTTTGTAGGGCGGATGTCCGGGGTGGAGATTCCTGTGCATTCGGAAATGGACGAGACCCTGGTGCTTGAATGCGAGATGAAATCGTTGGTGGAGACTTATACCTTCGAGGTAAAGTATGTCGAAGGTGCCGGGAATATCCAGACGGCCGATGTGTACATCACGGGACAGGCTCCCTTGAAGTACCTTTGGGACGAACGTTACATGGGTCCTGCGTGCGCGATTTATTTCCAAAGCGAGATTGATTTGGAGAAGGGACATCTATTCTCTGTATTCAACACCTTCGGGAAATTCCCGAACTCGGAAAACCACGTGTTCCTCAATGTATTGGTAACTACGGGCGGTGGTGGTAAGTACCAGTGGGTATTTGACGTCACGGACCAGTTTGACAATCCGGACAACTTGGGGCATGAGATTGTTATCGAAGACCCCATCGTGGTACCTGACGGCGGCTCCGGCACAGGCGGATTCGACCCCGTCGTGAGCGACTGGGACGTAGAGATCATAGAAATACCTCTTTCATAATAGACAAATAATTTCATTCACTTCTTTATTATTTATTAAACATTTTTAAAAATGAAAAAATCAATGATTCTCGCAGGCGCCGCCCTTCTGGCCCTCGCCGCCTGCAACAAGTCCGAAGTTATAACAACTGAAGGACCTGCCAACCAGATTGCCTTCAAGGCTATCACCAACATCGCTACTAAAGCAAATCCTCAACTGGAAGGTACAACTCTTGGAACCGATGGTTCTTATAAGATGTTTGTCTCTGCTACTTCCCGCAATGCTAACGGCGAGATTGAAAACGCTTCATTCTTTGAAGGCGTTGAATTTACCTATGAGGCAAGCCCGGCTGTCGCTTGGGTCAGTTCCACTCCTTATTATTGGCCTCTGGGTGGGGGTTCCGTAGATTTCCTTGCATACGCTGTCGCCGCTTCCAAGGTGGCCTCTGTAACTCCTACTTGGAAGGATGCCGCTGACAACTCCGCTGGCAAGGTTGTATTCTCGAACGTTGCCGTCACGACTAATGGTGTTGACCTTATGTATGCAGCCACAAATGCAGCAAAGGGTACTCTCAATGCTAATGAGTCCACCGCTAAAACCGTTGCTCTCGTTTTCAATCACGCAGGTGCGGTCATCGACATCAACATCACTGCGAATCAGGCCGCGACCATCAACTCCGTGAAGTTTGGCAACCTCACCAAGGACGCTACCAATCTGGCAGACCGTAAATATACGAGCCTTGATGAAGAGGCCACCCTCACCATCGACAACACCCGTAACATCCTTGACGCTTCTTGGGATGCGGCTCAGCCGACCAATGTTGCCTACGCATCTCTGTTCGCTTTCCCGAACTCCTTCGGAACTCTGACTGCGGATACCCAGAAGAGTGTTGATGATATTATCGTCATCCCTCAGCCGAAGCTGAATTTCATCATCAATTACACGATGAACGGTAATACCATGACCGTAACATCCAACCAGCTGAAAGGCAACTGGCTCGCAGGTCACAAGTACATATACAACATTACTCTCAGCCTGTATGAAATCCAGATTACTGAGAGTGTTGTGGACTACATTGCTGAACCCGAAAACCAGACAATCATCTAATCCCAATCTCTACCATCTTACCCCGGCGGGCCTGACCGCGCGCCGGGGTACCAATAAAAAAACAAAGTCAATGCGGAAGTATGGAAAAATGACAATTGCGATAGGGCCGTGGCTGCTGGCGGCGGGCTTGGTGCTGGCAGGCTGCACTGGGGTGACACCGGAGGAAACCACGCCAAGGCACGAACTGATGCTCAAGCCCTCGGCCGTTGCGACCAAGGCAGACCCGGAACTTGCCGGAACAACGCTGGGGACAGACAACAGTTACGTGGTTTACCTTTCAGCGTCGTGCGCTCAGGTCCCCGCGTTCATGAGCGGGCAGTTGTATTCCTACATTTCCGCCAACACAAAATGGGAGGCCTCGTCCGCTGTCGGGACGGCAGATCCCATCTACTGGCCCCTCGGCGGAGAACAACTCGACTTCCTGGGTCTTGCCTCCACTCCGACCGCCTATGACGACCTTGCGCCCGCCTGGGACGCCGTCACCCCGGCCGATCGCGTGACCATTTCGGGCTGGGATACCTACGCCAAACAATACGATGTAATGTACGCCGTGGCCAACAACCAGACCGCCGGCACGAACGCGGGCGTCGTGGATATGAGCTTCCGGCACACAATGGCCGTAGTCGGCTTCACCGCCGTGAGCGATATCGAGGATGCCGTCACCCTCAATAAGATTACCATCAACGGCCTCGGCTACAGCGGTGATCTTGTCATTGACAATTCCCATACGGAAGTTACGGCCGTCTGGAGCACCCTTGCGAGCGAAGACAAAGTCGTCCCCGGGACCGGAGGCGAGACAACCGACTACGCCTTTGCCGTACCCACATCGGCCGCGCAGTGCGCCCGTCACCTGCTGGTACCCCAGCAGGCGTCCAGGACTGTCACCCTCACCTACACGATGAAGGATGCCGTGACTGCGCTGGACTATACGCTGGTCCTTCCCCGGACGGTGTGGAAGGCCGGGTACAAATATGTATATGCCATTCGTTTCTCTCCCACGGAGATAACGGCCACCCCTAACGTAACGGCTTGGGACGGAAGCGAAGTGGACATTGAGTTCGACGACATTTAGACCGGAATGATGATGACAGAGATTTGTAAATATGGTCTGAAGGCGTTTCTCGCGTGCACAATTGCCTGCGGGGTGTTGGCGGCTTGCCGGAAAGAATCCCCGTCCGGACTGACTAAACCGCAGGCCTCGGATGAAGCGATCGCTTTTAGTGCCGGAACTCCACGGACCAAGGGAGCCCCGCAGCTCAGCACCCTGGAGCGTCTCGCCGCGCAGCACTTCAGCGTAAATGCCTGGTACACTCCGGACGGAGACACTTTCGGAACCGCTTCTCTCTCCTATATCCGGAATCATCGATTCGGCTGCACCGATATTCACTCATACACCTCTTGGCGGGGCGTAACGAGCGGCGGCATGGCCGACCCCGTATATTACCCCTTGGACGGCAGCCTCTCGTTCTTCTGTTATGCGCCCTATCGTGCCGACGTAAGCGGCACCTCGGATGTGCATTTTGACTACGAGCCCGCGCAGACGGTCACGGACCAGCTCACCAACTATATGGACGGTTCTCCGCTGATTTGCTTCACTCCGAGTGCCTCCCCGTCCAGCCAGATAGACTTCATTGCGGCGACACCCGTCCTGGATGTCGTGCGCGGCGGCGGCCCTGTCCCGCTCGATTTCACCAACCATCTGACCACCGATATCCAGTTCTGGTGCAAGTATGCAGGTTCACTAAATGAGAACGAAGGGGTGATGATTTCACAAATTGTAATAAGGGATGTCATCAGTTCAGAGTACCTCTATTTCACCGAATCGGCCGGTACGCTGGGATTCTCGTGGTGCAGCACCGTTTCCCCGGAGGACGACGGCGCAGTCATGCCGGTTTCCTCCTACAGCCTGAGTACCGTCACTTCGGACCTTATAACGGAGAATCCTTACCTGTCCTCTTCCGAAGCCAAACATGTCAACAACACCATCAACGGCCGTTTGTACTTGCTTCCGCAGACCCTTCCTGCCGGGGCCTTCCTGGATTTGACATACGTGGTAAAAAATACCGCTTCGGGAGGTACCCTGGACGAAAACACGGTATCCATCCCGCTTTCGGGTACAGCCGCATGGCCAATGGGCAAAACCGTCAAATATACCATTACCATCGGCGTGGCCGAACGTAAGGATGTCACGCTCTCTGCCAGTATCCTCGATTGGGCCGATGCCGGCAACAGCCATACAGGCCAGGAACTCCTATACTGATGCCATGAAGAAAATACGATTCATATTCCTCATGCTTTCGCTCGTTGCCTGTACCAAGGAAACTGACAGGTCTCGGAGCGATACAACCGTGCGCATACAGGCCTCAATAAGCGGCAGCGAGGCCTCCACCAAGGCACCCGTCATCGGCTCCGCCTTCCCAAACAACGGCAGCTACGGCATTTTCGTGTGCAAAAACGGCACGACAACTACTGCCCACAAATCCAACTCCTGGAACATCCGCGCAACCTACACGGAATCCACCGGCAGCTGGAATTACTACTATGTGTCCAACCTTTCAAGCGGAGCGGTGGCATCCACCGGCTACGATCATATCACGCTTACGGCCCGGGACGATGCAGCAACGGCCGACCTGTACGCTTATTCTCCGTACGTACAGAGTGCCTATTCAGCCGGTCCTGCTGCCATCCCCTACACCATCGCCGAGAACATCGGCAACCAGACGGACCTGATGTATGCACAGGAGAACACGACTTCCGTTAATGCCGCCCTTGATCCAATGTCTCCGACTGACCTCAGCGCCACTTTCACCTTCAGACATGCCTATTCCTTGCTGGCATTTCGTTTCAAACTGGGACACGACTCTTCCACCGGCGGATACGGCACCGGAACCACCTATAATCTGACCAATATCACCGTAACGCTGGACGACCCTGATTCTGACGGTTCAACCACTGCTAAACTTTACACATCCGGCACCTTCAACGCCCTTACCGGCAGTTTCAACGCTGACGGGACGGAAGTTTCTTCCCTCAGTGTCACCTATCCCACCTCCGGAGATTGGCAGTGTACCATCAATTCCGCCTCCACCTATGCCACGGCCTACATGATACTGGTGCCTACCGACGTCGCGGACGATGAGTTGGTCTTCACCTTCACGGTAAACGGCCAGGTCCTGCAGCCTTTCAAACTCCAGCGCTCGCTGCTCCTGCACGGTGACTCCTCCACCTATGGCTTCCGGCCCGGATTCAAATATACGTTCAATTTCACGCTGGACAATTACCTGTTCTTTGACGGCTTCACGGTGAACGATGTCTGGAACGACGCAATCCTAGGAGAAATGGAAATATAGCCCTTTTGCAACATGAAATACAGAAACGTCTTATTCATATTCCCGGCACT
>JAFRPW010000004.1 GCA_017428945.1 Bacteroidales bacterium | reverse complement strand
GAGGGACGGGCCGGAGGTGTCCTTGAAGGGGTCGCCGACGGTGTCGCCCACAACCGTTGCATGGTGGCTGGAAGAATTCTTGCCGCCGAAGTGGCCTTCCTCAACGTACTTCTTGGCATTGTCCCAGGCTCCGCCGGAATTGGCCAGGAAGATGGCCAGGGTAAAGCCTGCGCCAAGGCCTCCGGCAAGAAGGCCAATCACGCCCGCAGGGCCAAGGATAACGCCCACAAGCATGGGGACGATGATGGCAAGGAGCGAGGGGAAAATCATCTCGTGCTGGGCCGCCTTGGTGGAGATGCGCACGCAGCTGGTGTAGTCCGGACGCTGCTTTCCCTCCAGGATGCCGGCAATCTCGCGGAACTGGCGGCGAACCTCAATGACCATCTTCTCCGCTGCACGGCCCACGGCGTTCATGGTGAGGCCGCAGAAGAGGAACGCCATCATGGCGCCGATGAAAATGCCCACCAGCACCATGGGGTTCATGAGGGTAATGTCGTAATAATTGACGATGTCCACGATGGTACCCTTTGCAAGCTGTGCAAACTGGTCGGCAAGTTCCCCGCCCTTTGCGGCAAGGTGACCGAAACCTATCTTTATTTCCTCTATGTAGGAGGCCAGAAGAGCCAGTGCGGTAAGGGCGGCGGAGCCTATGGCAAAGCCCTTTCCGGTGGCTGCGGTGGTGTTTCCAAGGGAATCCAGGATGTCTGTCTTCTCACGCACCGAAGGGTCAAGCTCGCTCATCTGGGCGTTGCCGCCGGCGTTGTCCGCAATGGGACCGTAAGCGTCTGTGGCAAGGGTGATTCCAAGGGTGGAGAGCATACCCACCGCGGCAATTGAGATGCCGTATAGGCCAAGGCTCAGGGTATCCGCGCTGAAGTGGAAGCCGGTTGCAAAGCCATAGGCAAGAAGGATGGCTATGGCAATGGTAATTACCGGAACCGCGGTGGAAATCATGCCCAGGCCAACGCCGTTGATAATGACGGTTGCAGGGCCCGTCTGGGAGCTTTCCGCCAGCTTCTGGGTGGGCTTGTAGGAATGGGAAGTATAGTACTCCGTAACTTTGCCGATAACAACGCCGGCAAGGAGGCCGCTGAGCACACTCAGGGCCAGCTGCCACCAGTTGGGGAAGCCCAGGAGCCAGAACACTCCGAAGGAGAGCACGGCTATGAGTATGGCCGCCAGGTTGGTGCCGCGGCTCAGGGAGCCAAGCAGGTCCTTGAGCGTTGCGCCCTCTTTGGTGCGCACAACATAAATTCCTAAGATAGAAAGGACTACGCCGATTGCAGCAATCATCATGGGCGCCAGGATGGCCCTCATCTGAACGGCCGTGCCGTCCTGGAAGAAGGCGCTTGCGCCAAGGGCCATGGTGGCAAGGATGGAGCCGCAGTAGCTCTCATAGAGGTCTGCGCCCATGCCGGCCACGTCGCCAACGTTGTCGCCAACGTTATCGGCAATGGTGGCGGGGTTGCGGGGATCGTCCTCGGGGATGTCCTGCTCTACCTTACCAACGATATCGGCCCCCACGTCGGCAGCCTTGGTGTAGATGCCGCCGCCAACGCGGGCAAAAAGGGCCTGGGTGGAGGCACCCATGCCGAAGGTGAGCATGGTGGTGGTGATGATAACCAGGTTCTGGGCGTCGGAGGGGTCGTAGAAAATCTTGAGCACGCTCCACCAGATGGCGATGTCAAGAAGGCCCAGGCCAACCACGGTGAGGCCCATGACGGCGCCGCTGCGGAAGGCAATCTTAAGGCCGGAATTGAGGGAACGCATGGTGGCGTTGGCGGTACGGGCGCTGGCAAAGGTGGCTGTCTTCATGCCCACGAAGCCGGCCAGGCCGCTGAAGAAGCCGCCTGTAAGGAATGCAAACGGCACCCAGGGGTTCTGCACGTGGAACACGTAGGCCAGGACCGCAAATAGCACGGCCAGGACTGCGAAAACAATAATGACAACCTTGTATTGCTGCCGGAGGTACGCCATGGCGCCCTCACGCACGTACTGTGCAATCTCTTTCATGGTAGGTGTGCCTTCGCTCTCCTTCTTCATCTGACGGAAGAAAATCCAGGCGAACAGCAGGGCAATCACTGCCGCTGCCGGCACAAGATAAAACAGATAGGTCATAGTTATAGTGTCAGTGGTATGGTTAGTTCATTTCTTCTATGGTAAACCCGTCCAGAATGTCCAGAAGACGCCTTATGGTGATAAGATAGTCTTTCTGCTTCATGCGGATGGAAAGGCGCACCTTCCCGCCCTCGATGGAATACGTGTCTACCTTTATCTTTTCCTTCTTAAGCCTGTCCGGAAGCTCCGGGATGTCGTAGGGCTTGTCCGGAGTAAGCGTGAGGTCTACATGCTTTTCTGTCAGATGGAGGTTCACAAAGTGCATCATCTCAAGGACAAGCACCGTGAGGAGGGTTGCCGCAATTGCAACGGAGTACATTCCGCCTCCGCATGCAAGGCCTATTGCCGCGGCTACCCAAAGGCCCGCAGCGGTTGTAACTCCGCGGACCGCATTTTTCTGGAAAATAATGACGCCGGCGCCGATGAAACCGATTCCGGAGACCACCTGGGCGGCCACGCGGGCGGCATCGTGCTGCCTGCCTTCAAAAGCAAACTGGGAAATAATCATGAAAAGGGCACTTCCCAGCGCCACTATGAAATGAGTCCGCACGCCGGCTTCCTTCGATCTCAGTTCCCTCTCCAGGCCTATGAAGCCGCCCATGAGTCCGGCTGCCACGAGCCGGAAAATAAGTACCCAGTCTATAGTCATAATCAATTCAGGTTAAAACAGTCCCGGTGTGATGTGCAGCCATTTCAGAAGGGTCTGGCCAAACAGCAGGATAAGGAGCCAGGAGAAGGTCATCATGGTGATGCCGTACTTGAAGGCGTCCGTCATGCTGTACTGGTTTGTGGTGTACAGAAGGGCCGCCGGCTTGCTGTTGAAAGGCAGCACATAGCAGTGTTCTATGAGCATGGACACCGGGAGGGCCAGGCTCATGGGCGGGAAGCCGAAGCGCTTCTCAACGCCCAGTGCGATTGGTACAAAGACCATGGTCCTGATGGTCTTGGACTGGAACACCAGGCCGGAGTACATCATCAGGAAGGTAAGTATCACGTATAGTACCCAGAAGGGGGTATCGGCCGTAATTCCCATGGAATCGAAGGCGGCGTTGACCATGGTGTTGGGAAGGTCCGTGGCATTGAGGCCGCTCCCAAGGACATATGCACCGGCGCTGAAGAGCATGAGGTGCCAGGGGATGTCAACATCGTTCCACTTCACTACGCCGATGCCGGGAATCAGGGCCAGCACTGCGCCGATGAGGGCGACGATGGTCTCGTCAATATTGTGGAAAGTGCCCTTGGTGACCCACAGGAAAAGGACGATGAGGAATATCACGACGGCCTTCCATTCCTCCTTGGTCATCTTTCCCATGGTGGCAAGTTCTTCCTTCAAGCGGTCTATGCCGCCCTGGATCTGGGGCACCTGCTCTTCCTTTTTCATAGGGAAGAAGACGTACATGCCAAGCAGGAGTCCCACCACAAGGATAATGACGCTCATGGGCCCCACGGCAATGAGCCATTCCTTATAGCCGAAGTCGCAGCTTCCCACGAAACCGGCGATGAGGGAAATGGCCAGAAGGTGTGCGCCCGATCCCGTGTAGAACGCATTTGCGCCGATATTCACCTGGAACAGGTTCTGAATCACGAGGTTACGGCCAAAGTTATTGCGGTTGCCGTTTGACGCCCCGTAAATGGCGCAGATCACCATGAAGATAGGGAGCATGATGGTGGCCTTCACCGTGGTTGCCGATATGAATGCGCTCAGCACCAGGTTAATCACCAGGAAACTCCAGAGTACGCCCTTTGCGCTGCGCCCAAACTTAATGACGAAGGCCAGCGCCAGGCGCTTTGCAAAACGCGTCTTTACCAGCATGGAAGCCAGCACGAAGCTCAGGATATTGAGCCACATCACGGGGTGGCCCAGCTGTGCCAGGGCCTCCTTCTGGGTGGTAACGTTGAAAAGCACAACACCAAGTATGAGGATGAGCGAGGTGAGGTAATTGGGAATTGCCTCGGTCATCCAGAGGATAAGGCTGGCCACGAATATGCCCAGCATGGCATAATTAGCCCGGATGAAGCCATCCAGACCCAAGGCTGCCAGCCGCTTCTGCGCGGAAGCGGCCAGCAGTCCGGTGTCCAGATTGTCAATAAAACCGATGTGACAGAACCAACATATCCAGATAAAGGCAATGATAGCCAGGGGGGCACCCAGGCGTGCCATCCAGATCTCGAACCTGCTCTTTTGCATCTTGGGCAGTTTCTCGATCCTGTAGTTATTCATGTCCAGCGGGTCTGTCATATCACAAGCTTATTTCCAATTCTTATAAGGGTTCTTCATGAGCATGGAGTTGAAGTATTTGGGGTCTCCCGTTACTTCTTCTCCCAGCCAGGCGGGCTTGTCAAAGGGCTCGTTCTCGTCGGTGAGTTCAACCTCGGCCACAGTAAGGCCGTCGTTGTCGCCGTAGAACTCGTCAACTTCCCAGGTGTGCTTGCCGTCGGTGTTCTTGACAAGGTAGCGGGTCTTGTCGATAACGCCGGGCTCTGCAAGCTCGAGGAGCTGTTTTACCTCGTCTACCGGGATTTCTTTTTCCCACTCGAAGCGGGCGGCGCCGGAAGCGTTGCCTATGCCCTTGATGGTGATGAAACCCTTGTCTCCCTTCACGCGGACGCGGACCGTCCTCTCGGGGACGCTGGAAAGGTAGCCCTGAGTGATGCGGGTGGCCTTGAAGGCATCGGCCTTGAAGTCACCTTTCACAAGGAATTTTTTCTCTATTTCCTGTGCCATAACCTATTCGTTTGCAAGGGGTTTGTCAGACATGCCGATGACGCGCTTGATGGCCTGGAGGTAGTTGATGTTCTCCACTCCCTCGAGGTGGCAGTCCGCCACAGTTTTCTTAATATCCTCAATCTCAGTTGATTCAGAGTTGATGGTAACTACCTTGGCGCCGTTGATGAGAACGTTGCCAACCTCGCAGATGGTGTTGTTTACCATGTAACCGAAGCGCTGCTTGTGAACGCGGACGGCGGCAAGGTCCGGATTGGCCTTCACCATGGCGATGAACTCGTCAAAGGTGTAGGTGTCCTTGGTGAGCTTTGGCATTTCCACCATGAAGGCGGGGAATACCTCATTCTCAAGGACTTCCTTTGAGATGGGGAATTCTCCCTTCATGAGGGGGTTCCACTGCTCGAAGCCGTCTACGGTCTGGACATAGGTCTTGATGTCCATCTTGCCGTCGCGGATCTTGGTGTTGTTGATGTCGTTCTTGGCGGAGATGATGTAAATCTCGTCGCTCTGGCGTTCCCATACCTTTTCGGGTACGGGAACGGAGAGACGTGCCATACGCTTGTGTGCCTCGCAGAAGCACTGGCCGAAGCTGCGGAATTCAAAGCGCGGCTTGGACTGTTCGCCAATCTTGAGTTCTGCCATGGCTTATTATTCGGGGTCTTCTATGATTGTGCCGTCACCCACAAGTGCTGCGCCATTGTTAGTCTTGCCCATGGTAATTTCCAGGACCTTCCATTCCTTCTTGGCGTCTGCTGTGCGGGCGAAAGAACCTTCAGCAGTAGGAAGGGCAACTTCCGTGTTGGCGTTCTTTGTCCAGCCGCGGTCAAAGGTATCAAGGGTGTTGCCGCTCTTGTCCTTGAGGACCAGGATGAGGGACTTGGAGGGGGAGAAGCTGTCGGCAGCCTTGGCATTTGCAACATCGGCGATGTTGTCAAACTCCTTCTTGGAAGTGATTACATAGTAGCCCTTGGAAGCAATCTTGGCGTCGGCATCACCGGTCCAGGTGGGGTCGGCAGCCTCGTTCTTGTAGATGGTAACGCCCTCAAGGGATATTTCTGCGGCTGTGGGGTTGTAAAGCTCAATTCCCTTGGAACCTACCACACCGCATACCTCATTGATGCACAGGGTGGCGATAAGGTCATCACCGGTCTGCTCGTTACCCTGATTCTGGTTCTGGTTCTGATTCTGATTGGTCTCGTCATCCTTTGTTACCTCGGGATCCTGCTGGCATGCTACAAAAGCGAATGCAGCGGCCAGAGCAAAAAAGAAATACTTTTTCATTGTTTAATGATTTTAAGGGTTAATTAGAAGTCTATCTCGAAGCGCATGGCAACCATGTGGTAGTCTACGCCTGCTTTTCCAGTAGTCTTGTAAGGAGTCTTGGTGGGGTTGCCGTCCTTGTCCAGTCCAACATAGAACTTGTTGCCCTTACCGGAAGCAAAGCGGTCGTTGTCGTTGTACTGCCAGTTGAGCTGGACCTTCACATGGTCGTTGATGTAGTAGTTCAGACCAAGGGCATAGGCCATGGACTTACCACCCATGATTACCTGGTCGTCGGCAGCCAGCTTGGCATCGGCATTTAGATTAAGGTACTCCACGCGGCCGCAGAGCTCAACATCGCCCCACTTCTGGCCCCTCTTTACGCGGGTGAACTTGGCGCCTGCGCCATCATAACGCTGCTGGCCGCCGAAGAGGAGGTAACCGCCCTGGACATACCATCCATAGAAAGTCCTGGGAGATGTAACGGTGGGCGCATTTTTAATGTCGGGGATATATGCCGTGGTGTTGCCCATGTAAACGGCCTCACCGCGGAATCCTTTCCAATAACCGGCAAGTTCTGCCGTGTAGCGTACGTAGTGGTCGAAGTCAAAGTCGCCGGTGTCCACGTATTTCTTACGGTTGATGTTCGTAGAGTTGCGGGCGCTGTAACGCATTTTGCCAAAGAACTCATCCGAGGTCTTGGGGTTGCGGTAAGAAGCGGCCGCACCAATGTGCATACCCCAGTCGGTCTTGTTCCAGCCAGGCTGGTAAACGGCCTTGAAAGTATAGGTGAGGCCGTTGTCCGGGCCCTTTCCCTTGCTGGACTCCTCCACAAAACTGCGCGTTTCTTCACCTTCAATTTCCTGACCCATAATGCCCAGGTTCAGGAACAAGCCCTTGTTGTAGTAATTGGCGTTGAAACCCAGATGACGGGAAGGCGCCAGGGCCGAGCAGACCATAGGACGCTCGATGAACTGGAGATAACGGGAAGAGTTGTTTCTCTGAAGGGAGAAGATTTCCTTGAAGCTACCCGCCTGGAACTGCCAGTTTTCAAGTCCGGTGTAGCGGATAATAGCGTCTTTGAGCTCGAACACTCCGTTGGCCATGTCCATATCTACCTCGCCGTACCAATCCTTGTCGATTTGTGCCTTGACGGCAAAGCGGGCGCGGCGGATGGAGAAGTCATTGGAGATTCCATCGGCCCACTTTGGCTCACCGAAGAAGGCGGCGCCGTCTACCTGGACGCGGTTGTCCAGCCAGATCTTGTAGCCGGAATCACCTTTGGAACGGAGCACCAGGATGCCGTCCTGGGCCTCTGCGGTGAGGGTTTCGGTGACAACCTTCACGCCATACTGATTGTACTGTTCGTTCTCCTGTGCGGAGGCAATGCCTGCGGAAAGGAGGACCAGTGTCAGAATGCTAGTAAGTTTCTTCATGGTTTTAGTGTTAAAGTGATTTTATGAATTGTACAAGATTATCCGAGCGGGAAAGGCCAAGCTTGGTCCTGAGGCGGTAGCGGCTTATCTCCACGCTCTTCGGGGTAATATTCATAAGGGATGCGATGTACTTGGAGGAGAACCCCTGGCGGAGGAGATTGGCAAGCTTGCGCTCGCTTTCCGTAAGGTTGGGGTAGGCTTCCTTAAGGTGCATGTTGAAGTCACGGTGCAGGACCTCCGTGCGGGCATAGAAGTCGTTCATCTCGTGGGTGAAGTACATGCGCTCGCGTATCTTCGAAAGGATTTCGTCCAGGGCCTCGTCCCTCTGGGGACCGTCCGGAAGGCTGCGGGCATCGGTGAGCCGACGGTATACATCGTCTATGAAGGCCTTCTGGTCGCTTAGTCCCACGGCAAAGTCCACAAGCTCCTTACGCTTGATTTCCAGCTTGTTGTTAAGGTCTTTCTCCGTGGTTTCAGCCCTTACTTCAAGGGCGCTCAGGGACTTCTGGGTAGAATTTATCTGCTCTTCGCGGACACGGAGGATTTCTTTTCTGGAGGCCTCTATCCTGGAATTCCGGACATATAGATACAGGCTTACACATACTATGGCTATTCCCAGCAGGGCAAGGATAGGAATTACGCTGTCCCTGGGGGTGTTGCCTTCGCCTACGTTCAGAATCATGCTGAAGCAATAACCCATAAGGAGCCCGAGAAAAGGAGCGAAAACGGCCGCTGCTATACTTTTAAGGATGCTGTCTCCGCTCACCGTGGAATCCCTTCGGACTATGGCTATCCCTATGAGCGCAGACATCATGAGCGCCCCGGCGGATAGCGGAGCCGGAGTAAGGCCGATTTTCTTTATGACGGGCAGGGAGAACACCAGAAAAGTAACTCCGGTTGCCAGCATGGCGGAAAGAATATGGCCCGTGCCGGCATCCAGGTCAGAGTCCGCAATCCTGGAACTCCAGATATTGATGCTGTTAATTGACAGTATGAACAGCACCAGGAGTATGCCCACTGCTATAAAGGCCGATGTCTGGTTCTCTCCCAGCACAAAAACCGGACACACCGCCACCAGCTGGCCAAGGTTCCAGGAAGAAGTTACCACCAGGAACAGGGTGGCAAATATGCTTATGGCAAGGAAGTGCTGGTCTACAACTATAAAATGACGCCCGCTTTTTGACGAATACTTGTGGAAAATGAAAGAGAAGATGCCCGCCAGGAAGCCGCTTAACACAAGCGCCAGCAACCAGCTGCCCACCATCCCCCCCGCATACGCTATGTCTATGCTGCCGTTTACCTTTAGCTGGCAGCCGAAAATTGCCCCCATAACCGCATACGGCGCACCGCAGGCGCGATGTATTACGGTGGACAGAAGCATTGCCGCAAGAGCGGCCATGGAGATGGCTATAATTGAAGGAATTCCGGCAGCGGGAACGGCTTCACGCAGGGAATCGCACGGTTCCGACTTTACGAAAAACGGCGCCAGCATGGTGCATACCGCCAGTACCGGAACCAGGATCTTCATGAAAATGAGTTCCCCGGCACCGGTGGCGCGCATGGGACTGATAATCCACGGAGTTTCCAGGCGGAGCATCGGCATGCCCACAAGGGTAAGGGCGATGAGCAGTATGATTATTCCATCCAGCATCTTGGGCTACAGACTGCGCTTGATTGTCATGACGGAAAGCTGCTCCGCGGTCTTTACCGCAGAGTGGGACAGGTCTTCGATATGGAGCGCGAAATAGCGGAGGTGGAATTTTTCCGAGAGCTTCAGATGGTCCATGTCGTGAAAGACGGTACGCTTGATGGACTGGGCCAGCTTTACGGCCTGCTTGTCGTAGAGGTATACGCGATGGATGGTTTCACTCACCTGGTCCGGCTGGCTGAAGTATGCCTTTGTGCCGGGGATTGTGGTTTCTGCCGCAAGGGTGGCAAGCTCTGCAAGCTTGACGAACTCTTTCCTGAGGGAAGCGGGAACATTGGGGTCCTCTATCTCGAACTGGATGAGGTCGTTGCTGACGATGGAGATAATGTGGTCGAATCTTTCCAGAAGGCGCATGATATCTCCCCTGTAGCGGATGAGGGAACCGCGGGAATAGAGCATGTTCTCAATATCCCTCCTGAGGACTCCGGCCTCTGTCTCAGCGGTGGCCATGGCTGAGAGTGTCTGAGAAAAACTCTCGCTGTCGTTGTAGAGGTAGCTGCGTACCCCTTCCTTAAAGAGTATCAATGCAGTATCTACCGTGTTGAGGAGTTTGTCCACGGATTCTGCAAACAATTTTGCGCGGCTTGTAGAGAATATTTGGAACAGTTTCATCGCGTGCTGTTTGTGGTTTTTCAAAGCAAATATAATAAAAGTTCCCGCCAAAAAACAAGGTTTGGCGGGAAAGCAGTGCTTTTGTAGAGTTTTTTAGGAGTTTTTACGGCTCCGGAACCTGGATTACCTCTCCGTGTTCCTGTGCCACCGTCTCTTTCCAGAGCTCCGTGTAGCCGGGCCATTCCACGTGATCCGGGATGCCTGTGGAGTGCTCGGAGTGCTTGAACGTGCCGTCTGCATTCTGCGGCTTTACGTTGCCGTCCATGAACTTGACAAGGAGTTCCGTCTCAAGGGCGGTCCAGGCCTGGAACTGGTCCTGGGCCGTCTTGACGGTGTAGTCCGTCAGGTATTTGGTTACCTTGGCGAAGGGTTTTGAAGACTGGCTCTTCCCCTTGGCGGCACGTGCCTGCATCTTGACGGCGACCTCGTTGTACATTACAACTGCCATGCTGTCCACCGAATGGGTGCGGTGCTCCATCTGGGCAATCTCAAAGGCATCGATCTTCTCACGCACGTATGAGGCCATGACGTTGTACATCTTGTAGCATGCGTTGGAGACGCGGTTGTTGATCCAGAACGATGCGGTGGGAGAATAGTGAAGGAGGTCACCATTGCCTTCGCGGAAGCAGTCCGGAACCTTTGTGGTGCTGGTGTAGATGGGGGTAAGGTACGATGTGGCTGCGTCGTCCGTGCCGAACCAGAGGATGCCGCCCACCACGTCGGGGACGTACTTGCGGGCCTGGCCCACCATCCAGAAACCGGTCTGCTGGGTGGCGATAGCCCTTTCGTTCACATAGGTCTTGCCGTCGAAGCTGAACTCCATGGGCCTCCAGCGGTATGGGAGGGCGTTTCCGCCGGCGCCGATATCCTGGGTCATGTCCATGGGGGTGCCTTCGTAGTGGTCGCGCATGACATCGGCCACATGCTTTACGCCGACGGTCTTGCGGGGATATACCCAGAGAGGAAGTTCTCCGTCAAGGTTCTGGCCCATTACATAGTCAAGGTACGCGTATGCGTCGCGGGTGACGGGACGGCCTTCCTCGTTGAAGAAGGAGAACCAGCCGCCGGTGAGGATGTTGAAGGCGCTCCAGACGCGGGCGTCGCAGCCACGGACGGTGCCGAAGTCTACGGGGGCATAGGCCTTCTTGAAGCTGAACTCGCTGTCCAGGCCGTCAAAATAGCCCTTCTTGCGGGCGAACGAGATAACGTCCGGGGCGTAGAGACAGTTGTCCGGATCGTCCATGGGGAACTTGCCGATGCGGGCCTGGTTTGCATGGGCGGAGATGGCGCCGTCGGGGATGCGCATGGCTACCCAGACTATGCCTTTCTGCAGGTTTACGCCGTTCTTGATGTTCATTCCCTTGCCTATGAGCTCCATTATCCAGGCCTCGTTCTTGTCTGCGATGGAGAAGGTCTCCCCTTCCGATGCATAACCGTAACGGTTGGCAAGGTCTACAATTACCTGGATAGCCTCACGGGCTGTCTTTGCCCTCTGGAGCGCTATATAAATAAGGGAACCGTAGTCTATTCCACCCTTCTTGTCTTCAAGCTCCGGACGGCCGCCCCAGGTGGTTTCCGTAATGATTACCTGGTGCTCGTTCATGTTGCCTACGGTCTGGTAGGTGTGCATCACCTGCTCTATCTCTCCAAGGTAACGGTTCGAGTCCCAGTCGTATATCTTGAGCATGGAACCGGCGGGCCAGTCTGCCGCGGGATGGTAGTAGAGCTCCCCGAAGAGGTAGTGGGAGTCTGCGGCGTAGGACACCAGGACCGAGCCGTCCACGCTGGCGCCGGCGGTAACTATGACATTGGTGCAAGTATTGCCCTCCGTGGCGGAAAGAAGTACCGCAGCGGCAACGGCAAGGGCCTTAAGCAGCGAATTTTTCATCGTTTTTGCGCTTTTTCAATTAAATGCGTAATTTTGTCGTCTGACAACAGACTGCAAATATATGAAATTTTTTCGTTTGACCTGCCTTTTGGCCGTCATATTTGCCCTTGACGCTCCGCTGAAGGCACAGAACCAACCTCAGACTCCGGAGCAGCAGGAAAAGCAGATGATGGAATTCATAGACAAAGAGGTGAAACGCCTGACGGAACTCCTGGACCTTGAGTACTGGCAGGAATTCTACGTAGACTCCACCCTCACGCACGACTACCATGCCATGACGGAAGAGATGATGAAACTACAGGTGGCAAAGGTGGAGAACTCGGACCTGTACATAAACGTGCAGGACAAATGGATGGAGCAGATAGATGCCACCTACAAACGCATCTTCAACGAAGCCCAGTGGAAAAAATACTGGAAAACCGGCGCTGAAAGGGCCAAGAAGGCGCGTGACAAACGGAAAAAATAGTTAACTTTGCATCCACTATGAAAGAAGCTATAGAACAAATCTACAAGGAACTCCAGGATCTCAAGACCGCAACGCTCAAGGAGGCGGAAGAGGCCCGCGTAAGGTTCCTTGGAAAGAAAGGTGAAGTAACTGCCCTGATGGAGCAGTTCCGCACCGTGGCACCGGAACTCAAAAGGGAATACGGCCAGAAGCTCAACGATCTCAAAAAATTCACTCTTGCAAAGATAGAAGAGCTCAAGGATGCTGCAGAGGCCGCTTCCGGCCCGGCATCGGCATCGGGAGAAGACCTCTCCATGCCCGGAGACTCCATGCCCCTTGGCTCCCGTCACCCCGTCTCAATTGTGCGCCAGCAGATTGTGGACATCTTCCGCAAGTTTGGCTACGATGTTGCCGAAGGCCCGGAAATCGAGGACGATTACCACGTCTTCGAGGCTCTCAACTTCCCTCCCAACCACCCCGCACGCGAGATGCAGGACACCTTCTTCGTGAGTACCGGCCATCTGAACCCGCTTCTTCTGAGGACCCACACCTCATCGGTGCAGGTGCGCACAATGGAAACCCAGCCGCTGCCCATCCGCGTGGTGTGCCCCGGCCGCGTTTTCCGCAACGAGGCTATCAGCGCCCGCGCCCACTGCATCTTCCACCAGGTAGAGGGTCTGTACATTGATAAGAACGTAACTTTCGCAGACCTCAAGCAGGCAATCCTCCTGTTTGCACGCGAGATGTTCGGCCCGGACACCCAGATCCGCATGAGGCCGTCCTACTTCCCCTTCACGGAGCCTTCCGCAGAGGTGGACGTAAGCTGCAACATATGCAAGGGAAAGGGCTGCAACATCTGTAAAGGCACCGGCTGGCTGGAAATCATGGGCTGCGGCATGGTAGACCCCAACGTTCTCAAAGCCAGCGGCATAGACCCTGAAGTCTACAGCGGCTTCGCTTTCGGCATGGGTGTAGAGCGCATAGCCATGCTCAAGTGGCAGGTCAACGACCTCCGCCACTACTTCGAGAACGACATGCGTTTCCTCTCCGAGTTCTCCACCGCCACCGAGGTCTAGCCGCGGCGCGTCTCAGGCGCACACACATCACCGTCCGGAAAAAACGCCAATTTCCCGGACGGTGACTTGTTTACAGCCCCGCTGTCCCTGAAAATGGCCGTTTTTGCGGACGAAGACCCGTTCGCAGCCCCGCTGTCCCTGAAAATGGCCGTTTTTGCGGACGGAGACCCGTTCCCCCCGGACGGCCGCCCGTCATTCCCGGCCCCCACCGGGAATCTCTGCCAATTTGTCAGTTTTGAGCCAAGGGAACGGAGATTGATGAAGTATGGTTGCCTGCAAAGAAAGGCAAAAAGGAGAACCAGATTATGACTGACAATAACAACAATAGTTTCTTACAGAGATTCGCCATCAACCTCAACGAGAGGGCGTCCAAGGGGCAGCTTGACCCCGTGATCGGACGTGACGACGAGATACGCCGTGTGCTGCAGATACTTTCCCGGCGTACGAAGAACAACCCGATACTGGTGGGTGAGCCTGGCGTCGGCAAGACCGCAATCAGCGAGGGCATTGCCCAGAACATAGTTAACGGCCAGGTGCCGGAGAACCTGAAATCCAAGAAAGTCTATTCCCTGGACATGGGTGCCCTCATTGCGGGAGCCAAGTATCAGGGAGAGTTCGAGGAGCGCCTCAAGGGCGTCGTCAAGGAAGTTGTTGACAGCGCCGGAGAGATAATCCTCTTCATCGACGAGATTCACACCCTGGTTGGTGCCGGCCGTTCCAGCGGTGCCATGGATGCTTCCAACATCCTGAAGCCGGCTCTTGCCCGCGGCGAGCTCCGGACCATCGGCTCAACCACCCTGGACGAGTACCAGAAGTACTTCGAGACAGACAAGGCCCTGGAGAGGCGTTTCCAGATGGTGATGGTGGACGAGCCTTCGCCGGCAGAGTCCATCGCAATCCTACGTGGCCTCAAGGAGCGCTACGAGAACCACCACAAGGTGCGTATCGAGGACGATGCTCTCATCGCCGCCGTGAACCTTTCCCATCGTTACATCACTTCCCGGTTCCTCCCGGACAAGGCCATAGACCTTGTGGACGAGGCCGCATCGAAACTCCGTCTGGAGATGAACTCCGTGCCTGAGCCTATCGACGACCTTGACAGCGCCATCCGTCAGAAAGAAATTGAAAAAGAAGCGATTAAGCGAGAGGGCGTAAGCGCCAAAATGGAAAAGATGGAGGCGGACCTCAAGGACCTCCGCGCCCAGAGGGATGTCCTCATGAAGCGCTGGAACGAGGAAAAGGATATCCTGGGCGGCCTTCAGACAGCCCGTCAGGAGCTTGAGGACCTCAGCCTCCAGGCCAAGACCGCGGAGCGCAGCGGCGACTACGCCAAGGTTGCGGAAATCCGTTATGGAAAGATGGCCGCCACGCAGAAGCGCATAGACGAGCTCACCGCCAAGGCATCGGCCATAAAAGACCCGCTGGTGACGGAAGCCGTTACCCCTGAGGACATTGCGGAAGTGGTTGCGAAGTGGACCGGCATCCCCGTCAAGCGTATGCTGGAAAGCGAGAAGGACAAGCTCCTCAGGATGGAACAAGAGCTGCACAAGAGGGTTGTAGGCCAGGATGCCGCCATCAAGGCAGTGGCCGATGCTGTGCGCCGCAGCCGTGCAGGCCTTTCCAACGAGAAGCGGCCCATCGGCAGCTTCCTCTTCATGGGCACCACCGGCGTGGGTAAGACGGAGCTTGCCAAAGCCCTTGCCGAGTTCCTCTTCAACGACGAGAACATGATGACGCGTATCGATATGTCCGAGTACCAGGAGCGTCACACCGTCTCCCGTCTTGTGGGCGCGCCCCCGGGATATGTTGGATACGATGAAGGCGGCCAGCTCACAGAGGCCGTACGCCGTAAACCCTACTCCGTGGTGCTTCTGGACGAGATTGAAAAAGCCCATCCGGACGTGTTCAACGTGCTCCTGCAGGTACTTGACGACGGCCGCCTCACGGACAACAAGGGCCGCACGGTAGACTTCAAGAACACCATTCTCATCATGACCTCCAACGCCGGAGCCGATATCATCCAGAGCTACATGGAACGCCTTCCGGAGGTGAGCGGCCTTGACATGCAGGCCATCGCCACCCGCCGCGGCCTCCTTGACGAGTGCAGGGACAAAGTCCTGGACGTCCTCAAGATGACCGTCCGTCCCGAGTTCCTGAACCGTATCGACGAGATTATCATGTTCGACCCTCTCACCAAGGCCGATATCCGCGACATACTCCACATGCAGGAGGAAGATCTTCGGAAGAAGCTGTCAGAGAGCGACATCACCCTGGAATTCACCCCGGCCTTCGAAGACCACATGGTGGACCACGGCTACGACCCGGCGTATGGCGCCCGTCCTATCAAACGAGTCATGCAGCGTGAACTTGTGAACCTCCTTGCCCGCCACATCCTTGACGGCACCGTCCACAAGAACTCCGCCGTCACGGTAGACGCCGTGGGCGGAGAAGTTGTAGTCCGCCAGGCCTAACCGCCCGGTAAAACGGCCAACTTATCCACCAAAACCCGGCATTTCCGTGGACAAACCGGGTAAAACGGCAACTTGTCCACCAAAAACGCCAAATCGGTGGATGAGATCCCCGATCAGGTCGGGGATGACGGCAAAAAACAAGGACGGCCACCCGGTAGAAGGGTGGTCGTCCTTTAATTGGCGGGAGATTCTCGGGTCAAGCCCAAGAATGACGGGCTAGCCGAAGAATGACGGGATTACTCCTCGGGATTCTCCTGGGCGACGGGGAAGGGAACTGCATCCTCTGCGGCGGGTTCTGCCTGGTTGAGGATTTCCGTGGAGATGGCCTCGTTGGCGCCACGGCTGGTGGAGGAACGGGCGACGAAAACGGTAGCTATTGAAAGAACCAGGATGAAGGCCACGAGGTACCAGGTGGCTTTCTCGAGGATGGTTGCAGTCTGGCGTACGCCAAGAGTCTGGTTTGCAGATGTGAAGTTGGTTGCAAGACCGCCGTCTTTACCGTTCTGAAGAAGAACGACCGCAATGAGGAGGATAGCGGCGATGACGATGAGAACCACGAGGATTGTAAATGCTATATTCATATCTTTTTACTGTTTTTATTCCAAATTGTCGATAAGGGATGCAAAGTAAGCACTTTTTTCCGGGATTTCCAAAACCAGACGTGAATAAATGCGACGAGCCTCCTCCGTCCGGCCCTGTTCCGCGAAAATTCTGGCAAGCGTTTCTGTTGCAAAGCGGTCCGCCATGTCCGACGTACCCTCATCGGGTTCTTCCTCCTGACGGGAGGCCTTGAACGCAAAACGGGTGAAGATATTGTCTTTCTGCTCCTTGACGTTGTCGTACTGGGCCTGGGAGAAATAGTCGCCGCCAACCACGCGTACCGAGTGCTCTTCCGAAGGGATTTCATCCACGGGCTTAGGCGCCATGAACGATGCCAGGATGGCCTTTACGTCCTTGTCCGTGCAGTCCACCGGGACAGTGCTGCGGGCAATGGCGGAGAGCTTGCGGCGGTCTGCCACGAAGAGCGCCTGGGCGGCAATCTCGCCTTCTCCCCAGCCGTCAGACAGCATTCTGCGGCACATCTCCACGCGGGCGGCGCCGTACCAGGGGTACAGGTTAACCACGCCGGCGAGCTCGTCCAGGGTGAGGCGGTGTATGTCTATGAATCCTACCATTGCGCAACTGTTGCGTTGAAGATGTCTTCAACTATTTTTTCGATGATGGTTTCGCAGAGGCCGGCCTCCACGGCGTCCAGGGACATGGTGGCGTCGAAGTCTTCGTAGGCGGAGAAGGACTTGTCAACATCGTCCTCCGGATATTTGCGATTGGTGAACGATGCCTTCACGGTGACGGTGAGGCGGTTCTGGGCGGCCTGTTCATCGGCGGTGACGGAGGTGGCTTTGACATCGTACCCCGTGATTTCGCAGACGAGCTCCAGGTCTCCGTCCACGTCCACCTCTTCCAGGGAGGTGAGCTTGCGGAACTTTTCCTTCAGGGCTTCCGTGAGGTCGTTGGACAGCGAAGGGTTCACCCTGAGGGCCTTGTACTCCACGTACGGGATGGTTATGGTCTTGACGTCCTGCTGTATGGAAGTACCTGTGAAGGAATACTTGACGATGCCGCAAGACACCGCCAGCATGGCCAGGAGGGCTATGAGGACAGTCTTTTTCATTTCTTACGGTATTCCTGGGGGAGTTTACGATAGAGGGTGCGCTCGCTCATGCCAAGCTCTTCAGCGGCTTTCTTGCGGTTGCCCTCGTACTTCTCAAGCGCCTGGCGGATAAGCTCTTCCTCCGTGCGGCGCACAGACAGCGTGTGCTCTTCCGACACCTCTTCCTGGGCCTGCCATTCGGCGTCTTCCTGCCTGGGCTCCAGCTGGGGCGGGGCGGGAAGTTCGCGACGGTCCAGGCGGGCCTTTATATCGTCCACCTCCTGCTTGAGGTCCATTATGGCCTTGACGATACGGACGCGCTCGTCGGCACTGAAGGAGCCGGAGGTGGCGGTGGAGGAGGGATCGTACACCACGGGGATGGGCTCTCCTTCTTCAAGGGGCATGTACGGCTGAAGTTCCCGGGCCGACAGCTCTATCCTCTGGAGCGTGGGCGTAACCTTCCGGGAAACCACTGCGGTGAGACTCTGCGTAAAGCCCTGCAGCTGACGGACGTTGCCCGGCCAGCGGTACTGCTCCAGAAGGTGGATGGCATCCGGCTTCAGGGAAATCTTGCACATGCCGTTGACCTCGGAGAAGTCCGATGTGAACTTCCTGAACAGCAGGTATATATCGCTTCTGCGGTCCCGCAGCGGAGGGATGCGTATCTGGGCGGCGGAGAGGCGGAAGTAAAGGTCTTCGCGGAACTTGCCGCGCTTTACCGCCTCGTAAAGATGCACGTTGGTGGCGGCCACGACGCGGACATCCGTGTGCTCCACCTTGTTGGAGCCCACCTTTCGGAATTCGCCGCTCTGGAGTACGCGGAGGAGGAGGGCCTGGGAATCGGCCGGAAGTTCGGCGATCTCGTCCAGGAAAAGGGTGCCGCCGTCGGCATCTTCGAAATAACCCTTGCGGTTGTCTACCGCGCCGGTGAAAGAGCCTTTTACGTGGCCGAAGAGCTCCGAGTTCACAATCTCTTTGGGCAGGGCGCCGCAGTTGACCACGAAGAACGGGGCCTGGCGGCGGGAGCTGTACTGGTGGATGATTCGCGCGACGTTCTCCTTACCCGTACCGCTTTCTCCCTGAATGAGAACGCTTAACCCGGTAGGGGCAAATTTTACGGCTGTTTCCAGGGCCTCGTTTAGGGCAGGATCGTTGCCTATTATGTCGTATTTGTTTTTTAGCGCTTGCAAATCCATAACATGCAAATTTACTAAAAATATTCTTATATTTGCATTTCAGACATGTACAAATACTTATGCACCATATGAAAAAGACTCTGATTATCGTTGCAGGTCTGGCACTTCTGGCAGCCTGCTCCTCTCCGGACAAGATGACCAAACAGGCGGAGAACATCAAGATAGAATGCGTTCCCCCCGTGCTGGAAGTCGTTGGCGGAACCATAGACGCCACCGTCTCCGTCACATATCCCGAGGGCTACTTCAATCCGGGAGTGGTGACGGAAGTCACCCCCGTGATAGTCTACGAGGGCGGAGAAGCCTCCATGAAGCCTTTCAAATACCAGGGAGAGAACGTCAGGGCCAACTACAAGGTGGTATCCTCCAAAGGCCAGACGGTAACGGAAAACGTCCACTTCGACTATGTGGAAGGCATGGAAAAATGCTACCTGGAGCTCCGCGGCAGGGTCCTTGCCAAGGGCAAGTCCATTCCCCTTCCCAACAAGAAGGTGGCCGATGGCGCAAACACCACCTACATGCTTGTTAAGCCCGCCGCAAACGTGGCCTTCAAGGATGGTGAATACCTTGAGATGGTCCCCGTCACCGTAGAGGGCCAGATCAAGTACGACCTCAACTCCGCAGAGGTACGCAATTCGGAGCTGAAGAGCGCCTCCGTGAAGGAATTCCAGCAGGCGCTGAAGGCCGCCCTGGCCGATGAACGCGCCGTTGTGAAGAACTCCGAAATCGTGGCCTACGCCTCCCCGGACGGCTCCGCCGACCTCAACGACAAACTTTCCTCCGACCGCTCCGGCAGCGCCGGCAAGGCCTGGAACACCGTCACCAAGGGCATAGACACCGCCGCCCCGGAAATCCGCAGCGTGGGCGAGGACTGGGAAGGCTTCCAGAAGCTGGTTGCAGAGAGCGACCTCGAGGATAAAGACCTCATCCTCAGGGTCCTCTCCATGTATTCCGATCCCGCCGTCCGAGAGAGCGAGATCAAGAACATGTCTCAGGTGTACACCGCCCTCAAGGGAGAAGTTCTCCCGGAGCTCCGCCGCGCCCGTCTCATTGCCAATATCGAATATAAGAACTATACCTCCGAAGAGCTCCTGGATGTCCTCAAGGAGAACGAAGACATCCTTGACGAGGAAGCCCTCCTTCGCGCCGCCACCGTTGCAAAGGACGCAGCCCAGAAGGAAAGCATCTGGCGCAAGGCGGTTTCCAAGTTCGACAGCGGCCGCGCCCACTACAACCTTGCCGCAATGTATGCCGCAAAGGGAAAGGACAAGGAAGCGGAGGCCGAACTTGCAAAGTACGGAGTCCCGGACAGCGACGCCCTCAACCTGAGGGGCCTCATCGCACTCCACAAAGAGGACTACAAGGCAGCAGAGGATCTTTTCCGCCGCTCCAAGACAGAGAGCTCCAAGCTTAACCTGGGTGTTCTCCTGATTCTCACCGGCCAGTACGAGGAAGCCTCCCGCGTGCTGGAAGGCGCCCCCGGATGCTGCCACAACAGCGTTCTCTCCCTCATCCTCACGGACCAGCTGGAGAAAGCCATGTCCACCGCCCGCTGCGGAGATCCCAAGGTCTGGTACCTCAAGGCCATCATCGCCGCACGCCAGGGCAACGGGGACAACGTGAAGAAGTACCTGGAAAGGGCCTTCAAGAACCCCAGCCTCAAGGAAAGGGCCGCCCGTGACGTAGAATTCGCAGGTTACGAGTTCTAGGCCGTGAACAGCCTGCGCATAACCGATATCATCCTCTGTGTCCTTGTGATACCGGGGATGATACTGTTTTTTCCCGTGAGCGAATGGGCGCAGTGGGACCACATGGCGGTCCTGATTTACGTCCTATGGGTTTACGGGATATATTTCCTTGGAAGAAAGGTGCTGGGGCCGCTTGTCATAAAGGGCAGGAAAGGGCTTTTCACGGTGCTGGGAGCCGTTATCCTCATTGTTGCGGCAACTTTCCTCATGACAATTGCCCCCGTCGACATTCCCCGTGAAGAAGGAGCCGTCGTACAGCCATATGCACGCGCAATGTGGATAATGCTCTTCGCCGCCCTGGGAATGGGTCTCCCCCTTGGCTCAATGGAAGCGCAGCTGAAGATACTGGGCACGCACATAGCCCGCGAGACGGAGATCCGGGACCAGAAAGACGCCATCTACCAGAGGGCGGCGGAAGCCCTCTCGGGAGATGAGGTGCTCCTCAAATCAGGCTACAAGACCGTTCACGTGCCTCTGGTCGCGGTTCAATATATAGAGTCCAGGAACAACTACTCCTGCTTCCATCTGGACAATCAGGACGATGTGGTTTCGCAGATTCCCCTCAAGGATGCGCTGGAGCTCCTTCCCAAGGGCAAGTTCCTGAGGATCCACCGCTCCTACATCGTCCCAGTGTGGAGAATAGAGAAACGCACCATGACCTCCGTCAAGATCATGGGCCTGGAAGACCCTCTTCCCGTTGGAAGGGCATACAAGGATATTCTGAAAAATGGCTAAAGACTTTTATGCAACCAGGTCCACGGCATGGTGGAAGGTTGCCTTTGCAATGATTGGCTCCTGCATGTCGGGAGTCACTTTTGTGTCCGTACCCGGAATGGTGGGAGTGGCCGGATGGGGTTACCTGCAGATGTGTCTGGGCTTCTTCCTGGGGTATCTGGTCATAGCCTTCGTGCTCACCCCGCTGTACTTCAAGCTCAACGTGGTGTCTGTGTACCAGTACCTGGAAAACCGTTTCGGAATATCGTCCTACAAGACCGGGGCGTGGTTTTTCTTCGTGTCAAAGATGCTTGGGGCGGCCGTGAGGCTGTTTCTCATGTGCGCCACGCTGTGCCTGCTTCTGAGGATTCCCATCTGGATTACGGTCATCGTGGTGGTGGCGCTGGAATGGGCCTACACCGTACGCGGCGGCGTCAAGGCGGTAATCGGCCTGGATATAATAAAGACCATATGCATGCTGGTGGCCGTGGGGCTTACCCTGGTGCTGGTAGGGCGGGAGGTTGGCCATCCGGACACCTCCATGATGCGGGTCTTCTATTTTGACGATGTGAACCATCCCCAGTTCTTCTGGAAGCAGCTGCTGGGCGGCCTGTTCACCGTGGTGGCCTGCACTGGCCTTGACCAGGACCTCATGCAGCGCACCCTGGCGTGCAAGAATGTGAAGGATTCCCAGAAGAATCTGGTCGTCTCCGTTATCCTTCAGATAGTGGTGATATCGCTGTTCCTGCTGCTGGGAGTGTACCTTTACCAGTTTGCCGCGCTGCACGGAATTGACGCTAAGGGAGATGCCCTTTTCCCTGCAGTGACGTGGTCCGGAGCGCTGCCCAAGGTTGTCGGCGTGCTGTTTGTAATAGGCCTTGTGATGGCCGGTTTCCCCGCCGGAGGGAGCGCCCTCACGGCTCTTACCACATCTTTCACCGTAGATATCCTGGGCGGCCGCGAACGCTCCCGCGTGTGGGTCCACACCGGCATGGCCGTGCTGATGGCAGTATGCATCCTGGTCTTCAATGCACTCAATTCCACAAGCGTGATAGACGCCGTCTACCGCCTTGCCAGCTACACCTACGGGCCCATCCTGGGGCTGTTTGCCTTCGGTCTGTGCTGCAAGGCTCCCGTCAGGGACAAGTGGGTGCCCCTGGTGGCCATCGTGGCCCCGGTCGTGTGCCTTGTTCTGGACCTGAATTCCGTTGCATGGTTCGGCGGCTACCATTTCAGCTATGAAATCCTGCCCCTGAATGGCCTTCTCACCATGGCCGGACTGTGGCTGATACGGAAATAATATCAGAGCACAATGATACCGCTTTCCATATTTTCTGTGAGTATCCTTTCGGAGAATCTTCTCCTGCTTGTATCCGTACTGGTTTTCGCGGGCGTCCTTGTCGCGAAAGTGGGCAGCAAGCTGGGAACGCCCTCCCTGCTTCTGTTCCTGATTCTGGGCATGCTGGCCGGTCCGGATATCCTTGGCCTTCATTTCGACGACCTTCATCTTGCCGAGTCCGTGGGCCATTTCGCCATGTCGGTGATTCTGTTCACCGCCGGTATGGAAACGTCATTCGATGAGACAAAGCCCGTTTTCTGGAAGGGGGTCGTCCTGGCCAGCGTGGGGGTTATCCTGACCGTGGCAATTACGGGCTCGTTCCTGTACTTGACGGGCGTTCCGCTGGTGGTCTGCTTCCTGGTCGCCGCCATTCTGTCTTCTACCGATTCCGCCTCCGTCTTCTCCGTCCTCAGGGAAAAGAAGGTTCACCTGAAAGAGAATCTGGCACCCATGCTTGAACTTGAGTCGGGAAGCAACGACCCCATGGCCATGACACTGGTGGTTATCCTGGTGAAGTTCATAACGGACGAAACGCTTATGCAGAAAGGCCCCTGGGAAATTGCCGGGGCCGGAATTCTCATGCTTATCCTGCAGATCGGCGTGGGCGTAGGCGTAGGCTCTCTTGTGGGATATGGTTCCAAATGGCTGCTAGAAAAGCTTCAGTCCAGCAATTTTGCCCTCACTGCAATCATGATAATGAGCGTTGCCTTCTTTGCCAACGGCATGGCCCAGCTGCTGGACGGCAACGGCCTGCTTGCCACATACGTCGCAGGAATCATAATAGGAAACAAGGTGACGCTCATCAACCGGAAAGACATATTCAAGTTCTACGACGGCATTACCTGGATGATGCAGCTGGTAATGTTCATGGTGCTTGGGCTCCTTGCCCATCCCAAACAGATGCCTCAGCTGATAATTCCCGCACTGGTCTCATGCATTTTCATGATGCTGGTTACCCGCCCGCTGAGCGTCTTCCTGTGCATGCTGCCGTTCAAGAACGGCCTCAGTTTCAGGGCCAAGGCCTTTGTCTCCTGGGTGGGATTAAAAGGCGCAGGTCCCATTCTTTTCGCCCTGTACGCTATAGTTCACAGCGTGGACTATGCTGAGGAGAACTTCAGCTTTGTCTTCCTTTTCGCCCTGTTCTCCCTTCTTCTGCAAGGCGGCTCGCTTGGCTGGATGGCCAAGAAACTGCATATGACCTACGAACAGGATCCCGAAGTGGAAACCTTCGGAATGGAGGTTCCCGAGGAGATGGGCGACATGCGTGACCACATTGTCACCGAAGACGATATCGCAAACGGCAAGACCCTTCGCGAGCTTCAGCTGCCTCACGGCATCCGCGTGATGATGGTGCGGCGCGACGGCCGCTTCCTTGTCCCGCACGGCAGCATGCAACTGTTTGCGGGAGACCACCTCCTGATCATAATGGGAGAATCCGACGACTGATACAAAAAAGTGCGTTCAAGCAAGCCTGAACGCACTTTTTGCCACCTTTGGCGGAGAGGACGAGATTCGAAAATGAAGGCCAATCCCCTCCAGAACCCCTTGTTTTAATGTTTTCTATTGCGTATTTTTGCAGTCGGAGTTAGGCGACTCCAACCGAAATCGGGATATTTTTGGGATATTTATAACTACGCGGAGAAGACGCAATATGAAAATCAAACGCAGTGCGGCATTCAGCCTCTTTGCCTATGGCAAAGACAAAAACAAGTACCAGATTCGCTTCAGAGTAAGCTTCAACGGCCAGCGGATAGACCTCTCCACCGGATGTCAGCTGTCTTCTCCTCTGTGCTGGGATGAAGAAAAAGAGTTGGTGAAGCCTGGTTATACCGGACCCAGGGGAGAGACGGACCTTACCATCAACGATGAACTCCGGAAGGCGAAGGACCAGATGGATATGGTGTTCAAGTACTTCGAGATAAACGAGAAGATTCCCACACCTTCTGAAGTGACAAAGATGTACAAGGAGCGTATGTCCGGCATCCTGCCCAAGAGGCCGGAGCCTGAGCCGAAGAAACGCGAAATGAAGCCAAAGGTGTTTTCCTTCTGGGACTGTTTCGCTCAGTTTTGCACGGAAGCTGGTGAGAAAAACGCCTGGACTCCGGCTACGCTTGAAAAGATGGATGCGCTCAAAGTGGATCTTAAAGCATTCAGGAAAGACATTTCCTTTTCATCTCTCACCGAGTCGGCGCTTACGGAGTTTGTCGTGTATCTTCGTGATACCAAGAAACTGCGCACACCGCGCAAGAAAAAGGGCGATAGGAAAAACTATAACCATGAGGATATCACCGGCCTCAGGAACTCCACTATTGAGAAGAAACTGGGATACCTGCGTTGGTTCCTCAACTGGGCTACGGAAAAAGGATATAATACCAACAAGGCCTACAAGGAATTCCGGCCCACGCTTAAGAGAACGCAGAAGAAAGTCATTTACCTTACCAAGGAAGAATTGGGCAAAGTGCGGGCGGTTGAACTCTCCGGCGATAATGCTTATTTGGATCCGGTACGTGATGTCTTTCTCTTCTGCTGCTTCTCCGGCCTCAGGCACTCCGACGCCAACAATCTACGTCGCAGCGACATCAAGGGGGACCACATTGAAGTCACCACCGTCAAGACGGCCGACAGCATCTCCATCGAACTGAACGACATCACCAAAGCCATCCTAGAGAAGTACAAGGACGTTCCATTCAAAGACAACAAGGCCCTGCCCAACCTTACCAACCAGGCCATGAACAGGGACGTGAAGGAGCTCTGCAAGCTCTCCGGCATCGATGAAGAAATCCGCATCACTACATACAAAGGCAGCACCCGCACGGACGAGGTATTTCCCAAATGGGCCAAGGTGGGCACCCATACCGGCCGCCGCACCTTCATTGTCAACGCCCTCTCCCTGGGCATCGCCCCTGACGTGGTGATGAAATGGACCGGTCACAGCGACTACAAAGCCATGCGGCCCTATATCGACATTGTGGACTCCATCAAGGCAGAATCCATGACCAAATTCAACAATTTGTTGTAAGATTTAAGAATTATTTGGTAACTTCGCCCTATGAAGGATTTTAGAGCATACATTCTTGGCCTCTGCGGCAAGAAAGAAGGATACGTAGTTGAGTTCAAGGGAGCCAAGGGTGGATTCCCCGGCTCATTCTGGGACACATACTCTTCTTTTGCTAATACCGCAGGTGGCATTATTGTGCTGGGCATCACAGAAAAAGACAATGTCTTTAAGATGGATGGCCTCACCGAAGACCAGATATACAAGTACAAGAAGATTTTCTGGGACAACTCTCACGATGCCAGAAAGGTCAGCTACTGCCTCTGCCAAGAAGACGACGTTCTGGTAGAGGAAGATAACGGAGCGTGGTATCTTATCTTCAAGATTCCTCGTGCTACTTTTGACATTAAGCCGGTGTATCTCAATGGAGATCCTTTCCATGGAAACACATTCAGGAGAAATCACGAAGGAGATTACCATTGCTCGGATAATGAGGTCCGTTTAATGATGGCCGATTCCATTATCCTCCAGAATCCGCAGGATAGCAGGACTTTTAAGGGGATTAAATTTGAGGATTTGGATGAAACCTCCATCCGTCAGTACCGCCAGGTGTTTTCTGACCGGAATGTAGGTCATGCATGGAACATCCTTTCAGACAAGGCGTTTCTGAAGAAGATAGGCGGTTATTCAATAGATTCTGAAACAGGAGAAGAGGCGGTCACTCTGGCGGGAGTCCTTATGTTCGGCCAAGATACGGCTTTGACAACCGCTTTGCCCTATTATTTTGTGGATTATAGGGAGAAATTGAGCTCCAATCCCAATATCCGCTGGACGGACCGCGTTTGCCCTGATGGCCGCTGGCACCCCAATCTTTTTCAGTTCTATAGCCGTATCTATCCTAAACTGAGTCAAGCGCTTCCTGTCCCGTTCAAACTGGATGAAACAGGCTTCAATCGTATAGATGATACCCCGGCGCACAAGAGCCTGCGCGAAAGCATTGTCAATACTCTTTGTCATTGCCGCTGGGGAATGATGGAGGGAATCGTCATTGAACGTTATCCAGACCGCCTTTACTTCTCTGACCCCGGCGTTATGCTTATATCCATTGACGAGTTCTACGAGGGCGGCCACAGCATTTGCCGCAATCCGGCCCTTCAGACGATGTTCAGATTGATAGGAACAGGAGATAAGGCCGGCAGTGGTGCCGATGTTATCAAGACCGGCTGGAAAGAAAATGGCTGGCCGGATCCGGAATTGAAAGAACACTTTGGCGCATACTCCGACAGGGTGGAATTGACCTTACGTTTAGTTGCTGTTTCCGGACAAAATGAAAAAAGTAAGGAAACAGGTAAGGAAACAAGTAAGGAAAGCAATGCTGAAAAGGTGAAGGATTTGATGCGGAGTAACAAACGAATAACAATAAAAGAAATGGCCGAGGCGTTGAAAATTTCTGATAGTGGTGTGGAAAAAATCATCCGCACCCTTCGCAAAGACGGCGATATCCGCAGAAAGGGTGGCCGCTTCGGTGGTGAATGGGAGGTCTTAAAATAATCACGCCATGCCAAAACCTACCTCCAAGAACACCACCCCGCCCCAGGACTTTCACATTGACTGGAAGTCGTTGTTTTCCCCGTGTCCGGTGGATATTGAAGCGCAGACGCCGGAGCAGGTGAAGTTCGCCCGACGGTATAATCTGTTTTTCTGGTGTGTCTATGGAGCATTGGCCATAGCTGCACTCTTCATGGCATACCCGGACATTGTGAAGATGATTATGGGACCGCTGCTGATGCTGGTGTTTTTCCTTGCTTTCAACGCCATCGCCCACAGCGTCCGTGTCAAGAAGCGGGCCGGCAGGAAAGAACTTGCCCCCGTGGCATCCTTTAAAGAATGCTTCTCCAACCAGGAGTTTTATCTGACGGTGGACCGTTTCATTACGGCGAATCACGATGAAACCAAGCCGATGAGCTCGGTAGAGTGCCGTGCTCTTCTGGATTATATCCTTAAGAAGCCGGAGTATCTGATTTCCGGCGTGAGCCTGAACCGCCTTTCCAAGCTCCTGATCAAGGAATATGGCAAGTCGGGAGTGCTCTCCTTCTCTACGGAACGGGCCATCAGCAAGGCGATGGCTACAGAGAGCGACCTGGAGCGCATCAAATGGTTCTTCAAGTAAGAGTTCCAAACAAGTTCAAATAAAATGACCTACCTGTTTTATTGAACTCGAATAGAACCTAACTTTCTGCAAATCAAATAGTTAGGTTTGTTTTGGCAAAATAATTGTATATATTTGCAGCCGGATAGAGCCACTGCCCCGCAGTCTCTGTCCGGTTGAACTTATATACATTAACAATTAAACTTTTAGGATCATGGAAAGACATGACAATGAAAGTCTCCTCGGCAAGATGCTCGTCCAGATGACGGGAGAGGAGCTCGTGGCCATCTTCAGGATGGCGGCGACAGAAGGGAAAGATGTGACAGGCACTTCGGCGGAAACTGTGAAGTACGTCTATGGGGTCCAGGACCTGGCGGCGTACATCGGCTGTTGTGCCAGTACCATCTATGATCTGAAAAGGCAGGGCGTACTTAAGCCGGCCATCATTTCAAAAGTGGGCAAGAAGATTGTCTTCAACGCCCCGCTCGCAAGGCAGCTGGCCGATGAGTACCAGCGGCAACAGCGCGATGCCCGTCTGGAGGAGGGACGGTTATGAGGCTCATACACCGTCCAGCCACCGCGCCATACGGGACACTGGCGCGGGAAACGCTCCAAAACCCGGAGTTAAGCCTGAAAGAGAAAGGAATGCTGGCAGTCGTATTCAGCCTTCCGGAGGACTGGGCCCTTACCGTTGCGGGACTCTCCGGCATCCTGATGGAGAGCAAAGGCGCCATCCAGTCCACCCTCCGGGGCCTCAAAGCCAAGGGATATCTGGCCGAAGAGCTCGTCCGCAACGACATCGGCCAGATTCTCCGGCGGGAGTACATCTTCCGGGAAATGCCACAGACGGAAAACCCGTCTTTGGATAACCCGGCACAACAAACATTAATAGAACAAAGTAACAATCAAACAAAAGAAGAAATGAACAAATCAAGCATATTGTTTAGGAATCCGGATTTTTACGAGGAGTGGGAAAAATTCGTGCACCAAAGAGGCGAGAGATATACTACTGCCATGAGAGCCGACGACCTTGCTTCCCTGGAGAAGTACCCCGAAGAAGTGGCCGTCCTCATTATCCGCAGGGCCGCAGACCGCGGATGGGCCCGCGCCCATTATCCCGGCACAGGCCGGAGAATCCTTGAAAGCTGGAACAGGCTCAACGGCTCAAACGAGAGCGTCATCACCCAGAACGAGGCCGTCAAGCAGGCGCTGAAAAAGAGAAGGGATGAAAAAGAAGAAGATGAGAGAGAAAAAGGAGGTGCGGGGCGATGACCGTCGGTGCTATCATCCAGGCCCGGAGCAGCCGCCCCGTCAGCCAAATCCCATTTCAGGAGATGAAATGGCTCATCGCCGACGCCGTCGTCGATGAGGCTTTCTCCCTCCGCTGCGAGGCCGCAGACCAGAAACTTCTGGAAGCCATCGTTAACCTGATAACGACAGAACTCTACACCACCTACTCATCCTGGCGTGCCGATGAACTTCGTATCGCCATTCGGGCTGGTGCCTGTTCACAGCTAGCCCACATTGCAGCCAGGACCCCTGCTGAAAAATTTTTCGTCACCCCGAACCGGCCATAGAAGGCCCTCAGGGGCAGGTAGTCCCACCCAAACGCCTCGTTTTTGAGCCAAAAAGCCCTTTTGTGTGGCTCTCATTTTGATTTGCGCAAGTGCTTGAAAATGACGACCTTTGCAGGGTATGTTCATCAAGCCGTCAAAGAAGTGGAGGAACCCGGAAGGAGACCAGACAATCATGGTTCCCTACACCTACTACCGCCTGTGCGAGTCGTATCGCGAGGCTGACGGCAAGGTCAAGCAGCGCACGGTGCTCGGCCTTGGAGAACTGCTGGACTTCCCGACCGAGGCGGACCGCAAGGAACTGGCCGACCTGCTGACATCCCTGATTAACGAAGGTACCGGCAAGTTGTGCGACAAGCCGCGCCTGTATGAAGCGGCGCTTGGGTTCTACGGCAAGTGGCTGGAAGAGAAGAAGGAGGCCCAGGAACGTGCCGACAAGCTGGCCAAAGAGGCCCGCCGCAAGGCGGAGGAGGCCAGGGAAATCAAGGTGAGCATCAAACTGAAGAGCCTGCATCCCGAAATGGCGCGTGCCGTCGGCGCCGAGCACGTCTGCCATACCACGCTGCAACGGCTTGGCATACAATCCTTTCTGGAAAGCCGGGGATGGAGCAAGGAGAAGATAGATGTAGCCCTGATGCAAATCATCGCCCGCGCCGTCTATCCGTACTCCGAGTTCAAGACGGCCAAATACATCCGCGAGAACTCTGCCGTGTGCGAGATGTTCGGCCTGAATCCGGACAAGATAACCAAGGACACCCTTTACAAAGGGTCCCACGACCTGTACAAGGTCCACCGCGAGATGGAGAACTACCTTCACAAGCGGGTGTGTACGATGTTCGACATCGAGGACCGCATTCTCCTGTTCGACCTGACGAACACCTACTTCGAGGGGAAGATGGAGGACTCCAGGATCTGCAAGCGCGGCCACAGCAAGGAGAAGCGTGACGACTGCAAGATCGTCGTCCTTGCCGCCGTGGTCAATACCGACGGACTGCTCGTGCGGACGGAAATCTTCGAGGGGAACCGTCAGGATGTCACGACGCTGGAGGAAGTCATCGGCAGCCTCGAAGAGAACCTCACCCCCTGCAAGCACTTGGTGGTGATGGATGCAGGGTTCTGCAGCGCCGCCAACCTCCAGTGGCTCAAGGACCACGGATACGATTACATCACAGTCATGCGGTCATCCGGAACGAAATACACTGTGGAAGGTCCCGTACGCACGATAACCGACAACAAGAAGCAGGAGATCCGCCTCCAGCTGGCCAAGGTGGAAGGCGTCACGGATACCGTTCTGCTTGTTGATAGCGACGCCCGCATAGCCAAGGAGCGCAGCATGTACAACCTGTACGTGGGCAGGTACGAACTGGGTCTCAACAAGATAAAAGCCGGCATCGAGGGCCGTGGCACGAAGAAGCGCGACAAGGTCCAGAACCGCCTGGGCCGGCTGGATGCCAAGTTCGCCGGGATGCGCCGCCTGTACGACATTACCTTCACCTACGACGACAAAGACGTTGCGACAGGGATGACCTGGTCCAGGAACACCGAGACGGACGAGGCCGTGCGCATGATGCACGGCAAGTACCTGCTCCAGACCACGCTGGACGAAAAGGACGAGGAGAACATCTGGACCTACTACAACGTCATCAGGACCGTGGAAGAGACCTTCAAGACCCTGAAATCAGACCTGGACATCCGTCCGGTATATCACAAGACGGACGAGGCTTCGAAGGCGCACCTCAACCTGGCCGTACTGGCATACTGGGTCGTCTCTACGACCAAATACATACTGAAGAAAAAGGGCATCAACATCCGTTGGGAGGAACTTCTTCGCATCATGAGCACCCAGCAGAGGGTCACGATGGTTGCCGAGCAGGACAACGGCCATCTCCTCAAAGTGCGCCGCAGCACCACACCCGAAACCAAGCTTGCCGAAATCCAGGATGCCCTCGGAATAACACCGCATCCGGTCTGCCCAATAAAATCTGTGTGGCTCCGGGAACAGCCTCCCGAAAAATACCCTCCCTCAAAATCAGGCGGTTAACACCCTACGGCCTGCAATGTGGGCTAGGGCCCATGTACCGGCTTTGCCCGGCCGAGTTTGTCCGTATCATGGACACCTACCACACCTGTCCCATGCGACTGGAAGCACTGCGCATCCTTCGCCGGGAAACCGAAAAGCCACGGCCGGAAGACCCGGCTGTGGCAAAACGGAAGTACCGGGAAATGCTGGAAAAGGTTGCCGGAGAGTGTTTTGACGATGTTGCCAAGGAAGGGCGCATCACCTTCTTCTCAGACACATTAACCGCGCATGTCTATGACCTGCTCTGTGAGACAAAAGCCATTCTGTCAACCGGTAACTTGCCCGAAGATGAGCAGGAGGCGGAGAAGGAAAAGCGGCGGCTTCTGGAAGAAAGCTTCAAGTTGATGATTTCGGAAGGCAAGCAGCTGGAATTCCCGTAATACGCTGAAAAAAAAGTTTTTGCAAGATGTGCGTTTGTGATACAAAACGCGTCCGCCGCCGGCTCACTCTACGCCTGCGGCGGACATTTAAACCATTATTTAGAACCTTGGAACTTTACAATTTTGAACTATGATTATCAAGAAAACCAAAATGATCAGCCTCCGGATGACGGAGTACCAATACGACAAGATGATGGACCTTATGCAGACCGAGGGATACCACTCAAGGACTCGATTTATCATCGACACAGTCCTTAAAAACGCCCGGAAGAACTATGAACCCAAAGGGACAGGCCGGGATGCCGAGCTGTACAAGATTCGGAAGAAGCTGATTCAGCTTTACAGGGAAATGTCTGCCGAAGGCAAGAACCTTAACCAGATAACCAAGGCCATAAACAGGTTTTCCCGGCTCTGGGATGTGGACTTCACAACCGTGGAAAAACTGCAGCACGCCATTACCATGGCAGGCTACGTTGCCGAGAAACTGACCTGGCGCTCACGAGACGTGCACGAGATTGCCGTGAAAATAGAATGCGACTATTGCCCGAATGACGAGTATGAGGATGCGTAAACGTAGGTGTCCGATTCATTCAGATTGACCAATAGGGTCGACAACCTGTTGCCGCTGAAGATGTAACCGGCGGGAATGCCGGAGGCAGTCTTGACAATTCTGTAATGGTCCGTTTCAAGCGTTACGACAAGTGAACTACCCTCCGGCAATGTCACGGGTGGGAACAACATATAAGCACTTGATACGCCGTCAATAGCCATAGGAGGCGTGAGGCTGGCAGAGACCCGCTTCTTGCCGTCCAGTATACTAAGATTCCCGGATTCGTAATCCCATTGAACCTTGCCGGACAATGCAATATCCGCGCTTGATTCGATTGACACCCTATGGATTCTTTCAGTCGAAAGGTCGGTGGATGTATTGTTTTTCACTTGGACTGCCACGGTTGCCAGCGGCCTTGTGAAAACCATATCACATATGGTAGCTTCCGAGTCATCCGCCTTGAAAACAATGTAGTATGGGTCATTAACCACGATGTCCGCATCCTGGTCATAAATCCCTTCTCCGGAGTTTTGCTGTTCCGGAACTTCAAAGTCAAGCTTATGCCCACCCTCCGGGCCGATATAACTTTGGGAACAGAATGCGTAAAGCTTATGACTGCCGTCCAGGACATTATTAATTACCCCGGAAAAAGAAGCCGGACCGGTAATCCCGGAATCGTTCACCATCTCCAGTTCCGGATGACTGCCTTCATCCCAGTTATCTATGAAAACGCACAGCCTGTCATCGGCCGTCCACCTGGCATGAAGATGCTGCTCCCCGTCACCCCCGGTTTCTTCTACAAGGGCCGTTTTTGTAACGGGACTTGCCGTAACCACGCTTAGAGCGATGTCTACCTTGGCGCCAGTTGTTGCAACCGGCACGGTTTCTTCTTTATGGTCGGAACAGGCTGTTAATGTCAATAAGGCAGCAAGGGCAATACCCGGTAATCTTGTACTCATCAGCTATCTATTCTGTCACCCCAAAGCGGTAGATGCAGGTATGGGTGTACTGCTCTCCGGGCCTGAGGATTACCGGCGTGAAGTCAGGGTGATTCATGGCGTCGGGCCATTTCTGGGTTTCAAGGGCCAGAGAAGAACGGAATCCCAATGGTTTACCGTTGGAGCCGTTCTCCTTGCCGTCAAAGAAGTTCCCGCTGTAGAACTGCAGGCCGGGCTGGTCTGAAAGTACCTCCACAAACCGGCCGGAAACAGGGTCTGAAACGCGGCAGACAAGCTCTATGCCGTCCGTGGTCTTATCTATGCACCAGTTGTGGTCGTAGCCGCGGGCGTTGATAAGCTGCTGGTCTTCCAGGCCGATGCGCTCCCCTATCAGGTGCGGCTCACGGAAATCGAAAGGCGTGCCCTCCACGGTAGCGATTTCGCCGGTAGGAATACTCTCAGCATCAATGGGGATATAATGAGAGGCGCTAATTTGCATCAGATAATCCTCTACACTGCCGTTTCCTTCTCCGCGAAGGCAGAAGAAGGGATGGTTGGAGAAGTTCACGGGGGTAGCCTTGTCCGTAGTGGCAAGATAGTCCACCCGGAACTCCCCGGCAGATGACAAGGAATACGTCATCGTCATATCCAGATTGCCGGGATAGCCCTCCTGTCCGTCCGGATGGAGAAGATGAAGGACGATTGCGGTGTCGCAGACGGACACGACGTCCCAGAGCATATTATCCACTCCTATAAAACCTCCGTGGAGTGTATTGTGGCCGTTGTCATTCACCGGCGTATGATACCTGATGCCATCCACTTCAAAGGAAGCCCCACCGATACGGTTGGCAACCGGTCCCACACACGCTCCCAGGAAACGCTCTCCCGGAGGATTCATATACTCTTCCACGGTCTTGTGTCCAACCACAATGTTCTCAATGGCGCCATTCTTGTCCGGAGTTCGCAATGACATAACGCGCGCCCCGTAATTGGTAACCGTCATAGTAATGCCACCGGGACTGAATTAAGACAAATATAACTAATTGTAAATCAATTCATATTCAAATCGTTACGGCGAAAACGCACAACGGACGCACAACAAAAAGCCTCGCACTGAATCTGCGTGTTCGTGCGAGGTCTGAGGGGTGAAATCCCGTTGTGCAAATATGGGAATTGTTGTGCGAAATTCCAAATCTTCCTGCCCTCCCCGGCCAAGAAAAACCCTCCGTAATCTCACGACTGCGGAGGGATGGTTTAGGTTAAGCCGGGCGGATGTCCGTGTGGAGACTACTCGCCTGCGGTCCAGATGACGGAGGCCAGCATGATGCCAGACTTCTCGCCGGTGACGCTGTTGACGAAGTAGTAGCGGAAGAAGACCTTGGGTGCGCCAGCGCCCAGGACGCCGTTCTTGGCCTCGTAGTCGGACTTGATGTCGACGGCCGTGGTGTTGACGGTGTCGACCATCTTGATCTGGGCGGCCTTGCTGTGAGCACGGCTCACACCGTTGGACTGACCCTCGGTAGCCTCGATGACGAGCTTGAGGTTGGTGACGACTGCAGGGGCGGTCTTCAGCTTGAAGGTGAAGGCGCTGCCGGTGCAGACGATCTCGCATTCACCGGGAGTCTCGACACCCACGAGGGTGGGCGGCGTGGTGACGGCCGAACCGCCGCAGGCGACGATCCAGTAGTTCAGGCGGGTAAACAGGTTCGCTCCGCTGATCTTGCCCTTGGTGCCAAGGACGGAACGGGCCTCCTGAGAGAGGGCGAGCTTGTTCCACGCGAGGATCTGCTCGTTGGTGAGACCGCGCCACATGGTGGTAAGTCTCTTGAAAACACCCTTGACCTTGGCCTGGTCGCTGGTGCGTACACTGCCGCCGTATCCGCGGTTGCGGATGTACTTGCGGTTCTTGACCTTTGCTGCGGTCACGCCCTTGGCGCTGCCGCTCATCTCCTCGAAGGCGATGGATGGAATGTACTTCATAGTGGTTTAGGATTTGAAGTGGTTGATAATAAGGAATATAGAGTAGATTACTACTATCGCGAGCAACAAACTGGTAACAAAACCGAGGCGCATCTGGAAGCGCTGCCAGGCGGTCAGCTTCTTCTCTACCTCGACGGTCTGCGTCTGAACCCGGTCCCGGTAAACGATAGAATCACGCACGATTTCCTTCGTTTGGACGGTTACGGGCTCCCTGACGGGCTTTGTGGCCAGTGAGTGGACGAGGACTCCACCGGACACGACGGCTTCGGATTTGGCGTATTTATTCTCCAAGATGGAGGCAGTGTCCAAAGTGGTCCTCTTTTCAATTATTACAGGTAGCTCCACCCAAGTCGTATCCCTGACGATCTTCTCCTTGACCCGGACTTCCACCCGGGTACTGTCCTGGACTGGAAGCGTCCGGACAGTACCGCAGGAAGAAGCGGCGAGCAGAAGAAGGAGTGGCAGACAGTATTTCATAGGTTTAGGCAGTATGCTTGTTTTCGTTTTCAATTACATCTCTCAATTCGGCTTCAAACTTTCGGAATTTGACATCATAGGAAGCCTTGACTCCGAGAATAGCGCCGCAGAGGACCAGCAGCTCGCTGACGATGGAGATGGCCGAATTCGCAATCTCTCCCAGAGGGGGAACCAGGAACAGGCATACAGCAGCTATGATGACTCCACTGCTGAAGCTGGCAATGGCAATAATGCCCTGCAGCCTGGTGAGTTCTATGCGTTTCTTCTCGGACATAGTGCATCAGTATTAACCGTCAAATCCTTCTTGGCCGCCAGTTCCGCCAGTCTCCGGCTCCTCTTCCTGAACGCCGTCGCGAATCAGGAAAGCGAAGATGAACGGATCATAACCGGTACTCTCGAAGCCGCTCATGCGCTCCTGGCAGGTAAACACGCCATTTTCTACGTGAGCCAGAGAGAAGCCGTTGACGGACGGGTTATACTGGTTCGAGCCTCCAAGGAAAGGCACGTCCGCATTCACGTCTGCCGGGAAGCCTTCCATTTGTGCTTCCCACGGCTGGTTCCTGTACGAATAAGAACAGCTTCTGAACTGCATGTGCAGGAACACCCAGTGCTCGAAGATGACGCAGAAGGTCTCGGAACTCCAGTACAGGTAACGGGTTTCCTGGTTCATCGTGATATTCGTACGGGTGCCCTTAATGGGGTTTCCACCCTGATTGAGCGTCGGATAGAGCGCCTGAATGAAGATGGTAATCTCGCCCTTGTCGTCGAAGTTGGTGAACTTTTCGAGACAGATGGTATTCTTGTCCTTGATCCAGGATTTGATGGCCGTGCCGCCGTCATTATTCCAAGTATATGACGAATACTCATACCTGTCGCGGAACGTCAGGATAACGCCAGCAACAGCGCTGCGATTTATCGAGAGGTCTGGGACATAGATTTCCAACACGTCAGCGGCCTGATAAGCGGCATTCGTCGGGTCATAGCTGAACTTGGCGTTGAGAACCACATAATTCTCCGCCTGGTAGTCCTTGAACTGGATGGGGCCTGCCCCAAAATTGTTGTCAATACTCGTAAACATAGCCGTATTAGTAAAGGATTCCAGGCCCAAAGACCTCGGTAGGTTTCACATAGTAGCCGCCGCGATGGGCGAAACAGATATTTGCACCATCCCAGCTGGAGTTGCGCAGCCAGATGATATAAGATTGTGCGGCGAAAGCGCAGTTTCCTTCACCCATACCGCGACCGAGGGCCATGCTGGTACCCACGCAGTCCTCGGGAATGTCATCCTCCAGATAAGCGTAGGAAGAGGCTACATTGCTATGGCCGAGGCAGACGGCATCGAAGGAGATAACCGGAGCACCCGTGGAGAAATCCACATCACACTCCGTCACATGGCTGTCCTCTTTGACATCCGCCATCGTAACCTTGTTACGACGGATATAGCCTCCTGCAGCGGCATCGGCCTCGCTCTCGCAGACCTTACTGTCGAAGGTGCTCTGGCCGACGAATCCGGTCTCCGGATCAAGCCAGTACATCTCCATAAAGACTTTCTCGCCCACGGCAGGCTTGACACCGATGGTCTTGAAGTAGAGGTAAGTCATATCGGCATCGCCCCAGTCATCCTCCATTCCGGGCGACAGGATGACGGTCTTGCTCCAGGCATTGGAAACACCGGCACTCTGCCCGGCCGACATCTTCACCACTAGCTTATAGCCGGTTTCGTGGGTGATACCCTTGATAACGACATTCCGGGGCGTGACCCAGAGCTTGTCATAGGCAACGTTGGGAAGGGCGACCATATTCGCGGGAGCGTCGGAGAGGATGCTTTCCCCGGCCATCGTGCGGCTGACGTTCAGCCGGATATAGAGATTGAGGCCGGATATTTCCGCCTTCTGGCCGAGCGAGGAAGCACCGGCGGCGTGTTCTGCCAGCCGATCCCAGTCTGCCATCTGTGCGGAGGAGAGTTCTTTCCAGCTCTTGGAGATCTTCTTCAGAGAAGCACGTCGGGCGAGCTGGGCACCCGTCGCTACGCCAGTCGGAAAACATTTCAAGGAAAGGATGCTACGGCCGCCTACCTGGCGAGCCGTAACACCCTTTGCCGACCCAGAAAAGCCCCCGAAAGCAATGGAAGGAAGCGCTATCATGAAGGTTAAGTTTAGGTTTAAGTAACGAGGTTCATTCTTCTGAGAACAAATTTACAAAATATATTTAACTATTCAAATACAATTAGTTACGCAAATTACACTAAAGCAATACTTTAGCAAGAAAGACGCAAGACTATAAAAGAAAACCTCCCGTTTAGAGGAGGTCGAAGACGAAGGATTCCTGAATGTAATTGTTCCGATAACCGGTCACCGTATCGAGAAGCCGGTGACGGCAGTTGATCTGATACCTGGGCAGGTCCAGCTGGGAGCGCTGCTTGTAGTCCGGTATCAGGAACTCGATGATTCCACCCGGAGCCGGGCAGTTCTGGAGCGCCAGGAAGTTTCGCATCTTCCCCGGATTGATGCAGCCTCCAGGAGACGTGAGGTGCATCCTGTTCAGTACCCGGTATCTCTCCGGATGGTCCACTCCGCAGACGAAGCAGCGGAACGTCAACTTCAAGTCATCCCCATCCACGACAGCGGCCACAAACTTGAGCGCATAAGGAGGGAACTTGACGAAGGCTTGCGGCTCCGGCACGTGCTCATTACCCAAAGTGACAAAACCGTGATACGCGGAGATGAAGAGATTGTTCCCTGAGATGTACGCCTTGTGGTCGAACGGCGGACGATGGGGTTCCACCTTCTCTGCAAGGTCATTCCAAAGCAGCTGCGTCTGGTGCGTAATGGACCTCCAGGCCTGCATCGCCCTCTGATGCACACTCGCGTGAGCCATCTGGCCTTCTGTGCCCGGGAAGACCGGCTTGCATTTCTTCCTGGTATAGCACTTCCCGTTCCGGTGATACCAGGTGGTCTCACCGGCCGATCCGAAGCCGTCGGAGAAGAGTATGTTGGGCCAGTACCGGGGCATAACGCGTCTATAACTCTTGGATTGAAAGTTCGCTCCAAAT
>JAFRPW010000047.1 GCA_017428945.1 Bacteroidales bacterium | reverse complement strand
GCGAACTTGGGCGTTTTGCGCCAGTGAACAAGGAATGTTTCAAACTGCTCAATCAACTTTTGCTTGTTGTACCAGAGCGAATATCCGTACTCCTTCTTGCCATAGTTCAAATCGTTGACCCGGTGGGCATACTCCACGAAGTTGGTTTTTTTGTTGACCACCTGGGTGGGAGATTCGTCCGGCAAATCGCCCTCGTTCACAGGATCTCCGCCGTTCAGAATGAAGTTAAGCACAGTTTTGTTCATCTCGCCCTCATAAGCAAGAAGTTTGTTGTCAATCTCGCATTTGAGATTTTGCAGCTGGGCGTTGATTCTTGCCGAATCAGGGTAGGATGGTTTTACGCAGCAGCGAGCTTCATCCCATGCCGAAGGTGGGATTGCAATTCCCGTAGATCGTTTAAGATAGGTTCCCCAGAAGTACCGGAGATGAATAACGGTTTCGCCTTTTGTGTTGACCCGGTTCAGGACGACGAACTTTCCTGAGGGAATTCTTGGTTTTACTGAACCCATAGTGCTGTCTTTTTAAGTTAACGTTACTATTCCTCTTACAAAATTGTGTTAAGTTTTGTGTTAAGTATTGTGTTAACTTTCGTTTCGACAGGATGCGACAGAATGCGATAAAATGAGGATGGGCACCATTCGCTAAAATGGCACCCATCCGAGTTAATTCTCTGTATTTCAGTCAGTTAAGCCCCTAATATTCTTCCTCATTCCACATGAAATCCTCCTTGGTGGGATAGTCCGGCCAGATGTCTTCGATGGATTCGTAGATTTCGCCGTCGTCCTCAAGCTCTTCAAGGTTTTCGATGACTTCGTCAGGGGCGCAGGTGCGGTTGGCGTAGTCTATGAGTTCGTCTTTGGTTGCGGGCCACGGAGCGTCGTCCAGGCTGCTGGCAAGTTCAAGTGTCCAGAACATAGTATATATACGTTTTTTAGTTAATAATCAGTGTTTTGAAAGGTTGCCCCCTCAATTGGGGCTGCAAAGGTAGATAAAAAAATGATATAATGAAATTTTTTCGCTATTTTTGCAGTCCATTTTTTGAGAACCTTTTGCTACAAAACATAAGCCATGGCATACAGGAAAATAGAAGAGTACGACGAAAAAACCACAAAAGAGCTTGCAGGGCACGTGAAAGCCATTCTGGAACTGCTTGGAGAAGACCCTTCCAGGGAAGGTCTCCAGAAAACTCCGGAGCGCGTTGCCAAGGCCTGGCAGTTCCTCACACAGGGTTACTTCCAGGACGGAGAGGCTATCGTCAAGAGCGCCGTGTTCCAGGAGCCATACAACCACATGGTGATTGTGAAGGACATCGAACTCTTCTCCCTGTGCGAGCACCACATGCTCCCCTTCATCGGCAAGGCACATGTAGCATACATCCCAAACGGAGAAATCACCGGCCTCAGCAAAATTGCCCGCGTGGTTGAGACCTATGCCCGCCGCCTGCAGGTCCAGGAGCGCCTAACGGAACAGATCCGCGACTGCATTCAGGATTCCCTCCACCCACTTGGCGTTGCCGTCGTCATCGAGGCCATGCACACCTGCATGAGCATGCGCGGCGTTCAGAAGAGCAACGCCATCACCACCACATCGGCCTTCTCCGGCATTTTCCTCAAGAGTCACAAGACCCGCAACGAGTTCCTGAAGCTCATAGAGAAGTAGCCATCTGCCAATTTGTCAGCAAAGCTGTGCTGGCGCAGGATTTGACTAATTGAAAACCGGTCCGCAAGGGCTGGTTTTTTGATTATTAAACAACAAATATATGGCAAACAAAGGACAGATTGGCGTAACCACGGAGAACATATTCCCGGTTATCAAGCAGTTTTTGTACAGCGACCACGAGATTTTCCTTCGCGAGTTGGTAGCGAATGCGGTGGATGCCACCCAGAAGATGAAGGCCCTGGCGGTCTCCGGAGACTATAAGGAAGAGCTTGGAGAACTCAAGGTGCACCTGGAACTGGACACCAAGGAGAACACCCTCAAGGTCATCGACAACGGCATTGGCATGACGGAGGAGGAGGTTGACAAATACATCAACCAGATTGCTTTCTCCAGTGCCGGAGAGTTCCTGGAGAAGTACAAGGACCAGATTGGCAACATCATCGGCCACTTCGGCCTTGGCTTCTACAGCGCTTTCATGGTGTCAAAGAAGGTAACCATTGAGACCCTTTCCTGGAAGGAAGGCGCAAAGGGCGTGAAGTGGAGCTGCGACGGTTCCCCGGAATACACCATGGAGCCCTGCGACAAGGCAGACCGCGGCACCGTCATAACCCTTTATCTTGACGATGACTCCAAGGAGTACGCAGAGAAATCCCGCATAGAGGGGCTTCTCCAGAAGTACTGCAAGTTCATGCCGGTTCCCATCGTCTTTGGAAAGGAGCAGGAGTGGAAAGACGGCAAATACGTGGATACGGACAAGGATAAGGTCATCAACAACACAGAGCCGCTGTGGGCAAAGGCTCCCTCCGAGCTCAAGGACCAGGACTACCTTGACTTCTACCGCAACCTCTTCCCCATGAACGAGGAACCCCTGTTCTGGATTCACCTCAACGTTGACTACCCGTTCAACCTCACCGGCATCCTGTACTTCCCCAAGCTCAAGGACCGCGTTGCCGTAGAGCGCAACAAGATTTCCCTTTACTGCAACCAGATGTTCGTGACGGACCATGTAGACAACATCGTCCCGGACTTCATGACCCTTCTGCACGGCGTCATCGACTCCCCTGACATCCCGCTGAACGTTTCCCGCAGCTACCTTCAGAGCGACGCCGCAGTGAAGAAGATCTCTACCTATATTACAAAGAAGGTCGCAGACCGCCTGGAAGGCATTTTCAAGGAGGAAAGGGAGCAGCTGGAAAAGAAGTGGGACAACCTCAAGCTCTTCATCGAGTACGGCATGCTGTCCGATGAAAAGTTCTGCGAGAGGGCCCTCAAATTCGCTCTCCTTAAAAACACCGACGGCAAATACTTCAGCTTTGACGAGTACAAGGCCGCCGTGGAGAGCGCCCAGACAGACAAGGACAAGAAACTGGTCTACCTGTACGCAGTTAACGTTGAAGACCAGTACGTCTACATCGAGGCCGCAAAGAACAAGGGGTACGATGTCCTCCTCATGGACTGCGAACTGGACGCCCACTACGTGAACCTTCTGGAGCAGAAACTCAAGGACACCCGCTTCGCCCGCGTGGATTCGGATGCCGTGGAGAAACTGATCCCCAAGGAAGACAAGGTGAAACCGGAAATGAAGGAAGACGAGCGCTACGACCTGGAGAACCTCTTCAAGGCTGCCCTCCCTTCCGGCAACGACTACTACGTGGTTGGCGAAAACCTTGGTGCCGATGCCGCCCCTATCCTCATCACCCAGAACGAGTTCATGCGCCGTTACCGCGACATGAGCGCCCTTGGCGGCGGAATGAACTTCTACGGCTCAATGCCGGAGAGCTACAACATCACCGTGAACATGGAGAACCCTCTGGTGGCCAAGATCTGGGAAGCCAAGCTGGCCGAAGTCAAGCCCCAGGGAGAACTACCTCCGGAAGCCGGCAAGGACGCATCTGAAGAGGAGAAGACCAAGGCCCGCGAGGCCCGCGAAGAGGTCCGCAAAGCCCACAAGGCCGATGTCGAAGCCTTCGCCGCCGGAAACGAGATCCTCCACCAGATTGTAGACCTGGCACTTCTTGGCAACGGCATGCTCAAGGGCAAAGCCCTGGCAGATTTCATCGCCCGCAGCCAGAAAGTGGTGAACGATGCGTATCTGAAGTAAGGCACCCGTGAGGCCAACTCATTGATTTACAGATTATTAAACAATTGTCCCTGGTCTGATTAGACCAGGGACAATTAGTTAATGCGCTGATTACAAGGTGTTTAGCCCCACGCGCAAGATTACTTGTACAGGAACCTTCGGATACTCATCTTAGGAGTTTTCTCGAAGGGTCTGTCTACAAACTCTACCTTGGCAATCTGGCTGTAGGAAGGGAGCTGGCGGTTGGCGCCAAGGCGGATGTTCTCGGGGATGTTGTCCTTGGCCTCGTTGTCCAGGAGGGACTTGGCAATGGCCTGCTCGTCCGGGAAGACAAGGGCGACCAGCTTGCCGCCACGGTCTACTACAACTGTCTCAAGTACGTAGGGCTGGTTGTTCACAACCACCTCGATTTCTTCCGGATAGATGTTCTGGCCGGAAGAGCTCAGGATCATGTTCTTGGAACGGCCGCGGATGAAGATATTGCCTTCTGCATCCATGACGCCAAGGTCTCCGGTGCGGAGCCAGCCGTCTTCCGTGAATGCATTGGCTGTGGCCTCCGGGTTCTTGTAGTAGCCTATTGTGATGTTGTCTCCCTTGGCCTGGATTTCACCAACAATGTGCTGGGGATCCTCAGAATCGATGCGGATTTCCGTGATGTCCACGGGACGGCCGCAGGAACCAGGAACGTAGGTGCGCCAGGGGGAATAAGCCATGAGAGGACAGCCCTCTGTCATGCCGTAACCGACGGTGTAAGGGAACTTGATCTTCTTGAACAGGCGCTCGCACTCAGGGTTCAGGGCAGCGCCGCCCATGATGTATTCCGTTACCTTTCCGCCGAAGGCCTCGTGAAGACCTTCCTTCACTTTCTTGAATATGATGTTGTTGAGCCCCGGAATCTTGGACAGTATCTTGATAATTGGCTTGTCCATGGTGGGCTTGAGCTTGCTCTTGTAAATCTTTTCCATCACCAGCGGAACGGTGACAAGAAGGTAGGGCTTGACATCGGCAAATGCCTTGAGGAGGGTTGCCGGAGTGGGGGCCTTTGCCATCCAGTAAATAGAGGTACCGTTGACCAGAGGGTAGATGAATTCGATGACCAGGCCGTACATGTGGGCCATGGGAAGCATGGATACCATCTTGTCTCCTGCCGGCATGTAGCGCTGGTCGTAGTCTACGTTTGCGCTGAAGTTGCGGTACGTGAGCATAACGCCCTTGGGGTCTCCCGTGGAGCCGGAGGTGTAGTTGATGGTGGAGAGGTCGTCCCAGTTGTCCGTTGGATACTTCACATCGTCAGGACCGAAGCCGTTGGGGTATTTCTCTGCGAAGATCTTGTCCAGGTTGTCTACTGCTTCCTGGATCTTGGGGTCCCTGCAGAAGAGGACGCTCCAGTTGTCAACGTCGAAGACTACCTTGAGGGCGGGCATCTTCTCCGGGTCCATCTTGGCCCAGCGGGCGGCGTTGGTGAAAAGGGCGATGCTGTCACTGTGGTTCACAAGACCCATGACGCTTTCCGGCGTAAAGTCTGCCAGGATAGGGACGATGACGGTCTCGTATGTATTAACGGCCAGGTAAGCGAAACCCCACTTTGCACCGTTGTTGGCGCAGAGGGCAATCTTGTCTCCCTTCTTGAAGCCGGATTTTTCAAAGACGATGTGGAAACGGGCGATATCCGTTGCCATCTGGGCATAGGTGAAGGAGTCTCCTCCGATAGTATTCAATGCGGGTTTTTCCCAGAACTTACGGGTTGCATCCTGCAACCTTTGAAGATAATGAGGGTAGTTAGGCATTTCAATTTAAGTTTAGGTACGTCCTGCAAATGTAGCAATTTTTTCCGAACAAATGACTATCTTTGCACCGATATGAGACGAAAACCAATAGTTGCACTTATCTACGATTTTGACGGAACCCTGTCCCCCGGAAACATGCAGGAGTTCGGTTTCATCCAGGCGATAGGCCAGACCCCGCAGGAGTTCTGGGCCAAGAGCGACGGCATCGCAAAGGGCCAGGACGCCTCCAACATTCTGGCCTACATGAAGTTGATGTACGACGAGGCCAGGAAAAACGGCATCAAGCTCACAAGGGCCGATTTCCGCCGCTACGGCAAAGACATCGTCCTGTACGATGGCGTCCGCGAATGGTTCCGCGCCGTGAACAAATACGGCCACAGCCACGGGGTTATCGTAGAGCACTACATCAATTCATCGGGCCTTACGGAGATTATCGAGGGCTCCCCCATCGCCGGAGAATTCAAGCACGTGTTCGCCGGCAGCTACATCTACGATGAAAACGGGGAGGCGGAGTGGCCGGGCATCGCCGTGGACTTCACCGCCAAGACCCAGTACCTCTTCAAGATACAGAAGGGCATCTTCTCTTCCCGCGACGCCGTGAAGGTGAACGAGTCCCTGGCCGATGAAGCCAAGCGCATACCCTTCACCAACATGATCTATTTCGGCGACGGAGAGACGGACGTCCCCTCAATGAAGCTCGTAAACATGTTTGGCGGCAACGCAATCGCCGTGTTCGACCCCACCAGGCCAAAGAAAAAGGACACAGCGCGGAAACTCCTGCGCCAGGGCCGCGTAAACTTCATCACTCCCGCCGTCTACACCCGGGAAAGCCGCACCTTCCACCTTGTCTGCGCCATCATAGACAAGATAAAGGCCGATTACGAATTGCATCAGTTTTCAAGGTATAAATAATGAGAAAGTTACTCGTAGGCATGGTGCAGACCTCCTGCACCGGAAACATCCAGGAAAACATCCAGAAGCTCCAGCGCTACATCCGCGAGGCTGCCTCCAAAGGCGCTCAGCTAATCGTCCTTCAGGAACTTCACAACAGCCTGTACTTCTGCCAGGAAGAAAACGCAAAGCTCTGTGACCTTGCAGAGCCCATCCCCGGGCCCTCCACGGAGAGTTACGGAAAGCTTGCAAAGGAGTTGGGCGTAGTCATCGTCCTTTCCCTTTTCGAACGCCGCACACCGGGTATCTACCACAATACGGCCGTCGTCCTTGAGAAGGACGGCAGCATTGCCGGAAAGTACCGCAAGATGCACATCCCGGACGATCCACTATTCTACGAGAAGTTCTACTTCACCCCCGGAGACCTTGGCTTTGAGCCGGTCAAGACCTCCGTCGGCACCCTCGGTGTCCTGGTATGCTGGGACCAGTGGTACCCGGAGGCCGCCCGCCTAATGGCCCTGAACGGAGCCGAGATGCTCATCTATCCCACCGCGATAGGCGGCGTCCCCACGGACCCGGAATGGGAGCAGAAGCAGCAGAGGCAGGCCTGGCAGCTGGTCCAGAGGGGCCATGCCGTAGCCAACGGCCTTCCCGTAATCACCGTGAACCGCACCGGCGTGGAACCGGATCCCACCGGCCATTCCACCGGCATAGACTTCTGGGGCCACTCCTTCGCCACCGGCGCGCAGGGAGAGTTCCTTACGGAGTTCGAAAAGACGGAAGACGGCGTCCGAGTAGTTGAAATAGACCTGGAGCAGTGCGAGTACGTGCGCCGCGGCTGGCCGTTCTTAAGGGACAGAAGGATAGACGCTTACGATGGTCTCCTAAAGCGTTTTGGAAAATGAGGATACCGGCAGAATGGGAGAAGCAGGGCTTTGTGCAGCTCACATGGCCCCACGCGGACACGGAGTGGTACGACCTTCCGCACGTCCTGGACTGCTATGTAAATGTGGCCCGTTCCATCACCCGCTACGAGCCTCTTCTCATCGTCACACGCGACATAGATGAGTGCAGGGCCGACATGGCCGCCCGAGGCTTTGACCCATCTCCCCTTCCCATAAGCTTTGTCCAGTGCCCCCTCAACGACACCTGGGCGCGCGACCACGGGGCAATATCGGTCCACGGAGACAACGGTGAAAAGCTGGTCCTGGACTTCGTTTTCAACGGCTGGGGCCTCAAGTTCGGAAGCGACCTTGACAACCAGATTACCCGTAACATATTCAGGGACGGCGCCTTTGCAAAGGACGTGAAATACGTTGACATGCGGCCCTTCGTCCTTGAAGGCGGCAGCATAGACACGGACGGCGCCGGCACGCTCATTGCAACATCGGAATGCCTATGCTCCCTGAACCGCAACGAGTACATGTCCCGGCAGGAGATTGAAGCTCACCTCTGCAAGGCACTCGGTCTCAGGCGCATCCTCTGGCTGGACCACGGCGGCATAGTTGGTGACGATACAGACAGCCACGTTGACATCCTTGCCCGCTTCTGCAGCGAGGACACCATCGCATACACCACCTGTGACGACCCGTCGGACCCCAACTACGGTCCGCTGAAAGCCATGGAAGAGCAGCTCCGGACCTTCCGCACCCTCAACGGAAAGCCCTACCGGCTCATTCCGCTTCCCCTTCCGGATGCCATGTACCTTGACGACTACCGCCTCCCCGGCTCTTACGCCAATTTCCTGGTGGTGAACGGCGCAGTGCTCATGCCCGGCGCAGCATCGGCCAAAGATGATATAGCCGCAGCGCAGCTCCAGAAGGCCTTCCCCGGCCGTAAAGTGGAGGTAATAGACTGCCGCGCATTGTTGTCCGGCCACGGCGGCCTCCACTGCATCACCATGAATTACCCGGAGGGCTGGAGGTAGGTTTCCTTACTGGTGCGACGACCCGAATGAGCATAGAACTTTCATACCTGCGAGGGCCAGGCCTCCATTTCTGGTATAGGTCAGTTCAAATGAAGGACCAGATATTCGGATCTCGTACCTATGCGTACCTTGGCGCCCCATATTCCCAGGCCTGATGATATGTAGTACCTGGTGCTCCCCTTCTGGTAATGTCCCCAGGCTTTTTCGAAGATGAGGTCCGTCACCCATGAAATGGGCCATACCTGGCCGTGGTGTGTATGCCCGCTGAACTGGAAGTCAATGCCGGCCAAATGGGTCTCTTCCAGGTTCGACGGCTGATGGTCCAGCACGATGGTGTACCCTTCAAGGCCGGCAGCCAAGTCGCCAAGAGCAGCACGGCATGGAAAGGACCGGTCATTGCGTCCGATTACGTCAATTCCCTTGAAATGCCCCACGGAGTCCTTCAGGAGCAGGATTCCGGCATCTTTGTAAAACTGCTCAGCCCCATCTATGTCGGAGAAGTATTCATGGTTGCCAAGAACCGCCCAGACAGGGGCGTCGATGCGATGGAACTCTTCCGCGTAGTTTCCCTCGACAAGAGGCCGGAGGCTCCGGTCGATTATGTCTCCCCCGAAAAGGACCAGGTCCGGCTTCTCTGCGTTAATCAGATCCACCCACCGTCCCAGTTCCGCCTTCCTGTTATGGTAGCCGATGTGAAGGTCGCTGGCCATCACGATCGTGAGGGGTTTGTCCAATGGCTTTTCAGTGGGAATGGTGATTTCCTCCCGGTACTTGTGATTATACTTGATTCCGCCCAGAAGAAGTATGAAGGCCACTACCCCCAATACTGACAGCATCCCGGGAAGGCTGTCACTGAGAAGTGTCTTCGGAAGGATATGACAAGCGGCGGCGATATCGGCAAGGAAAAACAGGATGAGAAGATACATGAAGGCTATCAGCCATGTATTCCCTACCTCATACAGCACCGTGGCGGCCTTTATCGGAAGGTGTTCAATGAATGCGAACCCGATGAAGAAGCTGGCCATCCAGACCAGGAACGCTGTCACTACCGCCAGTTTCCAGCCATGCGGGGCAATCCTCCAGAGATGCCAGCTGGCGTATCCTGTGAGGGCCAGGATAAATACCAGAAAAGATATGAGTACAAAGGTTCGCATCTATCTTTCAATCCTTACAAGCTCCATTTCAAAGACGAACGTGCTGTCATGGTTGCGGTTTTATCAGTTACATTCTTGCATTCCGTGATGGTGTGTCCTTCGTCGGATGGAGTTGTTGTAAGAATCATTGCAGTTTAACTGTACAAATATACTCAAAATACTTATTGTTACATGCAAAACAAAAATGCGATGCCTTGTAAAAAACGCTTTCTTTGTCCACATCGAGCTCGATGAAGCGGTTCCCTCCCCCGAGGGTTCCCATAGGCGAAATCGACTGAACTGTTTCAGCCGAGGTTTCTGCCACCTTGTCAGTTTCCCCTTCCTGCCATGATATTTGCAGAAAGTGGGAAAACTGATTTCGTATGAGCAAGATTACTTTCAACATAGACAAGCGTCAGGTCCAGGAAGGTGAATCCGTCACCGTCAGCTGGAACTGCGAGAGCCCAGACATGGTCACCCTCACCGTGGTTGACGGCGTCAAGTCCGTCCATCAGCTGGGAGACAGCGGAAGCAAGACTGTCCCCGCGACGGGCAATGCCGACAAGATGGTCCTCACCCTCAGGGCCTCCATCGGCGGCAAGACTGAGGAGAAGAGCGCCACCGTCAGGGTCAGACGCAAGGTGGTGAAGGCCGAAAGGGTCTACAGCACCCCGTATAGCAAAAAGGAAAAAACCTCCAGTCCGCTTGATTTCTCCAAGGTGAAGGACTGGTGGAGAAGGACTTCCGACAAGTACAAGGCCGCCTGGTCCTACATGCCGGAGAACAAGAAGCTGGCTACGAAGATACTCGGGATGATGCTCGCCCTTATGATTCTGACGGGCTTCTGGCCCAAGCTTTTCTCCGTAGGTCTACTCCTTATCATCGGCTATCTCGGCTGGATTGTGCTCAGGCGTTGACATCCTCTCCAGCATGAAGACGGGAGTTCCCCGTGCAACGTTCTTACAGGATTTTGAATCTATAAGGAGAACAAAATATCCATCACCATGAAACCCAGAAGGAAACAGAAGAAACTCCGGATCACGGAGGCGGACTTCATGCTCGCCAACCGCAGGGCGGCCCGGCAGGAAGAGATTGCCGGGCACGGGAGGCCGGTTTCATTCCGGTCGGCGCTCCACAAGTCGAAGAAAGTCTATGACCGAAAGCGTCTGAAAAGGACAGGCATCAAAGAAGATGGCTGTCCTTTTTGTATTGCCTGATGCAATGGACGGCCACGGCGGTCTCTACGAGCTCGAATCCCCATACGTACCACTCAAGTACTATCCACAGCATCAGGATGAATAGGTCCTTGGTTTGTTTTTCAAATTTACGCTTTTTGGTTATATTTGAACTGCCAACAATATTATCTCCGCAAGAAATGACCATGGAACTTGACAATCTGAGAAACGACTGCGCCAGGCGGCAGAAGAAAGGCCCCCACTGCATCAACATGAACTATCCCGAGGACTGGAAGTAAGTTCTCTTACTACGGTCTTAAATGCACTTAGCGGTCCATAGTCTGGACCGCCAGGTGCAAAAAACGCCTTAAATGAACTTAGGGGGACAGTAATTGGACCGCTAGTTCCCTGGCGATACGTCTCTCGTGAGTTCGTCCAGGAATGATTCAAGCCTTCGTGTAAGACTTTTTATCTTGGGCTCCAGGTCCTTCACGTACTCGTTGAAGGACTCCATGGCCTTGTTCATGCCGGAGCGGAAGACTATGGCGCGATAGCGTCCTATGGCCTTGTCTATCCGGACCTTGTCCTCTTCGGAGAACGAGTTGTATGACCCCTCATACTTGTCCATGAGCTTCCCGAACTGCTCCGAGGCCTTGTTCCAGTCCTCCTCGGTGTAGTCCGCGTAATTCCGTGCGACCTTGTCCGTGAAACGTTCGAACTGCGTCGGGAGCGACGTCCCGAATGAGCATAGAACTATCATGCCCGCGAGGGCCAGGGCTATTGTCAGCAGGTACTTTTTCATTGTCTTCTCAAGTGTTTTGCAAATACTCATCAATTGTCCCGGCTATCGAGAGGATGGTCTGGTAGAAAAGGATGCTGGAGCCTTTCAGGGGCATCCAGTGCTCCTCCCCGTTTTTCCCTCTCAGGTACTTGTCCGTGTAGATGGCACCCGGAGTGCCCACATACACCTCCACCTGGCCGGAATCACTGATACGCATGGCCCTTATCGGGAAGGTCTCAGTGTACCCCTTCTTCTTATCATAAACCATGCCCAGGATATCCTTCCTGTCGAACTTGTTGTTGGAGCAGTTGAGGAATCCCCCGGCTTCGGCGATGCTTTTCCTGATGGCGTCGTGGATGGCGTCACCTGCCTTTTTGTAAGTGTCTGCGAGTTCTATGAGTTCCTGTCTCATAACTACTTGGTCTTAACGAAAGTGAGTCTCTCCCAGATTGGGAGCGGAATTGCTGGTTTGGGTCCAGGATTTCCGTAGCGACGAATCCGGGCCTTATGTCTCTTGTCATAGGCGGGATTACCCATCTTCATGGAACCGTAGGCCATCTTCTATCTCATCCCTTACATACTCATAGCTTGACGGTATGATCACCTTGATCTCCGCAACCAGGGAGACCCTGGACCTGTCAAGCTCAATCTCCCCCACGAACGGACATACCACGTCCACCTCATTGAAGTCCTCATACCAGTCCAGCTGCGTCCTGGGAATATACCCAAGCAGCTTCCCGTCTGACCGGATCACAGCCTGCGCCCTCGAGTCGTGCACATTCGACGGGTCGGGCTTCACCACCCCCACAATCTTCCCGCAGTCATGCACCGTGCAGTAATAGCGGAGTCCGGTGATATCGAAGGTCTCGGTGTTTTCCTCCAGGTCCTCATAGTAATCAAGGGTGTCCAGGAACGACAAGTCGACCTCATCATCGTCCTCCGTGTCCTGTTCGTCCGGCTCAGCCTGTTCCTTGATCTCCTTGACGAAAGTCTCGAAGGCGCCGCGGACCTTGTCCTTCACGTCTTCACGATGGCCCTCGTCGGTGGCCTTGGGTGTCCTCTTCTCGGAGCGGGACTTCTCCGCCCCGTGCCCCCGCTTCTCGTTCTTGTTGTACGAACCGTCATGGTCGTTCCTAAAAATAAGGAACAGGGCCATGGCCACAACTATTCCAATAATCGCGTATACCATACTTCCATCATTTCTCAGTTTTCATTGCCCGTCCGGTCATGGATCTTTCCGTTTTGGAGTAAGGTTCTCATGGTTACGGGTTTTCAGTTACAATGCTTTTTTGACGCTCCAGGAGCCCATGGTCCTGCCGTTGTGCCGGAACTCCTGCTCGTGGAAGACCTCATAGCCCCGCCTGAGGTAGAAATCCAGGTTCTTGCGGGAGTTGGTGAAGAACACCAGCTGCTTCCCGCCCCTCTCGCGTACGTAGTCTTCCCAGTATCCTATGAATCCGGTCCCGATGCCCGTCCCCTGTACGGGAGGGTCCACTGTGAGCGAACTGGCGTACCAGATGTCCGGTCCGGTCTTCTGGTAGTCGTGGCAGGGCTTCCCGGCAGCGGCGTCCATCTTCAGCCAGTCGTCGATGGCCTTCCGGTCCCCGGCCTTGTAAACTCTCAGCCAGCCGTGCAGGAGGTAGCTGAGGTCGGACGGCTTGCGGTAAGATGGCGGATTGAGCTGCGCCACGGCGACCAGCCTGCCGTCCTGCCTTGCCACCAGGTACTCTACCCTGCCGAAGTTGGTCCTGTACTCCCTCCAGATGATGGCGAACTGGACGGCGTTGCGCTCCAGCTTGGCGGGAAACCAGTTTGTGAAGTACTCGTAGTCGTCAAACGCACGGGTTGCGAGTTCCGCAGCCTCGCGGATCTCGCTTCTTTTCATTCTGCCGAATTCCAGTGCCATGGCCCTATGCAAGTTTGACTGCCGTTCCTGAACCTCTTTCCATCATTTCCCCGCTTTCATTGCCTGTCCGGTGGTCTTGAGGGCCTCGGTGTCCAGGATGCCGTCGCAGAGGACCTGGCGGCCGTTGATGAAGACCCGGCGGATGCCGAAGGACTTCTTCTGGTCCGGCGTGGCGGCGGCAAGCTCGGACTCGTCAAAGACGGTGATGTCGGCCTTGAATCCTTTCCGGAGAAGACCGCGCTCAGGGATGCTGAAGCGTTTGGCTACGCCGCCGGTCATCTTGCGGATGGTACGGGGCATGGTGTCCCCCTCCCCGCGGAGGGAACAGCGGAGGAACTTGGGGAAGCAGTCGTAGATGGCGGGATTCTGGATGCCGAATTCCTCCACCCAGGCGTCGGTCATGTAGAGGACATCGTCCCGCTTGCTCTGCCAGGATATGATTTCCGGAGTGCTGTATGGCCCCATGTTGACGCGGCCCTTGAAGTCCGACATCTCGCAGAGGTCAAGGTAGGTGTCGAAGCAGCCTTTCTTCCATTCCTTGGATATCTGGTATACGGTCTTGCCCTCGTACTGCTCCATTCCTGGGCCCAGATAGGCAATCTCGATGTCCTTCCAGCCGAAGCCGAGCATCTTTAAGGAAAGCGCCCCCAGGATGGTGAAACGCCACTGGTTGAGCGGCTTGCGCTTATCCTCCTTGGAGAGTTCCTGGAACCAGTTGGGAATGAAGACGGTAATCACCGAAACGCCCAGGGTCTCGTTGTAGATGTCGAACTGCGCGTCAATGCCTTCGGCCTTCATCTGGTCGAGGATGCGGTGGAGCTCATCCTTGAACTTGAAGGTGCTGCGCCCCACGAATATGGCGTGCGAGTACTGGAGTTTCATGTGCGTCCCCTTTGCCATCTCACGGAGCTCGTCCAGGGCCCTCAGGATGTGGGCACGGCCGAAGATGGGATAGTCCAGCGACACCGCCGATTCCGCCCTGGGATGGACGGTGAGAGGGAGATCGTATTTCTCTGCAAGGAGCGCGACCTCGCGGGTCTCGGGGACATCTGCAAAGCGTCCGGGGATGTACATCATGCCCAGGGATACGCCGCAGGCTCCGTCCTTGAGCCCCTGTTCCATGATGGCGAGCATCCTCTTGCGCTCATCTTCGGTAAGGAGACGGTTTTCGTACCCGGCCACGCTGGCGCGGGCGCTGCAGTGGCCCATGAGGACGGCCAGGTTGCAGGGCATCTTGCGGTCAACGGCATCGAAGAAGCTCTTCACGTCCGGGTATACTCCTGTTGTGTCCCCGTGGTAGCCAAAAAGGCCGGCGCCAATCTTGTCCAGGTTGGGCGTATCCTTCTCGAAGCCCACGGCGGAAAGGCCGCAGTTGCCTGCTATGAAAGATGTGATTCCCTGGCGGATGAAGGGCTCGAAGTACTTCAGGGGCTCTTTCTTGATGGCGAACCAGTCATTATGGGAGTGCGCATCGATAAAGCCCGGGGATATGCTCAGGCCAGCGAGGTCTATGACCTCATCGGCCTCTTCCTGAAGGCCGCTCCCAACGGCCGCAATCCTTTCATCCTCCACAAGCACGTCACCCACGAAGGGCTCGGCGCCCGTCCCGTCATAAATCTTTCCGTTCTTAAGTAAGGTTCTCATGGTTTTAGTATTAACTGTATAAATTAAAATCAGAGGGAGGCCTCCAGTATGGAGAGGATATCCGCTTCGGAGAGCGGGACGTAGGCGCTGTCAAGGCCTTCGTTCACGGCTACGTGGTGAGCCATCTCAGAGAGCCTTTCAGGGCCGATTCCAACCTCGCGAAGGTGCATGGGTATGCCAATTTCTTCGAAGAAAGCATAGGTCTTGCCGATGGCCTGGTCTGCGATTTCCCATTTGTCCAGCGAAGGGTCTATCCCGAACACGTTGACGCCATATTTTACAAAACGTGGCAGGGTGCGTTCACACAGTATGTGCTTCATCCAACGGGGCGTGATGATGGCCAGGCCTACCCCGTGGGTGATGTCGTAGTAGCCGCTCAAGGCGTGTTCTATGCCATGCATGGGCCAGCCGGATTCGCTGTTGCCAAGGGACATGATGTTATTGCACGCCAGGGTGCATACAAACATCATCTCTGCCCTTGACTTGTAGTCCTCAGGGTTAACAATGCAGGCTTTTCCGTTGACCATAAGGCTCTTGAGGCCGGACTCGCAGAAACCGTCGTTCATAAGAGTACTGTCTTCGCAGAAATACTGCTCAAGGATGTGGTTCATGGCGTCGGCAATGCCGGCGGCAGTCTGCCACTTGGGGACGCTGAACGTGTAAGTGGGATCAAGGAAGGAGCACACCGGGAACAGCAGAGGGTCCATATATCCTATTTTGTCATTGGTCTGGGCACGGGAAATGACGCCGCCCATGTCGTACTCACTGCCGGTGGCCGCCAGCGTGAGGACGTCCACAATGGGGAGCGCCGCCTTTGCCTTGACCTTATATGATATCAGATCCCAGGGATCTCCGTCATAGCACGCGCCTGCGGCTATGGCCTTGGAGCAGTCCAGCACGGACCCGCCTCCTACCGCCAGAATAACCTCTATTCCATTCTCCTTGCAAAGCCTTACTCCATCAAGCACGGAAGGGTCGTACTGCGGATTGGGCCGGATTCCGGAAAGTTCGGTTATTTCAAAGTCCTTCAACAGGTCTTTGACCTTGTCGTAAAGGCCGATCCTCATGATGCTCCCGCCGCCGTAGGTCAGCAGGACTTTCCGGCCGATGGAGGCCAGTACCTCAGGAAGTTTCTCTATGACACCTTTTCCGAAAACAATTGTGGTAGGGGTACAGTATTCAAAGTTTTGCATAAGGGGAGCGTTTTATGTTTGTTTTACAAATTTAATCAAAAAAATTGATTGGTTTATTTGCGGGCTTTTCACTATCTTTGTAAGGTACTAAATCTTTCACAGATATGGAACCAAGAATCACTCTTCACGGCAGGAAGTTCAAACTGCTCATTCCCAATGCTGAAATAGAAAGCGCCATAGACGCACTTGCAGACAAGATTAACCGTGATTTTGAAGGTGCAACGGAGGAGAATGCTCCAATCCTTCTCTGCACTCTGAACGGTGCCATGATTTTCATGGGGGAACTCCTCAAGAGAATCAACTTCCCGTGCATTGTAAAAGCCGCGAAGCTTTCTTCGTATGAAGGAACCCATTCCACTGGTGTGGTGAAGAGCGAGACCGTGCTCAAAGGCATTGAGGGCCGTTCCGTAATCGTAGTAGAAGATATCGTAGACACAGGAAACACCATAGAGGTGATGGAGCGCATGCTCTTCTCACTTGGTGCCGCCGATGTCCGCATCTGCACTCTTCTTCTCAAGCCGGAGGTTTACAAGAAATCCGTCATCCTGGACTACGTTGCAATGCGCATCCCCAACAAGTTCATCGTGGGCTTCGGTCTTGATTATGACGAGCTTGGCCGTAACTCAAAAGACATTTACGTACTGGACGAATAGCCATGAAATACTACATCCTCTTTGGCCCTCCCGGTGCCGGAAAAGGCACCCAGGCCGGTGCAATGGTAGAGCGCTACAACCTTTGCCACCTCTCTACCGGAGAACTCCTCAGAAGTGAAATCGCCGCCGGAACGCCCCTGGGACTTCAGGCCAAGAGCCTCATCGAGGCCGGAAACCTTGTCCCCGACGAGGTCGTGGAAGGCATGATTGAATCAAAGTTTGCCTCTACGAAGGGCGTGGACGGCTTCCTCCTGGACGGCTTTCCACGCACCATCGCCCAGGCGGAGGCCCTTGACGCCATGCTTGCAAAGACTTCCGAGTCCGTCACCGCATGCGTCTCAATCATGATTCCGGACGCCATGATCTACGAGCGCATAGCAAAGCGCGCCCTCATCGAAGGCCGTGCCGACGACGCAAAGGACGATGTGGTCCAGAACCGCATCAATACATACCATGCAAAGACGGAACCGCTCATCCAGTATTACAAGGATTGCGGAAAATACCGTGAAATTGACGGCATCGGCACAATAGAAGAGGTCCGGGAGCGCATTTTCCGGACAATGGACTAAAAACCTTATTGGATTTATTGCGGCAAATTCTTATCTTTGCAAGCATTAAACTCCAAAGCGATGGTCCAGGTTTACTGCAAGAACTCAAGGGAGTCAAAGCGTTTCCCGGAAGGGACGTCACTCCTTCAGATGATGTCTGAATTTGATTTTCCACGCCCTTACCCCATTGTGTCCGCCAAGGTGAACAATGTGTCCCAGGGCCTTAAATTCAAGGTTTTTCAGAACAAGGACATCGAGTTTCTGGATGTCAGGGAGTCCAGCGGGCGCAGAGTGTACTGCCGCTCGCTTTCTTTTTTGATGTACAAGGCCGCAGCGGACTCCTTCCCCGGCTGCAAACTGTACATCGAGCACCCTCTGTCACATGGCTATTTCTGCCACCTCCGCAAGGAAGACGGAGCCCCCGTTACCCAGGAGGATGTCGACATCCTGAAGGCACGCATGCAGGAGCTTGTGTCCAAGGACATGCCGTTCCACCGCTACGACGTCCAGACAGACAAAGCCATCAGGGAGTTCCGCAAGGCAGGTTATGAAGACAAGGTGCGCCTCCTGGAAACCAGCGGAGAAGCATATACGGACTATTACACGCTTGGAGATACTGTAGATTACTACTATGGAAAGCTGGTTCCCTCCACAGGTTATCTTACCGTCTGGGACCTCATGCTCTACAAGGATGGCATCCTCCTTCGTCTCCCCTGCCGGACCAACCCCTCACAGGTGGCAGATTTCGTAGACCAGCCCAAGACATACGAGATGTTCAACGAAGCCCTGCAATGGGACATTATCATGGGGCTCAACACTGTAGGTGATGTTAACGAGGCCTTTCTCAATGGCCGGGCATCGGAGCTCATCCAGATAGCGGAAGCCCTGCAGGAAAAGAAAATCGTCCAGATTGCGGAAGAGATAGACCGAAGGTGCCGCTGCAAGGAGAATCCCCTCAAGGTGGTTCTCATCACCGGCCCTTCATCGTCCGGAAAGACCACCTTCTGCAAGAGGCTCTCGATACAGCTCAAGGCCTGCGGGCTCAAGCCCATGAGCATGTCTACGGACGATTATTTCGTGAACCGGCTGGACACCCCCAAATTCCCGGACGGCAGCTACGATTTCGACAACTTTGAGACCGTAGACCATGCCCTGATGGAAAGCGACATCATGAAACTCATCGGCGGGCAGGAGGTTTCCGTTCCGGAATATAACTTCGTCACAGGCCTCAGGGAGTATAACGGCAAGAAACTGAAGCTCACGGAAGGCTGCGTACTTCTCATAGAAGGAATACACGCCCTGAACCCCGCCCTTACCTCACAGATTCCGGAGAACTACAAGTTCAGGATCTTCATCAATACCATAACCTCCACCCAGCTGGACGACCACAACTGGATCCCCGTCAGCGACAACCGCCTCCTCAGGCGCATCGTCCGTGACTACAACAAAGGCGCCTTCAGCGCGCGCGAATCCATCTCCAACTGGCAGAACGTCCTGAGGGCGGAGCACCTTTGGATATATCCATTCCAGGAAATGGCGGACGTCATGTTCAACAGCGCCTATCTAATTGAATTTGCAGTACTTAAGAACCACGCCGAGCCCATTCTCCGCAGCGTTCCGCAAAACAGCCCTGAGTACTCAGAGGCACACAGGCTTCTGAAGTTCATCCACTACTTTGTCCCGGTACCTGACAAGGAGATTCCGGCGACTTCAATGATAAGGGAATTCATCGGAGCCTAGAGAGAGGCCTCCAGTCTCTCAAGATAGTTTGCCAGCTCGCGGGTGTTGTACTCGCGGGCTTTTTGCGGCATTGCCTGCACACTCCCCCGCCACCAGGTTTCGCTGAGGAGGAGGCCGCCGCCTACGATAGCTGTTATCCAGTCTCCGGATATGGCGGCAACAACCCACAGAGCGGCACTGCAGGACGATGCTATGGTAATTGGCACTCCGCCTTTGGCATGCGTGTACAGATGACCATAAGGAGGGTATACTCCAAGAATTGCGGCAAGGAGCTCGTTCTTGCCCTTCCAGGAAGAGGCCGCCGTAATCAAATAGCCTAGTTTCTGCGCATCAGGAGTATCCGGGAGCCCCTCTGCCATTACTGTAGCGGCGCTCGCGTAATCTCCCTGACGATACTTGCAGAGCGCTTTCAGGTAGTTTATCTCCGGCACCCTGACGGGCTCCAGAGCATAGAGGCGGAGGCGGTCCAGGGCGTCGGAGGCATCGGCCCACCTTCCCAGCTCCGTGAGGCAGAGGGCACGGGCAAGGAGGGCGTCGTTGGTCTCTTCCGGACCAGCGCCCTCAAATACTATCCTCTCATACAATACGGCCTTGAGCGCCGGGGACTGTGCCCTAGCGGAAAAAGCTGCCAAGAGGAATACTGATATTATAAAGTACCAGCGCCTTGGTTTCATCTTCGATATTCTGCCTTTGTATGCTTACGGAAACCCAGCTTCCGTAGATATTACCTATATAGAATATGCCGCAGAGGGAACCTGCGACTATTGTTCTCCAGTCTTTTGCACCGTGGTGATTCCACTGCTCTGCGGTTATTGCAGCAAGGGAACCTACGGCAAGGAAAGATGCCACGCCGGGGCCTGTCTGGCCGGCATAGATCTTTCCCGCGCCCGGGATTAAGGCCGACAGCCCTGCGGCCAGCCAGGGGCTCTTTTGGCTCTTTTTCAACGACTCCGACAAGTCCTTTATTGCCTTCTCGCTTTCCGAGAGGCGGTAATCCGAATATGTAAAGAGTTCCGACTCCTCCTGGAACATGCTCACGTTTCCCAGCATGAGGGCAATGCCGGCTCGCTGCATGCATGCCAGCTCAGAATACGGCCCTTCATAGCGGGAGAGCGCCTTCAGGGCATCGAAAGGCCTGTCAAGGTGCACTCTGGCAACGTTACCATAAAACATGGCGGGGTCTGACAAGGGGCCCTTCACCTTGGACAGCCACTGGTCTGCCGCCTGGAACTGGCGGTCGTCAAAAAGGGCAAGGCCGCGGAGATAGGAAAGACTGTCCCCGGGGGCGTAATTTCCCTCCCCCAAAAGAATTAGCGCGTCTTCCCTGAGACCGCGGTCCAGGAGGTCCAGGACGAAGTCACCATCGGCCCCGATATTCCAGACGGGAGCAGACGGGTCAAAGGCCTGGGGTTCAAATGTGGAGGGTTTGGGCGGAACGGGCTTCAGGTACTGCCTTCCCGCATGCCCTATGTAAGAATTCCTGGTAAGATAGTCCGATAAAGAAAAAATGCCACGCACTTTCTGCGCGTGGGAGGGAATGCTCAAAAGCAGCATCAAAGCCGAAACAATCAGCCTTGCTCTCATTTTTTCTTCAGGGCGTCAAGAGGGTTTCCTGCAGGTTTTGCTCCTGCTGGAACCTGATAGTCGAAATTGGGATCCGAGCCGTCTGTGGAGATGGAGGAATAGATGGTTCTGACTACCGTGGAATCGTGCTTTTCCTTATTGTAAGTAATCTCCGTAACCCTTGTGGGGAAAACCAGGCTGGAGCCCTTTGTGTACTGTGAAAGATACATTTTGCTGAGGACGTTCCCGGAGTGGTCCAGATATGCCACATATACCGGAAGATAGTCCTTCAGGACAAGTTCCACTGTGGGAGCGGTGTCCTTTTTCTTGGTTGTGTACGTACGCTTCAGGTAGCCTTCTTCATCGTAGGAAGAGCCCTGAAGGGTATATCCCATGCCAAGAAGGCCCAGATTGTCCTGACGACCTGCCAGGAAAAGGTACAGGAGTTCGTTACCTGAACCGAAATTCTGGTCCACACGGGAGAATACCTCGTTTGACGATGGCACGTACAGTTTGAATTCTCCCTTCAGATTGGTGATTGTGGTATAATCGTAGGGAGAAGAAAAAACGGTCACCAAACGACCGTTTCCCTGACAGAAAACGCGCTTGGTGACCGTTGTAACCTTTCCGTCTGCAAGAGACTTGACCTCTACGTCTGCCGATGCCCTCCTTTGGGCGAAAGCGCCAAGGGCAAGAAGCAGCAGTGCAGCGGATATAAGGCCTTTACGCAGCACTACAGCCACATGAGGATGTTAGGGTTGTCGTAGTACTTGCCAAGGCCTGAGCCATCGACAAAGCCGATGAGTTCGAATACGAAGTCAAGAAGGACTACCACGCCGAATCCGCCGCCGGTGAGGAGGTAGAGGATCCACATCCAAGGGGTGGAACCCATGTACACACGGTGAATACCGGTCCAGCCAAGGAAGAAGGTGAGGAGGAGGGAAACAACATCGTTGTTGCCAAGTGCTACATAAGTTGCGCCGAGGGGTGCGGTAGCGGTGTTGCCGAGGTTGAATGCATTCACGTCAATAGCATTCTCGATAGCGGCATCGATAGCTGCATCGTCTGCGGTGTAGTTTGCTGCAGAAGCAACTGCGGTGATTGCGAACATGGCAACCAGTGCGAGGAAGAATTTCTTCATAACAATTAGGTTTATAAGGTTAAACAGATTTTTGTCACGTTAAGGACAAAGTTAACAAAAAAAACGTACCTTTGCATACAAATTAAAAAAAAAGTTAAAAAAAAATGGAAAAGGGTCCTATCTCTCAATTCATCACCCATCACTACCGTCACTTCAACTCGGCAGCCCTTGTAGATGCCGCAAAGGCATATGAAGACCTCCTTAACAAAGGTGGAAAGATGTTCCTCGCAATGGCCGGAGCAATGAGCACCGCAGAACTTGGCCTCTCCCTCGCGGAGATGATCCGCCAGGACAAGATTGCCTTCGTCTGCTGCTCTGCAAACAACCTTGAAGAAGACATCATGAACCTTGTGGCCCACAGCCACTACTACAGGGTTCCCGGTTACCGTGACCTCACCCCCAAGCAGGAGCAGGAGCTTCTGGACAACCACTACAACCGTGTCACAGACACCTGCATTCCTGAAGAGGAAGCTTTCCGCCGTCTGGAAAAACACCTTGTGGAAGTGTGGGACAAGGCCAAGGCAGAGGGTAAAAGGTATCTCCCCTACGAGTTCATCTACCAGATGATCCGTAGCGGCGTCCTCAAGCAGTACTATGAGATTGACCCCAAGGACAGCTGGGTTGTTGCAGCATGTGAAAAGAACATCCCCATCATCTGCCCCGCATGGGAAGACTGCACCACCGGCAACATCTTCACCGCTCACGTAATCCGCGGAGAGTATGATCCCCATATGGTAATCCAGGGCGTGGAAGTCATGATGTTCCTCGTTGACTGGTACAAGAAGAACGCCCCCGGCGTGGGATTCTTCCAGATTGGCGGCGGCACTGCCGGAGACTTCCCCATCTGCTGCGTTCCCATGATGGAACAGGACCTGGGATGGGAAGGCACTCCCCTCTGGGCATACTTCTGCCAGATTTCAGACTCCACAACCAGCTACGGTTCCTACTCCGGCGCCGTCCCCAACGAGAAAATCACCTGGGGCAAGCTCGCACCGGATACGCCCAAGTTCATCGTGGAATCCGACGCCACCATCGTTGCTCCCCTTATCTTCGCCTATGTCCTTGGCTGGTAAGACGGGAATACTTTCAAGATTAGGGGGTCTGCTTGACAAATGGAAGCAGGCCCCTTCCTCTTCCGGGTCCAAGGTTGCCGCAGCAGTAAACCAGTGGGAGAAAAACCGCGGCTACCTGCTGCCAGAGGGCAATCCCTCGCAGGTGGCAAAGCGGATGGGCATAACATCGGACCAGCTGTTCCACTACTGCATTGAAGAGAAGGGGGAAGACTTCCGCACCTGGCGCACCAGGCTACGTATAGAGGAGGCAAAAAAACAGCTCATCGCAGAGCCTGACACCCCGTTCTCCGTAATTGCCCGCCGCGTGGGAATAAACGACCGCAGCAACTTCTCCCGCCTGTTCCGCGAACAAACCGGCATGCTGCCCTCGGAGTACAGGGCATCAAAAATGTGAAAGGTTCGGCACTATTTTCCGAACCTTTTACCAACCTTTCTTGATATTCTCCGCCATTTCGTGTGCAAGGCGGGCACGGGCCTCCGTCGAATACCAGGCAATGTGGGGGCTCAGCAGAAGCCTTTCCGGATGCTGAAGTTTCATGAGGGGACTGTCAAGGGGAAGTGGTTCCTTCACGTACACATCTATTCCCGCGCCGGCAATGAGACCGTCGTCCAGTGCCATGGCAAGATCTGCTTCCACGGCAATGCCTCCGCGGCCGGTATTCACCAGGAAGGCCGTCCTTTTCATCTTTTTGAACTGCTCATAGCCGATGAGACCTGCCGTACGCTCATTGTAGGGGGCGTGGATGGTAATGACGTCCGATTCTGCCAACAGTGTCTCAAGCGACACTGCAGGATACTCCTTGCAATGATTGGTGCCGGATGTGGAGTAATAAATGACCTCCATCCCGAAGGCCTTGGCAATTGCCGCTACCTTATGCCCGATTGCTCCCATGCCAACCACGCCAAGTGTCTTTCCGGAGAGTTCCGTGAAAGGATGGCGGTAGTCCACATGCACCACATTGCGGCTGTATGAGCCGTCATGTACGAAGGAATTGTAGTGGAACGCCCTTCCGGCAAGGTTAAGGATGTGCATCCAGGCGGTCTGGGCCACGGAATCTGTGGAATATGCGGCAACGTTTCTTACGATGACTCCGCGCTCCTCGCACAGTTTGACGTCTATGTTGTTGATCCCGGTGCCGGCCTCACACACCAATCTGAGTTTTGGTGCGGCGTCAAGGAACTCTTTGTCAACAATAACTTTGTTAAGGAGTGCTACATCTGCATCCTTTACCCTTTCCCGTGCCTCCTGTGGAGTTGAACTGGGATAAGTGACCAGCTCTCCAAGGGCTGCAATCTCCTCGAGGGAGGCATCGCCCATGGTTATGGCATCCAAAAAGACAATCTTCATAATGTTACGTCATTCCGGACTTGATCCGGAATCTCGTACAAAATTAGCAGATTTTTTGTATATTTACACCCACTAATGGCCAGTGTACAGGAAATATTGTCACGCATAGACGCGAAGGCCCCCTATTCAATGGTAATTGAGGCCTCCGTCAGGGACTACTGCGTACTGGCACTTCAGTTCCTCCGCGGTGAATCTTCTCCCGCAAAGTACTTCGAGTCCCCCCTGCCGGATCCACTTCCCGTCCTGGAAAAAGAGGTATCGGCACAAAAACATGCCGGGGAAAGGTACTGCCTTCAGATGTACAAGCCCTCGGAGGAAGCCCTCCTTGCCGATGTCATTGCCGACGTAGCCTTTGCCCAGTCCATGCGCCTCACACTTGCCGCCCCTTCCTCTCCCCAGGCCGATGACCGCGAGCGCGCATGCGTATATATAGTAGCTGTGTACACCCTGTTTGCCCTTACCCTTCACAACCGCACGGACTTTGCCGTACTCTTCCTGGAGGCTTGGGCCAATTTCAACCTCTTCGCCAGCGCCCGCACAGTCCGCAGGCACTATGACCGCAGCTGGAACAGCCGCTACGAAAGCCTTTTCTACCCGCTGGGATAGCCAGGATGTAAAAGGTTCGGAAAAAAGTGCCGAACCTTTCACACAAAACGGCACTACAGGGCATATAATGTAAAAGGTTCGGCATAAAAAACCGAACCTTTCACATTTTTCAACAAAAAAGTCAAAAAAAATTTGCAGAATAAATTTTTGTTACTACCTTTGCGGTGTACTAATGAACTAATACACTCGCAAAGCTATGATAACAGTATCGAATCTTTCCTTCAGCTACGGCACCAAGAGAGTTCTTTCGAACATCTCCATGGAGCTTAAAGGGGGCAACATCTATGGCCTCCTTGGAGAGAACGGCGTGGGCAAGACCACCCTTCTCACTCTGCTGTGCGGCCTCAAGAAGCCCCAGGAGGGCACCATCCACACAGATGGACGCAATCCCTTCGACCGCCAGCCATCCCTTCTTCAGGAGCAGTTCTATCTTCCCGACGAGGTTGCTCCCGTACACAACAAGGCAGAGCGCTTCGGCCGCGAGACCGGCAGCCTCTGGGCCAGTTACGACCATGCAAAATTCCTTCAGGTCCTTGCAGAACTTGAAGTAGATCCTTCACAGCGCATGGACACCATGAGCTCCGGTCAGCTCAAGAAGACCTGGATTGCATTCGCACTTGCATGCAACGCCCGCCACTATTTTATGGACGAGCCCACCAACGGCCTGGACATCCCTTCCAAGGCACAGTTCCGAAGCGCCATCACCCGCCACACCGCAGAAGACAGCGTGGTTGTAATCTCTACCCACCAGGTCCGTGACCTTGAGAACATAATCGACCCCGTGATTATCCTGGACAAGGAAGAGGTGCTCCTGAACGCATCCCTGGAAGAGATCTCCTCCAAGCTGCTGTTCGACTACGGCACCACCATCAATCCGGACGCACTCTATCTGGAGCGCACCCCCGGCGGTACCATCCAGGTATATCCCAATGCGACGGGAGAAGAGTCCAAGGTGAATATCGAGGCTCTCTTCAACGCCGTTCACTCCCACAAAGATGTAGTAAAAGCCTTATTCAAGTAGCCCTATGAAAAACGAAGTTTTCAACGGTTCCCGTTTCTGGAACTGGTTCAAATATGACATTACCCAGATGTGGCGCAACCACATGTTCGCCGCCCTTGGAATCGGGCTCTCCGGCCTTATCGCATACATTGTAGTTGTATGCTACAATCTCATCGTCAACGGTCAGTGGCAGGCTATAAACGGTGATGCCCGCCTGGCAGTATTCATCCTTGCCTTCATTGCCCTGGAACTTTACCAGACAAGCACCTATGGCTATCTCACCAAAAAGAAGGAAGGGAGCGCATGGCTCATGGCCCCGGCATCGGGTCTGGAGAAATGGACATCCATGCTCATCAACACACTCATTGTGATTCCCGTTCTCTTCTTTGTAGTATTCCTGGGCACCGACTGGCTCATCACCCTCCTGGACCACACCGGCGGCAAATCCCTCCTTTTCAGTTTTTCCGGAATGCTGTCAGATATTACCAACGCAATCCGCAACAGCGAAGTAGATTTCAGCATAGCATCGTTTGTCTGGGTCTTCATTTCCGGCTTCTGTGTAAACTTCCTGTACTTCCTCCTCTCCGGCCTGGTGTTCAAAAAGCACAAGATTATCTGGGGAATCGTAGCCATGATGGTTATCAGTTCTGCACTGACATTCATTTTCAGCAGGATTGGCTGGAACGTCAATACGGAATTCATGGCAGGAACGCATAACAGCAGCGCCATCATGAACGGATTCGCCGCTTGTATGACCGCAGCAGCCCTGTGCCTTGCCGGAGGAATCTTATACCGCATCAAAACCATTAAACACTAGTATTATGGACTTTCACGCAGGCAAACCCATCTATCTCCAGATTGCCGATGTATTTGCAGAGGAAATCCTCTCCGGCGCTCTGAAGGGCGATGACAGAATACCCTCCGTGAGAGAGTACGGCGCGCAGATAGGCGTGAATCCAAACACCGTCATGCGAGTCTACGAAAAACTCACCCAGGAAGAGATTATCTACAACAAACGCGGCATCGGGTACTTCGTGTCCCCGGATGCCCGGGAAAAGATCCTTGCCTCACAGAGGGAAGAATTCCTCACGAAAGATGTCCCGGCCATAAAGCGCCGCATGGAACTCCTTGGTCTTGATTCTAAAATATTCGAATAATATGAAAAGAGCTCTCAGTTTAATTGGCGCTGCAATGCTTTGTGCAGCATGTGTATTCCCCATTAACGGTTTAAACGGTATTACTGTGAACAACGGAAAAAAGGTCACCTGCAAGGGACCTGTCATTACTAAAACATTGGACCTCAGCGGCTTTGATGCCATCACGGTCAACGGTTCCTCAGACATGGAACTCTTCCAGGGAGACAGCTTCCAGGTGCTTGTCAAGGCCAACGAGGAAGTCTTCAATTACATTGACTACAAGGTGGAGGACGGCGTCCTGGTGCTTGGTACCAAGGACAACGTAAACATCAGGGCAGAGGAGTTCGACGTCACAATTACCCTCCCCGTACTCAAGAAACTCCTTGTCAACGGAGCTGCCGATGTAGATCTCAAGACCGGCTACAAGTCTTCAGAGAACCTGGAGGTCCTTGTGAACGGAGCAGGAGACTTCGACCTCAGCGGCATAGCAGTCCCCTCCCTCAGCTTCACCCTCAACGGCGCAGGCGACATCGAAGCCGATGCCCTTGATGTTGAAGAGCTCTCCGTCTCAGTCAACGGTGCAGGTGACATCGACCTGTCCGGTAAGGCAGGCAAGGCTTCCTTCAGCGTAAGCGGTGCCGGTGACATCGATGCCAGCGGCCTGCAATGCGGAAGCTTCACCACTCACAAGAGCGGCATGGCATCCATCAAAGTAGGCAAATAGTCCTTCAAAATGTAAATGGTTCGGTAAAAACCACCGAACCATTTACACTATACTTATTGTAAGGCGTAATCACGTAAAAGGTTCGGCATAAAAAACCGAACCTTTTACATTTATGCGCCAAGACGTGCCGCCAGGCGCTTGCGGATTTCCTGGAGGAACTGCAGGGAGGTGAGGCCCTTGGGAGTGATGCCCTCGGAGAGGTTCACAAGGTCCTTTGTCTCGAGGCCTTCGTTCAGGGTGTCGAAGCAGGCAGCCTCAAGCTGATCGGCGTAGTTCACAAGCTCAGGAAGGTTGTCCATCTCTCCCCTCTTGCGGAATGCGCCGCTCCATGCAAAGATGGTAGCCATGGGGTTGGTGGAGGTTTCCTCACCCTTCAGATACTTGTAGTAGTGACGGGTAACGGTACCGTGAGCGGCTTCGTACTCGTACTTGCCGTCGGGGCTTACAAGGACGGATGTCATCATGGCAAGGGAACCGAAGGCGGTGGACACCATATCGGACATCACGTCGCCGTCGTAGTTCTTGCAGGCCCAGATGAAACCGCCCTCTGAACGCATTACGCGGGCGACTGCATCATCGATGAGGGTGTAGAAGTACTCGATGCCGGCGGCCTCGAACCGCTCCTTGTATTCCTTCTCGTAGATTTCCTCGAAGATGGCCTTGAAGCGGCCGTCGTACTTCTTGGAGATGGTATCCTTGGTTGCAAACCAGAGGTTTTCCTTCACGTCAAGTGCATACTTGAAGCAGGAGTGTGCGAAGCTGGCGATGGACTTATCGGTGTTGTGCATGCCCTCGATGACACCGGGGCCGGCAAACTCATGGATAACTTCCTCGATTCTCTCTCCGGAAACGCCCTCGAACACAAGCTTTGCGACACCGGGCTCTGTGGTCTGGATCTCCACGTCACGGTAGACGTCGCCATAGGCATGACGGGCAATTGTGATGGGCTTTTTCCAGAACTTCACTGCGGGGTGGATGCTGGGGATGGTGATAGGTGTGCGGAACACGGTGCCGTCCAGCATGGCACGGATGGTGCCGTTAGGGCTCTTCCACATCTGGTGAAGGTTGTACTCGCTCATGCGCTGCACGTTAGGGGTGATGGTTGCGCACTTCACGGCAACGCCCAGACGCTTGGTGGCGTTTGCAGAGTCGATGGTTACCTGGTCGCTGGTCTTGTCACGATAAGGCAGTCCAAGGTCATAGTACTCGGTTTTCAGGTCCACAAACGGAAGGATAAGTTCATCCTTGATCATTTTCCAAAGGATCCTGGTCATTTCATCGCCGTCCATCTCTACGAGCGGCGTCGTCATTTTGATTTTTTCCATAATCTATTTGTTATTCTTATAGTAATTCATCAGGCAGCCATCGGCAAGTATCTGGCGCTCAGTTTCATTGAGCGGCGCAAAGTGAAGGACGATGGGAACGCAGCGGCCGTCGCGGGTAATGACCTTGGCCTGGATCTCCTCCGCACCGCCAAGGATGGCCTTGCGGATGCCGGGGACGGAAACGTAGTCGCCGGGTGCGTAGTCGAACGGGGTGTCAGGGTTGATTGTGAACGGGACGATACCCCAGTTGATGCAGTTGGAACGGTAGCGCTTGGTAGCGTACTCGTAGCAGATATTGGCATCTCCCCCAAGAACCTTCTGGCAGGATGCGGCCTGCTCACGGGCACTGCCGTCACCGGGCTTGCGGGCAAAGACGCAGGAACCGAAGGAAGTGCTCTCTGCGGGGGTGCCGGCAATCAGGAGTGCCTTGCGAAGGTCTTCGGAAAGCACACCTGCGCGGCGGTCGCGGTCATCGGCCTGGATCCTCTTGCTGCGTCCGACGTATTCAGGGACGCGGCGCGAAAGTGCGAATTCGCTGAGTTTAAGCGGATTGGAACGGTAGCTTGAAGTTTCGCCGGAAGGGATGAGCTCGTCGGTAGTGGTGACTGGATCCTGTATGACGGCGGCCAGCTCCAGGAGCATGTTCTCCTGCAGGGCGGGCATTACCGGCCAGTCCTTGATGTTGGGGCCGTAGCGGAGAGGCTCATCGGTCATGGCCTTGCCGAAGCCGTTGTAGACGCGTTTTTCGTAGATGCGGCCGTCAAAGCTGTAGCGCTTGTGGTCGTCGGTATAGTCGATGTCCGTAGCTGCGGTGATTACGCCGCCGTTGGCAGCGGTGGCTGCAATGCTCCTGGCGTCCATGAGGGCCACCATGGAAATCTGTCCCTGACCGGGCTTGGAGCCTTCGCGGTTGGGGAAGTTACGGGTGGTATGGCGGATGGAGAAGCCGTTGTTGGACGGCACATCGCCTGCACCGAAGCAAGGGCCGCAGAAGGCGGGCTTGATAACAACGCCGGCCTCAAGAAGCTCCTCTGCAATATGGTTGCGGGTGGTTGCAAGGTACACGGGAGTGCTCTGCGGGTAGGCGCTCATGGTGAAGTAATCGTTGCCGATGGACTTTCCGCGGAGGATGGATGCCGCCTCGGAAAGGTTGTCGTAGGTACCGCCGGAGCAGCCTGCGATGATGCCCTGGTCGGCATAGACCTTTCCGTCACGGATCTTGGAGAGGAGGTCCGGATGAACCTTGTCTCCGAAGCGCTTCACGGTGTCTTCCTCGATGGCCTTCAGGACCTTCTCCGGGTTGGCCTGGAGCTCGTGGATGGACACGGCGTTGGACGGGTGGTAAGGAAGGGCTATCATGCTCTCCTGGCTGGAAAGGTCGATGGTTACCATGGAATCATAGTAAGCAACCTTTCCGGGCTTGAGTTCCTTGTAAGCCTCCGGGCGGCCGTGCATCTGGAAGTAATCCTTTACCTCATCGTCAGTGATCCAGATGGAGGAAAGGCAGGTGGTCTCCGTGGTCATGACGTCGATACCGTTACGGAAATCGACGGGGAGTTCCTTAACGCCGGGGCCTGCGAATTCCAGGACCTTGTTCTTCACGAAGCCGCTCTCGAAGGTGGCTTTCACAAGGGAAATGGCCACATCGTGAGGGCCGATTCCCTTCCTGGGCTTGCCTTCCAGCCATACAAGGACAACCTCCGGGGCCTTGATGTCCCAGGTGTTCTCCAGGAGCTGTTTCACAAGCTCGCCGCCGCCTTCGCCTACGCCCATGTTGCCAAGAGAACCGTAGCGGGTGTGGGAGTCGGAGCCCAGGATCATGTTTCCGCAGGCAGTGAGTGCCTCACGGGCATACTGGTGGATGACCGCCTGGTTTGCAGGCACGTAGATACCGCCGTACTTCTTCGCTGCAGAAAGGCCGAAGACGTGGTCGTCCTCGTTGATGGTACCGCCCACGGCGCACAGTGAGTTGTGGCAGTTGGTCATTGCATAGGGCAGCGGGAACTTGGTGAGTCCGCTGGCACGTGCAGTCTGGATGATACCGACGTAAGTGATGTCATGGGAAACCATGGCATCGAAACGGATGTTCAGTTCCTTGCCTTTGGAACCGTTCACATCGTGTGCCCTCAGGATCTGATAGGCAATGGTGTTTTCACGGGCCTCGTCCCTGGAGAGCGGAGCCTCATTGGCAATTGTTTTTCCATCAAGGAGATATACTCCTTCTGAATGAAGTGTTACCATATTATATAATTGAGTCGATAAATATCGTGAGTGAAAGCATGTCTGCCGCGCCGCCAGGGGAGATATTCTCCGCCGCATAACGGCCACAGAGCGCTTTCAGTTTGTCTTTCCATTCCCGGTCATTCCCGACCTGATCGGGAATCTCCTCCAGCAGCGCTGCCGCTTCCTCCTTCACCTGATGCGCCCTCTCCTCCCCTGCTCTGTGCACTATGCAGGTATCGTCCAGAGTGGACATTATGCGAAGAAGCAAGCGTTGAAGAGCCCCGTCATTGCCGACTGCGAGCCTTCCGTCATTGCCGGCTGCGACCGGCAATCTCCTGTAGTACGGCAGCCAGTCCTGGAACAGCTGCCGGTAACCCGTGAGGGCCATGGCTCTAGCCCCGCGTGGGGGCAAGTTATTGGTTATCTGTGAGTTAGTCATTAACCCCTGGGCAATCTGACCCAGGGACGATTGCATAAGCTGCTCATTACCAGTGGATTGGCCCCACGCCGCGATGGCCAGTCCCAGCGCGAAGATGGCGCCGCGGTGGGTGTTCACGCCTCCGGTAGCTGCCATCATGGCGTTTTCTGCGTCGATACCCAGCTGGCGGAGTTCTTCCGGACTCTTGGCGCGGGCAATGGCTGGGAAGAAGGGGCGGATAGCCTTTATGCCACCAATCATGGTATCATAATCCATGTCCTTGTGCGCGCCGTTGGAGTCCGGACCCACAAGGCCGGGCTTCAATGGCGTGTCAAGTTCCATACGGAGCGCACGCTCCGCCAGTGCCGCCAACAGATACGGATGAGTAGTCTCCGGAGTCATTTCCGCCGCGGTGCGGTAGTCCCCTTCCGCCAGTGCAGCACGCACTTTGGAAGCGCTTATGCCGTCAAGGCGCGGGATTTCCACGGCGTTGGTCATAAGCGTGTTATAGCGTGCCGTGAGTGCGTCATATGGTTCTGAGCCCACAAAGCGCACCGTGGCGCCAAGGGCAGGAGCAATGTGCTTTTGGAATATGTCAAGGTCAAGCAGCATCTGCTGCTCTGCGGCTTCTGAGAGGTCCTTGAGGAAATATGTAGGGAATGTTGCTGCAGAGATTGTGTACGGGCTGCCTTCAACTACATCAATGTCACCGCCCTTGATTGAAGCCACGCCGCGGCATATCATTTCCAGGCGCTCCTTGTACGGGAACATGGAGACATCTTCCATCACGGGGATCACAACCAGGTGGTCTACCTGCGAAAGAGCCTTCTCAACCAGGTATTTGTGTCCAAGGGTGAAAGGATTGGCGTTCATGACGATGACGCCTGTCCTGCCACCTCCGGCAAAGGCGCGGAGGCGCTTGCAGTACTGCTGCAGTCCCCTGCCGTTTTCCAAAAGGATAGCCTTGGGGGCCTCTCCAAGCACATGGAAACCTAGGCTTTCAAAGACTGTCCTGTACTCCGGTTTTGTAAAGACCTTCAGGTTGCCGCGGCCAGCCACGATGCGTGAGATAAGAGGCACCATAAGGCCCTCCGAACGGGCCTCCTGAGCCACTGCAACGCATTTTATGACGTCACCGCTGATTCCTGCTCCGGCAATGATGTTGCCATCTGCGTCCTGGACTGAATAATACGTGTCCATGGCTTCCATCCGGAGCCCGTTTGCCCCGAGGAAGCGTGACACCTTGTCACTGAAGTAAGGAGAGCCAAGAGGCATCTCCGCTATGTCCAGGTTTTTGAACTGTTCCATTACTACGCCGGCTTCCCAATACTCCCGGTATGACCTGCGAAATAAAACTATGCGAAGGTAATACTTTATTACCTATTTATCAAGTTTTTCTTACAAATTATAATCAATTATTGCCTCAATCCTTGAAAGCAGTTCTTCGGTGCTGTGTTTTCGGGTTCTCATGCACTCACGTACGGGCCTGCCGCAGATGATGCACGTTCTGGGCTCCAACCCCAGTTCTTCTCTACCCAATGGCCTCACTCCGTCCGCAAAAACGGCCTTTTTCAGGGACGAAGCACCGGAATCGGCATCGCCGTCCGCAAAAACGGCCTTTTTCAGGGACAGAATGACATCAAGGTCAAAGAGGCGTCCAAGAGGGTGGGTTTCTTCGAGGTGAACGGCAAGCTTTTTGGCCTCAAGGGGGTCCATATCAACTATGAAATACCCTTCATATCCTGTCTCCAGGTCCCGGAGATCTTCATAAACCGTAGTAAACGCCCCATGCACTGCCTCAACGGCAGCAGCGGCAATCTTAAGTGACATGGCAGAGCGCTTGAGGGGCCCCGGCAACATAACCGTAAGGCAAAGCAAAGACTTGCCTGGATATAAAGAAAGCAGGGACCGCTGGCGCTCAGCCCTACGGTCCCGGCTTTCCAGGAGTTGTTCAAGCGTAATCACTTGATGTTGTAAATCTTGTCCAGCACGCTTCCGTCGCGGTTCATGACAATGCCAACCACCTTGTCTCCAAACGGGAGAGGGTCTGGCGTGCCGATGATGCTGCCGGCCTTGGCCGCAAGGTCATGGATATCCACCACATGCACTCCGGCTGCCACAAGGCGCTCGCGGACCTCGGGGCGCTCGGGGTTAACAGCGACGCCGTATTCCGTAACCACCACGTCCACGGACTTTCCGGGAGTGATGAGCGTTGTCACCTTGGGCACTACGCAGGGGATACGGCCGCGGAGGAGCGGGCACACGATGATGCTGAGAGCACTGTCTGCCGCCGTGTCCTGATGGCCGCCGATGGCTCCGCGGATAATGCCGTCAGAGCCCACCAGCACGTTCACGTTGAAGTCCGTATCAACCTCCAGGGCGCTCAAAATCACGATATCCAGCGCATGTGTCGCCGATCCAAGATGCTGCCCGGAAGCATATTCCACGGCAGAAACCTCCACATGTGAAGGATCCTTGGCTATGCTCTCCGCAGCCACCTTGTCGAAGGACTGCACGTCTATGAGACGGCCGATAAGGCCTTCCTCGTGCAGCTTTACCATATGGGCCGTAATACCGCCAAGGGCGAAGGAAGCCTTGATTCCACGGGCTATCATCTCCTCGCGGATATACTTCACAACCGCCAGCGAGGCGCCGCCCGTACCGGTCTGGATGGAGAAACCGTCCACAAACAGGCCGGAATTGATCACCACCTTTGCGGCCGATTTGGCAAGGAGGATATCACGAGGGTTCTTGGAGTCGCGGATTGCTCCGGCCGATATCTTGGAGCTGTCGCCTACACTGTCCACAACCACCACGGACTCAACGTCCGCGGCGCGGATGCCGGAAGGAAGGTTGGGGTAAGGGACCAGGTCGTCCGTAAGTACCACTACGTGAGAGGCATAGCGGGCGTCCGGCAGGGCATAGCCCAGGGAGCCGCAGATGCTCTTGGCGTTCTCGCTGCGGGGCACGCCGCAGGCATTTCCAAGCTCGTCGGAGGCCGATGCGCCAAGGAAGGCGACGTCGATATGAAGCTCTCCGGAGGCGATGGCGCTGCCGCGGCCGCCGTGGGAGCGGAATACCACAGGCTCTTCCATGAGGCCGCGGGAAATGGCATCGGCCAAAGTGCCGCGGAGACCGGAAGTGGATATCCTTGTGATTACACCGTTTTTAATGTGCTCGATAAGAGGAGCATGAACATCTGACAGGCTTGAAGCGGCAAGATGGAGATTCTTGAATCCCATTTCCGCCAGCTTGTCCACTACCATGTTCACAACCTTGTCGCCGCCACGGAAGTGATGGTGGAAGGATATTGTCATGCCATCCTTGAGGCCGCTGCGGCGGATGGCTTCTTCCAGGGAGACTAACTTTGTATTTCTCATAGCGCTTCCTCCTCACTTATTACACCGGCTGCAACGGCAAGCGCAATGGTGCGCTCTGCCCTCAGCACCACCGGACGGTCTACCATCTTTCCGTTCACGGAAATGACGCCGGAGCCCTTTGCCCTGGCTTCCTTGATGCCGGCAATGACGGCCCTGGCCTTGTTGATTTCCTTCTCCGTGGGAACGAAGACGGAGTTCACAACCTCTATCTGACGGGGGTTGATGATGGATTTTCCGTCGAAACCCAGGGTCTTGATGAGTTCTACCTCCTTGCGGAAGGTCTCCATGTCGTCCAGGTTGGAGTAGACGGTGTCAAAGCAGGCTATTCCCGCGGCACGGGCGGCTACCACAATCTGCTCGCGGGCCAGAAGAAGCTCCGCCCCGCCGGGAGTGCGGTTGGTCTTGAGGTTGGCGGAGTAGTCCTCTGCACCAAGGGCTATGCCCATCATGCGCTTTGAGGCGGTTGCGATAGCATAGGCATTGACAATGCCCAGGGCGCTCTCAATGGCCGCCATTATCTGGGTGCGGCCAACTGCGCCTATCTCTTCCTCAACTTTCAGTATCTCTGCCTCAAGCTCACGGACCTCTTCTGCGGTCTCTGTCTTAGGCATGCGGATCACGTCCACGCCGGCCTTTACCACGGCCTCGACGTCCTTCTTGCCATAAGGCGTATTGAGAGGATTTATACGGACCACCATCTCCGTGGTGCCGTAGTCAATTGTTTTAAGGGCATTGTAGACAAGGAGCCTGGCGGCGTCCTTCTCTGCCATGGTCACGGAATCTTCAAGGTCCAGCATAATGCTGTCCGGGCCGTAGATATGGGCATCGGCCATCATTCCCGGGTTATTGCCGGGAACGAACATCATTGTTCTCCTCAGTCTTTCCATACGTCTTTACCGGTTGCGCGTACGGCGGCGGCGGTGACACGGGCGCGGATTGTGCAGTCCAGGGCGCCTTTGTCAACGGCCTTCACGTATGCATCTTCAACTCCAAGTCCTTCAAGGGTGTCCTTGATGACTTCCTTTATCTGACGGCCGAACTGTGCCGCCACAGAGCTCTGAAGCTCTATTTCCAGGCCCTTTTGCGCTGGGGCTATCTGGATCAGGATGTCGCCGGATTCAAGCGTTCCGGCACTTGCTTCTTTCATGCTTGATGTGCAGGTCTTAAAAGGTCTAAAACTACTTTAACTGGATTAAAGGTTTCGATGGGGACTTCGACAAAAAGAGTATTCCAGTCGCTCATGGCGCCGTTCCAGAGGCCGGGGAGTTCCAGGGCCTTTAGGGTACGGCCTTCATAGCTCTTGGAACTAATGAAGCCGGCTTCCGGATCTACGTAATCCGGGAGGTTAAAATGCTTTCCTGTATAGTCTTCAAGGCAGCAGACAAGGTCTACGGGGTTGAAGTGGGTGGCGTGGGACATGGCTTCCATGGCGCCGGCATCGGCAGGGTTTATCTGCACGCTTTCCAGAATCTGGAGACTGGTGCTGCCGTCTTTACCGGCTATGATGTAGGGGCCTCCGCCGGGTTCGCCCTCGTTTCTCACCATGCCGCACACGCGTACGGGACGATTCAGTTTTGCGCGGAGCACCTCCTGGCGCTCCTTTTCGCTGCGGGCAAGGGGCAGCTGGATGCAGAGGGCCTTGTCCAGGAAGTTCTCTATCTCATTGCAGAGCTGCACTGACGGCTCCCTGTCCAGGCGGTTCAGGTAATCGAATATCCTGTCCCTGAGCTGAAGGGCGACGCCCATGAGAACCTGCTTGTACTCTGCCGTAACGGGCAGGAGCTTCTCATGCGCCACGTTGTCTATATTCTTGATTGACACAAGCTCTTCCTTCACCTTGTTAAGGTTGTGGATAAGCGCTCCGTGACCGGCGGGACGGAAAAGAAGGGTGCCGTCCGCTTTACGGAAGGGCTTGTTGTCCTCGTCTACGGCTATGGTGTCCGTTGCCTTGTCCTGATAGGTGAAATCTATCTTGTAGCGCACTCCGTAGCGTTTTTCATACTCCGGAAGGACCTCTGCCACAGCGGCCTTGAAGAGCTCCGTATGCTCCGGGGAAATGGTGACGGTGAGGTTGCAGGTGCCGTCTGCGTTGCGCATGTATTTCTGCGCCTCCACAAGGTGCTCTGCAATTGCGGTACGGACCTCGGCGGGATACCTGTGGAACTTGAGGACGCCCTTGGGCTTGGAACCATAGGCAAGGCCGGGCTCCTTGAGAAGCGTCTGGAGGGTTTTCTGCCGATAAACGGCGCTGTCCTCAGGCTCCCCGAAAAGTTCCGGGGTGTAGAAGGCGAAGTCCCTGATGCGGGCGGCGAGCTTTGCGCCGGGGGCATCGGCCGGAAGATCCTTCCCTTCCTCAAGGGTGGAAAGGCCGCCGAACATGTCCTTGAACATGCGGGAAGCGGCACCCGAGGCGGGAACAAACTTGCACTTGCCGTCCACCCTGGCGGTCTTGCAGTACTCTACGGCCTCTTTCACCTTTTCCGGGGAAAGGACCATGATGCCGCGCTGCGGCGTTGCAGGGCCCACGATCTTCATCCAGGGGAAACCGTTGCGGAAACAGTCTGTCTGGCGGGAGACCTCACGCACAGTTATGCCACGGGCCTCTATCTGGGCTATGTCTTTCTGTGTTAACATATTGCGGTTAGTTATATAGAATTCTCTGCGGTAATTGTATTCGCTGCGGAGCTTTTCAAAGCTGTCCGGTGAACTGCGGAAAAGGAAATCGTCCGTGAAGATGGGGTAGTTGTACTGCAGGATTGCGGCTATTTCTCCCTGGGTTTTGCCCGTCAAATCAACTTCTACGGGCTTCAGGGCCTCTTCTTCCGTGACCGGGGCGAAGTTATAGAGGGCCTCCCATCCAAAGTGCCTTGCAACAGCCTGCACGGCCATTGCAGTACCGTTCTGCTTTCCCTGATATGAATATCCGGCAATGTGGGGAGTTGCTATGTCACATGCATCGATAAGAAGCGGATTTGGGCTGGGCTCCCCGCACCAGGTATCCAGGATAAGGGCACCAAGCTTGGGGCGCGCACGGAGAAGGGCCTGCTCGTCCACGATTTCTCCCCTGGCGGCATTGATGAAGAAAGCGCCGGTTTTCATGAGAGAGAAGAAGATGTCCCCAGCCATGCCGCGCGTAGTGGCGTCCAGGGGAACGTGCATGGTTACGATATCGGATTCGGGGAGCAGCTCTTCAAGGGAAACGAAGCCTTCCGGACCTTCGGCCTCCGCGCGGGGAGGGTCGCACCTGAGGACGCGGAAGCCCAGTGCGAGGGCGTTCTTCTCCACTATGGAGCCCACGTTTCCTACGCCGATAATACCCATTGTAGCGCCTTCCAGACGGATAGCCCTGCGGGAAGCCACGCCGAACATGGCAGACATGACGTAGTCTGCCACTCCCCCGGCGTTGCAGCCCTCAGCGTTGCGCACCTCTATCCCGTGCTCTGCGCACCAGGGAAGGTCTATGTGGTCCGTACCAATGGTGGCGCTTGCAATCATTCGCACGCGGGAGCCTTCCAGCGTGTCTGCGTTGCAACGGGTCCTGGTTCTGATGATTATGGCGTCCGCATCCCTCATCGCCTCCTTGTCTATGGACCGCCCGTCAAGGTAAACAACCTCCGCGTACGGTTCAAAGACTCCTTTGAGGAAAGGAATGTTTGTATCTGCGACGATTCTCATTGCAAGGTTTTAGTGTCTACAAATATAATAATAATTAATGATTCACGCCATACCCGAAAAGGGCAAAATCGCCTTTCAGGGGATCGTCCGGGAACACTTCCGCGAGGGCGGCGGTGAGACGGCGTGCAGCAGACATCGAGGTGCAGCGGGACCTGATGAGGCCGAGATTCTCCGCCTCCGTAAGTACGTGTGTATCAAGGGGCATAATGAGCGTCCGCCTGTCAATCTTCCCGGCCCAGAGGCCCAGGTCCACAGGGGAAAGGTCCCTCACCATCCAGCGCATAAACATACACAGCCTCTTGCAGGAGGACGTGGTATCCTTGGGTACTATGACAGACAACCCGCGGGCGGAAAAATACCCGCAGAACGCATCCAGGGCCTTAAGAGTATCTCCCTCTTGGACAAAACCGCCTATTGAACCGTACTCCCGGACCATCTCCCTGCAGGCATCAAGGAAAGCCCGCATAAGGCCTTTGTTGTAGAGCCTGTAAAAGCAAGCTTTGTCTCCTTCCTCCAGCACGGAAGCATACGCCCCTTCCCACACCCATTCAAAGGGCTCACCCCGGGCGCTGTCCAGCAGCCACTGTATCTTTGGAAGGAACTGTGAGCGGGCACCGTAGCTCAGCGCCATTGCAAGGAATGCCATCATCTCCTGGTTCTTCTCTCCGGATACCTGGTGCATAAACCAGGAAGGGTCGCCTTCAATGAAAGAGGCGGTCTCGTAACGGTCGGCATAAGTGCGCAGAAGGTCTGCTGTGGCGGCGTCAATCATTGAGCGGGACAAATTGATAATCGACGACCTGGCCCACGTCAAAGATCATATGCGAGGCGTTGGATGTGCCGTCTTTGATCTGGTCCAGGGTTATATATGTAACGCCCTTGTAGGAGGTTACGTCACGGAAGTGGTCGTGGCCGGAAAGGACCGCGTCCACGGAATTCTTCGAGAAGAGCGATGTCAGGATATATGTCTCTTCCAGCGTGAAATTGGTGGAGGGGAACTGCGTGAGGTCCGTCCGGAACATATTGGTATGCACGCACACTATGCAATGACGGCAGCCGGGACGCTGCTTTTCAAGTACGTCCTTCAGCCACTCCAGCTGCTTCTCTCCCAGCGTTCCGTTGGCGGAATCCAGCATAATGAAGATATCCTTGGAAGAGGGCGTCTGCACATAGAAATAGTACGTGGAGCTGTGGAAAAGGTCCTTCCACTGCTCCCACCCGCCATAAAAGATGTCGTGATTGCCGGCAATCACAAAACCGGGGTGGTTCCCGGCGGCGCCCATAATCTCAGCCACCCATTCCATATGGTCTTTTCCAAACAGAAGATCCCCCAGAACCAGGTAGAATACCGACAGTTCGTCCGCCCTGTCCTTATCCACCATCAGCTGGAAATTGACGGGGCGGCTGTCCTCTATATGTATGTCTGAACAGGCGTAGAAGCGGTAGGAATCCTGCGCTGCGGCAAGGGTGGTGACTCCGGCGCCATCGTTCCAGCCGAGGGACTCCGCAACACGGATATTAACGTCCTCCGCAAACGGGAAAAGCATATTCTTTATCTCCAGCTTTCCGCAGGAGATACAAAGCGCAGCGGTCAGTATGAGAAATGCCTTTTTCACCACGTTACTGTTGTTCCAATCCTGAACTGGCGGTCGTACCTGACGCTTGTGAGGTCGAATATTCCGCTGTTGTGCTCGCGGAAAACAACGTATAGATCTATCTTCCTGTTTATCCTGTAGCGGAGTTTCACCGTGAGCATAGGGCAGTAGAAACGCTCCGCCGTGAACGCGTCCAGGGTGGCTATGGAGCCGCCCAGGTTGAAACGTTTTTGCGTATTGAGTGCCCAGAAGCTCACGCTATACGCAAAGTTTAGCGGCTCTGAAACGCTGCCCTCCCCTTTTAAAGGCTTGAGCCATTTGAAGAAAGTACCCGCCTTAACCTCAACCTGGCCTTTCCATCTCCAGAGGCCGAGAACGCCTATGCTGCACTCGCGGAAACCCAGTTCCCTGCTGCGCTGCCCTATGTAAAAACCTTCTGCGCCGAAGTAATCGTTGAAATAGTACCTGGAGCCAAATTCGGTGGCCGTAAGGTTGCTCTGTAGCCGGACTCCTCCCCTGAGATCCAGGCGGTTCCGTATGAGCCAGCTTACCATGGTGGCATTGTCCTCATACAGGCCGAAACTGCGGTTATAGCCTAAAGCGAGGGACTCGTCCACCCGGACCTGGGCGGAAGCAGCGGCGCCTATGAGCAGTGCCGTAAGTATGCCAAGCAGCCTTTTCATCCCAGGTGCTCAATGAGTATTTTTATACCTATACCTATAAGGATAATACCTCCCAGCAACTCCGGTCGCAGCTTCTTCACGACGACCTCCCCAAACTTTACACCTACAGCAAAGCCAAGGATGCTCATCGTGAAAGATACTATACCTATTACAACCACCGGAACTGCAATGGACGCAATGGTCTGGTACCCGGTACAAGCGTAGCTGATACCCACGGCCAGTGCGTCAATGCTGGTTGCAACAGCAAGCAGAAGCTGCGTACGGAGGTTTCTGGGATTAATACTCTTGTCTTCATCAGCCTTGAAGGAATCGGCTATCATCTTGCCGCCTATGAAGGCAAGCATACCAAAGGCAATCCAGTGGTCCACGGCCTCCAGATAATGGCTGAAACTGTTTGTGAGCGCCCAACCCACAAGAGGCATCAGAGCCTGGAAAAGGCCGAAGAAAAATGCAATGGGAAGCATGACTCGGCCCTCGAAGCGACGTATTATCACGCCGCAAACGGCAGAGACCGCGAAGCAGTCCATGGCAAGGGCCAGCGCTATCAGGAGAGTCTCGAGCATATGTGTCTTGTTGCAAGTGATGCCAGCGTGAAGCCGAAAGCGGACGTTACGGCCACCGTGGAGCCGTTGGTGCGAGTCTCCGAGCTGCCTTGGTTCTGCAGGAGTTCCGGGGACCAAACCACCTTGAAGGGCTTTTCCGGAAGGACCTTCCCCTGGCGGATGCGCTTGCGGAGCATCCTGGCAAGTGGGTCTTCCCTGACGTCCCAAAAGTCCGTCACCCTGATCAGGGTAGGATCCACCTTGAGTGCTGCACCCATTGATGAAAAGAACTCCGCTTTGGACGATGCGGCCTTAAGGATAAGAAGTATCTTATTCTTGAGCGTGTCAATGGCGTCTATCACCACATCGAAGGCGTCCAGGTCAAAATCCCCGGCTGTGTCCTCGTTGAAAGGCTTGTGGATGGTGGTGACGGTGGCCTCGGGGTTTATCTCCAGGAGCCTTTTTCTGAGAACATCCACCTTTGGAAGGCCCACAGTGGCGCTTGTTGCCATAAGCTGGCGGTTGATGTTGGATTCTGCAACAACGTCCGAGTCCACTATGGTAAGATACCCGACGCCGGTGCGAATCAGCGCCTCCGCGCACCAGGATCCCACACCGCCCACGCCGAATACAATCACCCTTGACGCCGCAAGCTTTTCCATAGCTTCAGGCCCCAGGAGCAGTTCCGTACGTGCGAATGTTTCCTTTCTCACCATATTCTGCAAATATACCAAAAAAAGGCTATATTTGTATGTTAATTATAATGTTTTCTACAATGAGAAAATTTATTCTGGTTACTATTGCAGCCCTTCTGGCTGCGGTTTCCGCGTATGCCGGTCCTGACGGCTTCCTCAAGGGCAAGGTCCTGAGGATAGACAAGGAAACAGTAGCGGAAGTGGGTTCTGAAGGCAGTCCCTTCGATATAGACCTTCCCATCCCGGGAGTTTCCATCGGAGGCGGTTCCAAGCTCTCCCTCCTGGACGTGGAGCTGGCCCTCAAGCAGGCCGCAAAGGACGATGACATAGCAATGATCTATTTCAACTACGACCATTTCAGCGCGCCCACATCGGCCTGCGAAGAAATTCGCCGGTACATCCGCGAGTTCTCGGAGGCAGGAAAGCCCGTAGTTGCGTACGGCCACTCGCTGGGGAACGGTTCATACTATATGGCATCGGCCGCCGACCGCGTGTTCCTGCATCCCAAGGGCAGCGGTTCCCTGAACGGTCTGTCAAGTACACAGTATTTCCTCAAAGACCTGCTGGACACCCTGGGCGTCGAAGTCAAGCTCATCCGCCACGGCAAGTTCAAGAGCGCCGGAGAAATGTACATCCGCAACTCCATGAGCCCGGAGAACCGCAGGCAGTACGAAGCCCTGCTGGAAGCCAGCTGGAGCACCCTGGTGGCCGATATGGCCGCATCCCGCGGCATTGAAGCTTCCCAGCTCAGGGAATGGATCGGGAACCTGGAACTGGGTCCCGCCGCCACCTGGATGGACAAGGGCCTCATAGACGGCCTCAAATACAAGGACGAGATGGAGCAGTACATCTGCCACCTTTTCGGCACCACCGACCCCGACGCCGTAAAGCGCGTCAACCTCAAGGAATACGTAAAGAAGGTAAAGAAAGGCAGCGGCAAGAAAGTGGCCGTCCTCTATGCCGACGGTGAGATTACCCGCGACGGCAACGAAATCGCCGGCGAAAAGTTCGCAGCCCAGATTGAAAAGCTCCGTAAGGACGAGTCCGTCAAGGCAGTAGTCTTCCGCGTCAATTCCCCCGGCGGCGAGGTAGTGGCCGCCGATATCATCCGCCGCGAGATCGAACTCCTCGGCAAGGAGAAGCCGGTCATTGCCAGCTACGCATCCTACGCAGCATCCGGCGGATACCTCATCAGCGCCGGCTGCAGCAAGATTTTCTGCGACAACACCACTCTCACGGGATCCATCGGCGTATTCGGCATGGTGCCTAACCTTGGCAAAGCAGCCAGCAAGGTGCTCAAGGTGAACTTTGAATCGGTAGAGTCCGATCCCCACGCAAGTGCAGGCGGCCTGTTCACAGGCATGGACGAGGAAGAAGAGGCCTGGTACCAGAAAGAGATCGAGCTCATCTACGAAGATTTCATCGGGGTTGTGGCCAAGGGCCGCAACATGACCACCGAGCAGGTGGACGACCTTGCACAGGGCCGCGTCTGGGCCGGCAAGGATGCCATTCTCCTTGGTCTCTGCGATGAAAAAGGCACCCTTCTGGATGCCATAGACTACGCTGCTCAGCAGGCCGGTCTTTCCAGATACAAGATTGTCACCGCCCCTGAGAAAAAGAAAAACGGCTTCGGTTCCAAGGACAAGAAGAACAAACCGCTTGTCATGGTTCAGGATATCGTTTCCCAGCCTGGTTTCAGGGCAATGGCAGAAATGCCCTTCATGACCATCGACCCCGTTAACCCCTTTGCCCTATGAAAAAAATTCTTACAGTAACCGCACTTCTGACCATTTGCCTGGGAGCGTTTGCACAGAATACCGGCAAGGACGTCCTCAAAGACCTTGAAGAAAAGCCGCTGGAGGAGAATACCAGGAAAGCAAAGCCGGAGAAGGAATTCAAAGTATTTGACATCCAGGCCATTGCACGCCTTGGCTACGGATGGCACCTCATGGAGGGAACAGAGTTCCAGACCGGACTCCACAAGGGTAGCACAGAGTTCTTCATGAACATCACGGAGATAGATTTCACTCCCGTAGAGTTCCTTACCCTCGCCGTAGGCATGGACGTGAAGTGGAGCCACTTCACCCCAAAGCCGGAATACAGTTTCCTGATGGCAGGCGACGACCTTTCCCTTGGCGCTGCTCCCGCCGGCATAGAGAATAACAAGTCATCCCTTAATACGGCGGCCTTCACCTTCCCCGTGGGCCTTACCGTAAGGATTGGAAACCTTGCTGCCATCTCCGCCGGAGCAGAGGCTGTCCTGAACCTTCCAAAGAACCTTAAAATTGAGGATAAGTACATGGAAGGCAAATCGTCCGTAACCAAGCTGACTCCCGCAAGCTCTGTTCCCCGGTGGGGCTGGAATGCTTTTGCGCGCATCACCTTCGGCGGCCTATTCGGCCTCTATGCCAGATACTATCCCAAGCAGCCTTTGATTCCTACAGCGCCATTCGGCCTCACCACAGTAGGCCTCCTTATGGACCTGTCAAACTTCTAGGCACAAAAAAACCGGTCGGCTGACCGGCTTTTTTTATCCTATGACAGAAGCCAGGCAGGCCCGGAATTCCGGCATGGGGCGTTTGGTGTCGCGCTCGATGATTATTGTTTTGAGCCCGGCGTAGGGGGCTATTTCCTCCTCTATACTCTTAAGGGAGCGGTCACTGCCGAAGTATGCGGGCACAAACTCCTGCCAGAAGCGGGTAGAGAGGGCTTTGGGCATATGGAAGGTCTCCTGGATGAAAGCTTCGTCGCTGAGGCAGCAGCAAAGGTAAACCATAGCGACGTCAAAGAGGTGGTTTCCCCAGCAGAAGTCTCCAAGGTCTATGAAATACCTCTTGTCGCCGACGAAGATTGCGTTGCTGTACTGGAGGTCTCCGTGGATGGCGGTATCCTCATCGGGAGTATCGGAAATGAACTTTCCAAGTTTGTCCTTCTCTGCCGTTGTGAAGAACGGATTCTCCGCCAGGAGCCTGTAGTAGCGGTCCTTGACGTTCTCGAACGCGGCGGGATCCACATGAATCCCGTGAAGCTGGAGGCACATCCCGGCGAACTCAGAGGCAAACTGCCCCACTTTCTCCGGTTCATCTGCGGTGGCGCGGGAGTAGGATTTCTTTCCAACTATGCGCTTGAAGCGGATGCCGTAACGGCCGTCTTCGGTGACCACGTACTCTCCCGGTTCCGGCGTGGGAATGCCGATGTCATAGACCTTGCGGGCAAGGAGCATCTCGTCAAGAGGCTGCTGGATCTTTCCCGGGAAATACAGCTTGAGCATTACGGACGGGTCTGTCCTGTGGTCGTAGCTCTCACCGTTGGCGCCGCCGCCTGACAGGACATAATCCTTGAGGGAAATCTTGATGGCTTCCATGCTACTGAATCTCGAAAAGGTTCAGGAAACCCGTCATCATGAAGACGCTGCGGATACTGGTACTGATATCCTTCACGATAACCTTGCCGCCCTTTTCACCCGCAGCTTTGCGGAGGGAAAGGAAAAGACGCAGGCCGGAACTGGAGATATACTCCAGCGAGGCGCAGTCCAGGACGATGGTTCCTGAAGCTTCTGCCTTGAGGGATTCAAACTGCCCGGCAACTTCCAGGGAAGCGGGTGTGTCAAGACGGCCGACAAGGGCTGCCGTCACTACTGAATTCTCTTTAGTAATAATTATTTCCATTGTATAAAAGATGTTATTGTCCGTCAAATACCTGGTTGATAAGTGATTCAAACTCCTTGTAGGCGAACGTGCCGGAGAGTTCCTTCAGGGACTCTGCAAGACCCCTGTAATGCCACTCATGGTCCTTGGGATCCTTGGCGTGGAAAATGTTCCAGAAGGAGTCTCCCTGAACGGCATAATCCCGGGCTATGGCCCTCATGTTGGAGAGTTTGTCCCCCAGGGCAACTATCTTGGCATCGTGCGAAGCCTTTGAAAGACGCTCTATGGCAGCGCGCTTGCGGCTGTGCCAGCTGTCTTCTTCCGATACGCCTTCCTCAAAAGTATCGCTTTCCGATGCCACCAGGGCGGCTATCCTGTCCCCGAATTCCGCCCGGATCTGCTCTACGGTAACGTCAGTGTCTTCCACGGTGTCGTGCAGGGCGGCGGCGGCCAGGAGCTCCTGGTCCGATGTCATTGTTGCCACAATCTCCACGGCTTCCATGGGGTGGACGATGTAAGGGAAACCCTTTCCGCGGCGCTCCGTGCCGGAATGGGCGCGGACCGCGAATATGATGGCGCGGTCAAGCAGTTCTGTATCAAGTGGTTTGTTTGCCATATGCTATTGGTTCATGAAAGGAAGGTCTTTGCACTGCTCCACAAGGAAGTCCGCCATGTAGCCGTTGCCCTCCGACTCCCCGTTAAGCTGGTCCAGCATGAGTTTGAGGCCTATGCGTCCGCCGCCGTTCTTGAGTATGAAAGCCGTGCAGAGATTCTGCGGAGCAACGCTCGATGAGAGGATATCCAGGTCTGTCAGGCCTATCTGGAAGCAGGCAATCTGGTATGCTGCATCGGAGTAGTCCTTTATGAGCTTGTCTATGTCTCCCAGCGTAGTGAAACGCATGGCCTGGAACAGCGGCAGGAAAGCCGACATGTCCACTTCCTGGACCTCTGCCTGGTTGATGGAAGCGATGCGCCTGGTGAGGCGCTCGAAGGGCTTTATTGCCAAGTAGCTGCGGAACGAGTCTCCGTCCAGGGCGACGTCGGAGAGGTTTCCGGAGGCCACCAGCTTCTGAACCCGGCGGCGGTACTCTGCCAGTTCTCGGCGTATGCGGCTGAACTCGTCGTCACAGAGTTCAAGCATGCCGGCTATGCGGCTCATGTGACGCACATAGACCTTTGGAATCTCTACGCCCGACTTGTAGCCGGTGTCGTGGTTCATGTTGGCCCAGGCGTGCTGGAGGAGGGTGCGCATCTGCACCTCGAAGCGGATCTTGTTCAGCTCCGGATGCTCCGGGTCAAAATAGGCCGATTCCGGGACCCGGCAGATATAGTGCAGGGAAAGGTAGCCGAAACTGTCTATCTCGTGAGCCTTGCGCTTGTCTATTGAATTGTCCCAGTCTATCTCGAAGAGACGCTCCAGGACAGACGCCACTTTGTCTACATCGTCAATATAAAAAGTGATGACACGGATGCCTACAAGGTCCGTGATGTCGTAGATACTCTGGTATTTTGAGCCTTTAAGCCTGAGTTTTCCGGCCAGGGAACCCTCCGTCTTGACGCGGTGTTCCAGGGCTGCCACAATCAGGCCGGCCTCTTCAAAGAAGCCCTTCAGGCGCTGCGGAATGACCTCGGCCATCTGGGTATATACCGGCAACAGATTGCGGTACTGCTGTAGAAGCTCTTCTGAATGGGAATCAAGTGTCTGTATACTCATGTCCACAAATATACAAACTTTTAACAAAAAATCCGGCCTTTCGACCGGACTTTTCTGTGCACTCTTAGGGACTCGAACCCTAGACCCGCTGATTAAGAGTCAGCTGCTCTACCAGCTGAGCTAAGAGTGCTGGTAACTCTTTGGAAGACTCGCTTCCTTGTGACCCGTTCGGGGCTCGAACCCGAGACCCCAACATTAAAAGTGTTGTGCTCTACCAACTGAGCTAACGAGTCTTCCGTTTGCCCGTTTTTGAGGGCTCCCCGAATTCGGGATTGCAAAGGTAGTAAGTTTTTTTGACTTTGCAAATATTTTTTTAACAATTTTAAGATGCCCGGTCAGGGCCGGGCATGACGCTAGGCGGAGTATTCCTTTATATGCTGCTCTTCGGAGAGGCGGCATACAAGAAGGCGTGAGCCGGACTCTGAGACGATATAGCCTTCAAGGCCTTCGATCACGACGGTTTTCTCCCCGGCCGTGTGCACGAAGCAGTCCTTGCAGCCGAAAAGCCGGACATCGGAGCCCACCACGGCGTTGCCGTTTTCATCGGCCTCCAGGTGCCCCTTGATTGAGCCCCAGCTGCCAAGGTCGCTCCAGGCAAGGTCTTCCGCTATAACATATATGCGGGACGATTTTTCCATCACCGCATAGTCGATGGATATCTTGTCGCACAGGGGGAAGAGCCTTCGGAGCTGAGTCTGTTCGGCGTCAGTGAACAGTGCCGGAGCAAGCTGGTCCATGATGCCGGCAATCTGCGGGGCATAGGCCCTGAGTTCCTTTACAATGGTATCAACATTCCAGACAAAGATTCCCGCGTTCCAGAAATATTTTCCGTCGGCAAGATACTCTCTGGCTACCTCAAGGGTGGGTTTTTCCTTGAATTCCGACACCTTGACGATGCTGCCCCGGACGGCCTCGGTGGCATGGATATAGCCGTAGCCGGTCTCCGGGCGGGAGGGGGCGATGCCTACCGTGACAATGGCGTCGCTTCCTGCGGTGAAGTCAAGCGCCTTCCCGATGACATCGGCAAATTCCCCGGTCTTGAGGACAAGGGCATCGGCGGGTGTGACCACGATATTTGCCTTGGGGTCTTTCAGAGCTATTTTCCATGACGCGTATGCAATGCATGGTGCGGTGTTGCGGCCTTCAGGCTCTGCAAGTATCTGGTCGGACGGGATTGCCGGAAGCTGTTCCTTTACTATGTCTACATACTTCTCCCCTGTCACCACCCAGAAGTTTTCCGGGGCGCAGACGGGCGCAAAGCGGTCTACGGTGAGCTGGATGAGGGAGCGGCCCACGCCAAGTACATCTATGAACTGTTTGGGTCTGTCAGGGGTTGAGAGAGGCCAGAGGCGGGAACCTATGCCACCGGCCATTATTACTACATGATTTGCCATAATAATTTAATAGGGAATTCAAATGTACGGATTTTTTTGTACATTTGTTCAAATTTAGTAGTTATGAAGAAGTTTTTATTCCTTTTGGCTGCAGTTGTGGCCGCAGCGGGATGCTGCCGCTACCAGTCCGTGAAGGGAGATCCCCTTCAGGCAAAGATCTACACGCTTGACAACGGTCTCAAGGTCTACATGACCGTGAACAAGGACGAACCCCGCATCCAGGCAAGCATAGCCGTGCATGCCGGCGGTAAGGACGATCCCGCAGACAACACCGGTCTTGCCCACTACCTGGAGCACATGATGTTCAAGGGCACCCAGCAGTTCGGCACCCAGGACTATGAGGCCGAAAAACCTCTCCTTGAGCAGATTGACTCCCTCTTTGAGGTTTACCGTACCCTTACGGACCCCGCAGAGCGTGAAGCCCTTTACAAGGAAATAGACGCCATAAGCTACGAGGCCTCCAAGATTGCAATCCCCAACGAGTACGACAAACTCATGTCCATCATCGGCAGCGAAGGCACCAACGCCTATACTTCCAACGATGTCACCTGCTACGTTGAGGAAATCCCTTCCAACCAGATTGAAAACTGGGCAAAGATACAGGCCGACCGCTTCATGAACTGCGTCTTCCGCGGTTTCCACACAGAGCTTGAGGCAGTGTATGAGGAGAAGAACACCTCCATGGTCTCCGACTCGGAAAAGGCCTTCGACTCCATTGACGAGATGCTCTTCCCAGGGCACCCTTACGGTACCCAGACCGTCATCGGCACCCAGGACCATCTGAAGAACCCCTCCCTCAAGGCCATCCGCTACCAGAAGGACACCTATTACGTTCCCAACAACGTAGCAATCTGCCTCTCCGGAGACTTCGATCCCAAGGAGATGGTAAAGATCATCAAGAAGTATTTTGGCGAGTGGAAGCCCAATCCCAACCTTGCCAAACGCACATATCCCGAGGCAACACCCCTCCCTGAAATCAAGGAAAAGGATGTCTATGGCTTTGAGGCAGAATTCCTTATGCTTGGCTGGAGAACTCCCGGCGCACACTTCGCAGAGAGTGAGGTCTCCGATATCGTCAGCGATATACTCTACAACGGCCAGGCCGGCCTTGTGGACCTTGACTGCATCCGCACCCAGAAGGTCCTTGGTGCCGCAGTCTTCCCTTACAACAGGTCCGACTGGGGCCTCTTCGCCGCCGAAGGCATGCCCAAGGAAGGCCAGAGCCTTGAAGAAGTCCGCGACATCATCCTCGCAGAAGTTGCCAAACTCCGCGCCGGAGACTTCCCGGAGGAACTGGTAGAAGCCTCAAAAGCCAACTGGAAGCTCCAATACCAGCGCTCACTCGAGTACAACCGCTCCCGCGCCGGATACTTCGTTGACTCTTTCATCAATGAAACTTCCTGGAAGGATGAGGCCACCAAGGTCTCCCGCATAGAGAAGATAACAAAGGACGATGTAGTAGCATGGGCCAACAAATACCTTGGCGCAGACAACTATGCCGTCATCTACAAGCGCCTGGGAGAGGACAGGAACGTCAAGAAGATAGACGCTCCCAAGATTACCCCCATCGAGACCAACCGTGACAAGCAGAGTGCATTCCTTGCAGAGATTGCCGCTTCCGAGCCCGCCCCTGTCGAGCCCGTTTTCGTAGACTGGGAGAAGGATCTCACCGTTTCCGATTTCGGCGGCCTTGAACTTCTTTACAAGAAGAACGAGAAGAACGACATCGCTTACCTTAACTTCCGCTACGACAAGGGCTCCGACAACGATCCTGTCCTGGACGTCGCCTCCGACTACTGGAGCTACCTGGGCTCCGAGGGCCTCAGCGGAGAGGAATATGCCTCACAGATGTACGCACTTGCCTGCAGCGGCGGCATCCGCATAGGCTCCAACACCAGTGTCATATCCCTCACCGGCCTTGGAGAGAATATTGAAAAGGCCCTGGAACTGAGTGAGAAACATCTTGCCGGCCTGGTTCCTGACGAAGGCATCCTCACGGAACTGAAGGGAGACCTTCTCCGTTCCCGCGCAGACTCCAAGACCAACCAGCGCGCCTGCAACAGCGCCCTCCGCACCTACGTGATGTACGGTCCGGAATACGTGAAGGCTGGAACCCTCTCCAACGCTCAGTTAGGCACCCTGGACGCCGGGAAGGTACTCGCTTCGCTCAAGGACCTCATGGGCTCGGAGCACAAAATCCTCTACTACGGCCCCGCCTCCCTGGAAGAGGTAAAGGCTATGCTCTCCCGCGTACACAGCACGGAAGGCCTCAAGCCCCTGCAGAAGACCTACGCCGTAAAGCAGCTCACCCCTTCCAACAAGGTCATTGTGGCTCCTTACAACGCACGTCAGTTCAGCTACATCCAGTACTCCGACAGAGGAGAGAGCTTCATCCTTGACGAGGTTCCTGCCATCGAACTCTTCAACGAGTACTACGGCGGCAGTATGAACGCCATCGTCTTCCAGGAGATGCGTGAATCCCGCGCCCTCGCCTACAGCGCAGGCGCATGGTTCTCAGAGCCTTCCTTCAAGACGGACACTTACTCCTTCCGTGCCACCATCAACTCCCAGAACGACAAGCTCCAGAAGGCGGTTGAAGGCTTTGCGGAGATCATTGAAGACCTGCCTCAGGCAGAAGGCAACCTTGAGATTGCCAAAGCAGCCATACTGGCAAGGCTCCGCACGCAGAGGACAATCGGCCTGGCCGTCCTTAACAGCTATCTCAATGCAAAGGAACTGGGCCTCACCGAGCCCCGTGAGAAGCTTATCTTCGAGAAGGTTGGCTCATTGGCCATGGAAGACCTCCTTGCAGTCCACGAAAAGTGGATTAAGGGCCGCACCTACACCTTCGGCGTGGTTGGTGACACCAAGGATCTGGATATGAACTTCCTCAAGACCCTCGGTACCGTGAAGATCGTGAACCTGGACGAGATCTTCGGCTACTAAAGTTCTTGATCCCTGAAAATGGCCGTTTTTACGGACGGAGCTGCCAAAGTGGTGGCTCCGTCCCTGTTTTTGGCCGTTTTTGCGGACGGAGATGCGGCCACGAGGGGGATTTCGTGAAAAATGAGTATATTTGTACGTTATATTATAATTGGTATGAAAAACTTCGTAGAAGAGCTTAGATGGAGAGGCATGATCCAGGACATCATGCCGGGAACTGAAGAGAAACTTATGGAAGGCCCCAAGGCCGCCTATGTGGGAATAGACCCCACCGCAGACTCACTGCACATCGGCCACCTTGTGAGCGTCATGATACTCAAGCATTTCCAGGCGTGCGGCCACAAGCCGTACGCACTGGTAGGCGGCGCCACCGGGATGATTGGAGACCCTTCCATGAAAAGCGCGGAACGCAACCTCCTGGACGAAGAGACGCTGAATCATAACGTCGCCTGCCTCAAGGCACAGCTTGCCCGTTTCCTGGACTTCGAGTCCGATGCCCCCAACAAGGCGGAACTGGTAAACAACTACGACTGGATGAAGGACTACTCCTTCATAAACTTCATCCGTGACATAGGAAAGCACATCACCGTCAATTATATGATGGCAAAGGACAGCGTTAAAAAGCGCCTGTCCAGGGACAGCTCCGAGGGCATGTCCTTCACGGAATTCAGCTACCAGCTCATGCAGGGCTACGACTTCTACTGGCTCTGGAAGAACAAGGGCTGCATCCTTCAGCTGGGCGGTAGCGACCAGTGGGGAAACATCACCACCGGAAGCGAGCTCATCCGCCGCATGGACGGCGGCGAGGCCTTCGCCCTCACCTGCCCCCTTATCCGCAAAGCCGACGGCACCAAGTTCGGAAAGACGGAAAAGGGCAATATATGGCTTGACCCCGAGCGCACTTCCCCGTACGAGTTCTATCAGTTCTGGCTCAACGTGGCCGATGCCGACGCAGAGAGCTACATCAAGATATTCACCCTCCTGGACCGCCAGACCATCGAAGACCTCATAGCCCGCCACCGTGAGAATCCCGGCGCCCGCGAGCTCCAGAAAGTACTGGCCCGCGAGGTCACCGTCATGTGCCACGGGGAAGAGGCCCTGAACAAGGCCATCGAAGCCAGCCAGATGCTCTTCGGCGGCAATTCCGACGCCCTAAAGAGGCTTGACGAGCGCACCTTCCTGGCAGTTTTTGCCGATGTCCCCTCCTTCAGCATCAAGAAGGAAGACCTCCCCTGCAACGTCATGGATTTCCTTGCCGTCAAGACCGCCATCCTCCCTTCCAAGGGAGAAGCCCGCAAGATGATCCAGGGCGGCGGAGTCTCCATCAACAAGGATAAGGTCGCCGATATCGCCAGGGACATAACTGAGGCCGATATCGTGAACGGACACTATATCCTTGCACAGAAAGGAAAGAAGAATTATTTCATAGTTAATGTAGAGTAATGGAAAAACCTGCCAGCACAAGACAGAACAAGGTAGCGAGGGAGATTCAGAAGGCCCTGGCGGAGATAATTCGGTCCAAGGGAATGGCCGCCATGGGCGGTTCCCTTGTCACCGTAAGTGAAGTCAGGGTGAGCCCTGACCTCTCCGTGGCAAAGGTTTTCGTGAGCGTCTTCCCCTCGGAAAAGCAGGGTCCCGTCATGGAGCTCCTTGAAGAGCAGAAGAAAGCCCTTCGCGGAGAGCTTGGCCACGTTGTGGCAAAGCAGCTGAGGATAGTCCCCGAACTCACGTTCTTTCTGGACACCACCCTGGACTACGCAGAGCATATAGACCAGCTGCTCAAGAAATGACAAAACTGCCGCTCAGAATTGCCTTACGGTATCTTTTTGCCCGGAAATCATACAATGTGATTAACCTGATTTCCGGAATAGGAGTGGCGGGCATGGCAATAGGCACGGCGGCACTGGTCATAATACTTTCCGTTTTCAACGGATTCAACATGATTGTCAGCGACAGCCTCTCGGACGTAAGTCCGGATATAGAGATAAGGCCCGCATCGGGAAAAGTATTCTCCCCGGATACGGCGCTGTTCGCTCCCGTTCTGGACAATCCGGACATCGTGACTCTTTCAAGTACCCTGGAAGAGCAGGTGTTCATCTCCTACGAAGGCCGGCAGAGCCTTGCCAGGCTCAAGGGCCTGGACCCCGTGGGAGAGGAGGAATCGTCCTTTAGGGACCATCTTGCGGGCGGTGAGTGGAAGCTGCACAAGGCCGATCTCCCCTGCGCCGTTGCGGGGGCCGGGATAGCCGCTTCACTGGGCCTGAACCCCAGGTTCGTGACGCCCATGGAGGTTTTTTATCCGTCCAGGACGCAGGCGCCTTCGCTGAGCAATCCATCGGCCACTCTCCGGAAGCAGAAGCTGCTCACGGGCGGCGTTTTTTCCGTAAATGCGGAACTGGACGCCAAAGTGGTACTGGTTCCGATAGAAGTGATGAGGGAGCTCCTGGAGTACGGCCAGGAGGTTTCGGCCCTTGAGATTTGGACGGCAAAAGGACGGCAGGAAGAAGTTGAAAAGTGGCTTACAGAGTATTTGGGAGACAGTTTCAAGGTCCTTGACCGCTACCGCCAGAACCAGTCCGTATTCAAGATGATGCGCTACGAGAAACTGGCCATCTTCCTTATCCTGATATTCGTTGTGATTATCATAGCCTTCAATATTTACAGCTCTCTCAAGATGCTGGTGATAGAAAAGCAGGGGGACACCGGTACGCTGCGTTCCCTTGGCGCGCCGGAAAGCATGCTTCGGAAGGTTTTCCTCCTGGAGGGCTGGCTGGTAAGCCTGCTTGGAATGGTGATCGGCCTCGTGCTGGGAGTCACAGTGGTACTGCTTCAGCAGAAGTTCGGGATTATGCCCATGCCAGGCGGTTTCCTGGTGCAGGCATACCCCGTGGTTCTGAAAGCGACGGACATCCTGTGGATTACCCTTGGCGTCGCCGGGGTCGGCTACCTTATGGCCCTGATACCCTCCAGAAAAGTTTGATGCAACGGAAGGAACGTTTTTTGAATCTATAATAAGTAAAACCGCATAATATGAAAAAGTTTGTTTTAGCCCTTGTACTTCTTACCGCTTGCGCTGCAGCTTACGCGCAGTATCTGCCAATCCCCGAAGGTCAGGCTAAGCGTATCGGTTCTAAAATACGCATAGACGGTCAGAAACTCACCCCTGAGCAGCAGACCCTTCTCCTTCAGGATATTGACGGTGTAGACTACACACGCAAGTGGAATAATGCCCGCCTTACCCGTAACTGGGGTATCGGCCTCACCGCGGCTGGTGGTACTGTTGCAGTGGTGGGTGCCGGCGGAACCCTTGTCATGGTTCTTGCTACCGCTTTTGGCGTAGCCATCGGAGCTGGAGCCGGAGCGGTTGTAGGCTCGGTAGGCGGTGAAGAAACCGCATCTGATACGGCATCTGAGGCTGCAAACAACATTGCGGAAGAAATGGGTCCCAAGATTGCTGCCTGGATGGGAGTAACAGGTGTCGGCCTGGTCTCTACCGCAGTAGGCATTCCGCTATGGGTAGTTGGAAGCAGCAAGATGGGAAAGATTGTGAAAACCTACAACGGCTCCGCGCGCCATTCAGACTCCGGTCTCTACTTCGGACCCACGGCATCCGGCGCAGGACTCGCCTTCGTATTCTAAAAAAAACGGGCCTCCAACTCTGGGGGTCCGTTTTTCAACCTTATATAGAGCAAGATTACTTCTTGCGGCTCTTGTACCTCTGATAGAACATATCCACACGACCGGCGGTATCCACAAGCTTCACCTTTCCAGTATAGAAAGGATGTGAAGTGTTGGAAATTTCCAGCTTCACCAGCGGGTACTCAACGCCTTCCACGGTAATGGTTTCCTTGGAAGGAGCGCAGGAACGGGTGACGAAGACTGTGTCGTTCGACATATCCTTGAAAGCTACAAGACGGTAGGTTTCGGGATGAATTCCTTTCTTCATTTTACGTAAAAATATAATTGTTAACAATTTTGGACCGCAAAGATAGGAAATAGTTTTCACTATTCCAAATGTTCTGAAAAATTTGGCCATGTCAGGGTTTATGATTACCTTTGAAGACTGATTGACACTAAACCTAACCACTTCAAAGTCCCTTTATGGACCCCGTAAAAGTAATCGAAATCAAGAAAAGCGTTTTCGAGGACAATGACAAAGACGCCTGCCTTCTCCGTAAGGAGCTGAAAGACAAAGGCGTGTACCTCCTTAACCTCATGTCTTCACCCGGCAGCGGGAAAACCACAACACTCATCCGCGTCATCAACCTTCTCAGAGACAAGATAGGCATTGCAGTAATGGAGGCCGATATCGACTCCGATGTAGATGCCATAAAAATCAAGGAAGCAACCGGAATCCAGTCTATCCAGCTTCATACCGGCGGCATGTGCCACCTGGATGCGGAGATGACCCGCCAGGGCCTTGACAACGTAGACCTCAAGGGCCTGGACCTTGTTGTGCTGGAGAACGTCGGCAACCTTGTATGCCCGGCAGAGTTCGACACCGGGGCGTGCCGCAACGCAATGATCCTCTCCGTCCCGGAAGGCCATGACAAGCCCCTCAAATATCCGCTCATGTTCTCTGTCTGCGACCTCGTGATAGTGAACAAGATTGACGTACTCCCCTACTTTGACTTCGACCTTGAAAAGTGCACGGAGTACGTTCACATGCGCAATCCCAGGGCCCAGGTCATTCCCATCTGCGCCAAGACAGGAGAAGGCGTGGAGAAGGTGGCGGAGTGGCTCCTTACCGAAGTTAAAAATTGGAAAAACAAATAGTTATGCCAGAGATGTCAAAAAAGTTCGTCCCCAAGCACAAGGGCGACAAGAATCCCAATCCAAAACTCCTTAAACTGGTCCGCCACGTCACAGACCGCATCCCCGGCAAGATAAAGATGGATACCGATGCCCCGGAATACTGGGGTCTTGCATGCATCTTCGAGGACGAGATGGATCCGGTGAGCCGCGAGGCCGCTCTGGACCTCATGCTGGACATGCTCCCGGGCAACTATTTCAAGGTGCGAAAGCATCATACATACGCTCAGTTGCACCAAATGAACGCCCAGAAACACTACACCCCGGACGACAAGTCCTTTGACGACCTTCTGGACCTTATGGCCCGGCTGGGCATAATGGAGTACGACTATGGTGACAAGTACACCAAGGACGGCCCCGTTCCCGGCACCACCTACGAAAGGGAAGACCGCATCTACTGGGTCCCCATGTTCGTCCCAGGCAGCGCGGAGTACACCAACATGAACGAGGAACTCATGAAAAAGCACCCTGAACTGGGTATGTTCTTCGAGCGCATGACCTTCCTCCCTCTGGAAAAGATCACCCCCATGGTTCCTATGGGCGGCAGCGGAATAGGCATGCACGTGATTCCCGTGGAAAAGGCCATCTCAATGGAGAACGAGACCGCAGACATTGAGCATATCTCATACTGGCTCAAGCGTTACGAGGGTCATCTGGCAGTGGGGATCTGCTCCTGCCGCATTGGCCGGAAAGGCCTGGACGAGGGCTGCGCGGACGACTACCATGACTGGTGCATAGGTGTTGGCGACATGGCGGAATACCTGGCCGAAACCGGCCGCGGCCACTACATCACATACGACGAGTGCATGGCCATCCTCAAAAAGGCGGAGGACCACGGCTTTGTACACCAGATAACAAACATAGACGGAGAGGGCAAGATATTCGCAATCTGCAACTGCAACGTCAAGATATGCAATGCGTTAAGGACCTCCCAGCTGTTCAACACCCCCAACATGAGCCGCAGTGCCTACGTTGCCGAGGTCGATCCCAAGAACTGCGTGGCTTGTGGCCGATGCGTCGAGTACTGCCCTGCCGGTGCCGTAAGGCTTGGCCAGAAGCTCTGCACCAAGCATGGTCCCCAGACCTATCCCAAGCAGGAACTTCCTGACGCGGCAAAGTGGGGCCCGCACAAGTGGGACGAGGACTACCGCGACAAGAACCGCATCAACTGCTACCCTACCGGCACAGCCCCCTGCAAGACCGCCTGTCCGGCCCATATCGCCGTCCAGGGCTATCTGAAGAAGGCCGCCGAAGGCAAATACACAGAGGCGCTTGAACTCATCAAGAGGGAGAATCCCTTCCCTGCCGTGTGCGGCCGCGTCTGCAACCGCAGGTGCGAGGACGCCTGCACTCGCGGTACCATAGACCAGCCCATCGCCATCGACGCAGTGAAAAAGTTCATCGCGGAACGGGACCTTCACGCAGAGACCCGCTTTGTCCCGGAGGTGAACATATGCTCCAACGTCAAGGACCACTGGGACGAGAAGATTGCCATCATTGGTGCCGGTCCCGCCGGTCTAAGCTGCGCAAACTACCTTGCCACAATGGGTTACAAGCCCACCGTCTTCGAGAGGAACCAGGAGCCCGGCGGCATGCTCCGCTACGGCATCCCTTCATACAAACTGGACAAGGACGTCATCAAGGCGGAAATCGACATAATGAAGGAAATCGGCGTGGATATCCGCTGCGGCGTGGAAGTGGGCAAGGACATCACCATCGCCCAGCTCCGCGAACAGGGCTACAAGGGCTTCTACGTGGCCATCGGCTGCCAGGGCGGACGCCTTCCCGGCGTTCCCGGAGAGACCCTCCCCGGCACAACCACCGCCATCGACTTCCTGCACGATGCCAACTGCGGCAAGGTGAAGGTAAGCGGCAAGGTGGTAGTCGTGGGCGGCGGCAACGTCGCCATAGATGCAGCCCGAGTCGCGATGAGAAGCGGCGCATCGGAGGTTACCATGCTTTCCCTGGAGACAGAGGACATCATGCCCGCATCCCTTGAGGAAAGGACCGAGGCCCGCGAGGACGGAGTAATCCTGAACCCCGGCTGGGGCCCCAAGGAAGTGCTTGGAGACGGGAAGGTTACAGGCATCGTATTCAAAAAGTGCACCTCCGTATTCAACGCAGAGCACAAGTTTGCACCGGAGTACGATGAGACTGAGCTCATTACCCTTGATGCCGATATGGTCATCTTCGCAATCGGCCAGACCGTAGTGCTGAAAGACCTTCTCAAGGATACCAAGGTAGAGTTCTTCCGCGGCGTTTATCCCGTTGCGGACAAGCTCACCTACCAGACCGCAGAGCCGGACATCTTCGTTGGCGGCGACGTCTACACCGGCCCCAAATTCGCCATCGACGCCATTGCCGCCGGCAAGGAGGCTGCAGAGAGCCTGCACCGTTTTGTCCAGCACGGCCACATGACCATCGGCCGCAACAGGCGCGACTTCATTGAGCTGAACAAGGACGATATCTACGTCGAGAGCTACGACAACAGCTCCCGCCAGGCACCGGAGGATTACAAACCCAAGAGCAAGTTCCAGGAGTATCACGGCACCCTCACCGAGGAGCAGGTCCGCAAGGAAACTGCCCGCTGCCTCTCCTGCGGCGCCTCCGTGGTTGACGAAAACCGCTGCATAGGCTGCGGCATCTGCACCACCAAGTGCGCATTCGACGCCATCCACCTGCACCGTGTGCACCCTGAAGCCAGCGTCATGCGCACCTCCGAGGACAAGTTCAGCGGCATACTCCCCTACATGCTCAAACGTACCGGCAAGATTCTGTTCAAGAAGAAGTAATGCACGAGCTGGGTATAGTCTTCTACATTATCCGTGACGTCAAGAAGGCGGCCGAGGAGAACGGGGTGGAGCACGTTAACGCCGTTGTCATGAACATAGGCGAAGTGTCAACCATCGTCCCGGATTACCTCATGGACTGCTGGAGGTGGGCTGCGGACAAAGAAGACCTTCTTCGCGGCTGCGAGCTCAGGTTCAATATCCTTCCCGCCGTGACGTTTTGCGAAGACTGCCACCAGGAGTACCCTACGGTAGAACACGGGCGCACATGCCCGTACTGCGGCAGCGAGAAGACATACCTTTTAAAAGGAAACGAAGTTGAAATAAAAGAAATAGAAGTATAATTCCTATTTATTAACCAATTAATAATCATGTTTTTCCAAGTTTATGGGGCTAACGCCCTCTCTCAGTGGGGAATGCTGATCGTGGTCCTTCTGGGCCTCATCCTCCTCAATGAATTTGCACGCCGTACCAAACTCGGTGGCATTATCACTTTCCTTGTTGTTCCCCTTGCCCTTACGGCCTACTTCCTGGCCATATGGTTCGGTGTACGTAACGGTGCACAGTGGGCACTCGAGAACCAGACCCACGTCTACATGCAGGGCTGGTTCCACTATGCCAAACTGTATGCGGCAACCGCCGGGTGCATCGGCTTCATGATGATCAAGTACAAATGGGGAATCGGCGCAAAGCACTGGTTCAAACCCTTCCCCTTTGTAATCGTCGGCATCAACATCCTCATCGCCTGCGTCTCTGACTTCGAGTCCGCAGTGATGGGCTGGAACAAGTGGTGGCTCACCTCCGAAGGCGTATGGCAGTACGGCGGCTGGCACAATGTAATGAACGGCGTGGCCGGCCTGGTCAACATCATGTGTATGACCGCATGGTGGAACGTGTATCCTTCCAAGGACAAGAAGGACATGATCTGGGCCGACATGACCTGGGTCTACATCCTTGTCTACGACATCTGGAACTTCGCATACACCTACAACTGCCTGCCTACACACAGCTGGTACTGCGGTATCGCACTGCTCCTCGCTCCCACCGTGGCAGCTCTCTGCTGGAACCGTGGCGGCTGGATCCAGAACCGTGCAAATACCCTTGCAATCTGGTGCATGTTCGCACAGGTATTCCCTCTGTTCCAGGAGACCTTCAAGACCGGTCAGCAGTGGTTCAGCTGGGCAACCCTCCCCGTGCTCTATCCTCAGGGTACCGCTACCATCGAGCAGCTCTATGCAGCCGCCGGCGGTGAGGCCGCAGTGGTTGGAACCACAGTGGATCCTTCCGTAGTAGCAGCCAATCCTACCATGATGATCGTCATCAGCGCACTGGCACTCGTTACCAACATTGCAGCTATCTGCTGGATTGTATGCATTGCCAAGAAGCGCCACATCAATCCTTACAAGGAAGACGTCTTCGTGGACCAGAAGTACTACAAGGACGCAATGGCCCGCGCAGACCTCAGCTAAGGTTCTGCCTGAAAAGAAAAACGCCCGGGAGCTTACTTCCGGGTGTTTTTTTGTGTAAAAGCCAGGGAATCTCCCCATGCGTTGTACAGGATTCTGTGCCCGATTGCGGCAAGGCGTATGTCCAGGCAGGTCTGGCACTGGTCCGGCGTGTCCTTCACGCAGGCTTTGTCCGGGTAGATGAAATAGCTTTCACGGTACTCTCCGGGCGTGAGATTGGGCATTATGACGTTTGCCCCTGCACGAATAGCCTTTTCCCTGCCCTGGGGGTCTATGGTCTGGTTGGCTGTGGCCGCCACCATGTTTATCCGTGGCATCATGAGCCTGAGGACTGCTATCATCTTCAGGGTCATGTCCATCCTTTCCTTTGCACCGGGAATAAGGTCCTTGAACCTGTAAAGCGGGGTATCCGGATGCGGAATGTATGGCCCGAGGCCAACCATGGCCACATCCATCTTTTTGAAAAACAGAAGGTCTCCGGCCAGGTGGTCAAGCGTCTGGAAAGGAAGGCCCACCATGACTCCGGTACCGGTCTGGTATCCGGTCTTGAGAAGGCTCTCAAGGCAGCCAATCCTCTGGCTGAAACTGTGTTTGGCGTCCCTTGGATGTATCTTGTAGTAAAGCTCCTCATTAGAGGATTCTATCCTGAGGAGGTACCGGTGCGCGCCGGCATCGAACCACCTGCGATAGGTGTCTTCCGTCTGCTCTCCAAGCGAGAGGGTTATTCCAAGGCAGCCGCCGTCTATCTTTTTGATTTCACGGACCAGGCGCTCTATGCGTGCAATGAACTCAGGGTCACTGCGTTCCCCGCTCTGGAGAGCCACGGAGCCGTATCCCAGCTCATGCGCAAGACGGGCGCAGGAAAGGACTTCATCGTCCGTGAGACAGTAGCGCTCCACCTTTGCATTTCCGCGCCTGAGGCCGCAGTAGAGGCAGTTCTTCTCGCAAGTGTTGCCAAACTCTATCAGCCCCCTCAGATGGACATAATTGTCCAGCTCCCGGAGCTTCACCTCCAGGGCACGCCTGAGAAGACTCTCCATCTCCTCCCCTTCCGCTGCCAGAAGGGCCTTTATTTCCTCTAACGTCATGTCCATAGTACAAATATAACAAATCTCCGTGGAATACACATTCCATCTATTTTCACTATCTTTGTAAAAAAGAGAATAAGTTATGCTCAAGGTCGTAAAAGTAACGTACACACTGCTTGCTGCAGGAATGATTCTTTTGGGAACAACAAGCGCAAAGGCCCAGACTGCAGCCGGCGGGGCCATTATGGAGAAAGAGTTCCACCTGTTTGACTTCACCCTGAATGCCAAACGCCTGGAAGGCGGCGTCACACTTGGCCAGGCCGGCGCCTTCACGGAATATGCCCGCTTTGGCATGGGCGCCTACGTCCTTTTCAACGGCTTCTACCTGGATTTCATAAAGGCAGATCCCCAGCATAAGTATGAAGGAAACATTTCAGATACCAAGTGGGACGACAACGCAGCCTTCAGCATAAGTACAGGGTACCAGATTCCCATTCTAAAGTGGCTGCGCATAATGCCGGTGCTTGGCTACGCCCAGACCAATTATGGTGTCACAGACGGCAGTTCCATTAACATTGAAACCGATGAAACCGCCTCCTGGTATCACGACTACAAAGTGACACCAGGCTCAAGAAGCCATTATTTCACCTTCGGCGGAGGCATCTCCATTCAGCCGTGCAAGTGGTTCAGCATCCATGCAGTGGCATCCAGCCGCGCCATTTACGGTGGCATTGGCATAGACATCATTAGCCAGGCAACAAGATAACTTAGCTTCCCGCTGCCATGACAATAGAAGTTGTAGCGGCCATAATCCGCAAAGGAGACAGGATTTTTGCCACCCAGCGCGGCTATGGCGACTGGAAAGATTACTGGGAATTCCCGGGCGGCAAGGTAGAGGCCTCAGAAGCGCCGGAAGATGCGCTTTTGCGCGAAATCCGCGAAGAACTGGACGCAGAGATTATAATTGACAGATTCCTCTGTACAGTTGAATGGGACTATCCCAAGTTCCACCTCTCCATGCGCTGCTACATCTGTTCTCTCCTTACGGAAGCCCTCCACCTGAACGAGCACGAAGCTTCACGCTGGCTATCCTCCCATGAGCTTGGCACCGTAAACTGGCTCCCCGCAGACCACCAGCTCCTTCCGCTCCTGGAGCAAGAGCTTGACAAACGGTGTCTTGTAACCCAGTGACTTACGAGGCCTGTGGTAACCACGCATATCGCTTTTTGCAACGCATAAAAAAAGTGTAAAGATTCTTTACAACATTGGAAATAATCTTTACACAAACCATAAAACGACAATTCTCATAAATATTTAGCAACCAGTCGTTTGTCGAATTAGGCACAGGGGTTGCACTTGCGTGTGCAACAGAAAATTCTTACATTCGTATTTGATTATGGCTTTAAAGAAAGGGAGAATACTCGTAGTGGATGATAACGCCGGCATCCGCCGGGCGCTTGAGATTATGTTGCCGACTCATTTTGCAGAGGTGAAGACGATTCCATCACCTGCGACATTGGTGTCCTCTCTGGAGCAGTTCCGGCCGGACGTGGTGCTGCTGGACATGAACTTCAACACCAGCATCAATACCGGCAACGAAGGCCTCTACTGGGCTGGAGAAATCAAGAAGATGGTGCCGGAAGTGGAGGTTGTCCTCTTCACCGCTTATGCCGATATCTCCCTGGCTGTGGAAGGGATGAAGCGCGGAGCGTTTGACTTCATAGTGAAGCCTTGGGATAATGACAAGCTGGTGGACACGCTCACGGCGGCCCGGGACAAGGCCAGGAAGGCGATGGGCAGGGATGCCCGATCAGGGTCGGGCATGACCGGCGTCATTCCCGGCTCGACCGGGAATCTCATGTTCTGGGGCACTTCCAAGCCCATGGCGGCCATCCGGAAGACGCTGGATAAGATTGCGCCCACCGATGCCACCGTGCTCATTACCGGCGAAAACGGTACCGGTAAGGACGTACTGGCGCGGGAAATCCACGCCCACAGCCTCCGGAGCGGGAAGCCCATGGTGGCGGTGGATGCCGGCGCCATAACGGAGACGCTGTTCGAGAGCGAACTCTTCGGCCACGTCAAAGGCGCGTTCACGGACGCACACACGGATCACGTGGGCAAATTCGAACAGGCCGATGGCGGAACGCTGTTCCTCGATGAAATCGGCAATATCCCCCTGCACCTGCAGGCCAAGCTGCTGCGGGTGATTCAGAACCGGAGTGTAGTTCGTGTGGGCGGCTCCCAGGCCACTCCCGTGAACATCCGGCTGATTTGCGCAACCAATATGGACTTGGAGCAACTGGTCCGGGAAGGCCGGTTCCGTGAAGACCTCTACTATCGCATCAATACCGTCCACATCGTCTTGCCTGCACTTCGGGAGCGGAAAGAGGACATCGTGCCGCTGGCGCAACTGTTCCTGGAGCGCTTCGCAGAGAAATATCATCGCCCTTTGACGGGGATCGCTCCGGATGCGGCGGCGATGCTGACGGAGGGCCGCTGGAGCGGCAATATTCGCGAGCTGCAGAACTGCATCGAGAAAGCGGTCATTCTTTCTGAGGGTCGCGAACTTACGGCAAAAGACATACAGCTGGAGTCGGTGGCCAAACCGATCGGAACTACCATCAAGGCCGTGAGTGAGGCCGAGGAAGAGCGGCTGGTCCGCGAGGCGATGGACCGCACCGACGGCAATATTTCAGCTGCGGCAAAGATGCTGGGTGTGAGCCGGCCCACGCTGTACGCAAAACTGAAGAAGTACGGACTATGACTTTTACTGTCTGGCATATCATCGGAGTTGCTGTTATCGTTGCCATTGTGGTGGCGGTGATTGCTACTATCCGGACACGCCGGAAGGACATCAAGAAGGTAGCATACATGATGGACGCCCTGGAAGATGGGGAGCTAAATTTCCGTTTCCAGGACAAAAGCAAGTTCAATCGCACGCTGAACCGAATCCGAACAATCTTTGAGAAACAGCGTCAGGCCCACGAGCAGGATTCCTGGACCAAACTCATACGCGTGCTCACGCACGAGATTATGAATACGGTGTCGCCGATTGCTTCTTTGAGCGATGCGATGGCCAAGTCGGTCGATGAAAATGGCCATAGCGAGCTGGACATCAAGGCCGGGCTGGAAACCATCAGCGACTCATCGAAGAATCTTATCGGCTTTGTGCAGACCTACCGGCAGCTTTCCGGTGTGGCGAAGCCGATTCGCAAGGCGCTGGACCTGCGGGAACTGATGGATAGCGTCATCGGATTGAACAGTGAGTTTGCCGCCAGCTGTGGTGCCACCTGCAAGTATCGGCCTGAGGAGGATGATCTGATGATTTATGCCGATGAAGGGCAAATCTCGCAAATTCTCATTAACCTGATCAAGAATGCCTTGCAGGCCGGCGCGAAGCACATTGAAATATCAGCCCGGATGGGTAAGGAGGATGAGGTTATCGTTCAGGTGGCCAATGACGGTGCACCTATTCCTGTCTCCGCGCAGGAACAAATCTTCGTCCCGTTCTTCACGACCAAGAAAGGAGGTTCCGGCATCGGCCTATCCCTGGCTCGCCAGATCATGCGGCAGCATAATGGCACCATCGATTTGCTCCGGAGCGATGTGAACCAGACGGTATTTGAGCTCAAATTCCGCTAAAAAAGGCGATAAAGTTGCTCATTTGGGAAACTTTTCTTACTTTTGCAGAAAAGAACGAACGATATGAAAACGAAGTTCACTGCAAAGACAGATTCCAATCTTCTGGGGAGCACCATTCTGGCTGTCCGGAAGAGCAAAGGTATTACCCAGGAGGAACTGGGGCGCCGTGTGGGTCTTGGAAAGAGCAGCATCAGCAAAATTGAGAAGGGGCTTACCCATATCTCAGCTGAGGATGCGGCTATCCTGCTGGAAGCAATGGGTGAACAGCTTGTATTCTCCGCCTCCGGAATTGATGAGAGCCCTGCCACCAAGGAGCAAAAGACGAAGTTTATCACCACTGGTGTATCCTGGTTTGCAGAGGAGAATAAACTGAGTTTTGCAAAGGCCTATCAGTTCCTTCTTCTGTACAAGGGTATTGATTTCCTGGAAAGCAGTTTCCGCTATGAACAGACACTGCCCCGCGCTATTGTACTTCAGGATCTTTCCCGTATCTGTGCCAATAACGGAGGACGCTTATGAGATTGCTTCACGGCTCAAATGTGGCAGTTAAAAAGCCGGATCTGAAATGGTGTCAGTCCAAGAACGACTTCGGGCGTGGATTCTATCTGACTCCCAGTTGGAGCCGCGCTTGGGAGATGGGGAAACGGCGCAAGAACATCAAGCAGGAAGGTGAGATTACCGTGAATCCGTTCTCATTCAGTTTGAAGAAGGCGAAAGCCGATGGATTGAAAGTGGCATTGTTCCCGGATTTCAGCGTCGAGTGGGCACGCTTTGTGATTCGCAACCGTGATGAGGAATTCTTTGCGCACAATTATGACATAGTGATTGGTCCTGTGGCTGATGCCATCTTGGATCAGGAAATCTTCCGCTATAAGCGCGAATTCCCCAAGACCTACTTGGATGACAAGAATCTGGAGGTTTTCATCCAGCGCGTTTCCCAGTTTGGAAGCAGTTACGTACAGTATTGCTTCTGCACCGAAAAAGCATTGACAGAATTAACAACCTTATAAAATGAGCGAGACTACTATCCGTATTGACACCCTGCTGGCCGACCTGAGCGCGTATCTGGTGGCCAGGTATGGTATGACTCCCCGGGATGCGACAGGACTGGTGATGCAGTCCCCGGTTGCGGAACGCCTGCGGGAAGAAAACTCTGCCTTTTTGAATTACAGCGTTGAGCAGTTGGCTGCGCAGATGATTTAAGGCTTTTTGCTCCGGAAAGGACAAGGTGTAAAGCCTCAAGTGTAAAGGGAGTGTAAAGTTTTGACAGACTTTACACTCCTTGTTCTTTTGTGTTTTGTCTGTAAATCAATGTGTTAGATGGTTTGGCACGGCGGGTGCTTGTATTTGGCACGGTTAAACATAAGTATTGACATGAGAAACCTTTTCATTAGTTGTGTAGTTACGGCTCTGGCGCTTGCTGAGACAGTCAGCGCCAGCGGCTGCAGCCACCTCGCTGTGACCCCCACCCTCCGTGTTCGCGCCTGCCTCGCTTTTTAACCCATACAACAAAACTGCTACAGGAGTTTCTTGAGGTCGTCTTCGTCGGGAAGGGCTTCACGGAAGGCCTCAGGCATATCGCCGAGGGTCTTGTAAGTGGCAACACCCATCGGCTTGGTGTAGTCGCGGATGGCATATTCGACGAAGGCACGGTTGGCGCGTCTGCAGAGGATGATGCCGATAGAGGGATTCTCGTGCGGCTTGCGGACCTGGTCATCAAGGACCTGAAGGTAGCCGTATAACTGGCCAAGGTATGCGGTTTTGAATTTCCCGGCTTTGAGTTCGATGGCCACGAGACAGTTGAGTTGGCGGTTGAAAAATAGCAGGTCGCTGCGCTGTTCCTCCCCGAAGACTTCCAGATTGTACTGGTTGCCCACGTAGGCGAAATCCTTGCCGAATTTCATCATAAACCTCTTTACGTTCCGGACGATGGTATTCTCTACCACACGCTCATCCACATCATCTTCATCGGCGGCATCAATGTCTTCCAGGTTGATGTAGTCCAGCAGGTATTCATCCTTGAACATCTTCACGGCCTGAAGGGCTTGCCGGGATGAAGGAATGGTCTGGACGAAGTTGTTGGGAATTCCTTTCTGAGTCTCGTGGATTTTGAGTTTCAACTTGTCTCGAAGGGTGTACTTGTCCCAACGATGCATGACGGTCTCGTGGATGTAGAACAGAACGGTATCGATATCCTTGGTCTTGTTGAGAATCTCCATGTGATGGGAGAAACTGATGCCCAGAAAATCGTCCCGGTTGATTTCGGTCGCCACCGGCGACCAATTTTGAAGAGCGAATGAGTTTACCTGAATATAGGAGGCAACATCCTTTGAATCAGTCACCTGTAAATCGGTCGCCGTCGGCGACCGATTTATGAACTGGCTCCAGAACTCATAGAACTGACGCATTTTCTTGATGCTCTCTGCTGAAAAACCATGTAGGCCAGGCAATTCTTTCTTTAGCTGCTCGCTGATGGACTCAATGGCCCCTGTGCCCCACTTGTCTGTACGGGAATGCTCTGACACGTAGCATCCGATGCCAAAGTACAACGAAAGTTGCTCGCCGCTAATCATCTTGGCGGAGCGGTATTGGCTTTCAAGGATGGCCTGTTTGATAGTTTTGACAGCGTCCTGATATATCTGAGGCAATGCGTTCATAACAAATCAGTTTATGTTCTGACAAAGTTAACGTTTTATTCTGGATTAAAGAGACAAATACCAGATAATCGCCCTGACGTGGAGGTCAATGATTGCCTGGCGGCCGGGGGAGCACTTGCCGGGGGTGTTGGATAAAAAGACTGTAAAGCAAGTGTAAAGTGTAATGTAAAGCTTTACACTATTTTCTTTTACACCCATTCGCCAAAAGACCTGTAAATCAACAACTTATTTCTTTTGGCACGGCGGGTGCTTATGTTTGGCACGGTTAAACATAAGTATTGACATGAGAAACCTTTTCATTAGTTGTGTAGTTACGGCTCTGGCGCTTGCTGAGACAGTCAGCGCCAGCGGCCAGACTACTATGACCCTGAAAGAATGTATGGCCTACGCAATCTCCAATTCCACGAAGATCCGCATCCAGCAGGCGGCTATAGGCGATGCGCAGATTGACCGGCGGGATGCTGCCCTGGCGCTGTTCACCCCGCAGATCAGTGCGCAGACCTATGCGTACTACAACTTCGGCCGAAGCATCGACCCGCAGACCAATACGTACTTCAATACCACGTCGTTCCATAATAACTATGGTGTGTCGGCAGGCTACGACCTTTTTGACGGATTCAAGGCGGTGAACAACTACAAGATTTCCAAGACAGGCATGCTCATTGCCGATTCGCAGGAAAAACAGGTGGAGGCCGATATCTGCCTGGCGGTGATGGAGGCCTACTACAACGTAGTGTACTACAAGCGCCTCTGCGATGTTTATGAGGAGCAGGCGGCAGTGGCCGAGCAGGCGCTGGACAAAGCCCGCCGCCAGGAAGAGCTGGGGCAGAAGGGACACGCGGATGTGATTCAGATGGAGGCCGATCTGGCAGACCGTCAGTATGACCTGACGAATACCTACAATATGTATCAGGACCAGAAGATGACGCTCTCAGACCTCATGTTCTGGCCGGTGGATGAGCAGCTGAATATCGACACATCGATGCCGATGTGGCAGATTGAGCCGGTGGCCACGGAGTCCGTGGTGGACTTCGCCCTGGAGCACAATCCGGGCATTCAGATTGCCTCATGGCTACAGCTCAATGCACAGCGGGAACTAAATACCGCCAAGTGGCAACTACTGCCGACAATCGGCCTCTATGCAGGCTGGAGCACCAGCTACTATACTTATCAGGGGTCAGAGACGGCAACCTTTGCAAACCAGTTCAAGAACAACGGCGGCGAGTATGTGGAGGTTTCACTCCAGATTCCCATATGGAACCGTCTGAGCAAGCATTCGGCCATTTCCCGCAGGCAGCATGCCTTGGACAAGGCCACGGCCGAACTGGACCAGAAGCGGCGTGATGTGGAGAGCGAGGTCAGAAGGGCCATCCAGGACCGCGACGGAGCGGCCACTGCCTACCAGCAGGCCCAGCGCAAGGCCGAGGTGCAGGCCGAGGCCTACACGCTGAACCTCAAGAAGCTGGAGCAGGGGCTCATTTCCCCGCTGGAGTTCCAGACGGCCAACAACAATTTCTTGAAGGCGCAGGCCGATGAGATGAACAGCCTGTTCAAGTACCTCATCAAGCAGGCGGTTGTCCGTTACTACAATGGTGTTGAATACGTAAATCAGTAAAACTATGGATAAGATCATCGAGAAGAAAACCGGATGGCGCGTGGCGTTCACCAAAAAGGCCCTGCCTTGGTGGCTGGGAGCGCTGCTGCTGGTGTTTGTGATTTACCTGATAGCAAGGCCGAATAACAAGACTTTGCGCGTGGACAAGGACACTGTGACCATCTCCAGTGCCGTGAAGGGCGAGTT
>JAFRPW010000046.1 GCA_017428945.1 Bacteroidales bacterium | reverse complement strand
GTTTCCATCGACTATCCTCCACCTACGGGCATGTTGCTCACGCGTTACTCACCCTTTCGCCGGTCGCCGGCATTGTATTGCTACAACCCGCTGCCCCTCGACTTGCATGTGTTAAGCCTGCCGCTAGCGTTCATCCTGAGCCCGGATCAAACTCTTCATTGTATATTCTTTATAAATCTAAGCTTGTCCAGGCACTCTAGTTTCCTAAGAAACTGACGCTCGTTAAAGTTTGAAATTGTTGTTACAACTTCCGGTACTTGCTTGTACTTTTAGTCTTTCAGTATTGTCAAAAAACTCGTAAAAAATCCCGTTCTCACCGAACGGGACTGCAAAGGTAGAAATAATTTTTGAACTGACAAATTTTATTTCACTTTTTTTCATTTTGCAGATACATCTGGCAAATCCGCCAACCTATCCACCAAAAACGCCAAATCGGTGGATGGGATCCCCGATCAGGTCGGGGATGACAAAAAAGAGTCGGGGATAGCGGGAACCTACATCACCACCGGGCTCAACACAAAGCGGAACTCGCGGGCTACGGGCTTTACGTGGTACTTCTCAAGCGGGACGGAGCCCCAGCTGTCTACAGAGCCAACGCCCATCTGGATGGCGTCAATGTGCACGTGGGTGAGGCCGGAGGGCACAAGCTCAAGGGAGTGGCGGGGCACGCCGCGCTGGCCGTTGGCGTTGGTCTCAAGGACGTCGCCTTCGGGGGCGGATACGTCAAGGTCGGCAATGGAGTAAGGGAGGGCGGATGCGGAGAAATCTGCCTCGGAGGCAACTTCAAGCCCGTTTCCGGAAGCGTCCAGCACCCTGAAATACCTTAATCCCGTATGCGTTCCCGACTCCTGCGTACGCACATAGCCCATGTGGTACTGGTCGGCAACTTTCTGACGATACCGGCCCAGGAGGCAGGCGCTGTTGCGGTCGATGTAGTTTTCCCAGGGGCCCAGGCCAAAGAAATCCAGGTCTCCGTACGTACCGGGCATGGCGAAGGCCATACCGAAGCGGAACATGTCCGGAGCGTCCGGAGCATCGCCCATCTTCTCCACCACGGAGACGGAACCGTCGGCCCTGACCTCGTAGAAGACGGAGAGCGGGGCTTTTCCGCCGATGGGTTCATACTCCACCTCAACCATGGTGCTGCCGCTGTCTCCGGTAACGTTGAAGGACGATACCTTGAATTCCGGATTCCTCCAGAGGTTCCAGCGGTAAGGAAGGGCGGCGCCAAGGTCGTTCTCCACGGGGGCACGGTTGAAGCACGGCACAAGCGGCCGGGAAAGGAGCTCCTTGCAGCCGATGACGTACGACGTCATGGCGCCGGAGGCTTTGTCGAAGGTGATGGTCCAGGCCTTGCCGCTCACAATCACGGAGTTGCCGCTCCGGGACACCGATGTCTTTCCGGCCGCGGGCTCCACCATGACGGGACGCCTGTCGGCAAGGAGAATCTGGGCGTAGGCTATCTGGGAGCCGGCCTCAACAAGGGGCCATGCGCGCTTGAGGACATACCTTACCTTGAGCGTAACGGTACCGTCATCCGGAATCTTTACGTCTCCAAGGTTAATGGTTGCGCTCTCCTGCGGACGAACATTGAGGGTGGGAACCACGCCGGAGAGAACCTTCTCGCCGTCTTTCTCAATGTCCCAGAGGAGCATTACGTCCGAGAGGTCCTTGAAGAAGAACTCGTTGAAGACGCTGAGCGCCTTGGGAGTGCCTGAAGTCCAGATGTCCTGGTACTGATACCTTATTTCATATGCGTGCGGGTGAAGGCTTCTGTCGGCCGCTACCACGCCGTTGCAGTTGAAGGAGCCGTCGGAAGGGCCGCCGGGGTTGTAGTCCCCGCCAAAGGCCCAGTACTTTCCGTTCCAGAGGGCCTGGTCCTGGAAGTCCCAGATAAAGCCGCCCTGGTATTCAGGATACTTTCTCACAAGGTCCCAGTAGTCCTTGAAATTACCGCCGGAGTTACCCATGGCGTGGGCGTACTCGCACTGGATGAGAGGCTTCCGGGGGCTGTTTTCCAGATATCGGACACAGCCGTCCGGGCTCATGTACATGGGGCAGATTATGTCCGTGAAGTTCCGGTCATGGGCATTGTCAAGGGCCCTTTCGTACTGTACGGGGCGGGTAGGGTCCTCTGCCTTTATCCAGTTGTAGCAGGCCTCGAAATTGGGGCCGAAGCCAGCCTCGTTGCCCATGCTCCATATAATGATGGACGGATGGTTGCGGTCCCTCTGCACCATGCGCTGGTCACGGATAAGATGCGCAGCGGCATACATGGGCTCCTTTCCCAGGGTCTTATCCCCGTAGCCCATTCCGTGTGACTCTATGTTGCCCTCGTCTACCACGTACAGGCCATAGCGGTCGCAGAGCGAGAGCCAGACCGGATTGTCCGGATAGTGGCAGGTGCGCACTGCGTTTATGTTAAGGCTCTTCATGAGCTTTATATCCCGGATCATTTCCTCCTGAGTGACGATATAGCCGTTAATCGGGGACAGTTCGTGGCGGTTTACGCCCTTTATGAGGACCGGCTTGCCGTTCACCTTCAGCTGCCCGCCCTCTATCTCCGTGGTACGGAAACCTATTTCCAGAGAGGTGCTCTCCATTACCCTGCCGTTTATAAGTGCCTCGGCCTTAAGGGTATAGAGATTGGGTTCCTCCGCACTCCAGCGCTTTACGCCCTTTACGGCGGCCTGGACATCGGCCTTTCCCTTCCTTACCCTTGCCTCATAGCTCCAGAAGGCCTTTCCATCGTCAAGGAGAGTATACCTTACGCCGGTAATTTTGGAGGTGACGGTGGCTTTGGCGGTGAGGTTGCCGTGCATGTCGGCAACAATGTTGATGTCTTCCAGGCGGTCTTTGCCGCGGGCGCTGAGATAGACGTCGCGGGCAATTCCGGTGAAGCGCCAGAAGTCCTGGTCTTCGAGGTAGGTGCCGTCGCACCAGCGGAAGATTTCAAGGGCGATGGTGTTTGTACCGGGGCGCACGAACTTGGTCACATTGAAGTTGGCCTCCAGCTTGCTGTCCTCGCTGTAGCCAACGGGCTTGCCGTTAACCCATACCCTTACGTTGGAAGTTGCACTGCCTATGGTGAGGACAATCTCCTTGCCGCTCCAGTTCTGGGGCACCTCGAACACCCTGCGGTACTGGCCCACATAGTTACCCTCTTCCGGAACGACGGGAGGGTTATTCTCATAAAGCCCTTTCCATGCATAGCCGATATTCACGTATACGGGAACCCCGTAACCGTTGAGTTCCAGAAGGCCCGGAACCGGCATCTCTGCCCAGGAGGCGTCGTTATATCCCACGGCCTCGAAACCCTTTAGGCGGGAAGCCACGCTCTCGCTGAAATGGAACTTCCATACTCCGTTAAGGCACAGGCGCTGCTCCTGGTCTACGGTAAATGTGGCTCTCATGGGCAACCTGTTCTCCTGAAAGATGTTGGGATCCTGCCAGGGTTCAAGTTTTTTTGCCTGAAGGCCGGAGAAAACAAGAATCATAGCAGAAAGAAGGGCTATTTTTTTCATTTTTTGTCTGTAATTAGTCTAATATTGTTCAAATATAACAATTTTCCCCGTATCCATTTATAAAAAATAACTAACTTAGCGGAAACATCACATAATATGAAACATCTCTGTGTACTCGTTGCAACGGCAGTCATCGCAGCCGCCTGCGCAAAACCCGAACCCCAGGAATTCCACGTTATTCCCATGCCGGAAAGTGTAACCGTCACTGACGGAGCGTTTTGTGTAAAGGGTGCCCCGGTAAGCATCGACCAGAATCTGGACCAGCTGTCCCAAAAGGCCGTGGGCAGGTTTGTGGCAGCCCTGGAAACGGCCACCGGAAAGAAATGCCGTGAGGGAAAGGGCGGGTTCAGCTTCATGCTCAACCCCAATATGGGGGCCGAGGAATACGCAATAAATATCGGCAAGGATGGCGCCGTGGTGGAGGCGGCTGCCCTGAACGGCTTTGTGTATGCCTGCGAGACACTGAAGCAGATGCTCCCCGCCGCAATTTACGGCAACAAGAAGGCATCGGCAGACTGGGTTCTCCCCTACGCCAGCATCTTCGACTCCCCCCGTTTTGCGTACCGCGGCATGCACCTTGACCCCTGCCGCCACTTCTGGAGCATTGAGGAGACCAAACGCTACCTGGACGTAATGACGGCATACAAGCTGAACCGCTTCCACTGGCATCTCACCGAAGACCAGGGATGGAGGATGGAGATAAAGGCCTATCCAAGGCTCACGGAGGTTGGCGCCTGGCGTAACGGGACCATGATAAAGAAAGAATGGGGCTCCAACGACGGCATCCGCTACGGCGGCTTCTATACGCAGGAGCAGATGAAGGAGATTGTGGAATATGCCGCAGAGCGCGGTATAACCGTGATTCCGGAGGTAGACCTTCCCGGCCACATGGTGGCTGCGCTGGCCGCATATCCCCAGCTTGGCTGCACCGGCGGCCCCTACGAGGTCTGGACCCGCTGGGGCGTTGCCAAGGACATCCTCTGCGCCGGCAACGATGAGGTATTCACCTTCCTGGAGAACGTCTTCAAGGAGGTTGTGGAAATATTCCCCTCGGAGTACATCCACATAGGCGGTGACGAGTGCTTCGGCGGCGATGCGGAACCCGGCAGGCCGGATCCCTGGGATGTCTGTCCCAAATGCGCCGCAAGGATGAAGCAGCTGGGAATAAAGAAAGGCCCGGAGGCAAAGCATTACCTCCAGAACTATGTGACGGCACGCGTACAGGAGATGCTGGGCAAGATGGGCCGAAAGGTAATCGGCTGGGACGAGATTCTCCAGGGCAACCTGGCGCCCGGGGCAACGGTAATGTCCTGGCGCGGCACCCAGGGCGGCATAGAGGCCGCCGCAAAGGGATTCGACGCCATAATGACGCCCACAAGCTACATGTATTTCGATTACTATCAGAGCCGCGACCGTGACAATGAACCTCTTGGAATAGGCGGTTATCTTCCGCTGGAACAGGTGTACTCCTACGAGCCCCTGGACGGCATCGCGCCGGGGTCTGAAAGCCATATAACAGGCGTCCAGGCCAACCTCTGGACAGAGTACATAGCCACTCCCGAGCATCTTGAATACATGCTCCTGCCCCGTATGTGCGCGCTGTCGGAAGTACAGTGGTGCGCCGCCGATGCAAAGGACTACCAGAGGTTCACAAACTCCCTGGAGCATACTTTCCAGATACTGGACGCCATGGGAATGGCCTACAGCCTTGATCATAAAGGACTTATAGGCCTGGACAGGGTCCCGCCCCGCAGTCCTGAAGAGCTGAAGGCAAATCAGAAACCGTAGGAGAGGCCTGCACAGATGGTGGTTCCTGCAGCAGGAACAATCATGACGGCCAAATCCAGCCCTACACCAAAATATTTGGCGCCGGCTCCCAGTGCAAAGTGACTGGGGACCGGTGCTGCCTTAAAGTCCGGCCCGGCAGGTGTTCCGTAACAATAACCGGCCCTGAGATAAGCAATACTGTTCCATTCAAAGTTTCCGCCCAGGGCAAAGCCGATTGTTCCGTTAAAGAAATAATCGGCATCGGCACTGAGGTCAAGAGCAAAGTCTCCAAACGTCAAGGCGTAGTTTCCGGACAGTTTGGCCGACGCCGGAGCCGGGTACTTGGTGTTCCCGGACTTTACCTTGGGCCCAAGGCAGTAAACACCGGCTGACACGCCCAGGCTGCCGCTCTTCCACATCGCCGCGATGTCCCCGTTAACCGTATTTATGGACTTCTTGGCAGTGAGGAGACTCAGAGCGTAACGGACGTTTGCGCCGAAGGACAGGTTCTCCCCAACGGCAAAACCAAGGCCCAGGCCGGCCATAAGGTCTGAGGGAGCAAAACTGCCGGCCTCTCCGCCACCGTCGGAAGCAAACGCAACCTCGGGATATTTTCCGCCGATATAGGCTGCTGAAACGCTGAAACTGCCAGACCGCCAGGAAGCGCCGGCAGAAGTGACGCCGCGGGTGTTTTCTCCGGAAGGAACAAGGGAGAAGGAGGCTCCGGCAGAGAGCTTGCTGTCTACCAGAGGGGCTACGGCCGGATTGCCGTTCACCGAGTATGCCGATCCGTGGACAAGTGAAGCATAGCCGGCCCCGGCCATGCCGGCAGCGGCCGGATTACGGCTTATCCTAAGCCACTCGAAAGCAGTTCCCTGTGCACTTGCAACAATTGCAAGAGACATCGCTGCAATTATGGTAATAATCTTTCTCATTGCTTTACGACAGTGGTTTTATAGGTTTCTCCTCCGGTTACGACTCTGAGCGTGTATACGCCCGGTGCCGCCTTGTGTACGTCAATCTGGGCTGGGTCAAAGGCACTGCAGGTGGCCACAGTATGGAGCACAACGGCTCCGGAAGCGGAAATAAGCGAGATGTCTGCATCCTGCGGCACCTGGCCGGTACTGACATAAAGGGTATTCACTACCGGATTGGGATATGCCTGCATGCTGGTGGATGCGGAGCGCACAAGTACCGTGAATTGTACGCTCATGCTTTTACCGCCGGCATCGGTAGCCGAAAGGCTCACGGTGGCAACTCCGGAGTCGGCCAGGGCGGTGACGGTCAGGACTTCGCTGCCCGATGCCTGGGTCACATGTACTACACTGCGGTCAGAGATGTCTATCTTCCAGGTAAGCTGCTCGCCGTCGGGATCCTGCACATAGTCGTGCATATTTACTTTTGCAACGTCTCCGGCGGCTTCCATTATGATGTTGTCCAGATCCTTTACCTTCACCGGTGCGGCATTTGGAAGAATCACGTACTCTATTGGATAGCTGATTACGGGGCCGTAGTTGTCCCATGCCTTGAGAACTGCGTGGTAGGTGCCCTCGGGAGAGACGTTTCCGGTAACCTGAAGCTGATACTCCCCGGCCTTGACACTCTCCAGGAGGCGCAGGGCGCCGCCTTCGTCATCGGCATCCTTCTCGAATTCCACGTTAATGACATGGAGATCTTCGTCCGTAATGGTGAAAGGAATGATGAAACGGTCGTGGACATGGAACTTATAGTCGCCGGTATAGGTAGTGGCTATCACGGGGTCGTGGTTGACACCTGTATTGACCTCATGTACAGCGCTTATTGCGGAGAAGTTGCGGCCATAGTCAAAGGCGCTCACGGCTACATAGTAGTGCTTGCTGAAACCAAGGTCGCCTATGGTTCCGCTCACGTTGTCCCCTATCCCGGCGTCACGGACCAGGAAACTGCCAGTAATAATACCGGCTCCTGGCTTGGCAGGGTCGCAGGCGAGGAGGGCCGACTGGCTTTCAGACGCAAGGATACATATTCCATAGGCAGGGTGCCCGTCCTTGTCCGCCGTAACTGGAGCGGTCACAAAGACATTATTGGAGACGACGCTGTCTATAGTGAAATCTGCGATAGGTGCCGGAGGATCACCGGTTCCGAAGGTAATGGCTCCAAGGGCATCCACAAGGGGTCCTATCCTGTAGGACGATGGAATATCGGCATTGTTTGCTCCGCCTATCATCTTGTCCCAGAGGGCCTCGCGGGTGAAACCCTTGCCGCCGCAGTAGGATATGACAAGAGCTGCGACGCCGGTCACATGCGGGCAGGCCATGGAGGTTCCGCTCATTTCTCCGTACTCGTTTCCGGGATAAGTGCTAATGATTCCCAGGCCGGGCGCGCAGATGTCAACCCAGTCTCCGTAGTTGGAGAATGTTGTTCGGGTTCCGTAGCTGGTGATTGCACCGACATTCATGCATTCAGGATAGCATCCGGGGGCACCATAAGGCTGGCCGTCGTTACCGGCGGCAAAGAACATGATTCCACCGGCCATAGGACCAACCTGAGAGCCGCCCTTCATTCCGGCGTGGCTGTTGAAATAATCCACGGCATCCTTGAATGCCGACCTGTAATTACCGGTATTGGGTTTTACGCAGAAGTCGTGGTCGGCCTTTGCTGCGTCCTTGTTATAGTTGCCTTTGGCGTCTTTGTGGTCATGGCCCCAACTGTTGTTGGAGATGACGGCGCCGTGGTCAGCGCCCCAAACCATGGCACTCTCGAAGTTGCCGCTGCCGGCGTTTTCCTGGAACACCTGGCAGGACATGAGCTTGACACCCTGAATACCCTTGGCGGCATCTCCGCCGGCTATTCCCGAAACGCCTTTGCCATTGTTGTTCACCGCAGCAATGGTACCGCCAACGTGGGTGCCGTGAGAATGAGCCACTATTTTGCCGCTGCCACCGCTCATGAAGTTCTTGCTGCCATCAGCCACGGAAAGGAGATTGGCCTTGAGGTCTTCGTGCGCAGGGTCTATTCCGCCATCGACGACGGAGACTATGACACTGGAGCTACCGGTGGTATAATCCTTCCACACGGGCACGACGTTAATGTCTGCCCACTTGGTACTGCTGTTCTCATAGTGCCACTGGCGCGGGAGGAGAGGGTCGTCAAACTGGGCGGCCGGAGTCACCTTCCGATAAACCGGGTTTACGTTGGAGATACCTTTTATTGAAAGCATGTCCGCCGATGCCTTGGTTCGCGGGACAGAGGTGTCAAAGGTTACCCTGTACCACCGGTGCAGGCCAAAGGCCCGGTGCTCCGCCTCGTTCTCCGGATCTACGGCAAAGATTCTTTCACAGGAGACGATACCAAGGTCTGCAAGGATACCGTTGAAGGCGGAAGACTTGGTCTCCACAGAGCCGCTCAGAAGGTCCTCTTCGATAAGTTCAAGGAGGGAGTCCTCAAAGCGGACTTCCGCCACGCCAGGGATCGTTACTTCACCGGGCTGGGCTGCGGTTTCCTTTACTGGCTGCACGGGAGCGGGTGTTTCCACTTCCTTTACACATGCAACCGCCAGAAGCGCGGCAAGGGGCAAAAGCCATTTTTTCATACGCTACTTGCTGTTTTCTGCTATATATTTAAGCACCTTGCCAAGGGATTCGGCTTTGTGCCATCTGATTTTCTCGTTTTTGAGGAAGGTTTTCGCAGAAGCCTTGTCTATCCCTTCCAAAGACAAGAAGGTAGATTTGTCTGCAGGGTATTCCCTGGACCCGATAAGGAAAACATACTGTTCCTTGACGGGGAGTTCCACCCCGTCCTTTGCGGCAGCTATGGCCGTTTCAAGTGCAAGATTCACCGTGGTTCCTCCTGCTACGCCAAGGCCGCTCAGCTTCTGGGTAGAAGCCACTGCGGAACGGGCTCCAAAACCAATGTCAGTTTTGGCAAGCTCTTCCATATCCACGCTCACTTCCCTAAGCACAAAGAAGCCGCCCAGTTCCTCTGCGACAACCTCCTTGAGCCAGCCCATCCGGTTTATAAAAACCGACTCTCCTATCCGGACAGCCTGCAGGTTGTTCATGTTGGCAACCATGATGGTGCCATCACTGACATAGTGCAGTTTGCCGTCCACTACCGAAACGTTGAAAAAACCTTCCGCCGACGTTTCTCCTCCGTAGTTGGTCACGACCCCGCCGGTGAACTCTTCCAGAAGATAAGGCCAGCCCTCACGGGGATGGTATTCCTGCGCGCCAAGAAACAGCCAGGAGAATAACAGCGAAACGGCCAGAATCATACGGTATTTCATATTCCGAATATGATTAAAACCAGGCCGGAGCCATGTTTGGTACCGGCCTGGTTGTGTTAATTACCGGACTTAACGGATAAGTCTGTCTTTGAGTGAAACCTTTGCGGTCCTGGCAATCTGCCTTGCACTTACGGTGTTGACAGAAAGGCCTTCTGTCTGGAAGGAAGGCTTCCCGGCAGCCTTGGCAACAACTGAAGGTGCTGCCTCAACCGGAGTAACTGCAATTGAACCGTCAAGATACATGGTGCTGGCATAATTGCCCCTGCCATAGTATTCACTGCCGTCCTCGATAATCATCCATGAGTAGACCAAACCTATTACAGGAGTATCCTGAGATGATCCGTCATTGAACTTCAAGGTAACGGTTCCAGGAGCAAAGGTGAGGTTGCCGCTCTCGTGGAGCTGAGCAGTGAAGACAACTGCGGGCGTGTCAGTGTTCCAGGCATATGCCCTGTATTCTTTATCAGAATAAGAGAATACCGCATTGAAGAGGTCTACGCACTTGCCATAGTTGGTATTGTCCCATGTGCCCAGAGACTGCTCTGTGAGAACCAGAGTGCCGTCGGAGAAGGTTGCAACCGGTTTGTCATACTGGCTTTGGCCGGGGAATCCGGAAACAAAGTAGAGAGAATCGCCTTCCATGGCTTCCACAAGGATATCGAAATCGCCATATCTCCAGGTGCCAAGGAAGTCTTCATAAGCACCAGCCTTGACAGGCGTTGTCTCTGTAACGGCCTCCTGAGGACGTTTCATCTCTGCAGGCAGGGCAATCTGGTCGCTGTAAAGATAGTACTTCTGGTCGCTGACACTGTACTGGAGGAATGCCATGGATCCGAACGGAGAACCGTTGGGAGCGATGGCAGGTGTCAATACTGCGGATTCTCCGCCTTCGGCAAGAATGGCTTCCACGATAGTGAATCCGGAGGAGGACCAGAGGCTGTTATCGGCCAGGCCATACAGACCTACCGTCTGGTTCTCGTCCTCGTAAATGTACGGCTGGTTCTGAATCTCGAGGTTGCCGTCCCAGTTGATAAATGCCTCAACGGGAAGGTCATCCTCGCCCTCTATGCCGGTGATGGTGAAATACACGCTGCCGGCAGACTCGATGGTCCATGTGTGGTGGTTCACGACCCACTTGCCAAGGAATGCCTCAACTGCAGCAAGCATATCCGAGGTGGGCTCTACGGTAAAGGTGGCAGTCGCATAGTCGCCGGTGACATGTCCTTCTTCCGTGCAGCCGATGATAAAGACTTCGTAGGTTTCGGGGTCAAGACGATTGTATCTAGCCGTCTTGCTGCCTACGCTGATAGCCTCCGCGTCTTCCGTTCCGATATATGGAGCAATCTGGGTGCTCTCGAACCACTGGAGGTACTCTGTAACGGACTTGAAGTTCTCTGCGATTGTACCGCCGTAGTAGATGGACAGATAATAAGTCTGGGTTTCCGAAGCCACATTGATGCCAACTTCATCGTAGCCCTCGGGGTTGTAACCATCGTAAGAGATGCTCCAATCCTGACGGAGGTTGGCGACAATCTGCTTGGTGTAGATGATAAGCACCTCTGCAGTCTTGGCGGGATTTGCATTACCGGAAACGCTCTTTATGCCGATAAGGGCATAGTTGTCGCCAGTGGGCAGAAGCTCCGGATTCAGGGTTACTTTAACGGCTGCGGAAGTCTGACCGGCAGTGATGGTAACAGGATTCTGGAAAGAGAGAGCCTGCGCGTCGACAGTGGCATAATCCTCGGAAGAAAGAACAGCCAGTTCCACTGCAACATCTTCCTTGACAGCCTTGTTAAGCTTGAGGGTAACGGTTGCAGTAGCGTCTTCGGCAAATTCCTCATCGGCTTCGATGCTGAGGACGGCGGGATCTTCCTGTTGTGCGCTAGCCTTGACGGCGATGGTAGCCTCGCTGGGAGAGCCTACGGTCGCTCCTGTAGCGGAAGTGATGGCAACCTTGACGCTGGAATCGGAATGGACCTGGGAGAGGTCTATCTTCACGGTTACATTCCCGGTCTTGGTACCGATGGGAATCTTTACCGCCTTTTCCATGGTAACGGCGGCGGCAACATCGCCTGAAGCGGACAGCACCACTGTTACATCTTCAAGAGCATAAGAAGACAAGGCCACCTGGACCACGGCTTCACCCTGAGCGTCAAAGGTATCACTGAGTGCAGTGATGGTGGCAGAGGGGCTATTACCCAACTTCTCAATTTCTTCGCACCCCGCAAACAATGCGGCAGAAGCCATGAGCACGGCCGCAATCTTTATTAGGTTCTTCTTTTTCATATAGTATAATGTTAAGATTGTTACTTCTTGACAAGGGTAATCGGCGAAGTGGCCAGTGCATCACTGCCGGGGATGTAATATCCGCCGTTTTCGTAAATGGCTGCGAAGCCCTGGCTGCCTTCGAGTTTGTATCCGGTGTCTGTCTTCATGAAACTGAGCATGCCGGAATTGTAGATGTATTGTCCGTCATAGCCGAATATGAGGATGTCATATCCGTCCCACTGGTCTGCAAGTTTGTATCCAAGAGGAATGCTTATGGTGCTGAGGTCTTCGGATACAGGGGCAACTACATAGTAGCGGGTGCCTGCTGCAATGGTTCCTGCAAAGAAAGGAACGATACCGTCAAACAGCACATTGGTATAGCTGGTTGGATCTTCTGCCAGCGTTACGGTCCAGGCATTGCTGTCTCCGTCGGTTGCTGCATACTCGCCGAAGATTTCCTTCAGCGGGTGGTCGTTGTCGATGATGGTGACCTTGCAGGTGGAGAATCCGCCAAGGGAGACCTCACCGCCGCTTACACCCAGAAGCTTGACAGAGAACTCCTTGTTGCCTGTCAGGACTCCGGGGAAGTCGGTGATCTTTACCTGGATGGTGTCGCTCTGCTGGCCTGCCTTGAAACGGAGGATGGCCGCTTCGTTGTCTACTATGCTGTAGTCCTCTCCCTTCTTTCCGTTAGGAACTGTCTGACCTGTGGTTGCGTCCAGTTTTTCGCCGTCAATGGTTTCGAATGTGACGGTGAAATCCACATCGGAAACAGCCTTGACTGGGATTTTCACAAGCGCGGCGTCTTCATAAACGGAAACTGCAGGAGTTGAGAAATACACGAACTGGAGCCTGGTGAATTCCACTTTCCTGCTGCAGGATGCGAGTGCCGCAACTACAATGATTATGTAAGCTATCTTCTTCATATCTTATTCATTCGTGTATGCAGGATACTGCGTAAGGTTACTGTTGAGACGAATCTGGCTTGCCGGAGCCGGCCAGATAAGATGATAGTCATCCTCTGCCATGGAACGCAGGTTATATGGCTCTCCGGTCATGATTGCGTTCACGCTGAGTGCACCGGGCTGGCCCTCACGGGCATCGTGGCCGATATGCCAGCGCTTGAGGCAGCTCAGGCGCATTCCGTCACCGACGGTCTCACGGAACCATTCGTTCTGGATGTTCTTCAGGGTACCGGTTGTCGTTGTGGCACCGCGGAGGGCCTGGAGTACGTTCAGGGTTGTCTTTGCTGCGGGAATCTTATTGCTGCGCGCCTGGGCCTCCGCCTTGATCAGGTACATCTCTGCAATCATGTACGGCTTTTCCATTTGGGCGCCGTTGGGTATGTTGCTGTACAGAGCGGGGTTTCCAAGATACTTGACAAAGATGGAGAAGTCTCCGCGGTAGTAGTTACCGTTTATGTCGCAATAGTAATCCGTGGTGGAAAGCCATGCCTTGCGGAGGTCTGTGGAGCCATAGGCATCGACCAGCTTCTTTGTGGGGATGAACAGCGGCCTTGCGGCTACACCGTGGTCCAGGGAGCTGTACAATCCGGTATAGGCCGTGATGGAGTTGGGGAGCTCCGCCTTGCTGCCGTAAAGCTGCATGATGGCCTCGGAGCCGGAATCGTCAACAAACTCTGCCTTGAATGCGGTTGCATCCTTTGAAAGAGCGTATGTATTGGTTGAGATAACGGCATCGGCACTTGCTGCTGCGTTGTCAAAGTCCTCTATATCAAGATAATACCTTGCATAGAGGGCGTTCACTGCGTCGATGGTGGGATAGTCAGACTGAAGCTGTCCCTCCACTTTTGCCAGGCGGACGGCGGCAGAGTCAAGGTCTTCCTTGATCTGGGTGTAGACCTCGTGGACGGACTTTCGGGCGGGGCGCTCGTCAAGGGAGTAGTGAAGGACGACGGGAACGCCGTACTCGCTGTCCACATCCGGGTCATAATCCGGAGAGAAGTGGCGGACAAGGTTAAGGTAGGCCTCGGCGCGATAGAAATAAGCTTCTCCCTGAACCAGTTTTGCCAGGTCTTCGCTCCCTGAAGGAACGTTCTGCTCCTGGTCAAGGGCGTCGATGAGGACGTTGTAATTCTTTATTACGATGTAGTGATTGCTCCAGTAGCTTTCCACATAGCTGTCGCTGGTTGTAAAGCTGTCGTCAAGACGGTGGACGGAACCATAGTTGTTTCCGAAGCCGGAGCTGGCGTTGAAGGCGTCAAACATCACATCCTCGGCGACATTCATCCCGCCGCCGTGTACGGCACGGTAGAAATTCATGATGCCGGCCTCGAATGCCAGGAGGTCATCCCTTGTAGCGATGATCCTGGACCCTTCTTCATAAACCACCGCATTGGTGGGGAACTGTTCCAGGTTGCATGATACGGCAACCAGAAGTGTAATAATATATCCAAGTGTCTTTTTCATAGGGCAGTTTCTTTAGAAGGTGAATTCCATACCCAAGAGGTACTGCTTTGAGTTGGCGGGAAGACCCAGGGAGACGTTGGTGTCGTCTTCCGGATCTATGCCGGAATACTTGGTGAAGGTGAGCAGGTTTCGTCCCGTGAAGGTAACCTTGAGCTCACGGAACACCTTGGCCATCTTCTGGCTCATAGGCAGGGCATAACCTATCTGCAGGTTCTTAAGACGCATGAAGGATGCATCTTCCACCAGGTGGGTGTCGAACTGCATCTTGGTGCCTTTGCGCCAATCCGGCCAGGCGGCATCCTTGTTGTTCTCCGTCCAGAAGTCGGATATTGTCTTGTGCTGGTTATCCGTAGTGAACTGGTTGGGGTTGGCGTAGAAGAATGCATCGTTGTTGATCATGTACTTGCCAAGGACATAGGAGAAGTCTGCCACTATGCTGAGCTTCTTCCATCCACCCTGCAGGCTGAAGCCGCCGTAGATGGGTGCGTGGCGCCTGAGACCGGTGTTCTGGGTGAGGGTGACTTCTTCGAACTCTTCCGTGACGGTGTCCATGGTGGGCTCGTCGATATTCTCTCCGGGGACATACCATGTGGGCATACCGTTGTCACGGTTTACGCCGGCATAAATAGGATAGTAGTACATCACTGGATGTCCTACGACGAAGGCTACGCCGGTGTTGGTGATCTCCCAGCGGTCACGGCCGTCAAAGAGTTCCAGAACCTTCTCCTGGTTGTAGTTGAAGGTGGCCTGGACACGGAGGAAACGGTCGCGGGCACGGACTATGTCATAGCCCAGCGTAAGGTCTACGCCCCTGTTCAGGAGGGCACCCACGTTGCGGGTCTGTGAAGAGAAGCCCACGGTTGTAGGGATGGGAACATCCATGAGCATGTCCGTGGTCTTACGGTTGTACCACGACAGGTCGAAGTCGAACTTGTCAAAGACCTTTCCCGTTACGGCAACGGTCAGGAGGGCCTGCTGTTCCCACTTCAGGTCCGGGCTCATGGGCTGGGCGAAGTACTGGATGGTACGTCCGCCATAGGACGATGTGCCGCCGATGAGGCCAAGGTGGTCGTAGTTGCCGATGCTGGCGTTACCCTGGGTACCGTAGCTTACCTTGAAGTTAAGGTCGTTGACCCAGACAACGCTGCGGAGGAAGGCCTCTTTCTTGAGCTTCCACAGTGCGCCTGCACTCCAGAATGGAGCCCAGCGGTTATGCGAACCGAACCGGGAAGAAGCATCGTAACGGAGGGCAAAGTCCAGGATGTATTTTTCATACATCGTATAGTCCACGTGGCCGAAGAATGAGCGGAAGGCACTGCGGGACTGGGACTCCGAAATATCGAATGTCTCCGGGTTTCCGGACTGGATGAGCGTAATTCCGGGAGTGGTGATTTCTTCGGAAGATCCGGACCAGTAGTCATAATCGTTGAAAAGTTCCTCGTGACCTGCGAGTGCTGTGAACTTATGGTTCTCTCCGAAATTAAATGAATACTCAAGGGTATTGGACAGCGAGGAGCTGTAGCTGTACGCAGTGGAACGGCTTCTCCAGCCGCTGCCGCCCATAAGGTAATAGTCCGGCTTCATCACGCCGGTGTAACGGGAGATATACCCGTCAACGCCTGCGCGGGAGCTGAAACGGAGGTTCCTGGTGAAGTCTATGGTGGCAAAAACGGAACCGTTGATACTCAGACGCTCGCTGGGCGTGACACGGTTGGCCATATAAGTATGATGGTTGATCATGCCGCCAGGGTATTCGTTCTCATACTCCTTCCCTGTTTCCGGGTCAATTGCCGGATAGAACGGAAGGGTGAGATAACTCAGGGCGCCGGAGGTATAGTTCCTGTTGTCGCCAGAATTGGACCAGTTGGGGTTCTGGGTATTGTTGTCGTAGGAAATGTTGGTGTTCATACCCAGTTTGAGCCAGTTCTTGGGACGGCCCTGGATATTGGAACGCAGGGTATAACGGTCATACACGTTGCCGATTGCCTGGCCCCTCTGATGGAACTGGGATGCGCCGATCATATATGCCACGCGCTGTCCGCCGCCCTCTACGGATACATCGTTCTGGTACTGGGGGTTGTTGAACTGCTGGACATAGTTGTACCACTTTGTATCAGCGTTGTAGCCGTTGTCGTAGAAGGTTTCCTTCACGTACTGCTCCGAATGGACACCGGCTATGTTCCAGAAGTGGGCGAGTTCTCCGGAGGACATCATGTTCTCATAGAGGGACTTGTCCGTGATGGTTGAAATACCCCACTGGGAACGCACGGTGACCGTAGCATCGTTGTTGTAGGCACCTGCCTTGGTGATGATGTGTACAACACCGTTTGCAGCACGGGAACCGTAGATGGAGGTTGCCGATGCATCTTTGAGGATGGATATCGACTCTATGTCGTTAGGGTTGAGGGCCATGATTGTACGGGCGCTGGCCGGTACGCCGTCCACTATATACAGTGGCTGTGACGAAGAAGTGAGTGAGCCCACACCGTGCAGGGTCATTGACACGGAGTTGTCACCGGCTACACCGCCGGAAGTAAGAACGGCTAGTCCCGCCACCTGACCCTGAAGCATATCCAGAGCCGATGATGAGGGAGCGTTCTTGATGGTGGAGGAATTAACCGTGGTGACGGATCCCACCAGGGACTCAATCTTCTTGGGCGAACCGTAGCCTATTGCCACGGCCTCTTCAAGGAAGGTCACGGCATCTGCAAGGACGATACGCATTTTCCCTTTTTCTACGGGAACCTCTGTCTCTTCATATCCCACGCATGAGCACTTGAGCACTTTGGTGGAGGCGGGAATCTGCAGGGAGAACTCTCCTTCAGAGCCCGTCATGGTGCCGTGGGTGGTTCCCGACACAAAGACCGCCGCACCCGGAACGGGGACGCCGGCTTCGTCCACTACTACACCTGATACCGTGACATTCTGCGCGCTCAGGACCATGGATCCGACGAGTGCGAAAAAGGCCACAAGAACCAGTTTCAATCTTTTCATAAGCACATAAAAATTAATAACACTACTGCGTAAAAAAACGCCGCGCGTAACGCGCGTAATTACAAAGGTAATTATAGATTCTGTAAAAAACAAATTATCAGCCACTAATAGAGAATTAATCCCAGCACGGCTCCGGCCAGAATCACGTAGATGGGGTTCACCTTACCCCAGTACCCGGCAACAAAAGCTCCGCCCAGAAGGCACCAGCTTTTCCAGTCCGGGAAATTGGAAGGTACCATGAGAATTACCGCAGCCGCGCCGATGAGTCCCACCACGCAGGGCTTTAACCAGTCCATGGTTCCCGCATAAAGCTTGCTGGTGCGGAATTTCATGTAGAACCGCACTATAAGCAGCATGATGAGGAACGACGGCAGGATGAGCGCGAGGCTTGCCGTGAAGGACCCGCAGACGCCCAGCAGATGGCTCCCCGTGGCATTGTAAAGCACTTCATAGCCAACGTACGTGGCGCTGTTAATACCAATTGGCCCCGGCGTCATCTGGCTCACGGCCACTATGTCCGTGAAAGTGCTCTCGCTTATCCACGGATGCTCCACCACCACCTGGTTCTGGATAAGGGACAGCATGGCATACCCTCCCCCGATGGTGAACGCCCCTATCACAAAGAACGTCCACGCCAGCTGCAGTATGAGACTCAGCGCTTCCATTTAGTCACCGAAAAACCAATCACCAATACACAGATAATTATATATATCGGCGACACATTCAAAAATGCCACCAGAACAAGCGATGCAATGGCCAGAAGCCACGCCAACCAGCTCTTGCAGGCCTTTTTGGCCATGTTGATCATAGGAACCGCAATGAGTGAAACCACCACCGGACGGATGCCCTTGAAGGCCTTCTCCACCCACGGATTGTCCTTGAAAGCGGTGAAGAACATTGCTATTGCAAGTATTGCCAGGAAAGACGGCAGGATGCTTCCCAGCGTGGCCACTATGCTGCCTTTTACCCCGCGGAGCTTGTGCCCTGCAAAAATGGAGATGTTCACGGCCATCACCCCTGGCGCGCTCTGCGAGAGGGCCACTATGTCAGGGAGCTCGTCGTCACTTATCCATCCCCTTTTGGACATTTCCGCCTGGATAAGGGGAATCATGGCATAACCACCGCCTATGGTGAAGGCGCCAATCTTTGCAAAGACTGCGAAAATCTCCCACAGTGACACCTTCTTCTCCATATTACGCGGCAGTTTGGACGGGGCGCCTGCGGAGAATCATCCACGATGCTCCAGCATACGCAAGGATAAGGACGGTATTGAGGCCGATGTTAAGCCAGTGCACGCCGCTCCCGGAAGGTGCGGTAAAGAACATCACGGCGTATGCCGCTCCCATAAGGAGGAAGAACGCACCTATGCGCTTCCAGCTGTACGGGATGGGATAGTACTTTGCCCCAAGGGCGGCGCTGAGGATAAACATGACAAGATAGCTAGCCAGATGCCCGAAGGCCGATGCCCAGTAGGAGAAGCGGGGCATGAACACTATGTTCACAACCGTTGTCACAATGAGACCCGCCAGGGTAATCCAGATGGCCATCTTAGTCTTTCCGGACAGCTTGTACCACATGGAAACGTTGAACAGCATCCCCAGCAGCATGTAGCTCAGGAGCATGATTGGGACGACCCCTATTCCTACCCTGAAATCCTTTCCAAGCAGGTAGGAAATTATGTCGATGTATCCGATAACCCCAAGGAACACAAGCCCGCAGAATGCCGTAAAGTACTCCATGACAACGGCATAGAGTTCCTTGGACCCCTTGTCCTTTGTCCTCTGGAAGAAAAACGGCTCGGCGGCATAACGGAACATCTGGATAAAGAGGTTCATTATCACGGCCAGCTTCACGGCGGCCTGATAAACGCCCAGGGACGCCCTCCAGGCCTCTGACGATGTGTCGAAGAAACGGAAGAGTATCCTGTCCAGGAAGTCGTTGGCAACGCCCGGAAGTGCCGCCACCATAAGAGGAAGCGAATACACCAGCATGCGCTTTACCACGCCGCTGTCCCACACCAGACGGAGTTTCATGATATCCGGTATAAACAGTACCAGGCACAGAACGCAGCTGATGAAGATTGCCAGAATTGGATAGGTGAAATCCGGCTTTGCCGGCCACACGAAGAAAAGGACAATGTTTGCTCCTGTCTCCGTAAGTATCTTTACGGTCTTGAGGACGGCGAACTTTACGGCCTTGTGCTCCTGACGGAGTTTCGCAAAGAGGATTGCCGTCACGCTGTCGCAGAACAGAATGGAGGCCACGTAAATGATGAGCGACCTGTAGCCTTCATACCCCAGGGCGGCCGATATGGAACCGGAGAAGGCAACCATGCACGCCAGGAAGGCCAGGTTGAGGCCCGTTACGGCAAGCAGGGCTCCGGAGTAGACCTTGCGGGGATCCTCCCCCTCTTTGTTGGCAAAACGGAAACAGCCCGTCTCCAGCCCCAGCACCAGCACCACCTGAAGGATGGCGATATAGGCCATGAACTCCGTCACCACGCCGTACTGCACCTGGGTGAGCATGCGGGTGTAGATGGGGACAAACAGGAAGTTGAGCACCCTGGCCAGGATGGAGCTGAGCCCGTAGATGGCGGTTTCGCCGGCCAATTGTTTCAGAGGATTTGCCATATTAAGTACAAAATTAGTTATTTTTGCATAAAAGTTCAACTCAATGCCATGAAGAAGTTATTGTATATAATCCTTGCCATGGGCGCCATTGCCGCCTGCAAGGGAAAAGGGGCACAGAAGCCCGCCGGGGAAGAGCCTGCAGCGGAGGTCCTGGACACCGTAGCCGCCGCAGCAATAGCAAAGACCCTCCCTCCCACTCCGGTGTTTGACATCGTCACAAACATGGGAACCATCAAGGTGCGCCTTTTCAGCGACACTCCGCGCCACAGGGACAATTTTGAAAAGCTGGCCCTGGCGGGCTACTACGACAGCCTGCTGTTCCACCGCGTGATTAACGGATTCATGATTCAGGGCGGAGACCCCTACACCAGGGACACCGCCAAAGTGGCCCTGTACGGACAGGGCGGCCCGGACTACACCATCCCCGCAGAGATGAGAGATGCCGACGGAGCGCCGCTTCACCGCCATTCCAAGGGAGCGCTTGCCGCCGCCCGCCGCGGAGACATGGCCAATCCGTTCAAGGAGTCGTCCGGTTCCCAGTTCTACATCGTACAGGATCCTGACCATTGCGTACACCTTGACGGAGAGTACACCGTTTTTGGAGAAACCGTTGCCGGATTCAACGTAATAGACAAGATTGCAGGAGTAAAAACGGACCGGATGGACCGTCCCGTGAACGACGTTCGCATAATTTCCATAAAACCAGATAAAGAACTTAACGAATTGCAGGCCCAAGGCACAGAATTTGCAGTTAATTAACTCGAATAGTTTTAATAGGTTAAGTTTTTAGGTTAGATGAAAAGCGCCGCTTGCCGGGAGGCACGCGGCGCTTGCTTTTTGGGTAGTTTTCACTATATTTGCGTAACAAAAAACCTAAACAGAACACTATGAAAAAGCTTTTACTCGCGGTTTCCGCGCTCCTTCTCACCATTGGTCTCTCCGCCCAGAACAACAAGGCCGGCAACATCGTGGGCACATACGACTGCGGCACCGGCATCGACGCATACAAGGTAAAGATTACAGAACAGTCGGACGGAACCTATAAAGGAACCGTATGCTGGACGGCGGACCTGTACGATGAAAACGGCAAGATAAAGACAGACACCAAGAACCCTGACAAAGCCCTCCGCAACGTCCCCATGGACAAGGTGGTTATTTTCACCGGGCTCAAGTACGATGCCGAAAAGCAGCACTGGACCGGCGCCAAGATCTACGACCCCGGCCGCGGCATCCGCGTCAAGATGACCGCCAAGTTCGAGGGCCCCGGCAAGCTCGTCGTCCGCGGCACCGTCCTTGGCATCGGCGAGTCCGTCACCTGGATCAAGGAGAAATAGTCCCCTCGTCCCGAAGGATGTCATCGTCCGCGGTTTTATCATTGACTCAGTTACGGGTGAATTGACTGAAATCAGGTAGATCCTATCTTGCACCATGAAAGCCAAGATTGCCATCATATCCATTGTCCTTTTCCTTGCCGGGACGGCATCCCTGCAGGCACAGACGGGGAAGTTCAACCCCAACTACTCCATACAGGATATCTCGGCAGAGTTCGGCGTGCTCACATCCGTGGATGATGGCAATATGGATACCATCTTCCTACAGATGACCTACTCCCGTCTTTTCCGGAGGCATTTCGCTTTCAGGACGGGCATCATGGCGGCTCCGGAGCCCGGCGGGTACGAGTATCTTGCAGGTATTCCTCTTGGAATATCCTATAAAACAGGGACGGTCTCCTTCGAGGACGCAGCAGCGTATGCTCTCACAGGGGCCGTCAGCGATGCCGTATGGGACGGGCTCTTCGGCTACGGCGACCAGATCTGGAACGACCTCATCGCCAATCTCTTTTTCTTCCTGTTCCGCCGATGGGAGTTCTACATCGGGGTAACACCGGGGCTATACCTCGGCGCTACGTCAAGGAATGAAGGAGTGAGCACCTTTGGGCGTTTTTCCCTCTGGGCCGATGCCGGAGCCGTGCTCTCCATCCCAATCTGGAGGTTCTCCCTCAACCTCTCCCCCACCTTCCATTATTCTTTCCTGGATAATTACACCACAGACGGAATTCCCTCGCGGAGCATCATGTCCTTCTCTGCCGGGATTAGCTGGCTTTTCTGACATGAAATCCGGTCACCAGGACCAGGGGAAAATAGAATCGAAGAATTCAGCATACTGCATGTTGTGGAGGTCTGTGCCCAGAAGGTCGTAAAGGCCTTCTGAGAGAAGAGCCTCAGCCCTTACACTTACGGCTTCTCCGTACAGGCCCTCCAATGAGCCCAGATTCCTCTGGAACAGGGCGCCTGCCTCCTTGAGGCTCAAATATCGCTCCTTATCCAGATACAGATACCTCTCCGGATGGGCAAGAACCGGCTGGTAACCCATGTCCAGCAGCCGCCGAATCTCATCTTCCGGTACGATGTCCCCTATCCTGCTTGCCTTGTGGATTGGCAGTTCTATAAGTATGTGATTTCCCTCCCATGGCAGCAGCCACCCCTTCTCCAAGGTCTCAGGCCAAGTTTCAGGAATAAGCCGGTACTCCATTGACGGAGTAAGCTCAAGAGGAATTCCTTCCCTGTCCAGCTGCTCCTGCAGCCGCCCGCAGGTTTCTATGACCTGCTGCGGCTGGTTGGGATACTTTCCCACCCTGTGGGAAGTGCACACAACCTTTCGGAACCCCCAGCCTGCCTGCTTTCTGGCAAGGCTAACGGATTCCTCCATGCTCCGGGCGCCGTCGTCCAGCCCCGGAAGTATGTGGCAATGGCAGTCTACGTGCCGGTCCATGGTTTCTTTTTTACAAAGATAACTATTTTCCCCCCGTGAAGTAAACTTAATTATTCATATATTTGCAGAAATCATTATTACGTCCCATAGATGAAAAGGTTACGCTTATTGTTAATTATTGCCCTGACTGCCCTGGGTGTCGTATCCTGCTCCAAGCACAAGAGGGAGAAGATCACGGATCCCTTGCAGCAGGAGGCCCTGAGGACCCGTGACCAGGCGGTTCCGGTCGATTCCCTTTTTACAAAGTCCGCGGCAGCGAAGGTGGCATCCCCGTTCGAGAGGATATCCTTCGGCAAACTGTTCACGGAATCCAGCGCCGCATACAAGGAGTCATCCGACAAAGGAGCCCGGCAGAAATATGCGGACAAGCTCCGTAAAGAAGAGAAACTGGACAAGGAGAAGGCCGAGAAGAAAGCCGCCAAGGCGGATTCCACGGCTCTCGCAGACTCCCGCCCCAACCTTATGGAGCGCATAGTGATAACCGGTCAGAGCCTTCCGGGAGAAGGTTACAGTCCTTCTCTCACAATCTATTTCATGATAGTACTTCTGCTCTTTGTGATCATCTTCACGATAAGGGTGGTAAAGGCTTTCTTCGTTTCACCTAAAAAGCAGTAGCCATGGAAGACAGATACCTGAGAAACAGAATCCTTGCCATTGACCAGGCTGCCCGCGACAGGGTGAAAGACCTGGTGAACCAGTATGCCGCCTCGTCCAAGGGACATCCCTTCGGCAACTATGGAGACCAGATCAAACTGGAGAAGTATGAACTCTGCCCCATCTACGTCGTGGAGCTTCACACCCAGTTTGACAACCGTCCCATCAGCTCAAAGCAATATCCCTACAACAATGCGTCTTACGGAGCCAGAAGTATCTACAAGGCATCGGACATCAACCCCTGGTCGTATAGCCTCCTCACTACGGAGAAGTTCGTCCACAACGGCAAGTCGTTCGAGGTAACTGGCTCACACCATGTGGAGACCTGCGAGCCGTGCCGCGGTCAGGGCTCTGTCACCTGCCCCACCTGTCAGGGCAGCGGCGACGTTACCTGCTCCAACTGCGGCGGAAGCGGTCACCTCACCTGCAGTTCCTGCGGCGGACGCGGTTATTCTTCATGTTCGTCCTGCGGCGGAAGCGGCAAGAAGCAGGAATCGTATTCCGAGCGCTACATATCCGGATACGAAGGCTACACGCCTATCTATTCCACCCGCATAGCCTACAGGTATGTCTCCTGCGGCTCCTGCGGAGGTTCGGGCAAACACACCTGTTACTCATGCAGCGGCAGAGGGCAGAAGACTTGCTCCTCCTGCGGCGGAAAGGGAACAAAGACCTGTTCCCAGTGTCACGGGCGCGGAAGCATTACCTGCAAGGTTTGCGAGGGCAAGGGACGTAACGTCCACTGCTTTTCCATAGACCAGGAACTCAAGGACAACCTCCTCACCGCCTACTTCCACGACGAGAAGGTAGCCGGCGTGGCAGAGATTATGGACAAGAGGGGCCACTACACGGGAGAGCGCTTGTTCGAGTTCCAGGCCCCCTCGATTGGCAAGGGTATCTTCTCGGGAGAGAGTGAGATGGCCGCAAAGCTGGACTCGATGATAGTGACGCACGCAGGAAGGGTCAACGACACCTGCCACATCCTCTTCCAGCTTGCCGATATCCTTCGCTGCGAGACCTGGTGGGTAGAGTACACTTACAAGGGTAAGCGCTACAACGGCGTCATCTATGAGGACAAGTTCATGGCCGGCGTCTCCCCCATCACCGAGTACGCCGACAAGATACTCAAGGAGGCCGACAGGAAACTTGGCGGTCTTGGCACCATCAAGGCCAGGGAACTCCTGGACCAGGCCGAAGACCTCAACGTCTACGGCAGCGGAGCGCGCATAAACAGCCTCCGCATGATGGTGAACAAGCACCTTAATACCCTGTACAACCTTGGAACGGACCTCACGTTCTGGCTCATAGCCCTTTTCGTGACCCCGTTCCTGTACAACTTCTACAGCGACCTCAACCCGGTTGCCAGGTACGTCTTCTTCACCAACGACCCCACCTGGCCTCCGTACGGCTGGCTGCCCGCCATGCAGTGTGTCGTGTTCCTGATCGCCCTCTGGTTCATCAAGGTCCTGATAAATAATGAAGACCATAGCCGGAAACGCCATGGGTCGGTATTCACATACGTCCTGTTCGGGATGGGCAAGTACCTTCTGATCGCCCTCGGAGTCCTTGCAGTCCTGATGGCTGCCAATTACTTAGGCCTTTCAGTTCTCACAGGCTGGGTAGGATACCTCTCATGGCAGTTGATAAGGCTTGCGCTCATAGTGCTTGTGATGGGTATATTCCTTCTCATATCCATCTTCAAATGGCTTTGGAAAGTTGTCCTTTGGCTCTGGAACCTGATTTTTTAACGCATCCCTTTCCTGGAGTGCGCGCCTTGTCCCCTCGGTGGCCTTGATGGCCACGAGGTTATGGCCGCGGATGACAAGAGCGTCACGCCAGGACACAAAAACACGGAAAAACGTGGCCGCAGGTGACAGGCATGTCACGCCAGGGCACGAAAATGCGGGAAAGCGTGGCCGCAGGTGACAGGGGCGTCACGCCAGGGCACGAAAATGCGGGAAAGCGTGGCCGCAGGTGACAGGGGTGTCACGCCAGGCCACGAAAACACGGGAAAACGTGGCCGCGGATGAATACAGATACACAAAAACCCGCCGAAAAGGCGGGCTTTTAGGGGCGGAGAGACCGAGATTCGAACTCGGGATACGCTTTTGGCGTATACACGCTTTCCAGGCGTGCCTCTTAAGCCACTCGAGCATCTCTCCAATGGACCGTTGCAAAAAACGGGACTGCAAAGATACAAACAATTTCTTATTTTGCAAATGATAGAATTGGAATTGACGGAGATATTTGCCATCTTTGCATTCCTATGAAGAGATTGAGTACAATCGTTATAGCGGCAGCGTCCATTCTGGCATGCCTTACGGCAAAAGCCCAGGGAGGCACAGACGCACTTCCATTTGTCAGAACAGACTTTGGCCCGACTCTCACCGGAACGGCAGGCGCCGCGGTGGCAAGCGCAGAGGCCGGGCCGTGGAGCGCTTTCCGCGGGGCGGCGGCCATGGCTTTTCCGGGCAGCCTGCAGGGCGTAGCCGGAGAGTTCCGCTTAACCGACGGCAATGCCGGATTCAGCGGCGCCGCCATGGCAAAGCTGGCCGGAAAAATGGGCCTTGGATTTGGCCTGTCGTACCTTGGCGGAGACAAGATTGCCAGCTACAGAACAAACAATTTCCTGCTTTCTACAGCATTTGCATACAGCATTACAGACAGTTTTTCCCTTGGGGCCAACCTTCGTTTTGCCAGGCAGAACCTCATGGAATCCGTTTCATACAGCGGAGCCAGCCTGGACATAAACGCCCTGGCAAAGATTGGTTATTCCGTTACGGCAACCTTTGGACTCTCTGCCCTGGGCAACAAGGTTGAATCCGCTTCAGGGACGGCTTATGCGCAGCCCGCAAATGTCTATGCAGGAGCGGAATATGTCTATGGCCTGGACAGCAACAAACTGGCCGTGGACGCAATGGCGGAGTATTATTTCTCGGGGAATTTCGGAGCGGCTATCGGCGCTTCTTTCACATACGACGGCATGGTTACAGCCAGGGCAGGATACCGCTTTGCAAGCGAGTGGTGCGTTCTGCCATCACACTTTGCGGCCGGCCTTGAAGGAAGATTCGGCAGCTTCTCCGTAAATGCAAGCCTTGCCATGATGCCGGCGGCCTACGTTGCGTGTTTTGGCGCAGGATTCAGTTTTTAAAGTATTATGACTATCAATCTGGACAAAAAGGAAATCCCGGTGCTACTTCTCACCGGCTATCTGGGCAGCGGCAAGACAACGCTGCTGAACCGCATTCTTGCAAACGAGAAAGGAATCAAGTTCGCCGTCATCGTGAACGATATCGGCGAAGTCAACATCGACGCCAGCCTCATTGAGCAGGGCGGCGTAGTGGGCCAGACGGACAGCTCCCTGGTGGCCCTGCAGAACGGGTGCATCTGCTGCACCCTCAAAATGGACCTGGTCCAGCAGATTGCGGAGCTCACACAAGCCCGGAAGTTCGACTACATCGTGATCGAGGCCTCCGGCATCTGCGAGCCCGCGCCCATCGCCCAGACCATAAGCACCATCCCCGCCCTGGGGCCCCAGTATATGCTTGGGACCCTCCCGTACGTAGACTGCATCTGCACCGTGGTGGACGCCCTCCGCATGAAGGACGAGTTCGCCGGCGGCGCCGCCCTCCAGAAGGAAGACATCGGCGAGGACGACCTTGAGCGCCTGGTCATAGAGCAGATAGAGTTCTGCAACATCGTCCTCCTGAACAAGGCCGCAGAGGTGTCCGCCGATGACCTTGGAAAGCTCCGGGGCATTGTGAAGACCATCAACCCCGGCGCCCGCGTACTGGAATGCAACTACGGCGACGTGGACCTTTCGGAACTTGTCTACACCGGCATGTTCAATTTTGACCAGGTTGCAACGTCGGCCGCCTGGATTGCCGCCATCGAGGGAGAGGAAGACGAGGACCACGAGGCCGAGGGAGAAGCCCTGGAATACGGCATCGACACCTTTGTCTGGTACCGCCGCCCGGCCATGGACCTCAACAAGTTCGACCACATGGTGGCCACAAAATGGCCTTCCAACATAATCAGGGCCAAGGGCCTGTGCTATTTCACGGACAAGAGGGACCAGTGCTACCTGTTTGAACAGGCGGGCCGCCAGAAGTCCATACGCGAGGCCGGCCTGTGGTTCGCCACCATGCCGGAGGATGAGCTCCAGGACATGATGATGCGTGACAAAAACCTCCGCCGGGACTGGGATCCGGAGTACGGAGACCGCATGCAGAAGATAGTTTTCATAGGCCAGAACCTGGACAAGGAGGCTATTGCAAAGCTCATGGACAGCTGCCTGGAGCAGTAAGCCGAAACACACCGCAACAACAAAATGGACGGATATGCCTCCGGCTTGGAGCATATCTGTCTGTTTTTTTATTATATTTGTAGGAAACTATAACTAGATAGACAACAATGGGAAACCTTGAATCCATCCTTGGCCATTTTGCCATAGAAGGCACAGTTAAGGAAGTGAAGCCCCTGGGCAATGGCCTCATCAACGACACCTACAAAGCAGTAACCGAGGGCTCCGCCCCGGACTATGTCCTCCAGAGAATCAACAACGCCATCTTCCAGGACGTAGACCTGCTGCAGCACAACATAGACTGCGTCACCAGGCACATACGCAAAAAGCTGGAAGCCGCAGGGGAAAAGGACCTGGACCGCAAGGTTCTCCGCTTCGTCCCCCTCAAGGACTCTCCTAAAACTTATTATCTTGAAGACGGCAAGTACTGGAGGGTATCGGTATTCATCCCTGACGCCTTCACGTACGACACCGTAGACCCCAAGTACTCCTGCTTTGCCGGAGAGGCCTTCGGCCGTTTTGAGGCCCAGCTTGCCGATATTCCGGACCAGCTTGGAGAAACCATCCCGGACTTCCACAACATGGAGCTCCGCGCCCGTCAGCTGGAAGAGGCCGTGGCCGCCAACAAGGCCGGCCGCCTTGCAGACCCTGAGGTCCAGTCCATCCTTGCCCAGATGCGTGAGCACATGGAGGAAATGTGCCTTGCAGAGCGCCTTCACAGGGAAGGAAAGCTCCCCAAGCGCATCTGCCACTGCGACACCAAGGTGAACAACATGATGTTCGACGCCGAAGGCCGCGTACTCTGCGTCATAGACCTTGACACCGTGATGCCCAGCTTCGTCTTCTCCGACTTCGGAGACTTCCTCCGCACCGCCGCCAATGCCGTTGCCGAGGACGATCCCGCAATTGAAAAGGTTGCCTTCCGCAAGGATATCTTCGAGGCCTTTGCAAAGGGTTACGTTAAGGAGGCATCGGCCTTCCTCACTCCGCTGGAGAAGGAAAACCTCCCCTACGGCACCCTCCTGTTCCCCTTCATGCAGGCCGTCCGCTTCTTTGCAGACTACCTCAACGGAGACACCTATTACAAGATCAAGTACCCGGAGCACAACCTGGTTCGCACCCGCAACCAGATGGCCCTGTTCCACAGCGTGCTTGCCAACATGGACTACATGAAAAAGTATATTGCATCGTTATGAAAAAGATCCTGACCGTACTGGCCTTCGCGGCCGTTCTTTTTGCCTGCTGCCCCAAGCAGGCCGTAATCAAGACCAAGGTTCCCCCGCGTCCTGCAGGCCAGCAGGACATGCTGCAGTTTGCAGCCGAGCCCATTGAGGATGTTGGAATCGGCATCGTCGGCCTTGGAGACCGCGGTTCCGGCGCTGTCCGCCGCCTTTCCTATGTGCCCGGCAGCCATATTGCCGCAATATGCGACGTAGAGCAGGACAGGGCGGAAAAGAACCTCAAGTTCCTCCAGGAGCAGCGCGGCATGACCACCAAGATCTACGCCGGTGACGAGGAAGTATACAAGCAGATGTGCGAAGACCCGGATGTAGACCTGGTGTATATCTGCACGGACTGGATCCATCACGTTCCCGTGGCTCTCTATGCCATGGAGCACGGTAAACACGTTGCCCTGGAAGTTCCCTCCGCAGAGACCCTGCAGGCATGCTGGGACCTCGTGAACACCTCCGAGCGCACCCGCCAGCACTGCATCATCCTGGAGAACTGCTGCTACGACTTCTTTGAGCTCACCGCCCTTGAGATGGCAAAGCAGGGAGTATTCGGAGAAATTATCCACGCAGAAGGCGCATATCACCACAACCTGGATCCCTACTGGGACAAGTACTGGCACAACTGGCGTCTGGATTTCAACCAGAAGCACCGCGGAGACCTCTATCCCACCCACGGATTCGGCCCCGTATGCCAGGCCCTCAACATCCACCGCGGAGACCGCCTCACCACCCTCACCGCAATGGACACGGATCCTTTCAACGGCCCCAAGCTTGTTGAGAAGCGCACCGGAAAGCCCTGCACGGACTTCCAGAACGGAGACGTAACCATGACAATGCTCCGCACCGCCAAGGGTAAGACCATCCTCATCGAGCACGACGTAATGACCCCCCGCCCGTACAACCGCATGTACCAGCTGGTAGGCACTGACGGCTATGCCGGCAAGTATCCCGTGGGCCAGATTTGCCTGCGTACAGAGCCCGCACAGAACGTCGATTACGAAGACCTCGAGTTCGAGAAAGTCTACGAGGGAGAAGAGCTTGACGCCCTCATGGCAAAGTACCGCAGCCCCATCCTTACCCCGGAACTTGAAGAAACCGCAAAGACCGTGGGCGGCCACGGCGGAATGGACTTCATCATGGACTACCGCCTTGTGTACTGCCTCAACAACGGCCTTCCCATGGACATGGATGTCTATGACCTTGCAGAGTGGTGCTGCGTAACAGAGCTTTCCAGGATTTCCCTGGAGAACGGCGGCGCTCCCGTGGAGGTTCCGGACTTCACCCGCGGCGCATGGGACAAGATTGATGGCTTCAGCTATGCATTTGCAAAGTAAGCCTTTTACACATGCCTGATTTAGCCGGGATGCCCCTTTGGGGCGTCCCGGTTTCATTTTTAATGAAAAAGTAGTATCTTTGTAGGCTTATTGACAATAAATAAACCAGGATATGAAGAAAATCTTAACGGCTATCGCATGCATCCTGCTGTCCCTTACAGCCCTTGCACAGTCCGCAAACATGCTTTCCATGGCCCGCGCAGAGCTTTCCAAGCGCGGCCTGGAAGAGAATGAAGTCCGCGCCCGTCTCATGGAAGAAGGCATTGACGTGGATTCCATCCCTCCTACCGAATACGCAGCATACCAGAGCCGCGTCATGGACGTCATCAACAAAATGCAGGCAGAAAAGGCCGCAACCACGGCCGCAGTTACACAGGCTACCCCGTCTGCAGCTGCCGGAACGGAAATCATCGCCGCAGCAGCAAGCGAGGCAATGACCCCCAACGAGTTCCCCCAGACCACTCTCGGGGAAGCCGCGGCGGAGGAAGCCCTTGAACGCACCCTGGAGGAGAACAACGTCTCCCCCACCGCCGGAAGCGACATCTACGGCCACTCCCTGTTCACGGGCAAGTCCATGGATGTTTTCCGCACAACAGACGGTGCCCAGGCCCCCGAAACCTACGTCCTTGGAGAAGGTGACGAAGTGCACATCTCTATCTTCGGCGGCTCCCAGACAGAGATCCACCAGCGCATAGGCGCAGACGGCTCCATCCAGCCCGCCGGCTCCACCAAGATTTTCCTCAAGGGAATGCCTCTCGGCCAGGCACGCAAGGCCATCATTTCCAAGCTGGCCCAGCACTACTCCTTCCGCCAGGACCAGATTGCCGTAACCATCACCACAGCCCGCACCCTTTCCGTAAGCATCTACGGTGAGGTGGGCGTACAGGGCGGCTTCACCCTCAGTGCACTCAACACCGCCTTCAATGCCCTTGCGGCAGCAGGCGGCCCCACAGCAATGGGCTCCATCCGTAACATCCAGCGTTCCCGCGCCGGAAAGACATCTACCCTGGACCTTTACAAGTACATGAAGGGAGAAATCAAGGACGTCCAGTACGACCTTCAGAACAACGATGTCCTCTTCGTTCCCGTAGCCCAGAAGATAGTGAGCATCGAGGGAGCAGTAAGGCGCGCCATGCGTTACGAGCTCGTTGAAGGAGAAACCCTCAAGGACCTCATCGAATATGCAGGCGGCCTTCAGGACAACGCCTACACGGAGTACGCCCAGATAGAGCGCAGGGAAAACGGCGAGCTCCGCATCATTGAATTCGACCTTGGCAAAGTTGTTGCCGGCAGAGAGAAAGTAGCCCTTGCCGCAGGCGATATCGTACGCATCAAGACTGCAGACCGCCCCATGGAAAACTACGTATCCATAAGCGGAGACGTCTACTACGGCGGCAGGTTTGACTTCCAGAACAACAAGAGCCTCAAGGCACTCATAGAGCAGGCAACTCCCCGCTACACCGCCAGGATGGACTATGTCTTTGTAGAGCGCACCCGTCCGGACGAGACCGTCGAGGTCCTCACCGTTCCCTTCCCGGGAGTAAACGGCAACCCGGACTTCCAGCTCCAGGAGAGGGATGCAGTCCGCGTTCTTGAGCAGGCTTCCTACCGCGACACCGGCACCATCTCCGTAAGCGGACAGGTCCGCAGCCCGTTCTCAAGGGACTTCGGCCTCAACGACCGCATGACCGTCGGCCAGGCTATCGAATATGCCGGGGGCCTCAAGCCCACCGTCTATCCCGTGGCCTACATCTTCCGCACGGATCTGACAAACCCCGTCAAGAAGGAGTACATTCCCATTTCCCTTGAAAAGGACGGCGAGACCCTGCTGCAGCCCGGTGACGAGCTCCGCGTCTACGACAACTCCACCTACACCAACATCGGCGAACTCCGCGTAAGCGGTGCCGTAAAGAACACGGTCAATATCTCCTACGATCCCTCCGTTTCCCTGCACGACCTCCTCACAATGGCCGGCGGCTTCACGGTAGGCGCCTCCTATGAGATGGTTCAGGTGTTCCGCATGAACATCTCCCAGAAGGACGAAGTCCGCTTCGACACCGTCGTGGTCCCTGTCGACGAAGACTACAACCCCGTAGATCCCAGCTTCAAGCTCCAGCCGTACGACCACGTCGTAGTCCGCATGACCCCCAACTTCACCCACGGCCGCACCGTAGAGATCAACGGCAGGGTCAAGTTCCCCGGTGTCTATGTCATCGAAGACAACCGCACGCTCCTTTCCGACGTCCTCAAGATGGCCGGCGGCCTTCTTGACGATGCAAGCCCGTACAGCACTCTGTTCCGTACCTTCAATGGCCGCGGCAATATTTCCGTCAACCTCAAAGACGTGAAAAAACACCTGGGCAACAATGCGTTCGACCCCATCGTCATGGACGGAGACGTCGTGAACGTCCTCCGCATGGAGAACACCGTTACCATCCGTGAACTTGGTACCCGCATGGCACAGTACGTCCCCGCAGACTTCTCCTCTACCCAGAAGACCCTCGTCTACCAGGGAGGACGCTCTGCAAAATGGTACATCGACAACTATGCCGGCGGCCTTGTCAGGACTGCAGACCGCAGGAGCCTCACAGTCACCCTTCCCAACTACCAGACGGTGGGGACAAAGCGCTTCCTGGGCATCCGCATCTATCCAAAGGTTGAACCCGGCAGCACGGTTACCGTCACCATCGACCAGCAGAAGAAGGAGAAGATAGACAAGCCAAAGGAGAAGGTGGACTGGGAGAGACTGGCATCATCGACGCTGTCCTCACTCACCTCCATAACCTCCATGATCCTCCTCATCGAACGTCTCAACTAGCAGTGTACCATGGACCAGAACAACAACTACAACACTCCTCAGGAAGAAGATGAGGGCATAGACATAATGGCCCTTGTCAGACAACTCTGGGACGGCAGGAAGACCATCATAATTGTCACAGCCATATTCATCGTGCTGGGACTGGTGGCAGCCCTCACCATGAAGCGCACCTACAACGTGACAACCACCATGGTGCCCCAGATGAACTCCCGTTCCAATTCCTCCCTGAGCAGCCTGGCATCCCTGGCCGGACTGGATCTCAGTTCCATGACCAATTCCGGAGGAGACCTTTCTCCCCTTATCTATCCTCAGATAGTGAACAGCGTTCCGTTCCGCAAGGAACTGATATACACCCCGCTCCACTATCAGAAGGCAGATACTGCAGTGTGCATGCTAACTTATGCCAAAGAGTATGTGAAGCCTTCGGTAATGAGCTATGTGCTCAAGTATACCATCGGCCTGCCGGGAGTAATCCTTGGAGCAATCCGCGGAGAAAAACCGGACATGGTTCTTCCCGGCGGAGAGGGAGATGGCAGTGGTGAGCCCAAGCCCATCCTCCTCACAAAGGACGAGGAAAAGATCATGAAGGTACTCGCCCAGAACGTGAGCCTTGCCGTAGACAAGAAGGAAGGCTACCTCACACTCAGCGTCACCGGCTCGGAACCCATCCAGACCGCAGAGCTTGCCCTCAAGGCACAGCAGCTCCTTCAGAGCGAGGTCACACGCTTCCGCACGGAGAAGGCCCAGGACAATCTGGACTACATCCAGGCCCGTTACAATGAGATAAAGAAAGAAGCCGAGTCCTATCAGGCCCAGCTTGCATCCGTAAGGGACCGTTCCCAGAGCATGGCTACCACCCGCTCAAGGATTGAGCAGGAGCGTCTCCAGAGCAAGTACAACGTTGCCAACGCCATCTATGGAGAAATGGCCAAGCAGCTGGAAACCGCGAAGATGCAGGTTAAGAGGGATACCCCCGTCCTTACCGTCATCCAGCCCGTAACCGTCCCTGCAAAGCCGGCCAACAGCCGCGCAAAGACTCTCATAGTATGGACCTTCCTGGGCGGCATACTGGGATGCGGAATAGTACTTGGAAAGAGCTACCTTCCCAAGCTTATGGCGTCTTTCAAGAAAGAAGAGGAGCAGACTACGGAAGAGTAACTTTCACGTAGTTTTTCTCCAGAAAAGTGAACCTGTCGGCGGAAAGCTGGCAGGTTTCTTTTATATCGGCCCCGTCCGTCATGGCAAGGGACGTACCGCTTATCTGGTAGGTTCCGTTCATGAAAGAGTACGTGATGCGGCTGGATACCAGGACACGGGTAAAGGTACTGGCGGAGGTAAAGACAATGAGGCCGGGATAGCCGGAAGTCTCATATGTCCAGACAGTGCCTGCAAGGGCCGATGTCCCCTGATTCTCCACTGCCGGGGCCGTCCTCAGGACGGAAAGGGTATCGACCTGCATGAAATCTTCATACATGGTAGCCTTGATTCCGGATCCCACCGTGAGCTGCTTCCCGTTCAGGGAATAATCCTTCCTTGCCCACTGCCAGCCGTACGGAGTTCCCTCCTTGTGGTTTGCATTCTTGAACGTGGCATCCAGACAGGTGCCGTCATGGTCAAAGAAGACAATGTTCAGGTTGTCGTTCACCATGGTTGTCCATACAGACCCGGCCAGGCTCTCGTGCGCTGCGGGAGCAAGCGGAGTGAGATTCCTGTTGGTGCTGTTGTTCTTGAGATGGGTGAAGGTACGGACAAACTTGATATCGCTGGGCCAGTTCTCGCCTGAGAGCAGCACCCTGTGACCGTCCAGGGAATATGTGCCGTGCTCTGCCTGGCATGCATTTGAATTAAAATCCCACTGCAGCACAGACGCGTGTTCATTGTCCGGAAAAACCACACGTGCAGTCTGATCCCCTACCGAGTATGACCAGTACGTACCGGTGATATCAAGACGCAGAGGGTCCATCACAAGCTTTGAGCACGCGGCCGACAGCAGAGCGGCTGCTAATATGATAAAGGTATTTCTCATTGTACAAAACTGGCGAAATAACCGGCAAAGAACACATTCGTGATAAGGTATCCGACTATTGTGGATACAGTCACGGAAATGAGGCCGGGCATCATGAAACTATGGTTCAGGAGGTACTTGCCGATGACCGTGGTTCCGCTTCGGTCGAAGTTTACGGTTGCAATGTCCGACGGATAGTTGGGGATGAAGAAGTATCCGTAAACGCTGGGCAGTACGCCAAGAAGCACGGGACCTGCAATTCCAAGCTCATATGCAAGCGGCAGCATGGCCACCACCACCGCGCCCTGGGAGTTGATGAGAACCGACACCATGAAGAATACAAGAGCAATGCTCCAGGGGGCGCGTGTGACAAGGTCCGTGAGCATGGCTTTCATCTGCTCCATGTAATTGCCGAAGTAGGTGTCTGCCAGCCAGGCAATGCCGTAGATGGCAATTACCGCCACCATTCCGGACTGCCAGACGGAGCCGGACACGCAGTTCTTGAGATCCACCTTGCACAGCATTATATTAAGCGCAGCGGCCACAAGCATAATAATCTGGATGCAGATATTCATCTTGGGCAGGTTGATGGCCTGGGCCAGAGTCTGGTCCCCTACGTGAATCATCTGGCAGAATGCAAAACCCACTATGACAAGGAGTGCTCCCAGGAAGACAAACACGGAGAGCTTGGCCTCCTTGGTAATAACCTTGTCCAGGGTGGTGGTCTTGTTCACATACATGTACTCGTAGATCTTGGGGTCTGCCTTGCGGGCCTGGAACTCGGGGTCGTCGTCCAGGTCCTTACCCCTCTTGTACGATGCCGCAGCGGCGCACATGAGGCCGATGACACATGCCGGGATGGTGACCATAAGCACCTGGGGGATGCTCACCATGTATCCGTTGGCATTGGAGATGGTCACGAAAGCAACCACGGCGGCGGCTATGGGGCTGCAGGTAATACCCACCTGGGAGGCGATGGACGATACGCCGCAAGGCCTTTCCGGGCGAATGTTTTTCTTGAGGGCGATGTCACAGATAATGGGCATGATAGTATATACCACATGGCCGGTTCCCACCATCACGGTAAGGAAGAATGTTACCAGCGGCCCCAGGAAGGTGATATGGTCCGGGTGCTTGCGCAGGAGCTTCTCCGCTATCTGGATCATCCAGTCCATACCGCCCGACGCCTGCAGGGTGCCGGCGCAAGTGACGGCCGCAATTATTATATAGATGACATCCGTGGGAGGCGTTCCGGGCTTGAGCCCGAAGCCGAAGACCAGTATTGCCAGACCTATTCCGGAAATGGCGCCAAGTGCAAGGGAACCGTAACGGGAGCCCACATAAAGAGCCGCAAGGACAATAAGCAGCTCTATTATCATGACAAAGCTCATAAAATTATGTTTAGTGCTGTCAAAGATAGTGATTTTTTGGCACAGAAAGTGTATCTTTGTATCTTGAAATACATAAAACGGATGAAAAGATTACTCATGGCAGCCCTCGCGGCGCTTATTACACTGGGCCTTTCCGCACAGCAAATCCGCACGAATTACCGTTCCGGAAAGCTCACGCACATATCTACAGACTACGAAGAGCTTAAGATAGGCGGCATCCCAAGCCTTGTGCGCGTAGAGTTCGTCGGCTTCCCCGACGCCACCAAGATGTACCTCCTCTACATAAACATGGACCAGAAGGAGGCCGTTTCCGCACCTAAAGGAGTGAAGATGGCCGTGACCCTGCGCAACGGAAAGTTCGTCCGCCTGGAGCAGATAGGCCAGAGTTCAGCAACGCCCCGCCGCTTTGACAACGGCCTCGTGCGCAACCGCCTCAAATATGCTGTAGAGACAAAGGACATGGAGAAAATGCTCAAGGGAGTGACCGCCGTGGACATCGTCACCGGCTGGAACCCGGACGACTACATCCAGGCCAAGTTCCCGGAGGACGAGTTCGCAAGCCTTCTTGAGCGCCACTGCGAGGCCATTCTCAAGGCATCGGAAAGCACCGTTGACCTCACCGCCACCCTTGGCGCCTACGACGAGAACAAGAGCAGCGTCATGATTTCTTCCAATCCCGTCGTTGGCAAGGGAGAGCACTTCATCTACAACGTCATCCTCAGCAATATCTATTACAAGAACACCGGCGGGGAAGACTTTGACCTGGCATTTGTCATCGGCACGGAAAACAAGTATCAGATACCGTACGATGCCACCGTCCGCTTCAACCTGCGTGACGGCAGCCTTATCGCCCTCCCCAACGCACGCGAGGACACCAACTTCGTATACGTCTACCCTTCCCCTGAAGAGATCTTCCGTCTGGCAACCGTGGGTATATCCTCCTTCAGCATAGACTCCGAAGGCACCCCCATCATTGCCGATTCCTTCCCCGAAGGCCCCGAAGACTTCACCTCCGCCCTCAACCAGCAGCTCCAGCTTCTGATGAGCGCAAGCCCAAGATAAAGTTTTTTTTATTATCTTTGCATCCCCTTTCGGGATAACGGTTCCGTAGCTCAGCTGGATAGAGCAACAGCCTTCTAAGCTGTGGGTCTTGGGTTCGAGTCCCAACGGAATCACTTAAGGCAGCCTTTTACCGGCTGCCTTAAGTGTTTTTTTTGAGAATCTGCCCAAAAAGTTCCTCTAACGTCGCAGAAATCAAACATTTATTTTGTTTTTCCAAGGAAAATATCTAAATTGGCACCAGAATTAAAGATTAACACAACATTTATAACTTTAAAAAACCTAAGCATTATGGAAAAGCTCATTGCTGAAATCAAGGCCCAGGTAAACGCTATCCTGGCAGACATCGACAAGGTAGACAACAAGGCCGCAAAGGCACGTGTCCGCAAGGCCACCCTCCTTCTCGAGAAGGCTGCAAAGGAATATCGTAAGGTCAGCGTGAAGTAATTAATTCTTCAAGCAATAAAAAGCCGCCCTTTTGCGAGGGCGGCTTTTTCCGTTTCTATTTCACCATTCCGCTGAAGCCCATGAAGGCAAGGGCCAGGATACCAACGCTCACTATGGCGATTGGCACGCCCTTAAAGGCTTTTGGAACGTCGTTCAGGGCAAGATGCTCACGGATGCCGGCAAAGATTACCATTGCAAGGCCGTAGCCAAGGGATGTGGCAAAGGCATACACCAGCGCCTGGCCAAGGTTAAGCATGCCTCCGGGAACGAAGGAGAACTCCTTGGTGACAACGTTGATGGCGACGCCAAGCACGGCGCAGTTCGTGGTGATCAGGGGAAGGAATATGCCCAGGGCCTGATACAGCGAGGGCGAAACCTTCTTGAGCACAATCTCCACCATCTGCACCAGGGCGGCGATTACCAGGATGAATGCAATGGTCTGCAGGAACTCTATCTGGAACGGCACAAGCAGATACTTGTTAACCAGGAAGGTAACCAGTGTGGCAAGCGTAATCACGAAGCACACAGCCATGGACATTCCCGTTGCCGTAGAGAGCTTGTTGGATACGCCAAGGTAAGGGCATATACCCAGGAACTGGGCAAGGACGATATTGTTTACGAAAATCGCCGATATTATAATAAGGAAGTATTCCATAGCCTAGTTCTTTTTGAAGAGTTTGTTGAACAGAACCATAAGGTAACCAAGGCAGAGGAAAGCGCCGGGAGCCATGACAAAGGCCAGCATGCCGTCGTTTCCGCCGATGAAGTTCCAGCCGAAGACGCTTCCGGAGCCCAGTATCTCACGTACCAGGCCAAGGACCGTGAGCGAGACAGTGAAGCCAAGGCCCACGCCCAGGCCGTCACATGCGCTCTCCAGCACGCCGTGCTTGTTTGCAAAGGCCTCGGCACGTCCAAGCACTATGCAGTTGACTACGATGAGCGGGATAAACAGGCCCAGGGTCTCATACATGGCGGGAGTATATGCCTGCATCAGGAGCTGCAGAAGGGTCACAAAGGTGGCTATCACCACAATATACACAGGAATGTGCACCTTGTCCGGCACCACCGGCGCCAGGGCCGATATTGCCATATTTGACAGCACCAGCACAAACAGGGTGGCAAGTCCCATGGACATACCGTTTATGGCCGATGTGGTGGTTGCCAGCGTGGGGCACATGCCCAACAGCAGCACAAAGGTGGGGTTGTTCTTTACAAGCCCGTCGCCAATAAGTTTCAGTTTACTCATTGTCCTGTCCTCCTATTTCTTCAAACATCAGCAGCGCGTTGGCTACGGCCTGCGCGTAAGCGCGGGAAGTGATTGTGGAAGCGGTAATGGCGTCTACATCGCCGCCGTCCTTGGTAACGCTGAGCTTCTTCACGGATGGGTCAAAGCCTTTCCACTGGCCCATGAACCTGGCATCGGTGGTGCACTTGGCGCCAAGGCCCGGAGTTTCGCTGTGCTCCAGGACGGAGGTGTTGTACACCACGCCGTCCGGGGTGACGCCCACCATGAGGGTAAGCGCTCCGCCAAATCCCATGGAAGAGGATACAATTGCATATCCTACCACCCTGTCTCCGTCATAAGCGGTAAAGTAGTTGTGGTCTTCATCGTACTCGGTGGTCTCAAAATGAGGAAGCACCTGTGCAATGGCGTTATTGGTCTTCTGGACCGCTGCAGCCTCGATTGGATCTTTGGTGAGCACATAAGCTCCGCCCAAGATGGCGCTGCAGAAAAGGCACGTGAGGCCCAGCACCAGAACCATGTTAGTAAGATTGGATTTGACTGCCATGGCTATTTCCTCCCGAATTTTTTCTGGTGGAACCACCTGTTAAGCAGAGGCACCACGGAGTTCATGATAAGGATGGCGAAGCTCACGCCTTCCGGATAGGACCCGAAGTAGCGGATCATCATGGTAAGGAAGCCTATGCCCACACCAAAGATTACTCCGCCCCAGAGGCTCATAGGGCTGGTAACATAGTCCGTTGCCATGAAGCAGGCACCAAGGATGAGACCGCCTGTGAGGAGGTTGAACACGGGACCGGTGAAGCGGGCCGGGTTCACACCCCAGAAAATGAGGGCGGTGAGAGCAACGGTGGCGAAGATGCTGAGGGTGATCCATGGCTTGATAACCTTGCGGATGCACAGGTACACAAAGCCGGCCAGAAGCGCAAGGGCGCATACCTCACCGGCGCTGCCGCCAAGATTTGCAAACAGCAGGTCCCTGTAATTGTATGCAGCGGTAAGGTCCTGGACCGATGCCCCGGAAAGCAGGCCCTCCTGGATTGCTCCCAGAGGGGTGGGACCGGAAACGGCATCAAGGCCGAACAGGCCCTGGGGCTGCTTCCAGGTTGTCATGTACGTAGGGAAGGAAACCAGAAGGAAGACTCGTCCCACCAGGGCCGGGTTCCAGATATTCTGGCCTATTCCGCCGAAGGTCATCTTGGCAACGCCGATTGCGACCACGGCGCCTATGAACACAACCCACCAGGGGGTGGTGTAAGGAAGGTTAAGCCCCAGCAGAACGCCTGTTACCACGGCCGAGAGATCGGCTATGGTGGAGGGCTTTTTGAGCAGGTACTTTGTAATTACCCATTCCAGCAGGACGCAGGATGCGACGCTTACGCCCATGACCAGTATTTCCCTCCATCCGTAGAAGATGAAAGAACAGATTACCGCCGGAAGCAGCGCAATTACCACGTCACGCATCAGGGACGTTGTAGAGTCCTTGGAGTGGATGTGGGGTGAAGGAGATATAGTTAACTGACTCATAATCACTTGTTATTTAGCTTCAGCGGCAGCCTTTGCGGCAGCGGCGCGGGCGCGTATGGCGCCCAGCACGGCTCCCTTGGCCTGGCGGATAATGTCAAGAAGTGGAATATGTGCAGGGCAGGAGTACAGGCAGCAGCCGCACTCTATGCAGTCCTGGGCGGCGTTCTGCTCCAGGGCCTCCATGTCGTTAGCCCTGGCAAGGCGCTGCAGGAGGAACGGCTCCAGGCCCATAGGGCAGGCATCGGCACACTTACCGCAGCGGATGCAGCCGGACTCCGGGGCACGGAGCGTCTGCTTTGCAGTAAGGAAGAGTATTGCCGACGTTCCCTTCAGGGTGCTTGCCTCCAGGTTGGCAATGGCCTTGCCCATCATGGGGCCGCCGCTTATCACCTTCACGGCATCTTCCGGAACACCTCCAAGATAATCTATAATATATTTTATAGGTGTACCTACCCTGACAAGGAGGTTTGCCTGACGGGGGAAGCACTCGCCCGTAACGCTGAGGGTGTTGTCCACCAGGGGCTTGTTTTTCTGGACGGCATCGTACACGGCCAGCGCTGTACCAACGTTCTGGACCACGGCGCCAACGCTGATGGGCAGGGCGCCGGAACCCACCTGACGGTGCATCACGGCGTCTATAAGCTGCTTTTCACTGCCTTGAGGATACCTCATCTTCATGGGCATCACGGAAATGCCTTTATAGCCCAGTTTGCCAATCACTTCTTCCATATGGGCGATGGCCTCCGGCTTGTTCACCTCTATTGCGATGGTGCAGGGAACACCTCCCATGACCTGGCTCAGGATGGCGGCACCAACCACCACCTGCTCTCCTTTTTCCATGAGAACACGGAAGTCCGATGTGAGGTACGGCTCGCATTCGCAGCCGTTGATTATGATCATCTCGCACTTGGAGCCGGGAGGCGGCGAGAGTTTCACGTGCGTGGGGAAGGTTGCACCGCCAAGGCCAACTACACCGGCAAGGCGGATCTTCTCGACAATGGCCTTGTTGTCTTCCGGGATGGCGGTTACCAGGGTGTCCGAAAGGTCTATTCCGGGGGCCCACTCGTCGCCCTCCACGGCAATCTCTATGCACATCTGGGGGATGCCGGCAAGGTCCGGCCTGGGAGCGATGGACTTTACCGTACCGCTCACGGAGGAATGGATGAAGGCACTTACAAAGCCGCCGGGTTCCGCTATGGGCTGGCCAACTTTCACCTTGTCTCCAACCGCCACAATGGGCTTTGCGGGAGCCCCGATATGCTGGGACAGCTGCAGGTACACGGTGGGAGCAAGCGGCAGCTGCTCAATTGCACATCCGCGGGAAATCTTGCTGTCGTGCGGGTGTACGCCACCTATGGAGAATGTATTCTTACTCATCTTTCTTTTCCTCCTTTGCTTTCTGCTGCCTTGCCTTGATCCTTTCCTTTATGGCCTCTTTGTCAAGCGGCTTGGGGAAGTTGACTCCGTGTATGGCTCCGGTGGGGCACATGGCCTCGCACTCACGGCAGAGTTTGCACTTTGCAGGGTCTATGTATGCCACGTTGCCTTCTATCACGATGGCTTCGTGCGTACAGGTCTTGGCGCAGATGCCGCAGCCTATGCAGGCATTGGCGCAAGCCTTCTTTGCAACCGGACCCTTGTCCCTGTTCACGCAGCTCACGAACTCGCGCATTCCGCGGGGACCTTTGGGACGAACCTCGATAATGTGCTTGGGGCAGGCCTTGACGCAGGCGCCGCAGGCGGTGCACTTCTCCTGATCCACAACGGGAAGTCCGGTTTCCGGATCCATGGAGAGGGCTCCGAACTGGCAGGCATTCACGCAGTCTCCGCATCCAAGACAGCCGTAGGAGCAGCCAGTGTCTCCGCTGTAAAGGGCGGCCTTCACCTTACAGGAGGCAAAACCGTCATAGTTGTTTGTACGGGGGCGGGCCTCGCAGGTGCCGTTACAACGTACCACAGCTACCATAGGGGCCTTTTCCTTGACCTCGTAGCCAAGGATTGCAGCCACCTTTGCCATGGTTTCATTGCCGCCTACAGGGCAGTAGTTGTTGTCCAGGTTGGGAGCCTTGACAGCGGCCTCTGCAAAGGCGCGGCAGCCGGCAAAGCCGCATCCGCCGCAGTTGGCGCCGGGCATGGCCTTCTCTACCTCATCAATGCGGGGATCTTCCTCTACCTTGAAGCGCTTTGCAACAAGGAAGAGAACCAGTGCCAGCACAAGGCCAAGGACGGTCACAACTGCGATTGTCCAGATGATGATTTTAAGCATTGGTTATTGTTTAATAGTAAATACGTATTCGTTTCTAAGTTTGTCGCGGAAAAGCCACAGCAGGAAATAGTAGACTCCCGTTGCGCCAATACCTGACAGTCCGGCTGCAACCTCCCCCACACCAAGGGCAATCAGCCCCAGTATTACCGCAAGCAGTACCAGCAGCGGAATAAAATAAGCAAGCCATACGGCCTTCATGCCCATTGACGCCTTCAGTACCAGGTCAACCTCGTCGCCTACTTTATATGAAGCATAAGGACTGGTGGCCAGTTCCACCGCCTTCTCTGCCACATCGGCCATTCCGCAGAGGCCCGCCGCATGGCAGGCGCTGCAGGCTCCGTGCTGCTCTATGGCCACAGTTGTCACCTGCGGCGTAATTCGTACTATGCGGCCTTTATGGCTTATGTCTCCTTTCATTTGAGAAGGGATGAGAACGGGTATTTCAGGTTATTGTAATCTTTGAGCCAGCCCCTCACGGCGCCCACGCGGAGCGGAGCCATGAAGCCCACGGGAAGGCGGTTGCCATCGTCCGAAATCCAGAGCACGAACTCTTCCTCGCCGGTGAACATGGCGCCGGAAACCACCGTGCAGGAGAAACGCATGCAGCGTACCTTGCCAAGTTTCCTGGCCTTGACCTCTTCCTTTCCGCGGTAAGTGAGCATGACGTCAAAGACGGAATCGTCAATTGCAAAGCTCATGGGGTACTTCCCGCCAACCTTGAGCCGGGAGGTGTCCATGCAACGGGCATAATAGAGGATTGATCCAATGTCGTAGACGCATTCCTTCAGAGGAATCCGGAGGGTCTGGGGGCCCTTGCGGTTGAAGTTCACATCGGCATTGATAATCATCCTGTCCCAGTCGTAGTAATAGAGGTTGGTGGCGTCGTAATTGCCCTCGTGGGTGTCGCGGATGAACTTGAGGGGGCGGATATCGTCAAGGGACATCCAGCCCTGGAAATGCTCCCTCATCTTGAAGAACACGTCGAAAAACGGCATGGACTTGACGTGGAGGGCAGAGTGATATGCGGACTTTCCGTTGAAGGAGGTGGAGTCTATGGAGAGCTCCGCCTGACCCACTTCCGTGTTTACCGCACCCCATTTGAACATAAGGGAGAAAGAGAGTTTTTCCCCGGAGTTGAACGCACGGTTCTTTCCCAGTGGAAGGCAGTTCTGGGCCGGCAGGGAAAACGCCGCCGACAGGATCAGGCTTAGTACCAGGACTGCTGCTTTTTTCATTTCTGGCCTGTTTTAAAAGTTCTGCTGGTCGTCAAAATTGTAGTCCGAGGGTCCCGGATCGTTGACGGCACTTGCCACCGGGCCTCTTGAGGCGTATACATCAAGGCTCTGGTCCGGTTCCACAAACTTCACCTGGGAGGCCTTGTACTTCATCTCAATGTCGCAGACTTCGCCGTTGCGGTGCTTGGCAATGACAAGGATGGCTTTCTCCTTGTCTTCCGGGTTGTCCGACATTCCCACAAAGTCCGGCCTGTGGATGAAGATTACCATATCTGCGTCCTGCTCTATGGAGCCGGATTCGCGGAGGTCGCTGAGCTGGGGCTTTCCGGTGCCGCCGGTTCTCTGGACGGCGTTTCTGGAAAGCTGCGAGAGGGCGATGATGGGAACGTTAAGCTCCTTTGCCGTTGCCTTGAGGGTGCGGGAAATGGCCGCAACCTCCTGCTCACGCAGCCCGCGGAGTTCCGCAGGGCCCTGCATCAGCTGCAGGTAGTCCACCACTATGAGGCGCACGCCCTTCTGCTTTACAAGCCTCTTGGCCTTGGTGCGGAATTCCATGATTGGAATGCCAGGGGTGTCGTCTATGTACAGAGGCGCCTTGGCAAGGCGCTTGAGCGTTTCTTCAAGCTGGACCCACTCGTACTGTTCAAGTTTCACGCCACCCTTGATCTTTTCTCCGGAAAGTCCGGATTCCGTGGTGATGAGGCGCTTTCCAAGCTGGTCTGCGCTCATTTCCAGTGAGAACACCGCAACGGGCATGTTGGACTCTACCGCGGCGTTGCGGGCTATGTTCAGGGCAAAGGCGGTCTTACCCACGGACGGACGGGCGGCAAGGATAATGAGGTCGCTCTTCTGCCAGCCCTGGGTGACCCTGTCAATGCTGGGGAAACCGGAAGGAACGCCGGAAGGGCCTGTCATGCCCTGGAGTTCCTGCAGATTGTCCAGTACGGAATTGATTATGGAACCAATGTCCTGGACATCCCTCTTGACGTTGTTCTGGATGGCGGCGAAGACCTTGCTCTGGGCGTTGTCTATGAGGTCGTCAACGTTTGTGGACTCGTCGAAACTCTGCTTGAGGATATCGTACGAGGCGGTTATGAGGTCCCTCTGGATGGTCTTTTGCTTGAGTATCTTGATGTAATACTCCATGTGGGCCGCGGCGCCTATGTTCTGCGACAGGCGCGCAAGGGCCACGGGTCCGCCCACAATTTCAAGATTTCCCTTGGAACGGAGCTTGTCGCTTACGGTGATAAGGTCTATGGAGACGTGGTCGTTCACCAGCTCCGACATTGCCTCGAAGATCATGCGGTGGTGCTGATCGTAGAAGCACGGAGCCGTGAGTTCCTCCATGGCCTCGTCAATGGTGGAGGGTTCCACCAGCATTGCTCCAAGGACGGCTTCCTCGACGTCAAGGGCCTGAGGGGGTTTGTTCCCCATCAGGGCCTCGAGGTTCTGGACTTCGTCCACCTTTCGGGAATTCCTGCGTTCCGCCATTACGGTTTACTTTTCGAAATCCGGGTTGATGATGATGCGGCCGCAGTGCTCGCAGATGATGAGCTTGCGGTTGGAGGCAATTTCCACGCGGCGCTGGGGAGTGATGGTGTTGAAGCATCCTCCGCAGGAGTCTCCGTTGTAGATGCCAACCACGGCCAGGTGGTTGTGAACGCTGGCGCGGATGCGCTCGTAAGCGCTCATGGTACGGGCGTCGATCTTGGCGGCGCACTCGTCACGGCGTGCCTGGAGCACGGCCTCTTCCTTTGCGGTGGACTCCACGATGGTGTCCAGTTCCTGCTTCTTGGCTGCGAGGTCTTCCCCGCGTACGGTGAGGCGGTCCTTGATCTCGTCCAGGGCGGCCTTCTTCTCTGCAATCTCCATGCGGGTGTCCGCGATGGTCTTTTCATCGATCTGGCGGAGGAGGTCCTGGTTCTCGATTTCCTTGTTCAGGGAGTCGTACTCGCGGGAGTTCTGGATGGTCTCAAGCTGGCGCTGGTACTTCTCTATGATGCTTTCGTGCTCTGCGATGGAGAGCTTTGCATCGGCGATGTTACGGTTGAACTGGTCGACGATGGCGGCGATGGCGGCGCTGCGCTCCTTCAGGGATGCAATCTCTTCCTCGAGGGCTGCAACCTCTGCGGGGAGTTCTCCGCGGAGCTGGACTATCTTGTCTATCTCTGAATCTGCTGCCTGGAGCTCATACAGGGTCTTGAGCTTCTCTTCTACGGAAATCTCGGAATCGGCAAAAGTTTTCTGGAGGGAGACGAAGGTTTCCCTCTGGTCGATGGGTGCCTCCACTTTCTTTGCGGCGGCGGGTTTCTTGGTGGTTGCCATAAAATGTATAAATCGATTTATTTACTTTTTTCCAGCGTCATTGCCGGCTTGACCGGCAATCCCGTAGTACCGGACAGGATTGCCCCCATCCAGCACTTCGGATTTAAGGACTGCAAAGTTAGGAAAAATTTTCCTTATCTTCGATAAGAAAATGTCCACAATCCCAACTTCGCTCTCAAAATGGCCGATATCCATCACCATAAAGCCCTCCGGCTGGAAGAAATTGTGGTACGATATGTCCCCGGTGATGTACAGCTGGGCGCCGGCGGACACTGCGGCGGCTATCTCTCCGCCACCGCTTCCGCCCATCACCGCCACGCGGGAGATGAGCCCGGAAACGGGTTTTGAGTGCTTGATGACAGCAAGGCCGAAGGCCTTCCTGACGTGTTCCAGGGCATCTTTTGCTGTCATGGGGACAGGGAATTCTCCTACGCAGCCAAGGCCTGTGCCTTCACAGTCCGGCATCATTATCTGAACATTCTCAAGCTCCAGTTTTGCAGCCATGTCATAGCTCACGCCGCCAATCACCTTATCTGCCGTGGTGTGCGCGGCATAAACCGCCACCCCAGCCTTCACGGCCTTCACTATGGCAGCTCCCACGGGGTCCTGGGAATTGATGCGGCGAACGCCCTTGAAGATGAGCGGATGGTGCGTCACAACCATGTTGCAGCCCTTATCCACGGCCTCGTCCACCAGCTCCGGGGTGCAGTCAAAACCAACCAGCACGCCGGTGACGTCATCTTCCTGCGACCCTATGATAAGGCCGCTGTTGTCCCAGCTCTCCTGCACGGAAAGGGGCGCAAACTCCTCCAGAACTGCGGTAATGTCCTTTACTCTCATAAGACCTTGCGGACCGCCTCCAGATCGGCCTTTATGCCCTTCAGAATCTCAAGGGCCTTGACCTTGGACTCCACTCCGCGACGTTCTTCCTTGAGAACGGCCATGGCGCCCTCCAGCGTCATTCCCTTTGTCTTGAGGAGATACTGGATCTGCTTCAGGACATCTATGTCTTCAGGATGGAACAGACGGTTTCCCTTACCATTGCGCTCCGGCTTCACGAAACGCTCGAAGTAATTGCTCCAATACCTTACTGCGGAGACATTTTCGCCAAGAATTCCGGCGACTTCCCCCATTGTATATATCATCTTTGCCATAGATAGCAAAGATAACAAAAAATCCCTTACCCATCCACCCCAAACCCCAACTTATCCACCAAAACACCACATTTCCGTGGACAAACCCGCCAAAACCCCAACTTATCCACCAAAACACCCCATTTCCGTGGACAAACCCGCCAAAATGGCACTTTGTCCACCAAAAACGCCAAATCGGTGGATGGATCAGTGCTTGGAGGAGGGCTGGTGGGAGAAGGAGCGGCGGGGGCCTTCAACGCCACGCCAATAGTCCGCATCAAAGTCCGTGGGGTATGCGTAATCACCTTCGTGGTCTATCACAAAGGCCAGATAAGTAATGGGCAACCCCATATCCAGAGACTTCTTCTTATAGAATGTTTGCCACAAACTTCTGAATCCACATTTTCATCAAAATACACTCACATCTATTGATTTGTGCAATTCTCCGTCTTCGAGTTTAACAGATAATATAAACGTGGCTTCACATGGGGCCTCGGCCGGAATTGATAACATCTTCAAAGAAAAATATGACATCATCAAGGGACTGTGCGAAAGGTACTCCTCTATTGTAATTCCAGAATCATCTGGAATCGTAAATACAAGATCTCTGTCTGAGTTGAAGACATAGGCATAACAATTCCCCTGAATCCGAAAATGTTCATTGAGAGACGATCCCGCCTCAGTATTGAACAACTCTCTGTCGGCCGTTATGGTCATATCATAACACCGTTCAGTATGATAGACTACCCTGTCCAGAACGGATCCGCCATTTTGATACTCTTTAAAAGTACTGCGCATCTGACGCTCCATATACTCGTCGTGTTCCATCATTGAACCGCCGGTCCTTATCGTAAACGATAAAGGAGGATAATGATAATTCTGGACGATGTCAATTGTCTCGCATTTCCTATGTTCAAGAACCACAGTCACGCCATCGCCTTCTCTTTCGACATTGTTTACTCTACAGGAAATGCAAAAGAACAAAAAAGCCATATATATTACTCTAGTGTATGTCATATACTATTTTTCTATTGTTAACTAATTGCTTGTGACAAAAATATGTAATAATTATTAAATTATCAATTCCCGCAAAACCTTGCTTCGCGCCCCAACCTGTCCACCAAAACACGGCATTTCAGTGGACAAACCGGCCGCCAATTTGTCCACAACCTGCCCATGGGCTGAGGTCGCTATCAATACGGCGATTGCAATGAGGGCTACTCTTTTCATTCTAGCTGAAACTACTCTCCGAACCACTTTTCCAAGTGCTCGTAGGTAACGATGTAAATTGTCATTGCCGGTTCCCGCTTGTAGGCACTTTGACGATGCCAATTATCGGGGTTGCATGGATTCTGGAAGATGCTTCTGTCCTCGCTGTCAAAATGCCTGGTTTTCCCGTTGCATTCCAAATCCATTGAGTATGGAGATATCAAATGGCCTTGATACTCCCATTCGTCATCCACCTGTTGCCTGTACTCGCCCTGGGGTTCAATGGTAAAACTCTTCTCCGGATAGAAAGTATAGTCCCCATAACCCTTGTTAGGCCCTTCGCAATCAATATTGGAAAAGTTTAGCGTGCAGTCCGTGTTGTTGACAATCCTCAAGCACCATGAGATTCTCTCTTCACCATCCCTGGTACAAGCGGATAGCACAAGAAATCCACATATCGCAATCAGTAACTTCTTCATTTTGCTGTGTTTCTATATAAATGACGCGCAATTCAAAACCTTGCATCATAAAGATGCATAAACTGCCCCGAACGTTTATACCAGCACCTCCCACCAGCCGTCACGCTTTCCGTTCTTACGGACAATGATTTGTCTCTCAGAAAGGGAGGCCATAATTCGCTTTACAGTACGAGGGGATTTTCTGATTCTTTCAGCTATCTCTTGCTGGGTAATCTTAGCATCTGCCAATATGCAGTTCAAGACGGCCCTTTCTTCCAAAGTGACATTCAAAGTGCCAATTTGGCCCTTTGACGTGGTCGGGTTGAAACTTTGAGCACTAATATGCAGATAACGGTTCTTCAACTCATTCTGCTCACCCAATACCAGATTACGCAGGAACCTTTCCAGATAGGACAGGTCTGGAACAATCCTCCTCTCCCGGTTGAAATAGTTTGCACGTACTAGCGCATTGCGGAAATACCATGAGTGAGCGGCAAACAGGTCATTGGAAATAGAGAAACCAAAGGACCTCAAATATTTGATTAGGAATAAAGCTGTCGTGCGAGTATTCCCTTCTCCAAACGGATGAATCTGCCATAGTCCAGCGGTAAAGGCGGCAATATGGGCTATCGATTCTTCTGTAGAGCAGGCAGAATAGTCGAACTTCCGTTCCTGGGCAAAATCGTAATCAAGTGTCTCAGACAGATTCTCGAACGGATTGTACAATACGGAAGCGCCATCCAGCACCCATTCCTTTTTAGAAATATTGTATGTCCTATACTTGCCCGCAAACTTAAAAATACCCTGAAATAGGCGGCGATGAATCCGCTTGTATTCGGCTGGTGTAAACGAAAACGTCTCTTCTTGTAGGAGTTCCGTGATTCTTGCCGACACCTTATCGGCCTCTTCCGTCCTATCGTCTTCGGAAGACAACCGACTATCCCTAGACTTGTAGTAAGTATCGATGAGTTCCTTAACCTCCTCGATGGTGATGTCGCCCTCGATATGGCGTTTGGCGGTATCCAGCAAATATGGTGATGGCTTCAAGCCATCCACATCCTGCAGGCCGATTGCGGTCTGCCAGGCTTCAGCCTTTTGCTTTGGTCCAAGTTCACCTAGCCGGATATATTCGCCAAATTCACCCATATCACAAATATAGCAAATATAAGGAAGATTCACAAGGTTAATGGCCAGACCTCGTCCTCAAAAAAGGCCATTTTTTAAGGACGAGGAGGCCTTTTGACCGGGGTCATCCTTGTTTTGGGGGCATTTTCAAGGACGGGTCCTCAATGGCTCAGAACGACCTCCCCATCTTGAGCCCGGGGAAGAAGTCACCTTGATACAAAAATGCCGTTATCTTTAGTATATTTGTCAAGGTGGCAAAAACCCCGGAACAAGTCCGAGAATGACGCATAGAATGGATGGGCTAATGCTTGGAGGCTGGCTGGTGAGAGAAGCTGCGGCGCGGGCCTTCAACGGAGCGCCAGTACTCCGCATCAAACTCTGGATAAACGTAATCTCCGGAATGGTCTATCACAAACGCCATATACGTGATTGGCAGCCCCATGTCCAGGAACATCTTTTCGTAGAAGGTCTGGACGCCGGTGACTTCTTCGTATAAGATTGCCGGTCGGGGCCGGCAATGACTAAAAATGGGGCCGGAATGACTATTGTTTCCGTAAACATCTGTGCTACAGGCAAGTATGTCAAGATTATTAGCCTTGACCACAGACATTGTGTATTCATATAGGAACCGGGAATCGGTCTTAAGGTGGACTATGCCGCCGGGGACCATGAAAGACCTGTAGCGGTTAAGGAACATGGGGGAAGACAGGCGGGAATTCTGGCTGCCGGAGAGCTGGGGATCGGAGAAGGTGAGCCAGATTTCAGAGACCTCGCCGGGGCCGAAGAAAGCCGTTATGAACTCTATGCGGGTGCGTAAAAACGCCACATTGGGCAAGTTGTTAAGAGTAGCAAACTTTGCCCCCTTCCAGAGCCTTGCCCCCTTGATATCCACGCCAATGTAATTGATTTCCGGATGCCTTTGAGCCAAGGCAATGGTGTATTCTCCCCCGCCGCAGCCAAGTTCAAGGACTATTGGATTGCCGTTCCCGAACATCTCCCGGCCCCAGTTACCCTTTATGGGATGGTCTTTCAGCACCAACTCCCTGGAGCCCTTTACAAGTACATCATCCGCCGCCGGCTGGAGCAGGCAGCGGAAGGTCTCGTTCTCTGCAAACTTTTTTAGCTTACCGTGACCCATTGCGGCGGTTCTTGTTCTTGCGGTGCTTTTTCTTTTTCTCCGGGTCGAAGCGGTTAATGGCATCGTCCCCAACCGCGGTGACGAATTCCGGCGAGGAAACGGCCTCCTGACGCAGTGTGGCGGGCTTTTCCCCGCGGCGGTTCATAGCCTGGATCTCACGGACTTCATCGGCAGTGAGACAGTGGATGTTCACCAGGGAACCCTTCTCGTAGGAGAAGTAAAGCTTCTGGGCAAGGATGTCCGTCTTCACCAGGAAAGCCTGGCCGTCTTCCAGCTCCAGCGGCTCCACAACCTTGGGCAGCTTGGACTGGGCGTCCAGGTATGCCTCAACCTCGTAATTGAGGCAGCACTTGAGCTTTCCGCACTGGCCGGCAAGCTTCTGAGGGTTCAGGGAAAGGTCCTGGACACGGGCGGCCGATGTTGCTATGCTCTTGAACTCGGTGATGTAGTTGGCACAGCAGAGTTCCCTGCCGCAGACACCAATTCCGCCAATGAGACCGGCCTCCTGACGCGCACCTATCTGCTTCATTTCCACGCGGATATGAAACTCTTCCGCGAAGTCCTTGATGAGCTGGCGGAAGTCTACCCGGCCATCGGCGATATAGTAGAAGATGGCCTTGGTGCCGTCTCCCTGGAACTCCACATCGCCTATTTTCATCTCCAGGCCAAGGTTGTTTGCCAGCACACGGGCGCGGATCATGGTTTCCTGCTCGCGGGCAATGGCGTCCTGCCAGCGCTGGATATCGAACGGACGGGCCTTGCGGTAAATCTTCTTGAGTTCCTGAGTCTCGGGATCAATGCCGCGGCACTTCATCTGGCGGCCAACGATGGGGCCGTCAAGGGTGACTATTCCAAGGTCGTGGCCAGTGGCGGCCTCTACCACCACAAGGTCTCCCATCTTGATGCTCTGGCCCGATGCATTCACGTAAATGCCCTTCCTGGTATTCTTGAACCGCACCTCGAAGTAATTGTCCCACTGCTCCTGGGATATGCCTTTAAGCACATCGTAGACCTCCAGCTTGCAGCAGCCGGGCCTGTATTTTATCTGTTTTTCAAGGGTTTCCTCGTCTACAGTGACGCTGCATCCGCGAAAACAGTCGAAATGGGTACTCTCTCTATCGTAATCCATAGGTATATAATTGACTTACCAAATCGGTAAAGATAATTTTCTGGTTCACATTGCGCTCTATGAGCTGCTGGGCGCGGTCCAGGCTTCCCATGGCAAAGCGGGGAAAGGCCGGCTTTACCGAGCCTGCAATCCTTGCAAGCAGTTCCTCCCTTTCGGGCGGCACTGACGCAAGGCGGGGCATTTTCTGCTGAAGCAGGAAGATGGTGCGGAGTTCCTGCGACGCAAGGCGGCAGAATGCCTTCTGCTGCTCCCTGACCTTGAGTTCCGCAATGGCCTCCCCAGTTTCCAGGGCGGCAAGAAGGTTGTGATTCAGCACTGCCTGCATGAGGTCGTAAAAAAGGTCCAGGAGGACGGTGTTTGCGGCCGATTCCTCCGCGTGCACCTCCCTCTGCGCTTCTGCCGTGAGGGGCATGACCCTAAGGTGCAGGCACCTGGACGATATGGTGGTGAGAACCTTCTCCGGAGCATGCGTAATCATGGCGAAAAGCGTATTCTGCGGCGGTTCCTCCACCATTTTCAGAAGCGCATTCGCGGCCGCGGCGTTCATCTTTTCCGGCAGGTACATCACCACCGTCCGGTACCCGCCCTCTACGGCTGACAGTGACAGCCTGTCAAGAATGGACCTGGCCTCCACGACGGAAATATTCCCCTGCTTTCCCTCAATGCCTATTGCCTGATAAAGCTCGTTCTCCTTGAAGTACGGATTTGCCAGCGCAAGCTCCCGGAAAGGGGCGGCAAACTGCAGTGAAACCGGGTTTTTCTCCCCTGCCACGGGGAACACGAAATGTATGTCCGGATGTATGAGTTTCTGCACCCTGGGTGACCCTCCGTACAACTCTTCCAGGAAATTCAGGACGATGGGGAAAGCCCCTGCGCCGTCATCTTCATGGAAAAGGATGGCATGCGGAACGCGCCCGCTTTCCACCATGGAGTGAAGAGCGGAAACCACCTCCGTATTCCCGAAAACTTTCTGCATCAGACAGTGCGGCTGCCCACATATCGGGCAAGTTCTGCAAGATACGATTTTTCCGGCGAATCTGAAAGGGTTTCAAGGCAAGAAATGGCTTTTTCTATGTAATAGTCCTGTTTGATGGAGGCCAGGGCAACGCCGTCTTTCTCAAGCACGAAGGCCCGGATCTCATCGGCCAGGGCGGGATTGTCCATTATGGAACGGACCTTCCCGCGTATATCCGCCGCCTCCGGAGGAGTTGCCTTTTCCAGCGCGCAGAGAAGCGGCTGGGTAATCTTCTGCTCCAGAAGGTCTATACCAACCGGTTTCCCCACTTCGGCCTCCGGAGCCGAATAGTCGAAGATATCGTCCTTAATCTGGAACGCAAGACCAAGGTTCCGGGCATAGCTGCCAAGGGCGTTTTCCACCCTTTCCGGAGCTCCGGCCGATACTGCCGCCGCCAGCGCAGAGGCCTCGAACAGGGAGGCCGTCTTGCAATAGATGATTCTGAGGTAGTCCTCTTCAGTGGTAGTGGCGTCGCCTGCCTTCTGAAGCTGCAGGATCTCGCCCTCGGCAAGGTCTGAAAGCGTTTTTGCGAAGATGCGTATCACCCTGTCAGCCTTTGCCGATGAAGACAGCACCACCTGCATGCATTTTACCAGCCAGTAGTCCCCGATTAGGACCGACGCCTGGCTGCTCAGGATGGATGCCACCGTGGGAGCGCCCCTTCTCTGCTTGGCGCCGTCCACGACGTCGTCGTGCAGGAGGGTGGCATTGTGAAGGAGTTCCGACGCGGCGGCAAAGCGTACGGAGTCTTCATTGATTCCCCCGGCCGCTCCGGCCGAGAGCAGTCCCAGCATGGGTCTGAGCATCTTGCCCGGCCTTTGCCGCAGAGACTGGTTTGTCTGGTTCAGCAGCTCTATGTCGCTCTGAAGATAGTCTACAATGAGGCGCTCCACCCGTTCTAAATACGGATGGAGCGACTCTTTGATTTCCGAGACTTTCGTCCTGGAGTTCATCTGCTAGAAGAAGAAGCCGAGGGAGACCTTGATACCGCCGTAGTTGGAGAGGTCCGTGAGCTTGGAAGTGTCAGGAATGTCTTCCTTGGAGGCGTTTACCTCACCGTTTGCATTGTAAAGGTCACCGAGGTTCTTGAAGAACTCAACGGAGAGCTGGAAGTGCTCGAGAAGGTCAATACCTGCACCGACGGAGAAGCCGTACTCAAGTTTGTTCTTTGCGCCGTCAAGAGCCTTTTCAGTATCTTCGCTGAACTGTTTCACCTCTTCCTCATTGAGCTGGTAGCCGATGAAAGGCTTTGCGAAAACGAAAGGACGGAATGCTACGAGGTCAAGACCCCACTGGACTCCGACGTTCAGCTCTGCGAAGCCGGCATTGAACTTGAACTCCTCTGCTGCGGCTTCTGCCTCTTTTTCACCATTTACAACCTGGCCGAGGTCTGCACCCTTGATCTGATAGGTGAGTTCCGGCTGGATTGCGAAACCGAAGGGAAGGGGAAGCTTGAATGCAATACCGACGTGATAGTCATTGACACCGTTAAGGTTGGCGAGGAGGTCTTCCTCATTGATGGTGGTAGTGCTGGAGCCGATACCGGCGACAATACCGATCTGGGCATTGGCAACCATAACGGAAGCCATTGCGACTGCGATGATAGCAAGTAATTTCTTCATAACAGGTTAGATATTTGAGTTGATTTTTTCAATTAATACGTTCTTTGCCATGGCGCCCACGGTCTTGTCCACTACCTGGCCGTTCTTGAAGAACAGGAGGGTGGGGATGCTCATGATGCGGTACTGCATAGCTATCTGGTCTGCATCGTCCACATTCACCTTGACGACGGAGATTTTGTCTGACATTTCTTCCTCGACCTCGTCAAGGACGGGAGAGAGCATGCGGCAGGGGCCGCACCAGGTTGCCCAGAAGTCAACGACGACCAGTTTGCTGTCCTGGATGAGCTCCTGAAAGTTATTGTTAGTTGCTACTTTAGCCATAAAAACAATTAGTTAAGTATGCAAATATAATCATTTTTTCTTATAACGTATCTTCCACGGGAATAATATACGCCCTGAGCCCAAGCTTGGGATTTGACGCATCCACTTCCCGGAGGCTTTCCATAACCTTCTTTGCAAGGCCGTCTTCCATGACGGAAAGAAGGGCATGGTTCTGTGTGGGCCAGGCATGGTTTCCAAGGTGTGGTTCCCCGTCCAGGGTGCCCCTGCCGCCTATTTCTTCCCACACTGTGTATCCTCTCTGGCCCATTTCCTCAAGAAGATTCACGATATCCTGGTTATAGGCCTGATTGTACGCTACGAACAATGCTTTCATACACACTATTATTTTAGATGCATTTTACTTCTGATTCGTTTCACTCCGGGCGGCCTTTTTTGCCCTTCTCCTTTCCATGTGCTCCGTGAGTCCGCAGTAGAGCACGGGAATAAGTATAAGGGTGATAAGGGTGGATATGGACAGACCCCAGGCCACAGTGGTACCCAGGCCGTTCCACATCTCCGAACCTTCCCCGCGGCCAAGGGCCATGGGCAGCATGCCCAGAACGGTGGTGAGCGTGGTCATGAGGATAGGACGCAGACGGCTCCGGGCTGCGGTCACGGACGACTCCCTCACGCTCATTCCCCTCTCCTGGCAAAGGATGGTATAGTCTATGAGCACGATACCGTTCTTAACCACAATGCCAAGCAGGATGATTATGCCTATGAGGGACATGACTCCCACCGCCAGGCCGGCGGTCATGTTGCCAAGCGCCACGCCCACAAGTGCGAACGGAATGGAGAACATGATGACGAACGGTCCCAGGAAGGACTCGAACTGCGACGCCATTACCATATAGACCAGAACTATTATGAGGATGGCAAGGAGAATCATGTCCGAGAACATATCCTGCTGGTCTTCATAGTCGCCTCCTATCTGCCAGCTGAGACCATGAGGAAGGGGGTTCTGCGACAGGGCTTCGTTCACGAAAGCAACGCCTTCGCTGAGGGACTTGCCCTGGGCCAGAATGCCGGTGACGGAGATATACCTGTCGCGGTTCTTTCGCTGGATGGTTGGCGGAACCTTGGATTCCACTATACGGCCAAGATCCCTGACCTTGATTCCTCGCCCCTGCGTGTTGAAGATGGTGATGTTCTCAATGTCTTCTATGCTGGTGCGGAACTCCGGCGCATAGCGGACCCTGATGTTGTACTCCTCTCCGTCCTCGCGGTAGTATGAACCCACCGAGCCTGACATCGCCGCCGACACCGCGGCAGCGGCTGTAACGGAGGAAAGGCCGTTGAGGGCCAGCTTCTCCCTGTCAAAATCCACCTCGTACTCGGGCGTGTACTGGTCCCTGGAAAGGATGGCCTGCACAAAGACGCCGCTTTCCATCATACGGGTACGGACCTCGCGCGCGGCAGCCTCAGTCTCGCCGAAATCGTAACCGTATATTTCAAGCTGGACCGATGCGCGGCCGCCCATTCCGCCGCCCTCCGACACATTGAATTTGTTGATTTCCGGGAACAGGCGGAGGTCGGCCCTGACGATATCGGCAATCTCCGAGACGGAGCGCTCGCGGTTCTCCATGGACCCCACGTTGATGTTCATGGTTATGAGGTATGTGCCGTTCTGGCGCATGGAGGCGAAGGCGTTGTCCGAATCGGCCTGGCCGAAGCGGTAGCTCAGGACCTTGATCTCCGGGATATCGGCGGCCAGTTTGGCGTAAATCCTGGCGGCGACATCGCGCGTGACGTCCTGGGCTGTTCCGATTGGCAGCTCTATGGTTGCCTGCATGCGGCCGGCGTCGGAGTTGGGGAAGTACTCCGTCTTCATCCTGGGCACGTAGACGGCCATTACCACGGCAAAGATAACCACAGCCACCGCAAGAATGAGCTTCTTGTGGTTCATGCACCAGCCTATAAGGCGGGAATACCCGGCAGAGACGGCGTCAAGGAACTTGTTGACGGGGCCGAATATAGCCTTGTATATCTTGTTGTTGTTGGGCTTGTTGTTAAGGAGCACGGAGCACAGCATGGGGACAAGGGTAAGTGCCGCCGTGGTAGAGACTATCATGATGATGGACACTATCCAGCCCAGCTGCTTGAACATGATGCCTGCCATGCCCTTGATCATGGTCAGGGGCAGGAACACGCACAGCATGGTGAGCGTTGAAGCTATGACGGAGATACCTACCTCGGCGGTTCCGTGCACCGCGGCTTCCTTGGGCTTCTCCCCCCTCTCAAGATGGGACGATACGTTCTCCAGCACCACGATGGCATCGTCCACCACCATGCCTATGGCTATGGACAGTGCGCTCATGGAGATGATGTTGAGGGTATTGCCCGTTGCAAAGAGGTACAGCAGGGATGCCAGAAGGGCGATAGGGATGGAAAGGACCACTATCATCGTACCCTTGAACCTCCCCAGGAACAGGAACACCACCAGCATGACCACCAGGAAGGTGATGAGGATGGTCTCCTTGAGGGAGTCGATGGTACGGATGATATTGTCCGAGTTGTCCACGACTGTGGTTATCCTGATGTCCGAGGGAAGGTTGTGCTCCAGCCTCTTCATCTCCGCCTTGACCCTGCGGATAACCTCCACGGTGTTGTAGCCGGACTGTTTCTGGATAATGATCTGGGCGCCGCGGACTCCGTTGGTATAGGATTCCTGGGACTTTTCCTCAACATCGTCCACCACACGGGCGACGTCCCTGAGGTATATGGTACCGCCGCCGAAGCTGCCCAGGACTACGTCCAGAAGCTCCGACGGGTCCTGGAACTCCTTCTTGATGCGGAGCGTATAGGTATCAGAACCGATGTCTATGCTGCCGGAGGGGATGTTCCGGTTCTCCGCGGCAATTATCTGGGAGATGGCGGGGATGGAGAGCTTGTAGGCCTCCAGCTTGCTGGGGTCGCAGTACACCTGGATTTCCCTCTTTGGAGCACCTGCAACCGATATCTGACCCACGCCGGAGACCCTGGCAAGGGGCGTTGCAACCCTCTCGTCCAGAATCTTGTCCAGGGCGCTCACGCTCTGGTTGGCGGTGGCGGCCATGATCATAATCGGCATGTCGTCCACGCTGAATTTGAAAAGGAAAGGCAGCGAAGCACCGTCCGGGAGGGTCTGGGATATCATGTCCAGCTTGTCACGGACGTCGTTGGTGGCCTCGTCTATGTCTGTTCCGTACTCGAATTCAAGCGTGAGGATGGAGATGTTCTCACGGGAATTGGAAGAGAGGTCCTTGAGGTTTGGAACGCCGTTCAGGGAGTTCTCCAGGAGCTTTGTAAGGTTGTTTTCAACGTCTTCCGCCGATGCTCCGGGGTACGAGCTCATGACCATTATCACGTTGGACTCCACGTCCGGGAAGTTGTCCACGGGGAGACGCGTGAGGGCGAATATGCCCAGGATGGCGAAGGCCAGGAAGACCAGGCCGGTGGTTACCGGATTGTTTACCGATGTCCTGTAGATGCTCATAGCACGTTCACTTTAATGCCGTCCCTGAGCGCGCTCTGGCCCTTTACAACGATGGTGCTTCCGGGCTCAAGTCCTGCCACCACCTCATACTCCGTACCCATATGGCGGCCAAGGGTGACGGGGATGTAGCTCACTGTGGAATCTTCCTTGAGCACATATATGAAACGGGTGCCGGTACCTTCCTGCTTGACGATGGCGGTATCCGGAACTATCACGCTGCGGCGGTTGCCGAAGTTGATGACGACGCGGGCGTACATGCCCGGACGCAGCACCCTGTCCGAGTTGCCCACCACAACCTCTACCTTGAAGGTGTGGGTGGCTGCATCCACTGTCGGGTACAGGCGTTCCACCTTGCCGGTGAAAGAACGGCCGGGGATGGCATCTACCGTCAGGGAGACGGAATCGCCTTTCTTGACCTTGGTGTACTCGCTCTCCGAAACGCCCACGAGGAGCTTCACGGGGGTCACCTGCTGTACGGTGAAGATGGGTGCGGCCATGGAGAACATGTCTCCCTGGTCAAAATTGCGGGCTGTGACGTACCCCGTGATGGGGCTGCGGAGGATGGTGTTTTCCTTGACGTTCTGGTAGTTGGACTTACGTACCTTGTAGCCAAGCTCTGCGGCCTCGAAGTCGCTCTGTGCCACGCCGCCCTGCTGGTAGAGGGTCTTGAGGCGCTCGTACTCGGCCTCATCGTTCTTTATCTGAAGCTCCAGCTGCTCCATCTGGAGGCGGTCCATCTCTGCCAGGACCTGGCCTTTGGAGACGTAGTCGCCTACCTCCGCATTGATTTTGCGTATGCGTCCGCCGGTCTGGGGCATGATGTTGTTGACGGCATATGCTTCTACGGTAGAGGCATAGACGCTCTCCTGAGGGACGTCCCTGGACTGGGCCACAGCCACTTCCACGTTTGGCGTAGCGGGGGTCAACCCCGGGCCTGAAGATTCCTGCTTCTTACTCCCGTTTCCGGAACATGAAACCGCTGCGGCCAGAGCCAGCACTGCAATAAACCTGCTTCTCATATGATCTTTACTGTTTTTCTTCCGTATAATCGTAACCTAAAGTCTGCTCCAGGCCTGCCTTGGCCAGGATGAAACTGTAGACCGCCTGTGAAACCTGAAGGCGGGTCTGGGTGAGCACCAGCTCCGTGTTGTTGAGGTCCGTGAGGGTGCTCTTTCCCACCTGATAGCTCTTGAGGGCTATGTCAAAAGCCTTCTCTGCACTCTCAAGGGCGTCTTTTGCGGCCTCGTAAGTTTTCATGGCGGTGTCCATGGTGGACAGGCTCTGGCGGATAGCTATCCGCGTCTGGCGCTCCGCCTCCGTTCTCTGGTATGCCAGCTCCTGGGCCTGCACGCGCGTCTGCTTTATGTTATGATAGCGCTGGAAGCCTGAGAAGATGGGGATGCTGAGCTGGATGCCAAGGTAGGAGTAAGGGGTCCACTGGTAGTTCTTGAAATCGAAGTCCTCTGCCATTGCGTTGTAATTATAGGCAAAGGCAAGGGACAGGGTGGGTATGTATGCATACTGCTGCATGCGGATCTGGCGGCTCAGGAGCTCTGCCTGCTTGGCCAGCTGGCGCAGCTGGGAATTGCCGTCCAGGGAAGCGTCCGCACCTTCCTGGATGTCACGGAACATCTGGTCCGCGTAGTCTTCCAGGCTGCCCTGGATGTCTATGGGGCGGTCAAGGTCAAGGCCCATGACTGCCTTGAGCTGCCACAGGGCCAGCTCTATGGAGTTCTCCGCATTATAAAGGTTGGGGATAGCTGCTGCCAGGGAACTCTTTGCGCGGGTGAAATCAAGTTCCGATGCCTTCTGGGCATTGTAGCGCATTTCCGTGAGCTTGTAGTTCTCTTTGGCGTTCTCATATACGGCGTTATACACGTCGTGGGAAGCTTTGGCCATGAGCACTGCGAAATAGGCCTGCTTGACGGAAGTCACCATGCCAAGGCGCGATGCCCTTGCCTGCTCCACGGCAAGCTCCACCTGGTCTGCCGTCAGGCCAAGGCTTTCCCATAGCTGGACATTCACTATGGGCATGCTGGCGTTGATGCCGGCCGTGAAGGTATTGGTACGGCCCACCTCTATGCCACCGTTGCCGCCGGTGTCTTCAGAGGGGTCCGTTGCCGGAGGTACATACGGAGCAATGTCCGGATGCCTCTTCATGAACTCGCCGATATAGTAGTTGATGGGATCGAATGCGCCGGCCAGCATGGAAGCCATGCCGCCACCACCGCCGGAACCGCTTCCCGACGACGAGCCGCCACCCATGTACATAACCTGCTTGCGGATGGTGTGCTGGAAACTGCCGGAACCGTTAACCTGGGGGAAAATGGACGCGTAAGAACCCTTTTGGGCATACTCGGAGCGGGTTACCTCCAGGTTTGCAACCTTTACGGATACATTCTCCGAAAGTGCTATCTTAAGGGCATCTTCAAGGGAAAGGACCAGTGTGGAGTCCCCGGCTTCGGGAGCGCCCTCCGTATATTGCGCAAACGCCGCCACGGGAAGGCAGAGCAAAAGCGCAAACAATAATCTTCTAACCATATACATATAATAAGCCGCGAATTTACTGCAAAAATTGCACCCATAAAAGAGGACGGGAGACAAACTCATAAAAAAAGTGTATATTTGCACTATGGAGTATTTGATAGTACACTGGAATATTGACCCCGCCATCCTTCATATCGGCGGTTTTGAGTTAAGGTGGTACTCGCTGCTTTTCGTGAGCGGGTTCATCCTGGGATGGTTCATAATGAAAAGTTTCTTCCAGAGGGAAAAGATTGACGTCAACCTTCTGGACCCCCTGCTCTATACACTTCTCATCTGTACAATCGTAGGCGCGCGTCTTGGCCACTGCATCTTCTACCAGCCGGACTACTACTTTGGCTCATGGAAGGGCTTCTGGGAGATCTTTATGCCCTGGAAAGGCGGCCTTGCCAGCCACGGCGGCACCATAGCCATTATCCTGGGCCTAATCTGGTACGCCAGGAAGTACGGCCCCAAGAACCACTTCGACCTCATGTGGCTCTTTGACCATCTTGTAATCCCCATCGCCTTCGCGGCCTGCTTCATCCGCCTTGGAAACCTGTTCAACAGCGAGATTTACGGCAACCCAACAGACCTTCCCTGGGGCTTCGTGTTCGAGCGCAACGGGGAAACGGTCCCCTGCCACCCCACACAGCTTTACGAGGCCGGCACATACCTTCTCCTTGGCCTTGTGCTTTACGCCCTTTACAAGTGGAATCTGGACAAGATGTACCGCGGCACCTTCGTGGGTATCTTCATGATAGTATGCTTCGGCAGTCGTATTCTAATCGAGTTCGTAAAGAACCCCCAGGTTGCCTTTGAGGAGAACATGGTCCTTAACATGGGTCAGATCCTTTCAATCCCATTTGTCCTTCTTGGCATAGGCTTCCTCATCTGGGCATACACCAAAAAGCTTCCCGCCCGCGCCGTCCACCCTGAAGCCGCACCCAAAAAGAAAGAGGCCACGCATTTCGCGCGGCCCCTGTAGAACCTATTGTAAACGCTTTTAGTCGCGGATTGCTGCGATGCCGGGGAGGATCTTTCCTTCGATGGCTTCCAGCATGGCGCCGCCGCCGGTGGAGACGTAGCTCACCTTGTCTGCATAACCCATCTGGGTAACTGCTGCTACGGAGTCGCCGCCGCCCACCAGGGTGTAGGCGCCGTTCTTGGTGGCTTCTGCCAGGTCTTCTGCAATCTGCAGGGTGCCCTTTGCAAAGTTAGGAAGCTCGAAAACGCCGACGGGACCGTTCCAGAGGATGGTCTTGGAGCTGAGGATGATCTTCTTCCAGTTCTCAAGGCTTGCAGGAGCGGCGTCCATGCCTTCCCACTCGTCGGGAATCTGGTTGATGGGGAAGATCTGGCGGGGGGTGTCGTTATCAAAGGACTGGCCGCAGACTGTGGCTACGCTCAGTGACAGGTTCACGCCCTTTTCCTTTGCTTCCTTCATGATCTCAAGAGCATCGGGGATGAGTTCGTCCTCGTGCAGGGAATTGCCGATGTGGCCGCCCTGGGCCTTGATGAAGGTATATCCCATGCCGCCGCCGATGATGAGGTTGTCAACCTTACCCACAAGGTTCTTCAGAACTGCCAGCTTGGAGCTCACCTTGGAGCCGCCGATGATGGCGGTAAGGGGCCTCTGGGCGTTGGTGAGAACGTTGTCAATGGCCTTGACCTCTTCTTCCATGAGGTAGCCGAACATCTTGTCGTTGGGGAAGTAGTCGGCGATGAGGGCGGTTGAGCCGTGTGCGCGGTGTGCGGTGCCGAAGGCGTCGTTGATGTAGCAGTCGGCATAGGAGGCGAGCTTCTTGACGAACTCCTTCTGGGAGGCCTTTACGGCAGCCTTTGCGGCTTTCTTCTCATCGTCCGAAGCATCCTCTGCGAGGCCGCGGGGTTTGCCTTCTTCCTCTGCATAGTAGCGGAGGTTTTCAAGGAGGAGAGCCTCACCGGGCTTGAGGGCTGCAGCCTGTGCATCTGCCTTCTGGCAGTCTTCTGCGAACTGGACGGGAACGCCAAGGCATTCGCTCACATGGTCTACGATGTGCTTCAGGGAGAACTTGGGATCCACTTTCTTGGGACGGCCAAGGTGGCTCATGATAATCACGGAGCCGCCGCTTGCAAGAACTTTCTTGAGGGTGGGCATGGCCCTGCGGATACGGGTGTCGTCAGTGATTTCGAAATTTTCGTTCAGGGGAACGTTGAAGTCTACGCGTACGATGGCCCTTTTACCGGTGAAATCGTACTTATCGATGAACTGTTGCATAGTTATGGTGAATAAATTGTTTTTCCAACCCACAAAAATAGCTAACTTTGCTCAAAATTCAAAAGATATGGCGGTAGAATTCCCTGCAGATTACTGGAAAGACTATGAGCTTCTGGATTCCGGAAACGGAGAAAAACTGGAGCGCTTTGGGAAGTATGTCCTCAGGCGCCCGGAACCAAAGGCCCTTTGGACACCTTCACTTCCGGAAGCGGAGTGGCGTAAAAGGAGCAGCGTTGTGTTCCGGCCCGGCGCCGGATTCGGCAAGGCCGGAAAGGAAGACAGCGGCACCTGGGAGCGCACAGGCCGCATGGAAGACCAGTGGGGAATAGTGTATAACGGCGCGCAGGATCCTGAAACCCACGCGGCAAGCGACCTCCACCTGAGTCTGCGCCTTGGGCTCACCGCCTTCAAGCACGTGGGCGTATTCCCCGAGCAGGCTCCAAACTGGGAGTTCATTTACAGGGAAACATCGCGTCTGAGCCGCATCCACAAGGCAAACGGCCTTCCCGCCCCCAAGGTCCTGAACCTCTTTGCATACACTGGAGCCGCCTCCCTTGCCGCCAAGTGCGCAGGGGCCGATGTCACTCATCTGGACTCTGTTCGCCAGGTAGTCTCCTGGGCACGTGAAAACATGGAAAGAAGCGGCCTGGACGGCATTCGCTGGGTGGTTGAGGACGCCCTCAAGTTTGCCCAGAGGGAGGCCCGCCGCGGCAACAAGTACGACGGCATCATCCTTGACCCTCCCGCCTACGGCCACGGTCCCGACGGCCAGAAATGGAAGCTGGACGAGCTCCTGTTCGGCATGCTGCAGAATGTCTCTGAAATACTTGGTGAAAGGGACTCATTCATGATTCTCAACCTCTACTCCAACGGCTACAGCGCCGCACTTGGAGAAACCGTTGTGCGAGAGGCGTTTAGCGGCAATCTCAAGGAGATGACATCCGGGGAATTGGCTCTCACAGATGCTTTTGGCAAGGCACTCCCGCTGTCAATCTACGTCAGAATTAAAAGATAATTGCTATCTTTGCAGCACCTTTTTTAAATTCATTGACCATGAAAACTATTACAAAGATTCTCGCCGGAGCAGCCATGCTGCTTGGCATCATGGCTTCCGTCAGCTCCTGCTCAAAGGGCGATGTCCTGAACGGAACAACATGGAAAACCACTTACTCTGATACCGTTGTGGGTGTTACTATCAACGTCACTGAGACCTTCACTTTCAACACTCCCAACTTCACCTACTCTGTTTCCAGCGCAGCAAGCACTTCAAGCATCGGTGTAACCGGAAAAGACACTGTCGTGGAAGGCACTTATTCCGTAGACGGCCAGACTGTTACCATGACAGCCAAGGATTCTGACGGCAAGGACGTCACTTACACTGCAACCGTAGACAAGACCATCCTGGTCTTTGACGGCCGCACTTTCAACAAACAGAAGTAAGTAATTGATTTTTAGCATATTAACACATTGAACCCCGGTCGTTTGACCGGGGTTCAAGTATTTAAATTGCTGATTAACAACCCGTTATGATTGCGCGTCGATTTCTTCACCAGTTCCCATGGCGGTATGCAGCAGCACGGTGAAGCGCTCTTCAAGATTCTTGGAGAGCTCTTCGTCTCCATATTCCTTGCATACGTCAACAACGTACAGCAGCACGCGGCCGGCGGTCTCGAACTCGGACGAGCCAAGGCTGCCCCAGTCCATGTAGAAGGTTGCCGTTTCAAGCAGCTGCTCTCCAAAGCGTGAAGCCAGGTCTGCAGCAGACTCCTTGGCCCCGAGATAGTAGAAGTTCTCTATCATCTGGGCAACCATGTAGTCGTTGGCGGTGAAGCCGATGGGAATGCTCTCCAGAGGGAAGTTTTCTTCCGGGAAGCACTCCTGGCACATATCCATCATTTCCAGGGCCTTCTCATTTTCTCCTGCATCGATGAGGGAGTTGGCGACTGTGAGGAACAGCTGCCTCTGGGACATCACGCCAAGGAAGGTGTACATGTTCTGGTAGTCCACGAACCAGCCCTTTGAACTCATTGCATCCCAGGTGTAGTCCTCCTTCATCTTGCGGTAGAGCTCCAGGGCATCGGCCTTGCCGGCGTCGGTGGAGGAAACCTTGTTCTTGATGGGGACAAGGTGGCAGGAGTAGCCGTCGTACATGAGGTAGTCCTTGATGCCGATGTTGAGGTCACCGCCCTGGTTGAGAACGTGGATGGGGCGGTCCCACTGGTAGTTGGAGAGGAGGTCCAGGAGGAAGAGCTCCGGCTTGGTAAGGTAGTTCTTGTCCTTGGACATGGTAAGCATTATTTCGGACGGGATCTCGTCTGCAAACTTCTCGGGAACTATACCGTACTTGAGACAGTTTTCCTTGTTCACGGGAATCACGATGTTGCGGGCGCAGATAAAATCCAGCTTCATTCCGTTCTCCAGGGGAACCTTCATCTTGGGATCCTTGAACACGTCCATGACATCCTTGATGTGCATGGGTGAGCCATCGTCATAAGCAATGTAGACGTATTCGTTGGTGCCGTAAAGGTACTGGCGCTGGGATACGGTGAGAGGCAGGGGCTTGCTCTCGTTGCAGGCCCACTTCATCTGGTCTATGTGCCAGTCCGTTCCCAGCAGGGATGTATTCACGATACGCACGTCGGTACGGACGCTCTCAACCTCCTGGGCGTACCAGAGAGGGAAGGTATCGTTGTCTCCGTGGGTAATCAGGATGCCCTGCTCCCCTACGGAATTGAGGTAGTTCTTTGCCATCTCCACGGCGGTGCGGCGGCCGGAGCGGTCGTGGTCGTCCCAGTTCTGGGCCGCCATGAGGGCGGGAACGCCAAGGCAGAGGACGCTGACGCAGACTGCGATGGCCTTCTCCGATGCCGGCTTTTTCACGGCATCGGCAATCCAGCGGTACAGCGCAGCCACGCCAAGGCCTATCCAGATTGCATACATATAGAAGGAACCCGCATACGCATAGTCCCTCTCCCTCACCTGGAACGGAGGCTGGTTAAGGTACAGGACGATTGCTATTCCCGTCATGAAGAACATGAGGAATACCAGCCAGCTGCCGCGCTTGTCCCTGTCGAACTGGAACACCAGGCCAAGAAGGCCAAGCAGGAGGGGCAGCATGAAGTAATGGTTCTTGCCCTTGTTCTCGCTGAGCGTAGCCGGAGCGCCGCTCTGGTCCCCCAGACGGAGACGGTCCAGGAAGCCGATTCCGCTCTCCCAGTTTCCGTAGAAGACCTCCCCCGGCGAGGGGCTGTGGATCTCGTTCTGGCGACCGGCGAAATTCCACATGAAGTAGCGCCAGTACATCCAGTTCAGCTGATAGTCAATGAAATAGGCCATATTGGCCCCGAAGGTGGGCTTGCGGTGCTTGGCACCTTTCACCCTTGTTCCCTTTCCGCCGGTATACTGCTCGTAGAAGCTGATGTAACGGGGATCGGCCGATGACCACATCCTGGGGAAGAGCATCTTGCCTTCGGGACGATAATCCGCGTCGGCGGGACCGTCCACCTTCACGTACTTGCCGTCAAGGGGTGCCCAGTACTTTTCTACCTTGAGGTCGTACGGGGCGTCGAAGTACTGGCCGTATACCAGAGGGTTGGAGCCGTACTGCTCACGTCCGAGATAACGGACAAGGGTATAGGGGTTATCGGGCTGATACTCGTTGGTGGGGGTCTTTACGCTGGAGCGGATAATGACTATTGCAAACAGCGAGAAGCCAATCACCAGCGTGGTTACACACAGCGTGACGGTATTCCAGAACACCCTGCCCCTCCTGAGGGTGGCAAACAGGACCCAGAAGCAAAGGCCTAGCAGGGCTACCAGGAAGAACACCGCTCCAGTGTTGTAAGGCAGGCCGAATCCGTTGACGAAGAGGCGGTCGAAGAAAGCCGCCAGTTTGGGAAGATAAGGGATGAACAGGTATACCAGCAGGAACTCTATCACCACACCTATCATGAAAATTCCCACCAGCTTGCCAAACGACAGCTGCCTGTCCTCGTTCTTCCTGTAATAATACATGAAGACGAAGGCGGGAATGGTAAGGAGGTTAAGCAGGTGGACGCCTATGGAAAGGCCCATCAGGAATGCTATGAGCACTATCCAGCGGTTGGCGTGGGGCTGGTCCGCGGTCTCGTACCAGCGGCACATGGCCCAGAACACGATTGCCGTGAAAAGCGAACTCATTGCATAGACCTCACCCTCTACGGCACTGAACCAGAAGGTGTCAGAGAATGTATACGCCAAGGCGCCAACCAGGCCGGAACCGAATATGGTTATGGCCTGCTGGACGGTGTATTCCTCCGTCATCCCCGGTCCTCTATCCGTCATCCCCGACCTGATCGGGGATCTCAACAGCCTCTTGGCGAAGAAAACAATAGTAAGGTACAGGAAGAATATGGTAAGCGCACTCAGGATGCCGTTCATTGCATTCACCGCGACCGCCGCCTTGTCCGCCCCGAAAGGCATGGTGAAAAAGCGGGCGATGAGCTGGAACACGGGGTTTCCCGGGGGATGGCCCACCTCAAGCTTGTATGACGATGCAATGAATTCCCCGCAGTCCCAGAAACTGGCCGTGGGCTCTATAGTGGCAAGATAAGTTACCGCAGACACCAGAAAGGCCACCACGGCAACCATCATGTTCCATTTATTGAATGTCTTTTTGTCCATAGACTACAAAGATAACTATTTTTCCGCTATATACATGCGGCAAAGTCCAAGGGTAAGGGTGCGGAAACGGACGCTCCGGAAGCCGCTATCCTTAATCATGGTGCAGAACTTCTCCGGGGCGGGAAAAGTCTGGACCGATGCCGGGAGATACCTGTACGCCTCCTTGTTTCCGGATACCAGGCCGCCAATCCACGGCATTATGTGCATGAAATATATGTTGTACAGCCTCCTGAGGCGCCTGCCATCCGGAACGGAAAGTTCCAGGATGACCATCTTGCCTCCTGGTTTGAGCACGCGCAGGAACTCCCTGAGCCCCTTTGCCTTGTCCTCGAAATTCCTGATCCCGAAGGAGCAGGTTACTGCATGGAAAGTGCCGTCGGCATATGGCAGGTCGCATCCGTCGGCAACCTTCAGGTGGATCCTGTCGTGCACCCCGGCCTTAGCCGCCTTCCGCATAAGGGGTTCCATCATTCCCGCCGATATGTCCACGCCTATGACAGTACTCCCCAGACCGGCCCTTTTTGCCAGCTCTATGGTGGAGTCTCCGGTACCGCAGGCTACGTCCAGTATCTTCTGGACAGTCCCGTCCACAAGTTCCTTCACGGCCTTACGGCGCCACAGCCTGTCCACGCCAAGCGACATCAGGTGGTTAAGCCTGTCGTATGACGGGGCAATGCCGTCGAACATCTTCTGTATTTGATCTTTTTTCTGCATTACGGCACAGGATCATAACCGCTTCCGCCCCAGGGATGGCAGCGCATTATGCGCTTGAAGGCAAGCCAGCCGCCCTTGATGGGGCCATACTTCTTCAGTGCCTCCAGGGCATACTGTGAGCATGTGGGCGTGTATCGGCAGGACGGTGGAGTAAAAGGACTGATACACAGCTGATAGAACTTCACAAGCACTATCAGCGGGAAAGCCAGTATCCTTTTAATATTAATCATCGCCGTGAACCTGAGTGAGGACGGCTGTCATGTCTGCAAAAATCTCACCTGACGTGAGGACCTCGCGGGGAAGATATACAAAAAGGATATCCACTCCTGGACCAAGCAGGTCTTTCTGGCGACGGTAGCTTTCGCGGAGGCGGCGCTTGAGGAGATTGCGCTTCACGGCGCGCTTGAAGTTCCGCTTGGGCACGGAGACCACAATGCGGGAAGGGGCGTCATCGTCCCTTTTCAAATAACGGTATCGGATACATCCGCAGCTGCCTGACTTCCCATGGGCGAAGAGCTCCGATACCCTGGAAAGGCCGGAGAGCCGTTCACTCTTAGGAAGGGTTGCCGCCATTACTGAAGGCCTTCCAGATAAAGCTCTATTGCGCGGGCAACTGACGGGGCCTCGGGTGACGGGGCCTTGACGGTAATGGTGAGGCCGGCCTCTTCCATTGCCTTGACGATGGACTTGCCGAAGGAAACCATCTTGATGTCCCCCTGGGTGAAATCCGGGAAATTCTCCTGCAGGGACTTTACGTCTGAGGGGTTGTAGAAGACAATCATGTCATAGGCATGAAGGTCCAGGTCATGGATGTCCTGGCTCACGGACTTCACGAACACGCCGGTAGTGTAGCTGAGCTTAGCTGCGTCAAACAGCTTTGTGAGGCTGTCCGCCGATGAAGAATCCGACATGGTGATGAGGAACTTCTCTCCCTTGTGCTTGGGGCCGATAAGTGCCACCACGCTTTCCGGGGTGCCGGTGCCGTAGAAGATCTTGCGCTTGCGGTAGACGATGTGTTTCTGCAGATACATGGCTACTGCTTCCGTAGTGCAGAAATACTTCATGGTCTCCGGAATCTTGCAGCGGAGTTCCTCTGCAAGGGAGAAGAAAGCGTCAATTGCATGGCGGGAGGAGAAAACTATTGCCGTGTAGTCCAGGATATTAATACGCTGGGCACGGAACTCGCGGGAGGAAAGGGGCTCCACTTTATAGAACGGGCGGAAGTTGAACTGCACGCCGAACTTCTCCGTTACTGTCTGATACTGAGTGAGAACGCGGGGCGCGCTCTGAGATACCAGGATATTCTTTATACTCATTTTACTATCTGTCTGCTCTATAACAGCACCGCTGAAACAACCAGCGAGGCCGTAGGTATTAATTCAAGCGCGCAAAGGTACAAAAAAGTTCGGAATTGATTGCAAGACAATGATAAAATTTGTGCACGGCGAATCAAAAAAACAAAGTATACCGCACCCGCTTCAGCGTATAAAACGGTACGGATAACCTGGTCAGGAGCCTTGAAAAGGAACATTCCGCCGGCCGTCAGCAGCATCAGGAGCACCATTAGGATAAAGAAGGTATACGATGCGTGGTGGGCGGTCTGGTAGGCCTCGTATCGGCGGCGGGGTTTCAGCAGGACATAAACCGCCAACCTGAGGATGAAATAAACTCCGAATACCGCTGCAATGATCCAGATCCTGGCGTCCCCTGACTGCCAGGCCATGAAATCCGGATTGTAGAGCCTGTAGCGGAATACCAGCAGCTGTCCTGGGAGCAGCATCACAAGGGCCACCGTGTTGCGGTCACGGCTTACGCGTACGCTGTTTTCAAGAGCGGAGCTGCCTCTTGCCCTGAGGAAACTGTCTGCCAGATATGGTACCAGCTGCATGAAGTTTGGGAGGAGCAGAATCATCAGCACCACGAAAACCAGCACCAGTATGCTTGCCGACAGCGGGACCATCAGTTGCCTCTTTTTGCGTTATAACCCAGGGAACGGAGAATCTCCACAACCTTGTCACGGAAATCTCCCTGGACGGTGATTTCGCCGTCCTTGGCGCTTCCGCCCACGCCAAGGCGTGTCTTGAGAGTGCGGCCAAGCTCCTTCAGATCTTCCGCAGAGCCCACGAAGCCGGTAACCAGCGTGACCTGCTTTCCGCCGCGGTTACGGCGGTCTATGCCCACGATGAGTTTCTGCCTGGAAGGCTCCAGGGTGGCCGCCTCCGCTTCCTCCTGTACTGTATATTGAAAGTCCGGATTAGTGGAGAAAACCACACCCAGACGGTCTTTCCAATTGTTGTCTGCCATAACGAGTGCAAAGTTAAGAAAAAAGCCGTATATTTGTTTGATTAAAATAACACTATCGACATGACCGTCAGTATACAGATTCAGTATCAGACAGCCTGGGGAGAAAGTCTCAGGCTCAAAATAGGCAAACGCCACATTCCCATGGAGTATTCCTTTGGAGGGCTGTGGCAGATCATGCTCACCGGAAGGGACATACACCTTGGAGACAAGTACAGCTTTGAGGTAGTCCGCGACGGCGCCGTGGTCAAGAGGGAATGGCGCCCCCACCAGCTGGTGGTGCACGGAAGCGGCCTGGTAATCCTCCGAAACCGCTGGATGTCACGCCCTTCAAACTCGGCCTTCTACAGCTCCGCGTTCAGCGATGTCATCTTCCGCAGGCCGGACGGCGCATCGTTCCGCAACATGAGGAAAGAAGCCCTGAGCGAGGGCAACGTAACCTTTGCCATCACCGCCCCGGAGGTCCGCAGCGACGAGTCCGTAGGCATCGTGGGCACCGGCAAAGTCCTCGGCAACTGGAACAAGGTCACACTCCTTACCGACGCCCGCTTCCCCTGGTGGTCTGTATCCCTCAACATCCACGAGCCCGTTGAGTACAAATTCGTCATCGTAGATACCAGTACAAAGGAAATCCGCCTCTGGGAAGAAGGCCCCAACCATTTCTTTGCGGAGGTCCCGCCTACCGGTACCAAGATAGTGCTGGCAGACCTTCAGCCCAAATTCCCCACCCTTCCCTGGAGGGGCGCAGGCGTGGCCGTCCCGGTGTTTTCACTCCGCACGGAAGACAGCTTTGGCGTAGGTGAATTCAACGATATAAAGAAGATGGTGGACTGGGCCGTCAAGACAGGGCAGAGCATTATCCAGCTCCTCCCCATCAACGACACCACCATGACCCGCACCTGGATGGATTCCTATCCGTACAATGCATCCAGCTCCTTCGCGCTGCATCCGCAGTTCATCCATCTTCCGGCGGCAGGCGTCCGAAAGGATGCCGGCTACAAGGCAAAGAAGGCAGAGCTTGAGGCGGAGGCAAAGGTAGACTATGAGAAAGTTAACAGCTACAAGGACCAGTATCTCCGCAAGCTGTATGCTTCCAAGGGAGAGGAACAGATGGCTTCCGAAGCCTTCAAGGCATTTATGGCAGCAAACGCAGATTGGCTTGTACCTTATGCCGCTTTCAACGTGCTGCGTGACGTCACGGGCACCCCGGACTTCCACGAGTGGAAGGAATATGCCACCTACAGCAAGGCAAAAATAGACGCCTTTGTGAAAAAGTACGAAAAGGAAACCGGCTTCTACTGCTGGGAGCAGTACCTCCTGGATGCCCAGCTCAAGGATGCCGTAGCATATGCCCACGTTCACGGCGTAGCCCTCAAGGGAGACCTTCCCATTGGCGTAAGCCGTACCAGCGTGGACGCCTGGCAGCATCCGGAACTGTTCCACCTTGACAGCCAGGCCGGCGCACCGCCGGATGCCTTCAGCGCCGACGGCCAGAACTGGGGCTTCCCCACCTACAACTGGGAAAAGATGTCAGAGGACGGCTACGCCTGGTGGAAGGCCCGCATGGGCAAGATGAGCCAGTACTTCGACGCCTTCCGCATAGACCATATACTTGGTTTCTTCCGTATCTGGGAAATCCCTTCACAGTACAAGAGCGGCCTCATGGGCCACTTCTCCCCCGCCATGCCATATCCTGAGGACGAGCTCCGCGCAATGGGATTCGATCCCCACAAGGGCGAGGGCACGGACGTCCTGTTTGTGGAAGATCCCCGTCAGAAGGGATACTGGCATCCCCGCATATCGGCAAACAACACAAAGCTGTATGCATCACTCCCGGAGTGGCAGCAAAAGCGCTTTGACCAGCTGCACGAAGACTTCTTCTGGCGCCGCCACAACCAGTTCTGGAAAGACAGCGCCATGCGCAAGCTCCCCGCCCTTCTGCACTCCACCGGCATGCTGTGCTGCGGAGAAGACCTGGGCATGATTCCGCCCTGCGTCCCGGAAGTGATGGAAGACCAGAACATCCTCAGCCTTGAGATTCAGCGCATGCCAAAGGACCCCAGGGACCTCTTTGCAAACCCGGACCAGTATCCTTACTGGTGCGTCTGCGCAACGGGCACGCACGACACCTCAACCCTCCGTGCATGGTGGGAAGAAGACCGCGCGGCCAGCCAGCGCTTCTACAACGAAATGCTGCACTGCGAAGGCGAAGCCCCGTACTTCTGCGAGCCCTGGCTTGCAGACATCATCCTTGCCCAGCATCTGAAGTCCCCGGCCATGCTGGCCATCCTGCCCCTGCAGGACTGGCTTGCCACCGACGGAGAGGTCCGCTACGGCGGAGACCCCGCAGACGAGCGCATCAACGTCCCCGCAATTCCCCGTTACTATTGGCGTTACCGCATGCACTGCACGGTAGAAAGCCTCATAGCAAACGACGGGCTCTGCGGCCACATCCGCTCTCTAATAGAGTCCGGCGCCCGTAACAAATGATTGAGGGTATAGCAACGGTAGTGAAGAATGCCGGCAGCCATTACTTGCTGTCGGCACTTCCTTTATGGGAGGTGTTCCCGGCCACCCTGCGCGGAAAAATACGCCTCAAGGCCAGCGAGATCACCAATCCCATTGCCGTCGGGGACCGCGTCCGCTACAGCGTGGAGGACGACGGCTCCGCCACCATAACCGAAATCCTCCCCCGGGACAATTACGTCATCCGCCGCTCCACCAACCTTTCCCGCCAGGCGCATATAATCGCCGCAAACGTGGACAGGGCATACCTGGTGGTGTCTTTGTATTTCCCGGAGGTGAAGCTGCCCTTCCTGGACCGAATACTCGTAACCTGCGGCCTCTACGGCATCCCGGCCACCATCGTCCTCTCCAAAGTGGACATGTACAGGGACGAAGCCCCCGAGGCCGTGGCCGCCTTCAGAGCCATTTACCGTAGCGCGGGGTACGATGTCCTGGAAACATCGGTCCGTACCGGGGAGGGCATAGATGAGCTCCGGGAGGCCTGCAAGGGCAGGGTGAACCTGTTTTCCGGGGAATCCGGCGTGGGGAAATCGTCCCTGATAAAGGCGCTGGACCCGGGGCTGGACCCTAAGATCGGGGCCATTTCCACCGCGCACCTGCAGGGAAAGCATACCACCTCCTTATATGAAATGTACCCGCTGGCTTCCGGCGGATATGTGATAGATTCCCCCGGAATAAGGGGATTCGGCCTTGTGGACGTAGAGAAGGAAGATATCTACAAATACTTCCCGGAGATGCTCCGCGCATCGGCCGGATGCCGTTTCACTCCCTGCTCCCATACCCACGAGCCCGGCTGCGCCGTCAAGGAAGCCGTAGACCGCGGAGAGATAGCTCCTGAGCGCTACAACTCCTACCTTGGCATGTTGGAAGAGGACAAGAAATTCCGATGAAGCTCCACCGGGAAATCCTCCGCCTTGCCGTTCCAAGCATTCTGGCCAACATCACCGTTCCCCTTGTGGGCATGGTGGACATAGCCATTGCCGGGCACCTTGCCTCCGGCTTCGGCAGTGCAGCCTTGATAGGCGGCATCTCCGTTGGCACCATGCTGTTCGACCTTCTGTACTGGAACTTTGCCTTCCTCCGCGCCGGTACCGGCGGCCTCACCGCCCAGGCGTACGGGGAGGGCGTCACCACCGGCTCCATCCTCCTTCGCGCCCTCCGCATTGCCCTCCTCTCCGGCCTTGCACTCATTGCAGTGCAATGGCTGGTTGTACAGGGTGCTTTCCTTGTTGTGAAATGCACTCCTCAGGTGCGCCAGCTGGCCTCCCAGTACTTCTACATAAGGATTTGGGCCGCACCCGCGACGCTTTCGCTATTTGCATTCAAGGGCTGGTTCATAGGCATGCAGGATTCTATGAGGGCCATGACGGCAGACCTGGTTGTGAACGGTGTCAACATCCTTGGCTCCCTGGTACTGGCCCTTGGCATCCCCGGCCTTTTTGGCGGCCTGGGCTTCCGCGGCATAGCCCTTGGCACCGTCCTGGCCCAATGGACAGGCGCCGCCTACTGCACGCTGGCCATATTGGCCCGCTATCGCAGCCAGTTTTCTGCCGCCGTCCCTAAAAATGGCCATTTTCAGGGACAGAGCGGTCAAAACAGTGCCTCCGTCCGCAAAAACGGGCTTTTTCAGGGACGGAGTTCCTTTTTCACCTTGAACCGGGATCTGTTCCTGCGGTCCGTCGGTATGATTGCCGTGTACATCGGCTTCACTGCAATCAGTGCAGGGTTTGGGGATATGATGCTTGCGGTGAGTACCATTCTGATGAAACTGTTGATGATATTCAGTTATTTCACGGACGGGTTTGCTTATGCCGGAGAGGCCCTTACCGGGCGCTTTGTGGGCGAAAGGTCAGGTGACGGCATAAAGTCAACCGTAAGCCAGACATTCATCTGGAGCATTGGAGTTGCTGCACTCTTTATGCTGGTCTACGGCCTTGGCGGCGTGCCGCTGTTCAGGCTCATGACATCGGACCCTGCAGTAGTTGATGCCGGCCGCGGGTTCATTCCATGGTTGCTCCTTATGCCTGCCATAGGCTGCCCAGCCTTCATGTGGGACGGCATATTCATTGGCGCAACGGCGTCAAGATACCTTCGCAACAGCACTCTTCTGTGTGCATTGGGATTCTTTGCTTTCTGGCTTGCAGGCTCGCTCCTTGCCCCCGGTGCCAAGCCGGAGACCTTGTTACATATTCTTATGGGAGCCTATTTCGTCCACCTTGCCGTGCGGTCCGTATATCTCACCGCAGCATGGCCCAGGCTATTTCCTAAGGTACTTCCAGCCAATTACGGGGAGGGTGAAGGCCAGGAGGCAGGCAATAATCCAGAACACTGACACCGGCGTGAAGTTGTAGACATCCCCGCTTGTATAGCCGCCGATAAGGAAGCCGGAAACCATGCTCTGGAGGCCGGCGGCAGCATAGCTTGACACGCCAACTATACCAAGTGCAGCCCCAGTTGCCTTGCGTGGCACAAAGTCCAGAGCCATAAGGCCTGCCACAATGCAGAACACCACGCTGAAGGATGCGCTGAACACCGCAACATAGGCCATATTGGCCCAGTAGCCGCCTCCAAGGAAGAGAAAGCCAAACAGCGATATCACGGCCATTACACCGGCAATAACAACCGGACGCGACCTGTTGCCCCTGAACAGCACATCGGACAGCCAGCCGGCCGCAAGGTTACCCGCAACGCCAAAGATTTCCGCAAGGCCAATTACCTGTGTGGCTTTCTCCAGGGAGAAGTCTTTCTGCTTCTGGAGGAAGAGAACTCCCCAGTCGCTCACGGCGTGCTGTGTGATGTAAAGAAAAGCCGTAGAAATGGCTATAACCCATATCCCGGGGTGCTTGAACACCCATTTCTGGAGCTCTGTGGTGGGCTTTTTATCCATTTCCCGTATGGGCTCTCCGGAGAGTTCCTGCACGGAGGGCAGGCCGCAGCTTTCCGGCGTATCGGAAATGAATACCAGGCTCACGGCAAGGCCCATGAAACCCGCTACCGCCGCAGCCAGGAACCCCCACTGCCAGCCGGCGTATGCCACTATGAAGCCAGTCATTATCATGGACACAGCCTTTCCCAGCTGAGGCGTGGAAGAGAATATGCTGTACATGGTGCCACGGGTAGAGAGCGGGAACCACCTGGAAAGGCTTATGGTGCCGGGCGGCGAGCCCATGGACTGCATCCAGCCGTTTACGCCCCAAAGCACGGAGAACAGCACAAGGACGAACACAGACCCGAACCCGAGCGGCCCGTGAAGCAGCCCCAGAAGGCCCAGGACCAGGTTTATCACCGCCGATATGCCGATTCCCGCGGCCATGAAGCGGCGTATATTGCAGTAATCGGCAATGAATCCGTTGGTAAACTTGCCCACCGCGTACACAAAGTAGAAGGCCGACCCTATGATACCCAGCTGCCCTGCGGTAAGGAAGCCGCCGTCTATGAGCGGCTGCTTCACCACGCCAAGGGTCATGCGGCAAACATAATATAATGTATATGCTACGGTAACGCCCCAGAACGTACGGGTGCGAAGACGCCTGTAGGAGGCGTCCACTTCCCCGGCGGGCACTTTGGCCGCCGACGGCTTGCTTATCCTGAAGTGCGAGTAAAGAGACATCTCCTAAGGCAGCAGTTGAGAAAGAGGCATTCCCGGCTCCAGCCACCTTGCATCGATGCCGACGGCCCGTGCGGCCTGGACGTTCACAAGGGAATCGTCTATGAAAACAATTTCCTCCGGCGGAAGGCCTATGCGCCTCACGGCCTCAAGGTAAAACTCCCGGGAAGGCTTCATCATCTTCATTTCCGACGATATGAACATATCCTCATAGAGACCGCCTATTCCGGCCCTTTCCATGCGTTCCAGGCAGCCTTTCATGCCGATGGGGTTGTTGTTGGAAAGAAGGTAAAGCGGGTATTTCCCATATACGGAGCGCACCGCGGCGGCGGTTTCCGGAATCACCTCGTTAAGGATGGAAAGGACGCAGCGGTCTACGTCTTCCGCCGTGCAGCCGGGACGGGATTCCTCCAGCACCTTTGCGCGGAATTCATCGGCCGATATTATACCTCCCTCCATGTCCCCGAAGATGCCTTTCTGGTGGCTGGGGTCCAGGAGTTCCGATATGCGTTCATATCCCAGTTCCTCCCTGAAAGCGCGTATGCCGCGCTCCAGGTCCAGGGTTATGAGCACTCCGCCTATGTCAAATACTATAGCTTTTGTCATATTATCCGGTGCAAATATAGCTAAAAAAGCATTAACTTTACGGTCCTAAAAACTCATGCAATGAAAGATATACTCAAGATCCTTGGCACGTGGAAGTTCTGGAAAGAGCTCTTCATCATGACCGCCGGCATGGCAATCTCCGCTGCAGCAGTGTATTACTTCCTGCTTCCCTCCAAACTGGTGGTTGGTTCCATCACGGGTCTTTCCATAGTGATAAGCAACCTTCTCAACGCCGCGGGGCTTTCAATAAAGGTTTCCCTGGTAATCGTAATCATCAATGCCATCCTTCTGCTTCTGGCGTGGCTTCTCATCGGCAAGGAATTCGGGGCCAAAACGGTATACACCGCCCTTATCCTTGGTCCCATGGTGGACATGTGGGAAAAGATCCTTCCCATCGATACCCTCCTGGAGGCCGGCCAGACCTCCCTTATGAACGATGCCTGGTTCGACCTCATCTGCTTTGTGCTCCTCCTGAGCATAGCCCAGTCCGTGCTTTTCCACATAAACGCCTCGACGGGCGGTCTGGACATCCTGGCAAAGATTGTGAACAAGTACCTGCACTTTGACATAGGCGCTTGCGTGAGCATCGCCGGCATAGCCATCTGCCTCACGGCCCTTGCCATCAATCCCTTCAGGCTGGTTGTCATAGGCATCATCGGCACATGGATAAACGGCATAGCCCTGGACTACTTCACGGCCAGTATCAACCGCAAGAAAAGGGTTTGCATAATATCGCCCCAGTATGAGCAGATTCGCGAATACATCGTGGGCACGCTGCACCGCGGCTGCTCCCTGTACGAGGTCATGGGAGGCTACTCCGGAGAGAAGTCAATGGAGGTCCAGGCTCTCCTCACCCAGAACGAGTTCTCCGCCCTCATGGAGCATATCCGTGAAGAGAGTATTCATTCTTTCATCACCGCAGGCAACGTGAGCGAGGTCTACGGACTATGGAATGCTAAAAAACATGAAAAATAATTTGTTACGTATCAATGTTTGGCACGGAATTGGAATAATTGAGTACCAGACATAAATATTGATACACTTACAATAATCCCCCGGGGCCAATTGGGAAATTCGCGCCGGGGGAATTCTTTTGCTACTCCCGTGCCTGGCCGCCGGCGAGGTCAAGGATTTCGGAGGTGATTTTTTGCTGGCGCCCCTTGTTGTACTGGAGGGTGAGTTCCGCCAGGAGGTCTTCGCCGTTGTCTGTGGCGGTCTGCATGGCCACGGTGCGGGCGGCGTGTTCTGCCGCGGCACTGTCCAGAAGTGCGGCAAAGAGCTTCAGTTTGATGGTCTTGGGATAAAGGGCGTCCAGAAGCTCCTTGCGGGAGGGCTCCAGGATGACGTCCGGAGATTCCCGGTCAGAGCCGGGAATGACTGACGGGGTGCCGGGAATGGCTGTCCCGTCATTGCCGGCTTGACCGGCAATCTCCAGCAGCGGCTCCACTACGGGAACCTGCTTGCCGGTGGACACGAAGTGATTGTACACAAGAAGGACGCTGGAAATCTTGCCTTCTGCGTACTCTTCCATGAGTTTTTCCGCCAGATCTGAAGCAGGGCCGTAGGAAGGATGGTCAGATAGCGCGGAATAGTCTTCCGGCGAGGGATAGCCGGCCTTGCGCATTGCATCCGCCATCTTTTTGCCGATGGAATACACGCGGACCACCTTGCAATCCCTGAGCACCTTCTTGGCCTTGGCTATGGCATTGGCGTTAAACCCGCCGCAAAGGGAGGAGTTGGACGCCATGGCAATAACAACAGTGTCTCCGTCCCTAAAAATGGCCTTTTCTGCGGATGGAACCGCCTCCGGGGCCCTTTCGTCCGCAAAAACGGGCGTTTTCAGGGACGCACCCCCCGTGGCGGTGTCCAGGATCTCCTGAAGCTTGGCCTGGTAGGGGCGCATGGACTCTATGGCGGTCTGGGCCTTGCGCAGTTTGGCCGACGACACCAGTTTCATCGCCGATGTTATCTTGAGCGTGTTCTGAACGGAGGCTATGCGGCCTTTTATTTCCTTTAACGTTGGCATTTACTTCATAGATAAAATAACCGATTCGGCTGTATCTACAAGTATCTTTTCAATCTCCGGGGTGAGTTTGCCCTGGCCAAGAGGGTCAAGGACATCGTCCTTGTGCATGGAGCGGAGGCGGTCCAGGAAAACGTCCTGGAAGGCACGGACAGAGTCCACGGGGATGTCTTTCATGAGGGCCTTGGTGCCGCAGTAGAGAACTGCAACCTGCTCTCCCATGGGCATGGGGCTGTACTGGGGCTGGATGAGCAGCTGGTTGTTCTTGCGGCCTTTGTCCAGGGCCATTTCCGTAACCTTGTCCACATCGGAGGAGAACTTGGAGAAGGCCTCCAGTTCCGCCCACTGGGCCTGGTCTATCTTGAGGGTTCCCGCCACCTTCTTCATGGACTTCACCTGGGCGCTGCCGCCCACGCGGGACACGGAGATACCTACGTTGATTGCCGGACGCACACCCTGGTTGAACAGCGCCTGCTCCAGGTAAATCTGGCCGTCCGTAATGGAAATGACGTTGGTTGGGATATAGGCCGATACGTCTCCGGCCTGGGTCTCGATTATTGGCAGTGCGGTAAGGGAGCCGCCGCCCTTGACCTTGCCCTTAAGGGCTTCCGGAAGGTCGTTCATCCGGGCGGCCACCTCCTGCTGGTCGATTATTCTCGCGGCCCTTTCCAGAAGACGGCTGTGGAGGTAGAAAATATCGCCGGGATATGCCTCGCGGCCGGAAGGGCGCTTCAGGATCAGGGACACCTCACGGTATGCCACGGCCTGCTTGGAAAGGTCGTCGTACACCACAAGGGCATGGCGGCCGGTGTCGCGGAAATACTCGCCGATTGCCGCTCCGGCAAAGGGAGCATAGTACTGCAGGGCGGCAGGGTCTGCGGCCGTGGCGGCAACAACCACGGTATAGTCCATTGCGCCGTGCTCGCGAAGGGTGTTCACTATGGAAGCCACGGTGCTGCCCTTCTGGCCCACGGCCACGTAGATGCAGCACACGGGCTTTCCGGCAAGGAACTCCGACCTCTGGTTTATGATGGTATCGATTGCGATGGCTGTCTTTCCGGTCTGGCGGTCGCCGATTATGAGCTCTCGCTGGCCGCGGCCGATGGGAATCATGGCGTCTATGGCCTTGAGGCCGGTCTGGAGCGGCTCGCTCACCGGCTGGCGGAAGATGACGCCCGGAGCCTTGCGCTCCAGGGGCATGTCTATCTTCTCACCCTTTATGTCTCCAAGGCCGTCCAGGGGATTGCCCAGAGGGTCTATTACTCGCCCAAGGAGGTTATCGTTCACTCCTACGGAAGCTATGCGCCCGGTACGACGGACAACCATACCTTCCTTGATATGGTCTGTGGGGCCCATGAGCACGGCGCCCACGTTGTCCACTTCCAGGTTCATGACCACGGCCATGACGCCGCCACCGCAGTCCAGGAGTTCCCCGGCCTCGGCCTTGTCCAGGCCGTAGATGCGCACTACGCCGTCGCTCACCTGGAGCACTTTTCCAACTTCCTCGAACTGGAGGTCGCTTTTCATCTCCCTGAGCTGACCAAGGAGGACGTCGCTGACCTCTGAGGGTTTCAAACTAGTTGCCATCAGATTATTCTTCTGTTTCGTTCAATAAACTGCTCCCGGAAAATATCCAGCTGACGCTTTACGCTGGCGTCCAGGAGATAATCGTCAATGTCGAAAATGAATCCGCCAATGACTGAGGGGTCGATGATAACATCTATCACGACATCGTCCCCGGTTTTTTCCTTCACCAGTTTACGAAGGTTTACAAGGAGGCTTTCCGGGGCCTCCCTCACCACCGTAAGGCGGGCGCGGCGAATACCGTCCGCCCTGTCGTGCATTTCCGTGAAGGCGTGGAGGATTTCCGCCAGAAAGTCCATACGGCCGTTCCTCTCAAGAAGAGACGCGAACCTTTCCATCTGCAGGGACATCTTGCCGCCAAGTGCACTCGTAAGGAGGCCCTTCTTCCTGTCAAAGGAGAGGACGTCCCTGGAAGCAATGTACTTGCGCAGGTCCGGTATTTCCTTCATGGCCTTTGTGAGCCGGCGGGCTTCATCGGCCTGGACAGAGCCGCCCCCTGTCTCCCTCACATACCTTTCAAAGGCACGTGCATAACGCGTTATGATGATGCCCCGGTTCACGAAAGACTGTCTGTTTTCCTGGAGACTTCTTCTACCATGGAGTCAAGGAAATCGGCCCTCTTGTCGTCGTCCGAGAGCTCCTTGCGGAGAATCTTCTCTGCAATCTGGACGCCCAGGACGGCCACTTCGCGGCGGACGTCGGCAAGGGCTGCGGCCTTTTCCGCGGCAATTTCCGTACGGGCCTTGGAGAGTATCTTGTCGGCCTCTTCCTGGGCCTGGACCTTGGCGTCGGCCACAATCCTGTTCTTGGCGTCGGTGGCTTCGCGTAGGATTGCCGACTGTTCCTTCCGGGCCTCTTCCAGCATGCGGGCGTGGTCCGCGGTCCACTGCTGCATTTTCACCTCCAGGTCGCGGGCATCGTCAAGGGACTTCTGAATCCGCTTGTTCCTGCTTTCCAGGCTGGACGTAATGATGGGGAAACCGAATTTCCACAGCAGCAGAAAGACGATTCCGAAAATTACGACCATCCAGAAAAGGAGGCCTGCGTCCGGTGTAACCAGGTTCATGTTTACTTAATGACCAGGGTGAGGAAGCACACGATGATGGCGAACAGGGCAGCGCCCTCGATCATACCTGCGGCGATGATCATGGCCGTACGCATGTTGCTTGCGCTTTCCGGCTGACGGGCGATTGCCTCCATGGTGGATTTACCGATTTTGCCGATACCGAAAGCGGCTGCGATTGCTGCAATAGCAGCTGCCAGTGCGGCACCAACCTTACCGAAGGCGGCTCCTGCCGCGGCCTGAAGAATCATTGTTGAGAGAATCATAGTATTTGAAATTTAATGTGATCTTGCCAATCCGATATATATACTTGAAAGAGTAGTGAAAACGTACGCCTGCACAAAGGCCACAAGGCATTCCAGGGCATCCAGGAACACGCCGAAGATTACGCTCACGGCAGTCATGCCGCCGCTCAGCGCCGGGCCGTACTTTGCCATGATGAAGATGATGCATACCATGCAGAGGATCATGATGTGTCCCGCCAGCATGTTGGCAAAAAGACGCACCGTGAGGGAAACGGGCTTCATGATGGCGCTGAACACTTCTATCACGGCCATGATGGGCCTCAGGAACACCGGGGAATCCGGATTCCACAGCATTTCCTTATAATAATGCTTAGACCCCGTGAGATTCACCGTGAAGAAGGTGAAAAGGGCCAGCACCAGCGTAATGGCTATGTTGCCGGTGAGGTTTGCCCCGCCCGGGAAGAACGGGATAATGCCCATGAAGTTGTTCAGAAGTATCCACAGGAACGCCATGCAAAGATACGGGCTGTACTTGCGGTAATCCTTTTCGCCGATATTCTCGAGGGCCATCTCGTCCACCATCTTGATGAGGGACTCCATGGCGTTTGCAAGGCCGGTGGGGGCTTCCTTGAGGGAATCGTGCTTTTTGTACCAGCGGGCTGTAATGAGGACCACGATAAGCAGAAGGAGGCTGCTCATCATGAGCGACAGCACGTTCTTGGTGATGGATATGTCAAAGGGACGCTTCCCCGTATCGGCATTCACCAGTTTGCCATTCTCGTTGAACGCATACCCGTTCTCCGCCGCATGGTGCGCGGTAAAGACATGTATGCCGTTATCTATCACGATGCACGGCAGCGGAATGGCTATGGGCTTTCCCTTCCACTCCGTAATGTGCCACTCATACTCGTCCCCAATGTGCTCGAAGATAATCTCCGACACATTCACATCCTCCTCACTGCCGACCTCCACGTCATTGCCGACCTCCTCGTCATTGCCGACCTGATCGGCAATCTCATCAGATACCCGGTCAGGGCCGGGCATGACGGCCTGAAGCAGCAGGAACGATATGAGGAGAGTCAGGATCATACCTCTGCGCAGACGGTTACGACGTTGTTCCTCACCTCTGCAAAGCCTTCCTTGATATCTACAAAGAGCTCCTTGCCGGCGGAGACATAGCGCACCCTGCCCTTGTCCAGGGACGTGACAATGGGGGCGTGATCCTTGAGCACGGTGAACGGCCCGGCGCTGCCGGGGAGGCTCACAAGCTCTGCCTGCGCCTCAAGCACCGTCCCTTCCGGGCTCAGTATATGAAGTGCTATGCTCATTTGGCAGCTGCAAGTATGGCCTCTCCCTTGGCAATAGCATCCTCTATGGTGCCAACGTTCAGGAAAGCCTGTTCCGGGAGGTAATCCACCTCTCCGTCAAGTATCATGTTGAAGCCCTTGATGGTGTCTTCTATGCTCACCATCACGCCCTTTACGCCGGTGAATGCCTCCGCCACAAAGAATGGCTGCGAGAGGAAACGCTGCACGCGGCGGGCACGGTTCACGGTGGTCTTGTCTTCGTCGGAGAGCTCGTCCATGCCAAGGATGGCAATGATGTCCTGGAGCTCCTGGTTGCGCTGGAGGATCTGCTTTACCCTCTGGGCGGTGTTGTAATGGGCCTCGCCCACGATGTTGGGGTCCAGTATCCTGGAGGTGGACTCCAGCGGGTCTACGGCCGGGTAGATGCCCAGGGCCGTGATTTTACGGCTCAGGACGGTGGTGGCGTCCAGGTGGGAGAAGGTGGTGGCGGGAGCGGGGTCCGTAAGGTCATCGGCAGGGACGTAAACGGCCTGGACCGATGTGATGGAGCCGTTCTTTGTGGAGGTGATGCGCTCCTGCATCTTGCCCATTTCCGTTGCCAGGGTGGGCTGGTAACCCACGGCGGAAGGCATTCGGCCAAGGAGGGCCGATACCTCGGAGCCGGCCTGGGTGAAACGGAAGATGTTGTCGATGAAAAGGAGGATGTCCTTAGGGCCGGCGCCGGAGCTGCTGTCACGGAAGCTTTCCGCCAGGGTGAGGCCGCTCAGTGCCACGCTGGCACGGGCTCCCGGGGGTTCGTTCATCTGGCCGAACACCATGGACACCTGGCTCTTTGCAAGTTCTTCCTTGTCTACCAGGGAGAGGTCCCACTTGCCCTCTTCCATGGCCTTGTTGAAGGCGTCTCCGTAACGGATAACGTTGGATTCTATCATTTCGCGCAGAAGGTCGTTGCCTTCACGGGTACGCTCTCCAACGCCTGCAAACACCGAAAAGCCGTTGTGGGCCTTTGCAATGTTGTTTATGAGCTCTTTGATAAGGACGGTCTTGCCCACGCCCGCGCCTCCGAAGAGGCCGATTTTACCGCCTTTGAGGTACGGTTCCAGAAGGTCTATGACCTTGATGCCGGTGAAAAGGATTTCCTGGCTGGTGGTGAGGTCCTCGAACTTGGGAGGATCCCTATGGATGGGAAGGGCGCCTTCACGGCCCAGCTCTTCCATGCCGTCTATGGTGTCCCCGGTGACGTTCATCACGCGGCCGCGGATCTGGGCGCCGACGGGCATTGTGATGGGCTGCTCCGTGTTCTCCACCTCAAGGCCGCGCCTGAGGCCGTCCGTGGAGTCCATGGCCACGGTGCGCACGGTGTCTTCACCAATGTGCTGCTGGACCTCCAGGATGAGCAATTTGCCGTCCGGACGGACCACCTTGAGGGCGTCTGAGATTCTGGGGAGCTGGTTTTCGGCGTCACGGGCCGATATGTCGAAATGCACATCTACAACAGGACCTACCACCTGCGCGATGCGCCCTTTTACTGTGGGCATAGGCTTTAGCTTTGTGTAAGTACAAATATAACAATAAAACTGAAATTTCATCCACGGATTTGGCGTTTTTGGTGGACAAGTTGGTATTTTGGCAGGTTTGTCCACGGAAATGCGGGGTTTTGGTGGACAAGTGCCGATTTTCCGGGGTTTGTCCACGGATTTGGCGTTTTTGGTGGACGGATGACGGAATTTTTCGTAATTTTGTAATGCTATGACAGCACTCATTACAGGCGGAGGGTCCGGGATAGGACTGGAGTATGCACGGCAGCTTGCCGGGCGGGGGTATGACCTTGCCATTGTGAGTAACCGCTGGGAGGAGCTGTCTCTGGCCCAGGCTGAACTGAGCATGGAGTTTGGCGTGAAGGTTCAGACTCTTTATGCCGATTTGGCACGTCACGGAGCCGCCGCTGAAGTGGTTGCCTGGTGTGACCGCGAGGGCATTGTACCGATTGTTTTGGTGAATAACGCCGGGATGTTTTTCATGGAGTATCTTGGCGAGGATAGCCTGGGGAAGGTATCGGCCATGATGACGCTTCACGTGGAAACCGTAACGGAACTGAACATCCTCTTCGGTGCCAGAATGAAGGCCGCGGGCCATGGTCACATCCTGAACATGGCATCCATGACGGCATGGGTCCCCGCACCGGGAATTGCTGTCTACTCCGCCTCAAAGGCATATCTGGTGAGCTTTGGCAAGGGGTTGTCCCATGAGTTGAAGCCGTATGGCGTCACGGTAACCACGGTGTGCCCGGCGGCTGTTGACACGGGCCTTTACCCGCTTGGGGAAAAGCTAAGGACCCGTTTGAAACGCCTTGGAATAATCAAGAGCCCGGAGTGGCTTGTGCGGCGCGCTTTGAAGGGTATGTTCCACGGAAGGCGCGTCATGCGCCCCGGCCCGCTGAACCGCCTGGTGCCTGCACTGGTGAAGCTCGCGCCCGACACCCTTATAGACCACCTTGGAATGAAATGGTTTAACCGCCGGCGAGTGTAAAAATCTTGGTCTGTCTTTTGCAGCATGTCAAAGGAAACAAGATGTACTATGAGAAAGATTATTATACTGCTAGCAGCCCTGATGGTGTCTTGGGGACTGTCTGCCCAAGACAGCAATAAGACAGGCATGGAATGGATAGAAGAATTTGACGGCAAGGAAAGAGTCATAATCAACCCAAACTACGGAGCTCCCTCAGAAAACCGTCAGACGGATTATTTCTACCTGATGCCACTTGATGAACAACTGGTTGCACTATACGGCAGCCGCTACCGTGATGCCGTGAACCGTAAGTTTACAGGGTGTGTTCTGATTGGAACCGTGGCGGTGTTGGCAGTTCCAGTCTTGGCTGGTGCAACTATGGATATGGAGGGCCTTGCCATCCTGAGTGGCATAGGCGCAGCAGTCTGCCTTGGGGTGGGTGTACCTCTTTGGATTTCAGGTGCCCATAGAAAGAATGCCATTCTGGACGATTATGCCAGGAATTATGCCCCACGGCCATATTCTGCTTCCCTTTCAGCGGGTCCCACCCGTAGCGGCGTAGGCCTGGCCTTCAATTTTTGACGTGTATTATTCTTTTACTATATGAAACTGTACAAACTCCTTATGATTGCTGCAGCTGTGGTATCGGCCGCCGCATGCTGCCCCAAAAAGGCTGCAGAAAAATCTGCAATTGATGTTATCATGAGCCGCAAGAGCGTGCGCTCATACACTCAGGAAGCCATTCCGGCAGAGAAGGTGGAAATCCTTCTCAAGGCTGCCATGGCCGCCCCTACCGCCATGAACGTGCAGCCCTGGCGCTTCGTGGTGGTCACGGACCAAGCCGTTAAGGACCAGCTTGCCGGTCCCCGCGGTGGCATGATTGCCAATGCTCCCCTCGTAGTTGTGGTTTGCGGAGAAGCTACGTTCATGCGCAAGCCCTGGGGCCAGCCCGATGCAGAACCGGTAGAGGCAGAGAATCCGTTCTGGTTCGAGGACTGCGCAGCAGCCACTGAGAACCTGCTGGTTGCTGCGGAAGCCATCGGCCTTGGAGCCGTGTGGACGGCCTGTTATCCCATGCCTGACAGGATGGAACCCACCATTGCCGCGCTTGGCCTTCCGGACAACGTAAAGCCTTTTGCCGTCATCCCCGTGGGCTACCCCGCCGGCGACGACCAGCCCAAAGACAAGTGGAAACCGGAAAACGTCCACTATGACAAATGGTAGCCCGTGGAGGTAACTCGCAGTCCATCAACAACTTAACTAATTATCCCTGGGTTAAAACGCCCAGGGATAATTGCATAAATAACTTGTTATCAACCGTTTATCTCCACGCGGGCTATTCCGTTAAATACTTGAAGAACTGGTCAATCTCCTTTTTCTCACGCAGCCGCACTATATAGACCATGTTGCCCAAAGCGTCGGCAAGGGCTGCCGGCATGCGGCGGCACATGCACATGACGCTTCCGTACTGCGCCAGGACATCGTCGTGGGAATGCTTGTATGCCTTGGAGTCGCGGCGGCCCACATAGGCGCAGTAGAACTGCTCTCCCATGCCCTTTCGACGCTCCCCGAAGGCCACCATGTCGGCCCAGATCTGGAAAACGTCCGTAGAGTGGGCAAAATTCATCATGTCCGGGGTAAAGCCTCCCGGCGGGCGCATGTTCACCTCAAGACCAACATAATCGCCCTTCTTTCCAAGGCCTTCGCGGTCCCTGTCCAGGCGGAAGAACTCCAGATGCACGAAGCGGTTCACTATGCCAAAGGCCTTCACCGTCCTGCGGCCTATTTCCGCCAGCTTTGCGGGGACGGTCTTGTTTATCCAGTAGCATGACTCCAGGTTGCCGTGGACTATGTCCATAACGGGCGTGGGGAACATGCTGTTGTTCTCGAAGATGGGTTCGCCTTTGTCGTTGAAAATGGCGTCATAGCTTACCAGGTGGCCGGTAATGAACTCTTCCAGAACAAAGAGGGCATAGTTGGGATGCTCCTTGAACCAGGCGTCAAGCTCGGCGTCGTTATGCAGCTTATAAGTGCCGTTTGCGCCAACGCCGTTATCCGGCTTAGCTATGACGGGATAGCCCGTCTTTTTAACAAAAGCCTTGACTTTGGCCGGGCCTTCCGCACATTTAATCTGACGTGCCGTGGGGATGCCTCCAAGAGCGTAGTACTTTTTCATCTCGCTCTTATTTTTTATGGAGGCTATGCGGTCTGTCTTTAGGCCGGTGGTAACGTTGAAGTCCGTGCGCAGGCGGGCGTCCTGCTCCAGCCAGTACTCGTTGTTGGATTCTATCCAGTCTATCTTTCCGTATTTGTGGGCAAACCAGGCCACGGCGCGGTAAACCTCGCCGTAGTCCTCAAGGTTCTGCACCTGATAATAGTCCGTAAGGCTGCTGCGGAGTTCCTGTGAGAGGTTGTCCCAGGGGGTGTCCGCTATGCCAAGGACATTTACTCCGTTGGCCTTTGCACCGGCACAGAAGTGCCAGTAGGTGTCCGGGAAATGGGGAGAAATGAATACTAAGTTCATAAAACTGTATGTTTTGTTTTCTTCAGATACTTTCCTCATGGTGCCGCCTGTGATTTCCCAGGCTTCGCCATAAAGTGTTGAGCGGCCGTCCTTTACCATTACGTAGCCACCGTCCGGAAAGGTGTAGAAGCGGTGCATGTGACTGTCTTTGAAGACGATGTCCTCAAACAGCCGCTTACCGTCCAGCACCATGTCCTTTACCTGATGGTAATGAGGCACAAGGTTGATGTCCGTGAGTCCAAGGCCGCGGAGCCACCTGTTGTATGACGGGTCCACAGCCTCGCCGGGGAGCTCCGGGTGGGAATACACCTCGTCCGCGCAGTTCATGCTTCCGGCACTGCAGCCCATCACAACACCATCATAGCCTTCCAGCAGGCCTTTGAGACCAATCTCATGGATAAACTTGTTCTGCGTGGGAACATGCCCCCCGCAAAGGACCACCCAGTCCGCTTTCTTCACCAGTTCAGGAGCCTTAAAGGCATTCCTCCTGTCCAGCATCACAATCTCCTGCGGCTCTATCCCGGAATTGACTATGCATGTTGTCATACCCTCCAGGACGGAATCCGTGAAAGCCTGGTCGTCAGGGGCCGCACTCACCAGAAGCACCCTCGGATGCCCTGGCAGCTCTGCCATTACCCGGGCAAGGAATCCGTTGTCCGCAGTGAAGTGGCTTTGCCCGTACCTTGTGGGGCTTCCGGTAAGAAATAGCGTCATTGCAGCACAAAAATACAAAAAAATTCCGGGTCAAGCCCGGAATTTCAATTTACTTCACCGTAATCTGTTTGACGGATTCCGGTTTGTCTATCTTCTGGAGTTTGGGGATATGGACGTTCAGGATGCCGTTCTCCATCTTGGCTTCGATGGCGTCGGCGTTCACATCGTCCGGCAGGATGAGGCTCTGCTGGAATTTCTCGTAGGAGAATTCGCGGCGGAGGTAGCGGCCGTGCTTCTTGCCTTCCTTGTTCTCGGTCTTCTTTTCCATCTGGATGTGGAGGCAACCCTCGTTATCCACGTGGATGTTGAAGTCTTCCTTGCAAAGGCCCGGAGCTGCAAGTTCAACGTCGTACTCCTTGTCGCTTTCGATTACATTGATGGCCGGAGCTGTGTAAGTGGGCCTTTCCATCCAGCTGTTGTCGAAGAAATCACCAAAAATGTCCGGCAACCAGCTATCCGTAGTTCTTCTGACAGGTAACATAATACAAAAACTTTAAAGGTTACGGTTTCCGGCCTTTCCGGCCTTCTTGCCGTGTCTTTTTGCAAGACGCCTAAGGTAATGGCAAAGCCCGGACCATTCCCAAGAAATGGACAAAATGGCAATTTATGGTGACAAAATGTCCGGGTTAGAGCCTACTTGCGGACCATCTCCATTTCAAGGCCCACGAAGGTGCAGATAGCTTTGTCGCCGTTAACCTTGAATCCAAGTTCAAAGGTGGCTCCAAGCGCGATGTGGTCTGCACTGGTGGGGCCGGGCCAGCCGTTGAACAGGTTGCTGGTAAGGGTGGAGTCGTCTCCCAGTTCCCCGGCATTGCCACGCACTGTCTGGGTTGCATTGCTGATGACAAGCTTGCCTTCTTCCGCATTATAGGTATAGGAACCTTTGTAGCGGTCTCCCCAAGCGGTGATTATAAGGTCTGCCTTACCGTCATTGAGCTCAATGTAAAGCCTGGTGTAAGTAGCATCTCCTTTCTCATATGCATACCACTTCCCTTCCTCGGAGTTCTCGTCCTTTTTGCAGCCGGTCATAAGGACCATGGCGACACTCATAATGGCTAACAGAAGTTTTTTCATAATTGCCTAAGTTTTTGGTTATGTTGCAAAGATATAACTTTTTTCCAATACGTCAACGTATTTCCAGAACTGCCACAGATGCGGCAGGCAGCGTTACCTTCCACACTCCGCCGGATTTCTTTATGTCCTTGAGGGCGGCGGGAGCAACGGCCGGGGCCTTTCCAAAGTCGTTATAGGCATTGACCTTTGCGGCCTTCAGGACCTCTCCGGTAACGGTTTTGGGTTTTAGGCTGTCAAAGCTAAGCTCAACGGTAACCGGCTTGTCCAGCAGCGGATTGGTGAGCGTTACGTGGATTGTGCCGGAGGCATCGCGGGACGATGCTGCGCTGAAGTTCTCCATCACGCGGCCTGTCTGGGAAACCAGGGTCCCGGCATTGTACTCAACGGGAACGCGGGTTGCGTTCTGGTGCACGGAGAACATGCGGAATACATGATAAGTAGGCGTAAGCACCATCTCCGGGCCCTTTGTCAGAACCATTGCCTGAAGCACGTTCACAATCTGGGCGATGTTTGCCATCTTGAGGCGCTGCACGTACTTGGTGAAGATGTTGATGTTCAGAGCAGCCACTATGGCATCGCGCATGGTGTTCTGCTGGAACAGGTGACCGGGGTTATGGCCGGGTTCCACATCGTACCAGGTGCCCCACTCGTCCAGAAGGAGAGCCACCCTGTTTTCCGGGTCGTAGGCGTCCATGATGGCAATGTGGTTGCGGAGAATCTCGTCAATCTCCACGGTCTTGGCAAGGATGTTATAGTACTCTTCCGGAGCGAACACGGTGGCCGATCCCTTCTGATCCCAGACTTCTACGGAGTAGAAATGCACGGAGAGGCCGTCCATCTGCCGCCTGGCGTTCTTCATCATGGTGCGGGTCCAGTCATAGTCCCCTCCGGATGCGCCGCAGGCCACCTTGAAAATTTGGTTTCCGCCATAGTTCCTGGCATATAGGGCATACCTCTTATAGACATCGGAATAATACTGTGCGGTCATGTCTCCGCCGCAGCCCCAGGTCTCGTTGCCGACGCCAAGGTACTTCACCTTCCAGGGCTCCTTACGGCCGTTTTTGGCACGGAGTTCCGCCATGGAGCCGTTGGGAGCGGTCATGTATTCCACCCATTTTGCCATTTCCTCAACCGTGCCGGAGCCAACGTTGGCGCTGATATAGGGCTCTATGCCAAGCATTTCACACAGGTTCAGGAACTCGTGGGTGCCGAAGGAATTGTCTTCCACGGTCCCGCCCCAGTTGTTGTTCACCAGCTTGGGACGATTCTCTTTTGGTCCTATTCCGTCCATCCAGTGGTACTCGTCGGCAAAGCAGCCGCCGGGCCAGCGGAGCACGGGAACCTTCAGGGCCTTGAAAGCCTCCAGGACGTCTGTCCTGTAGCCATTAACGTTGGGGATGCTGGAATCCGGGCCAACCCAGATGCCTTCGTAGATGCATCGGCCAAGATGTTCTGAGAACTGGCCAAAAATCTCGGCCGGAATCTCCGGCTCTCCAGTTGCGCTTTCATGCACGGAAAGCTTGATCTGCGCAGTGCCTGCCACACACGCGCCAAGCAAAGCAATGATGGTCAATAGCTTCTTCATGGGGTAAAGATAGCAAAAAAACAATCGTAAGAAAAATAATTCTTTCGTGTGACACTGAACTGTTTCATTACAAAACAAAGGAAGATGGATCACTCTCACTGAATTCAGCATCCACTTGGGACATTATTGGATACAGGGCTTCAGACAAGTGGCAGGAAGGTCACATCAAGTGCGAATACGTGAGAAGGTAGCTCCGTGGTGGCTTGTTATTTGCGGGGTAAGATAGAAAAAAGAACGATTATGAGAAAGATTATGCTTCTTTTGGCGGCCCTGACGGTGTCGGGGAGCCTGTTTGCCCAGGACGGGGACAAGACCGGAATGGAGTGGATAGAGGAGTTTGAGGGAAAGGAAAGAGTCATAATCAACCCCAATTATGGCGGGCCTTCCACAGATATCACTACAGATTCTTTCTATCTTCTGCCAATGGACGAACAGCTTTCTGCCCTATATGGCAGCCGCTACAGCAATGCGCAGATCAAACAATTGGCCGGAATATCCTTGGTGGCACTGGTTACACCTATGTTTGGCACGTCAACACTTATATTTGGCCTGAGCGCCTTTAGTTCTCTTGGCGAGGAAGCCGTATTCGGCGTGCTGGCAGCGTTAAGTGCAGTAGGAACCGTCGCCTGTCTTGCCACCGGAATTCCTCTATGGAATAGCGGCCGCAGGGAAATGAATGCCATCCTGGACGATTACTCCCGAAACTACGCGCCCAGACCGTATTCGTCATCCCTTTCCCTTGGTCCCACCGCCAGCGGCGTGGGTTTGGCCCTGAAATTCTAGCATTCTCAAGTCTCCGTCCCTGAAAACGCCCGTTTTTGCGGACGGAGACCTGTTTTATGCCCCGCCGTCCCTAAAAATGGCCGTTTTTGCGGACGGAGCGCAATAAACGCCCGGCCCCAAGGGGTCAGGCGTTTAAAATGTGAATCGACATCATGTAACCGTCGCACTGGTTATTTTATGCTTAACTACTTAACTATTTGATTATATGTTTTTTTTGTATATTTGCAGACAAGAACAGTAATGTTGTTATGAAATTTATCTTAAATAGTTATTTAGCACCACTTCTGAGCATTGTGTTGTTGTCATGCTCTCAAGGTCAAGTTTTGTCATTGATAGATCCCGATTCGGACAAGCTTACGCCCTTTACAAAAGTTTCTATTGATGATTACGCGGGAAACGATCCTTATTTTGTTTCTCGATAAGACATCGATGCTTATATCGAAATGCTGGTAATGTCTGGCATAGTTAAAGCAGACGGAACCAGAGATGAAATACTAGGAATCCCTATTTATCAACATGGTCACTCCTTTATTATCGATAAGATTTTGGAAGAGCACAACATCGTCACGTCAACATATCATTGGATTTGGGACCCTCACACGACACCTTTGCCGGAGGTACAAGACTCCATAGCTATTTCACAAGCTATTGTAATTACTAAAGTGGGAATGAGATGGGGTTGGAAGGATGAAGAATACTTTGATGAATTGTTATTCTCTCCTTCTGGCAGCTGGGAAATCAATGGATTACAAAACGGAACTCCGGTTCAGTATATGTATGATTATAACAGAGCAATGATTCATTCTTTTAACATCCATTAGTTATGAAGCATAGATACTTATTCATCATCTCAGTTTTACTGTTGTCCTGCAATCGTGCGGGTATAGTAGATGTTGAACCTAACGATCTTCACTATGATTTTTGTTCCTTGGAGAGTTGTGAAGATCGAATGGATATCGGCGTGTTTATATTAAATAACGAATCCGCCACAATTAATAAGAGTAATTGGGTGGCTCGTGTCAGTTTGAAGCCAGTTCCGCGCGATGAGGACTATCATTTGAGTTTCAGCGAGGATGATCCGTTTCAGTCGGTAAAACAGAGCTTTTGTAAGTCCTTTGACCCTCCTGTATCATTCTCCGAGACTATTCTTACTGCGGCCAAAATGACGTCGGACATTGTTATAACCGCAGACTGTCAATTGTTTGGGCGTCCGGCAGGAGAGAATCTAGCGGACAAGTTTCAAATACCGTTTTTCCCTAAACATGCAGGCAAAAACGAACACTATTTGATAGCGTATGACCAGAGGACCATTCTAAAAGATCTATTTGATTCAAGCATTATACCTATCTCCTTGGAAGAGTACTGTGCAAACGGTGTTATGATTCACAGGAGTTTCTGGCTTAAACCGTCGGAAGTACATGATGAGAGTCCGGAGAGGGTTAGTTTTCACATTGAATTCAATGCGTGGACAGACTTGTTTGTGTCTTACGCCGTCCAGGTAGACGACAAGTATGTCCCAAAAGGACATGACAGAAAACTCTATGCCGATTTTACCGTTGACATGTCAGGCAAAGAGGGTGCTGACGTATGGAATAAGGACCACCTGTACTCATACCCTTTACATTGGGATTGGGAAGGCGTCGATTACGCCTGGGACTAGTAATATAACAAACCCCGAAAGTTGAAAGCTTTCGGGGTTAATTTTTGTCAGTCTCTATAAGACTGCGACGGATGATTAGTCGGCGAGGGAGAAGCGCTTGAAGGCAACAACCTTGGCCTCCGGATCAACTGCCTTGAGGGCGGCTGCAACGGTGGCCTTGTCGTCGGACAGCTGGTATTCCTGCTCCATGAGGGTGTTCTCCTTCAGGAACTTCTGGATACGGCCGTTCACGATACCATTGATCATCTGCTCCTTCTGGGCCAGGGAAGCGAGAGTCTCCTCACCAACCTTGGCGATGATCTCGCGTGCCTGCTGAGCCTGCTCCGGAGTGATCCAGCCCTTGGCGGTGTTGGACTCGATGTGGTCCTCACTGTCAACGTGGGCGGGGTTGATGCCAACCTTCTTGAGGGCGTTGTCAACAGCCTTCTGAACCTGCTCGTCCTTAGTCTTCTGGATAGCCACGGTCTTTTCAGACTCGATGACCTCTGCGGGGACGGAAGCGGGATCAACTGCAACGGGGTTCATGGAAGCCACCTGCATGGCGATGCCGCGGGCGATCTCTGAAGGAACCTCCTTGCTGAAGGCGACGATGGCGCCAAGCTTGCCGTTGAAGTGTACGTACTCGCTCACGAACGGGGCCTCGAGGGCGCCGTAGTATGCAAGGACGTGCTTCTCACCGGTCTTGCCGGCCTGGTTGGTAATGTCCTCGTCCAGAGTGTAACCGTCTGCACCCTTTACGGCCTTGAGGGCCTCCAGGTCTGCGGGGAACTGGGCGATGGCGGCGTCTGCGATGGAACCTGCGAGCTTCTTGAAGTCCGGGGTGGCAGCTACGAAGTCGGTTTCGCAGCCAAGGCATACGAGGATGGCCTTACCGCCGTTGATGCGGCTGAGGACGGCACCCTGGGTGGTCTCGTTGTCACCGCGCTTTGCAAGGGTGGATTTACCCTTCTCGCGGAGGATTTCGACGGCACGCTTGAAATCACCTTCAGCCTCTTCGAGGGCCTTCTTGCAATCCATCATACCGGCGCTGGTCATGTCACGCAGCTTTTTGATATCTGCCAATGCGATAGCCATAGTTCTCTTTTGTTTTTAAACGGTTAATTACTCTTCTGTCTTTTCTGCGGGAGCCTCTGCGGGGGCTTCCTCTACAGCGACGGGCTCTGCCTCAACCTTTGCGGCGCGGCGGGGACGGAGTTTCTTTGCAGGAGCGGCGGCCTCTGCGGTCTCCTCTTCGGGAGCGGCCTCTGCTTCCTTCTCCTTCTCCAGCTTGCGCTCTTCAAGGCCTTCGTTGATGGCCTTGCACATCACATCCATGATGAGTTCGATGGACTTTGTTGCATCGTCGTTTGCCGGGATCACATAATCAATAGGGGTGGGATCGCAGCAAGTGTCAACCATTGCGATAACCGGGATGTTCAGACGGACTGCTTCCTTCACGGCGTTAGCCTCTTTCTGGACATCGACGACGAAAAGTGCGCTGGGAAGACGGGACATGTCGCGGATGGAACCAAGGTTCTTCTCCAGCTTTGCCCTCTGGCGCTCCACCTGGAGGCGCTCACGCTTTGCGAGTTTCTCGAAGGTGCCATCTTCCTTCATCTTGTCGATGGTATTCATTTTCTTGACGGCCTTGCGGATGGTGGGGAAGTTTGTGAGCATTCCACCGGGCCAGCGCTCGGTCACGGAAGGCATGTTGACCTCGGCGGCCTTGGCGGCGACGACGTCCTTTGCCTGTTTTTTGGTGGCAACGAAGAGGACCTTGCGACCGCTGCGGGCCATATCCTTGAGGACCTCTGCTGCCTCGTCGATCTTAACGACGGTCTTGTGCAGGTCGATGATGTGGATTCCGTTCCTCTCGATGAAGATATACGGAGCCATCTTGGGGTTCCACTTGCGGGCGAGGTGTCCGAAGTGAGTACCTGCATCAAGCAGCTGTTCAAAATTTGTTCTAGACATGGGTTTGTTAATTGTCTGTTTAATAACTCTTTCATCAATCCGAAGTAGCGGACCTTGTCCGGTCTCCGGGATTTTTTCGCGGCTGGGCAATCCTTTTTAAATAATAGGTAAGGATTTACTCTGGACCCAAGCCGTGCAACGTAAATCCGGCAGAAGCGATTAACGCTTGCTGAACTGGAAGCGACGACGTGCGCCAGGCTGACCGGGTTTCTTACGCTCGACTTCGCGGGCGTCGCGGGTGAGGAAGCCGGCGGCCTTGAGGGCGGGGCGGTAAGCCTCTGCATCTACCTCGCAAAGTGCGCGGGCGATTCCGAGACGAAGGGCCTCTGCCTGACCTTTGGTACCTCCACCAACGAGGGTAACCTTTACGTCAAACTGACCTGTTGTGCCGGTGACCTCGAAAGGCTGGTTTACGATGTACTGGAGGGTTCCCTCCTTGAAGTACTCTTCCATCGGACGATCGTTTACGACGATCTTTCCGGTACCGGCAGCGACATAAACACGAGCGACAGCTGATTTACGTCTTCCAAGGGCGTGTTTCTGTTCCATGTGCTCTGTTTAAATTTCGTTAAAGTTAATGGGTTTGGGGTTCTGTGCCTCGTGCTTGTGCTCGGGACCTGCGTAAATGTACAGGTTGTTGATGAGCTTGTCTCCGAGACGGTTTTTCGGAAGCATGCCGCGCACAGACTTGCGGATGAGTTCCTCGGGTCTTGAAGCAAGGATCTCTTTGGGAGTGGAGAAGCGTTGTCCGCCCGGATATCCGGTGTAGCGGGTGTAAACGCGGTCGGTCATCTTCTTGCCGGTGAGACGGATCTTTTCGGCGTTGACGATGATGACGTTGTCACCACAGTCCACATGCGGGGTGAAGCCGGGCTTGTTCTTGCCGCGGAGCACGAGTGCAACGCGGGAAGCCAGCCTACCAAGCACGAGGTCGGTTGCATCAATGACGAGCCACTCCTTGTTCACAGTTGCTGCGTTGAGCGAGACTGTTTTGTAGCTAAGTGTGTCCACTGTCTTGATTATTAATGGTTTAACATAAAAATTGCGATCCCCCCATAATCAGAGGGACCGCAAAGGTAGCAATTTTCTTTGAAAATACCAAATGAGAATGACTCTTTGCCTATTTCGGAAAAATGATATATCTTTGCAGAAAACGATATCATTATGGAAACAGCTAGGGTAAGTTCACTGATCAGATTGCAACCCGGATTGATGGAACGGGCCAAAAGAAGGGCACACACCCCCGATGAGTTCGTCGCAAGGCTCCAATCAGCCTAGAGTATCAAGAGAAGAGTTACTCGTCAGATTCCGGGTCAAGCCCCGAATGAAGGAAAGAGGCCCATCTAATCTTCGTAGTGGATTACAACCATCCAACAAAACTGAATGGAATGGGTTGGTTTCATTTCTACCACATCAATACGTCCTTTTTCGTCCTTGGAGTATTCAAATAGGAACGTCTGAACGTCATCTTTACTTGTTTTGGTATATGATGAGGGAAGATGTGCGGTACGCCTGCCAAGAATACCAAAACAATAATACTCCGGCATCAGAGAACATAGGACAGGGTCAACAGAATCCGCAAATGGATTGACATCTGAAGAGTACTCGATGTCAACTGTCTGAACTCCCATGGGGTCATCAGTAATGATCCTTTTCAAATCCCCGTCGCTCCAAATGTATTCGGTCTTGTAGAAGCAGTAGCTGGAAAAAAGAAATCCCGAATTGTATGTATATTTATATGTGTAACTATAATCCTCAATTTCAGTCTTTTGTATTCTACCCTCGTCATCCAGAGCAATAGCTGTTACTACTTTAGTATAACCATAAGGGTCGCCCAAATTGTAAAAAAACCAGTCTGCAGTAGCGACCGCCGTACTGCCGGAGTCGTCATATTGATAAGCTTCAGTTCTGGTTGTTATCGTCACCAAGCTACGGTCACAATACCCGGATTCCATATAGTCAAGACTGACCAGTCTGCCAACGCTGTCAAAAACAGGGGTGTAAGAGTGCCGCTCGGCCACTACCAACTGACGCCTTTGATAATCGTATGAAAGAATCTTCGCAGGTGTGTTTATGATATTCTTGTTCTCAGTTGTCATATCGCCGTCGCCGCCTTTTATGCCGCATCCGGAAATAAGAACAATAGCGCTGATGATAATTATTACTCCGTTTCTCATACAATAAATGCTAATTGAACTGCAACACCTTACAGAATACAAAAGTAAACAATTATTGACATTAATTCAACGGTTCACTGAATGTTGAAAAGTTTGTAACTTTGCATCATTATGAAAATAGGCAACATCGACCTTGGCTACCGTCCGGTGACGCTGGCTCCTATGGAGGACGTCACGGACGCAAGTTTCCGCATCCTGTGCAGGGAGGCGGGAGCGGCCATGGTCACAACGGAGTTCGTGAGTTCGGATGGCCTGGTGCGTGACGTCTCCAAGACCATCGCCAAGATGAAAACCCTGCCGGAAGAGGCCCCTGTGGCCGTTCAGATTTACGGCAGCATCCCTGAGGCAATGGTGGACGCGGCAAAAATGGCGGACCGTGCGGCAGAGCTTGCCGGAGGGCATGGGGCAGATATAATCGACATCAACTTCGGCTGCCCCGTCTCCAAGATTGCGGGCCGTGGGGCCGGCAGCGGCATGATGCGCGAGCCGGACAAGATGGTTGCAATTACCAAAGCAATCGTTGAGGCCGTAAAGAAGCCGGTCACCGTAAAGACCCGCCTGGGGTGGGACGATTCCTCAAAGATAATCGTATACCTGGCGGAAAGGCTGCAGGACACCGGCATCGCCGCCCTTACCATTCACGGCCGCACGCGCTGCCAGATGTACAAAGGCGAGGCGGACTGGACGCTGATAGGCGAGGTCAAGAATAACCCCAGGATGCATATCCCCATTATAGGCAACGGTGACATCAATACCGCAGCTAAAGCCAAGGAGGCTTTTGACAAATGGGGCGTAGACGGCATAATGGTTGGCCGCGCCAGTTTTGGACACCCCTGGATATTCACGGAAATCCGTCACCTTCTGGATACGGGTGAAGAGCTTCCGCCTATGTGCGTTGCAGACCGCGTAGCCCTTGCCAAAAGGCATTTCCAGCTGTCCCTGGACCTGAAGGGTCCCATCACCGGCGTCTATGAAATGCGCCGCCACTTCTCCTGCTACTTCAAAGGACTCCGTGACTTCAAGGAAACCCGCATCAAGCTTGTCACCTCCAAAGACATCGACGAAATCTTCGCTACCCTTGACTACGTCGCCTCCCGCTGGGGCTCCGACGCCCCTGAAGTGGAGGACGCTTATGGCCTGTAACCTCCTTAATGCTGTTTGTCAGTTTCTCCTAGCAGATGGGCCAGTCTTGGATCTGATTGCAGCTCCTCTAAGGAGGGCTCCTTCCAACCTTTTATTTGGAAATTCATAATCTCTTCTGACACTTTGAAATCGTCCGGAAGTCGTGGCCATTCTTTACGCATTCTTGGTAAGGTACTCTTTTAGAACAGGAAGATCTTTCTCCAGAATTGCCCATACCGTATTCATATCTACGGTATAATAGTCGTGAACAAGAACGTGTCTTAAACCTTCTATGGCTTCCCAGTCTACTTCCTGATGTATGGAGACATATTCTCTTGACAGTTTATATGAGCATTCTCCAATACATTGAAGATTGTATACGACGGCATGGCAGAGGAGTTTGTTGGCAATAAAGGCTTCACAGGTGTCAGTTCCGATAATAAACGTCTCAATATTGCTGATGGCGTCTTTCATCAGCTGCAGACGTGCCGGGTCGTTAATCTTATCTCTCATATATCAAGTACTTGTCTCTGTTGGCGGATTCAACGGCGAAAGGTTTCAAAGAACCGTTTGTGATAAGATCTACTTCCCGGCGGGTAATGGTTTCAAGGTCCAACTTGTTGCGGACTATATCCAGAAGAGAAATCTGCACGTCTTTATCATAATCTACAAGAAGATCCAGGTCGCTTTCAGGTGTTTCTTCTCCGCGGGCAAAGGAGCCAAAAACCCAGGCTTTGGTTATGGCGGTCTTTGCCAGATACTTCTGGACATCCGAAAACATCGAGATTCTGGAATTGTCAAGGGACGCAAGACGGGCAGACAATTCTTCCGTCAGGCCACGCCGGGACGCATATCGCCGTAACCGGCTTTTGTTGACAGGATACACTTCCATAACTCGTTGGAAGTATTTTTTGACGTTTTTTTCTGACTCGTTCTTTTTTGCAAGCAAATCCACGAGTTCTTTTTCAATGGCCGGAACAGGTACTCCTTGCTCTATGATAAAAGGAGCGTCTGTAACTATAGGTCCAATGACAATATACCCTTCAAGTTGTGGCAGCAACGCCTTTGCGTCTTTCTCCCAAACCACTTTGGAATAGTTATGTTTCAGGCTATGCTCAATTATATGAAGGTCACTTTTTAGCGCATCAATGAATAAATTGGCGCCTTTCTGACATAAGCAAAAGTTAATCCCGACACACTTTTCTTCAAGGAAAGAGCAAACATCGCGCATCCAGGGGGTTATAGAGTATGGATATGGTGGCTTGTGAACAGGAAGATATCGCCCTTGTCCTGTTCTTGTTAGTTTTCCTGATGCGACTAGACCTCTTATTCTGGAATACACCGACGGCATTGGCATTCCGGGGCAGGCCCTGACGAAATCTTCGGTTGTCAGTTCTCGCCCCTCGTTTAAAAGGACCTCGATCTCTTTATGATACTTTGCGGTTCTCATATTCTTCTATTACAGGCGCAAGATAAACATAATTCGGCAATAATAAAAATAATTTGACGAATTATTAATTAGATCCGCATCCGTGAAAAAGACTAAAAATCTGGACGGAACCATAAAAAAATACCCTCCGTCCAGGTATTTGGCCATTTTTCCGGACGAAGGGGTAAGAAAGAACGGAATTACTTGTTACAGCGGAAGCTCCTCGATGAAGGTGAGGCCGTTGGTGTACTTGCCGCTCACGGTGACTTTGTGCTCCGCGACATCCGGGAACAGCAGAATCTTGGCATTGGCCTTGCCTGTGGCCTGAATGACTCCGCCTTCAACTTTCCAGGTACTCTCCGCCACGTCGGTTCCTTCTATGCGGATGTTCTGGGAGTCTGCAAGTATGCGGAACTGGACGGGGTGCGGGAGCATCACATCGGCAAAGAAGTCGCGCAGGGCATACTGGATTTCGTAGGAAATGTGATTGATCTTGTTGCCCTCGCCGATGTTTATGGAGTGGATGCCCGGGAGGTCGTACTTGTGAAGGACGGCCTTTATGCCACGTTTCTTCACGTAGGGAATTATTTCTCCATCACCATACATTACCGGGGTAATCAGCTCGTTGCCAAATACTTCCTGGAAAGGGTGGTCTACTCCGAAGGGAACAACCGGATCTCCGGTGCTGTGGAAGGAGATGATGGGAATCTTCTTGTTGTCCAGGACGGCGAGGTCGTTCACGGCACCCCACATGCTGCCCACCGCACGTATGGAGAAATCTGCCCTGGTGTGAGGATTAACCGCGTCAATGGGGCCCTCTCCCTTAGCCGATGAAGGGATATTGTCCTCCGACATGTAAGCTACATTGAGGGCCGTTATGGCTCCGGCGCTGGTACCGGCAACGAATACGCGCTGGGGATCCACGCCATACTCCTTGTAATTCTTGACGATGAACCTTATGGCCGCATTCACATCCTGTACGGCACGGTAGCCGGCCTTCTCGATGGACGCCTTGTTTGCATGGAAACCAAGCCTGTAGTTTACGGAAGCAACCGTGTAGCCAAGGCTTGCAAAGTACTCTCCCCATTCCTTGTAGCCGGCGTTGGTCTTGTTCCCGTTGTAGAAACCGCCGCCGTGGATAAGGACCAGGAGCGGTCTGGAGGCCACACCCTTGTCTTTGGGCATATACACATCCATGGTGAGGGGTATCTCCTTCTTTTTCTTGTCTCCCATCTTCTGCATGTAGATGCCAAGGAAGGGTTCGTCGGAGTCCGGATAATCGGCCCAATAGCCGACAGCCCTGCCATACACCACGTCCTTCTTGGTCTTTACGGAATAGACCGAATCCCTGTATTCACAGGTCTTGGGGCGTTCTATGAACATGGGCTCGGAATACGGGGTAATCTCTTTCAGGAAGAGCTTTTCTCCTGTATCTTTCTGGTAGTATCCCTTGCGGGATTTCTTTATGCGAAGACTCTGCTTCTGGGCATAGAGCTTGCCCTTGTCTGCATATAAAGTGCCCTCCCAGGTGCGGAGGCCGGCTTTGTGAAAACTTACGTAACCGGAATCGGCCGCTGTAACTACTTTATAGAGCTGTCCGCTGACAATCTTTGCGGGACGGCCCTCGCAGGCAGTAATGAGCACAAGCAGTGCGAGGCTCAGTATGGTTCTTTTCATCTTATACATTGGTGATGATATGTGTGAAAGCTTCTTTGTCTTCTTCGCTCAAAAAACGGGCCTGCACGGGCATGTAAAACAGCCTTTTTTTCACCTCGTCCGGCATTTTCTTCACGTCGCGGAGGCGCTGGGCGTCCTTTTCCGTAGTCATGATGCAGGCGGTGGGGTTCTGTTTCTGCGCATGAGAAATCTCCCTGACGTCGGCCAGGGTAAACTTGTGATGGTCTCCGTACTGCAGTTTGCGGGATATCTTGTAGGTGTCCGACAGCTGGCTCCTCAGCGGGGCGTCATTGGCTATGCCAGACACCAGGATGAGGCGCTTGGAGTAGATGTATCGGGGATCGGCCTCCTCAAATACGGGCTCCGGGGTATCGTAGCCGATGGTGGTGAAAAACAGTTTCTGGCTGTCCTGGAGCTTGAGGTGGCGGCGCCACTCCTGCCGGTCCCAGCCGCTCATTTCCGCCGGGCATTTTGTGACGATTACAACCTGGGCACGCCTGATCTGTGAGGGAAGGTCCCTCAGGCGCCCCCAGGGCATGAGTTTGTCCTTGAATATGGGACGGTTGAAGTCTACCAGGACTATGTTCAGGGATGCGCTTAACCTGCGGTACTGGAAGGCATCGTCAAGCACTATTATCTCCGTGCCGTCCGCGGCCAGTTTTTCACAGCCTTTTACGCGGTTCTTGTCCACGGCAACCTTCACGGAAGGGAACTTGCGGGCAATCTGGAGGGGCTCGTCCCCGGCAAAGCGGGCGCTGGAATCGCGCTCCACAATCTGGAAGCCTTTAGACTTGCGCTTGTATCCGCGTGAGAGCACGGCAATGTTGCGGAAGCCCCACCTGTCGCTTGCCATAAGCTCACGAAGAATCATTTCCGTATGCGGAGTCTTGCCCGTTCCGCCCACGGTAATGTTCCCCACGCAAATTGTGGGAACCTCTGCCTTGTATGTCTTCTTCCAGCCCTTGTCAAAGGCCAGGTGCCTCAGGGCCAGTATCAGTCTGTAAATCATATTATACAAATATACTAAAAAACCCGTTTCCCCACTCCTCCCGTCCGGATTTTTGGCGGTTTTTGCGGACAACGGCAGCAAAAGGGGAAAAACGGCAATTAGAGTTTCTGCACCCTCACGGATTCGTCGTGGATGGCGGTCATGATGGCGCGGATGGCCTCGCGGGATATTCCCATGGCCTCCGCCCTTTCTTCCATGGATGCAAGTAGGGATTCCCACCTGCCGGCCTGAAGGATTGCCACGTTGTGTTCTCGCTTGTACTCTCCAATCTTCCGGCTCACGTTCATGCGGTCGTTCAGGAGGTTCAGGAGGTTGTCGTCAATGACGTCAATGCGGGCCCTGAGGGCCTCTATGCCGTCGCGGTAGCCCTCGTCCTGGGAGGTGCTTTCCCTTATTGCAAGGCTTTCCAGAAGGGTCTGGAGGTCACGCGGGGTAAGCTGCTGCTTGGAGTCCGAAAGGGCGCAGTCCGGGTTGCAGTGGCTTTCTACCATCAGTCCGTCCAGGCCAAGGTCCATGGCCCTCTGGGACAGTTCCTGCAGGTATTTGCGGTCTCCCGCCATGTGGGAAGGATCGGCAAAAAACGCCATCCTGGGGTACCTGGTACGCAGTTCGATGGCCAATTTCCAGCCGGGGTCGTTCCTGTAAAGGATAGGGGCCGATGTGGAAAACCCCCTGTGTATGACGCCCAGCCTCCGGATCCCGGCGCGGTTCAGCCGCTCCAGCGCGCCAATCCAGAGATCGATGTCCGGGTTCACCGGATTCTTCACCAGAACAGGCATGTCCGTACCCTCCAGGGCATCGGCAATCTCCTGCATGAGGAAGGGGTTGGCCGATGTCCGCGCTCCTATCCAGACCATGTCTACGCCGTACTTGATGCACTCCAGGACATGCTTCTCGCTTGCCACCTCAGTGCACACCCACATGCCCAGCTCCTGCTTTACCCTGCGCATCCACTTGAGCCCCGGGGTGCCCACACCCTCAAAAGAGCCCGGGTGCGTGCGGGGCTTCCATATTCCGGCGCGGAATACGTGAATCCCGAAGGCGGCAAGGCCCCGGGCGGTCTCAAGGACCTGCTCTTCGCTCTCTGCACTGCACGGGCCTGCAATGCACATTGGGCGAGGCAGCGTGAAGCAGCCCCACTCCGTTCCGGGGATTATATCAAGTTCGTGAGACATCAGCGGATAATCTTCTTTATTCTGTTGGCTTCCAGGATGAGTTCGCGGAGCTTTTCCTCATCGTAAGCGTCTATTGCGCTGCGGAATTCCTTCATCTTCTCTATATAGGTATCCATCACGCGAAGCACGTTGTCCCTGTTCTGGGACAGGATGGGAACCCACATGTCCGGGTTGGACTTTGCAAGGCGCACAGTAGAGGAGAAGCCTCCGGAGGCAAGGTCAAAGATGTGTTTCTCGTCCTTTTCCTTGTCCAGCACCGTCAGGGCAAGGGCGAAGGATGTGACATGGGAGATGTGGGAGACGTAGGCGGTATGGAGGTCGTGCTGCTCTGCGTTCATGTAGATGGGACGCATGTTAAGCACATCGTACATCTGCTCTATGACCTTGACGGCTTTGGGGGCCGATTCCTCCGCGTTCGCAAAGATGCAGGCCCGGCCGTCAAAAAGGCCCGGCTGGGCAGCCCAGGGGCCGCTGTACTCCGTTCCCGCCATGGGATGCGTGCTCACAAACTGCTTCCTGCGGGGATGATACTTCACCGCGCGGCAGATTTCCTCCTTTGTGGAGCAGACATCGATGACAATCTTGTCGTCCCCCAGCTGGTCCAGGATTTCCGGCACCATCTTGACGGCCGTACCCACCGGCACGGCAACCACGATGATATCGGCCTCCGCCACGCACTCCTGCAGCGATACCACCTTGTCCACAAGGCCTATGGTGAGGGCGGCCTCTGCGGCTACGGAATCGGCCTCTACGCCAAGAACGCGGGAGGCAAAGCCCCTGCGCCTGAGGTCAAGCGCCATGGAGCCGCCTATGAGTCCAAGGCCAACTACTCCAACGGTTTTCATAGGCTCTTTATCTTTTCCAGGGCCCTTTCCAGGGTTTCCACATTGGCGCATAGCGATATGCGGATGTAGTTCTCTCCGTTCTTGCCGAAGATGAAGCCGGGGGTGATGAATACGCCGGCATCGTAAAGAAGCCTGTCGCTTACGTCGGCACCTTTCAGGCCATCCGGAAGGCGGCCCCAGACAAAGAGGCCGGCGGCGTTGCGGTCATAGGTTGCGCCGATGGTATCCATTATGCGGTATGCAACCTCTGCACGGCGGTAGTACTCTGCATTAAGCTTCTCAAACCAGTCCTCACCGGCTTCCAGCGCCTTTACGGCGGCAAGCTGCAGGGGGCGGAAGATACCGCTGTCCATCTGGCTCTTGACCTTGAGGATTTCCCTGATGTAGTCTGCCTGACCCGCCACCATGCCCAGGCGCCAGCCTGCCATGTTGTGGGCCTTGGAAAGGGAATTCATCTCCAGGCAGCCTTCCTTTGCGCCGGGCACCTCCAGGATGGAAAGGTGCTCTTTGGTTCGGATAAAGCTGTAAGGGTTGTCATTGACGATGAGTATGCCGTGACGGCGCCCGAAGTCAACAATTTTCCGGTAGAGTTCCTTTGTGGCCTGCGCTCCGGTGGGCATTCCGGGATAGTTGGTCCACATCATCTTCACGCCCGTCAGGTCCATCTTTTCCAGGGCGTCAAAGTCCGGGTACCAGCCGTTCTCTTCCAGAAGGTCGTACTTGATTATACGAGCCTCGGCCATGTTTGAGGCCGATGTATAGGTAGGATACCCGGGATCCGGAACCAGCACGCCGTCTCCCTTGTTCAGGAAAGTGAGGGAGATAAGGAGGATTCCCTCCTTGGAGCCGGTGAGGGGCTGGATTTCACAGGATGGGTCCAGTTCCACGTTGTAATAACGCTTGTACCAGGCGGCGAAAGCTTCACGGAGCTGAGGAATACCAGTGTAGCTCTGGTATCCGTGAACGCCGTCCTTCACCGCCTCGAGCGCGACGGTCTGCAGGGCTTCTACGGGCGGGGTGCCGTCCGGAGAGCCAATGCCAAGATTGATTATAGAATCAAGCCCGGCCTGCGCGCGCTGCGCATTGAGCCGGGCCATTTCCTTGTTCTTGACGGAAAAGTAGTACTCCTTGACCGACAAGGTACGGGTTGCTGGCTGTATGATCATACCGTAAGGATGTCTTTCTCTTTGGCGGCAATTACTTCGTCAACCTTCTTGACCCACTTGTCCGTAACCTTCTGGAGTTCTTCCTCTCCTTCCTTCTCTCCGTCCTCTGACAGGCCGTCGTTCTTCTGGGCCTTCTTGAGGAGGTCTATGCCGTCCCTGCGGGCGTTGCGGATGGTTACCTTGGTGGTTTCTCCCTGGGCCTTTGCCTTCTTTATGAGGTCTTTACGGCGCTCTTCAGTGAGGGCGGGAACCATGCAGCGGATGATTTCTCCGTTGTTGGAGGGAGTGAGGCCCACGTTGGCGTCCAGTATTGCTTTTTCTATCTTGCCTATCATGTTGCGCTCCCAGGGCTGGATTGCTATGGTCTTGGCATCCGGCGTGGTGATGGACGCAACCTGATTAAGGGGCGTTGCCGTTCCGTAATAGTCTACCATTACCGGGTTGAGGATGGCCGGGGAGGCCTTTCCGACACGGTAGTTCTTGAGATCTTCTTCCAGGAAGTCTACTGCATCCTGCATCTTCACGGACATTGCGTCAACTATTTCTTTCGCTTTAGGTAACATAACTCTGTGTGTTTTTGCGTAGGTGCAAATATAGCAAAAAAAATGCTAAAAATTCTTATATTTGTAAATCAAGAACTTACTGTTATGCTCAAAAAACTGAGAGTGGCACTGGCATGGGTATTCTGGATAGGAATAACCCTTCTGCTGCTGGATTCTTCCGGAGTGCTGTACAAATGGCTTGGCTGGATGCCAAAAATCCAGTTCCTCCCCGCCGTCATGGCAGTCAACTCAGTTGTAGTAATTGCCATGGTGCTCCTTACGCTTGTACTGGGAAGAGTCTACTGCTCAGTAATCTGCCCTCTTGGCCTGCTCCAGGACGGTATCTCCTTCATAGGCCGGGGCAAGAAGAAGGCCCCCTACAGCTATAAAAAGGAGGTCACTTGGCTCCGATATGGCATATGGGCCGCCTTTGTAATTGTGTTTGTGCTGGGTATCCAGTGGGCTGTAGCCCTTCTGGCGCCATACAGCGCATATGGGCGCATCGTCCAGAGCTTTAAGCATCCATATCTTACCACAGCAATTGTGGCCGGTGTCACTCTTGCAGTTGTGTTTGCCCTGTCCTTCAAGGGCGGCCGCACCTACTGCAACAGCATCTGCCCGGTAGGTACCACCCTCAGCTTCTTCTCCCGCTTTGCAATGTTCCGCCCCATGATAGACACTTCAAAGTGCGTCAACTGCGGGCTGTGCGAGAAAAAGTGCAAGGCGCTGTGCATAGACTCCAAGAATCACAAGATAGACTATTCCCGCTGCGTAGACTGCTTCGACTGCCTGGAGAACTGCCATGCAGGTGCGCTCAAGTACAGGTTTGCGTGGGGGAGGAAGGAGATTGCCGATCAGGTCGGCAATGACGAAGGGAAGGTCGGCAATGACGCTTCCCGCAGGGCGTTTATGGCCGGGACGGCCATGGCAATTGGCGCCGCTGCCCTGAAGGGCGTGACGGCAAGGGCGCAGGAGGGAAAGAAACTGGACGGCGGCTTTGCAGAGATTCTTCCCAAAACAGCCATAGACAGGGAGACGCCCATCACGCCTCCGGGCTCAAAGAGCGTGAAGGATTTCTATCGCAAGTGCACCGCCTGCCAGCTTTGCGTGGCGCAGTGCCCCAACAATGTCCTCAGACCTTCCACAAACCTTGACCGCCTCATGCAGCCGGAAATGGGTTACGAGAAAGGCTTCTGCCGTCCGGAATGCACCCGCTGCAGCGAGGTCTGCCCCAGCGGCGCCATCGTCAGGATTAACCGTGAGGAGAAAACCCAGTATCACATTGGTACCGCCAGGGTGAATCCTGAGCTTTGCGTGAGCGCAACCGGCAAGGCAAACTGCGGAAAATGCGCTTCAATGTGCCCCACGGGTGCAATTATGATGGTCAAGACCCCTGACGGATTCCGCCGTCCCACCGTGGCGGAAGAGGTCTGCATAGGCTGCGGAGCCTGCGAGCAGTACTGCCCGTCAAGGCCAGTCAGCGCAATCACCGTTAACGGCAAGGAGGAACACGTATGAAAAGAAGAGACTTCATAAAGATAAGCGGCGCTGCTGCGCTGGCTACGGCATGTGCGCCGAAAGATTCCCGGTCAAAGCCGGGAATGACGGGAGGGAAGCCGGGAATGACGGGAGGGAAGCCGGGAATGACGGGAGGCCTCACCGACGGGCCGGAGAGCATGCTCATCCGGGAGAACCCCAGAAACGGAGACCGCGTGAGCGCCATAGGTTTTGGCTGTATGCGCTGGCCAATGATAAAGGATGCTGACGGCAAGGACGTCATAGACCAGGAGGCCGTAAACGAGATGGTAGACTATGCCATAGCCCACGGAATCAATTACTTCGACACCTCCCCCGCATACCTCCAGGGCCTTAGCGAAAAGGCCGCCGGAGATGCCCTGAGCCGCCACCCCAGGGATAGCTACTACATCGCCACCAAACTCTCCAACTTTGGAGACCGCTCCAAGGAAGCGTCCATCCAGATGTACCACGACTCCTTCAAGCAGCTCAAGACCGACTACTTTGACTACTACCTCCTCCACTCCATAGGCCGTGGCGGCAGGGAAGCCTTCAACCAGAGGTACGTGGAAAACGGCATGATAGACTTCCTCCTCAAGGAAAAAGCTGCCGGCCGCATACGCAACCTGGGCTTCTCCTTCCACGGATCGGCCAAGGAATTTGACGGCTTCATGGAGATGTACGACAGCGGTGAAATGGTGTGGGACTTTGTTCAGATAGAGATGAACTATGTGGACTGGAGGCATGCCGACGGCCGTCGCAACGCCAATGCGGAATACCTGTACGCTGAGCTGGACAAGAGGGAAATCCCCATCGTCATAATGGAGCCCCTGCTGGGCGGACGCCTGGCAAACGTCCCGGAGGGAATCGCCCGCCAGATGAAGGAAAGGGAGCCGGACATGAGTCCCGCTTCATGGGCCTTCCGATTCTGCGCTACCTATCCCAGGGTGCTCTGCGCCCTTTCCGGCATGACCAACATGACGCCCCTGAAGGAGAATGTCCAGACCTTCGGTCACTTCAAGCCTCTCACGGAAGAAGAGCTGGAATTCCTTGAGAAGATGGCCATCCAGATGAAGGAATACCCGCTTGTGAACTGCACGGACTGCAAATACTGTATGCCCTGCCCCTGGGGCGTCAATATCCCGGGTGTGTTCCAGCACTACAACAAGGCCATAACCGACGGAACCTATGCCCAGAGCTCTGCCCAGAAAGACTACCGCAAGCTTAAGAAGGCTTACCTCACCAGCTATGACAAAGCCGTAGAGACCCTACGTCAGGCAGACCGCTGCATAACCTGCGGCGAATGCCTGTCGCACTGCCCCCAGAGCATAGCAATACCGCGCGAACTACACAGGATCGCGCGGTACGTTGAAGACCTTAAGCAGGACAGGATCTAGTACTTCACAAACTTTACTTTCCGGGAATTACCGCCCTTGGGTGTCACGACAGCCGTGTAAAGCCCGGGGGCGAGTCCCGTTATGTCTACGGGAATGGGCTGGAACAGACCTCCTTCTCCCTGAAGCTGAAGCACTTTTGCGCCAGTGGAAGAATACACAACGACGCTATATGTGCTTAGCTTTTCAGAGGCCGGCCAGATATTAACAAGGTCTGTAGCCGCCTCCGGGAACACTTCCGTAACACTGCTCTTTTCCGGACTCCTGACGGCAACCTTGAAAGAGACCGTTGCGCTTTCACCAAGCGCATCGGTTGCAGTAATCGACACTGTGTCAAGGCCATACCCGGTTGTGAGGATAGAGAACCTGCTGCCTTCGTCGGTAATGGCGGCTACTTCAGGGTTACTGTTGCCAACCGTTACCGTCAGGATCTCTCCGTCTTCATCGGTAAAAAGTACGCCAAGGTCTGAAGGCTTGTTCCTGTAAGTAGTAATGCCGATTGAGCCGACGGAATAATTGTCAAAGCGGTAACTGCCCAGGCTTACTTCGGGGGCATGGTTTGGGAGGAGTGTGTAGGAGAAATCCAGAGTGAACTGCTCCGCTCCCCCTGAATAGAGGACAAACTTTGCCTTGTACGTGCCCGGAAGGGCGTTTCGGCCAGTAATAGTCACATTTCCGGTGGTGCTGTCGTATGCCAGCGCGTCAGAGCCGGGATTGCAGGATACGGTGTATCCCTGACTGGCCTTTACGGTAAGATGCAGGACCCTGGTCTCATGTGCATGAAGGACTACCGACTTTGCCCCAAGGGAAAGCGGATCCTCGTTCATGAAACCTCCATATTCGAACGATGCCAGGGCGTCGATTTTCTTTCCTATCGGAGTACTGCCGCCTATGGTTTTTCCAAGGCCGGCAAAAAGGATCTCCCTGGCTCTATCGGCAGTGAAACCCTCCTGGCCATAATAAGATACTATCAGGGCGGCCACGCCCGAGACATGCGGGCAGGCCATGGAAGTACCGGACCAGTAGATGCCGCCATAGCCGGACGACCCTCCGCTCACATTCTTGGGAAGAGTGCTCCAGATGCTGTTGGACGACTTGCTTCCCTCACCGCCGGGAGCAGCAATGTCTACCCACGTTCCGTAATTGGAGTAAGACGCCTTTGCGCCTTTATCGTTGAACGCCCCCACCGTTATGACAGGATCATAGACACAGATGGGATCATAGTCTATATTCTCGTTGCCGGCGGCAAAAAAGACAAGTCCGCCCTTCATGGGAGAATCCGGACGCTGGTTTCCGTACTTGTCACAGCCTGCGTACTTTACAAAATAATCTATGGCGTCCTTAAGGTACGACGGAATGGTCAGAGATTTATAATTGGCGAGTTCCGTAGGGGTTACTTTTCCGTCCTGGTTCTCGTCAGCGCTGTACCCCCAGCTGTTCTGGGATATCACTGCGCCGTTGTCCGCGGCCCAGGTGAAAGCCCTGGCCGTTGCAACGTCGGAGGATCCATTTTCACCGGAAAGGATGGCGCAGGACATAAGCCGGACGCCTGGAATGCCTGCCGCGGCGTCTCCTCCGGCCACGCCGCACAGTCCCGTTCCGTTGTTGTTGACTGCAGCAACAGTACCGGCAACATGGGTTCCGTGGCCAATGTCTCCGTCATCTTCATACGTTTTTGGCGGACGGATGGTCAGATCCCAGCCCGGATCCAAGGCTGTGAACTTGAGTTCGCCACGGGAAAAATTATAACCGGTATGGCCCTGGGAATCTGTCCAGAGATTGGCCATAAGGTCCGGGTGGGTGGCGTCTATGGGCTCGTCCACGACACTTACCACAACCGCCTGTGAGCCAACCGTATATTCATCCCATACGCCCTGGACGTTGATATCTGCGCCCGGGTTGGAATTATTGACGTAGTGCCACTGGCGGTAGAAAAGCGGATCGTCAAAAGAGGCGCGGAGCGTGATCCGGCGTGGAGGCTCCGCCGAGACGATGCCCCGGGCGGACTTCAGATTGTCCACCGCCTTGGTTGCCGGAATATCGTCCTTGAATCTTACAAGGAGGTATCGGTGAAGCCCCTCCCTGCGGATGCGCACCTCAAACTCTTCTGAGTATGGGAACAGGCGCTCGATGCTCTCTATGCCAAGCTCTGCAAGACGCGCGGAATCCAGATCGGCAAGGGTATCATCCAATACCACCGCAGCCCCGCCCTGCGGCAAAGGCGCAGAAACAACAGGCTCCGATGTATTCGGAGCCTGGGTTTCAACGGGTTCGCTTACCGTACAGGCTACAGCCAGGATGGCTGCAAACCAGTACTTAGCGAAGCTTCTTGTAGCCGTAGCGAGCTTCATCAGCAAGTTCGATTTCGATGCGCATGAGACGGTTGTACTTTGCGATACGGTCTGTGCGGGAAAGGGAACCGGTCTTGATCTGGCCGCTGTTGGTTGCAACTGCGATGTCGGCAATGGTGGTGTCCTCGGTTTCGCCGGAGCGGTGGCTGGTAACGGTGGTGTAGCCGTGACGGTGTGCCATCTCGATGGCGTCCAGGGTCTCGGTGAGGGAACCAATCTGGTTGACCTTGATGAGGATGGAGTTACCGGCACCCATCTCAATACCCTGCTGGAGGTACTTGACGTTGGTTACGAAGAGGTCGTCACCTACAAGCTGGCAGCGGTCGCCGATAGCCTTGGTGAGCTTGACCCAGCCTTCCCAGTCTTCCTCGGAGAGACCGTCCTCGATGGAGTCGATGGGGTACTTGGTGATGAGCTGCTTCAGGTAGCCTATCTGCTGGTCGGTTGTGAGCTTGCGGCCGCGGGGATCCTTCTTCTTGCCGTCCTTGAGCTGCTTGTAGTCATAGTAGAACTTGCCGTCCTCCTTGAAGCAGAACTCGGAAGCTGCACAGTCCATTGCGATGGTAACATCCTTTCCGGGAACGTAGCCTGCGCCTTCGATAGCTGCAATGATGCAGTCCAGGGCGTCGTTGATGCCCTTGAGTGCGGGAGCGAAACCGCCTTCGTCACCGACTGCGGTGGAAAGGCCGCGGCCCTTGAGCACCTTCTGGAGAGCGTGGAAGACCTCTGCGCCCATACGGACGGCCTCGGCCTCGTTCTCTGCGCCGATGGGACGGATCATGAACTCCTGGAATGCGATGGGGGCATCGGAGTGGGCACCGCCGTTGATGATGTTCATCATGGGAACGGGGAGAACGTAAGCGTTGGTTCCGCCGATATAGCGGTACAGGGGAAGGTCAAGCTCTGCAGCTGCTGCCTTTGCAACTGCCAGGGAAACACCAAGGATGGCGTTAGCGCCGAGCTTGCTCTTGGTAGGGGTGCCGTCCAGCTCTATCATGGCCTTGTCGATGGCCCTCTGCTGGGTAGCGTCCATGCCGATGATTTCGGGGGCGATCACCTTGTTCACATTCTCAACAGCCTTGAGAACGCCCTTTCCGCCATAGCGCTTCTTGTCGCCGTCACGGAGCTCCAGGGCCTCGTTTTCACCGGTGGATGCACCTGAAGGAACAGCTGCTACACCAACAAAACCGGAATCAAGGGTAACTTCTACTTCGATGGTAGGATTTCCGCGGGAATCAAGGATCTCCCTACCGAAAACAGATACGATTTGCATAATTTTATAGAATTAGAAAGTAATATTCTCTTAAATCATGCAAATTTAACACTAATTCTTCAATATAACAACAAAAGAAGCCCCGGTCGATTGCTCGATCGGGGCTTCCGAAAAACCGCGGCGACTTACTCTCCCAACTGGTAGGTCAGTACCATCAGCGCGGGTGAGCTTACTAATTACCAACTAGCTAAACTACTGTCTATAAAAGCATTTACTATATCAAAACACTGAACTATTGTATATGTACTTAATAATACATATTTTTGTGGTATAATCTACTTTCATTAAAGAACGAACTTATGAAAACAGAAACTTCTCATATTCTTTGCTATACTGTACTCTGTGCCTGTTTCCTAGTTCTTTCTTGCAAAAGGATTAATGATGATTCAAGCGAATACCGAAACTCTTTCATTGGTGAGATTGTTGAAGACGATGTTTGGGGATTTATTGAGACTTTTATTACAGAACATGCAGACAGTATCATTTTTTACTCAGATGCGTCATGCACAACTAGGGAGCCACTACCTTTTAAACGAAGAATAAAAGTATTGAGGACTGAATGCACCGATAATAATTTAAACTATCACTATGATTATTCTTATTTAACAGTAACAGTGCCTGCAGGCACTACTGCATATTGTTTATGGCAAGGGTTTAATTATGAATGCTATTATTGCTCAGACCCATACAATTATCATATAACGACCCATGAAATCGTCAACAAGCAATTAAATAGCATTTCGTATATTCATCAGTAAGATACTCAATAGTTATCAAAGATCATTTACGGTATGAAAAAGGCCAACTATATTCTGCTGTTCTTCCTGGTGACTCTCAGTTCGTGCTATGGACAAAAGCCTCGCTATTCAACAGACCCGAAGGTTAAGATGCTAGACTATAAGGGACAGTATAATGCCATTAATGGCGAAGGTGTTGAGCTTATCCTCAGTATCGGTGAATATTCCAGTCGTGCTACTCTACTATATAGGTCCCTTTACAATGGAGGCGATAAGGGATGGAAACCAGATATCGCTATCGGCTCTTACTTAATAAACGATTTAAGTATTAGTATCATTGTTGCTGATACTCTCTACATCAGCGGAGCGTATAGTAGTGACAAAACTTTTATTGAAGCAAGTTGGACTGGAAGTCTTGGACACATGTGGGATACTTGTGCGGTACGATATAGCTGGCCCCAGACAATGAGGCTTGAATTATTAACAGAATAACATTTGTTAACAAAAGAAGCCCCGGTCGATTGCTCGATCGGGGCTTCCAAAAAACCGCAGCGACTTACTCTCCCAACTGGTAGGTCAGTACCATCAGCGCGGGTGAGCTTAACTTCTCTGTTCGGAATGGGAAGAGGTGGGTCCTCACC
>JAFRPW010000045.1 GCA_017428945.1 Bacteroidales bacterium | reverse complement strand
CCTCGATCTGAGGCACGCCGCGGGGTGCGGGAGCGATGCCGTCCAGGTGGAAGATGCCTATCTGCTTGTTGTCCTTTGCCATGGGACGCTCTCCCTGGAGGACGCGGATTTCTACGCCGGGCTGGTTGTCCGCCGCGGTGGAGAAGATCTGGCTCTTCTTGGCGGGGATGGTGGTGTTGCTCTCGATGAGCTTGGTCATCACGCCGCCAAGGGTCTCGATACCCAGGCTAAGCGGGGTAACGTCCAGAAGGAGCACGTCCTTCACGTCGCCGGCCAGGACACCGCCCTGGATGGATGCGCCGATTGCCACCACCTCGTCCGGGTTGACGCTCTTGTTGGGCTCCTTGCCGAAGAAGTTCTTCACAAGCTCCTGGACGTAAGGGATACGGGTGGAACCGCCCACAAGGAGGACCTCGTCAATGTCCGAGGGGTTGAGGTGTGCATCGCTCAGGGCCTGGCGGCAAGGGGCGATGGAACGCTGGAAGAGGGCGTCGGAGAGCTGCTCGAACTTGGCCCTGGTGAGGGTCTTTGCAAGGTGCTTGGGAACGCCGTCAACAGGCATGATGTAAGGGAGGTTGATCTCCGTGGAGGTCTGGCTGGAAAGCTCTATCTTTGCCTTCTCCGCGGCTTCCTTGAGCCTCTGGAGGGCCATAGGATCCTTCTTGAGGTCTATGCCGCCGTTTTCTGCGGCGAACTCGCGGGCAAGCCAGTCGATGATGACCTGGTCGAAGTCGTCACCGCCGAGATGGGTGTCACCGTTGGTGGAAAGAACCTCGAAGACTCCGTCTCCAAGCTGGAGGATGGAGATATCGAAGGTACCGCCGCCGAGGTCGTAGACTGCAACCTTCATGTCCTTGTCCTTCTTGTCAAGGCCGTATGCAAGGGCCGCCGCGGTGGGCTCGTTGATGATACGCTTCACGTCAAGGCCTGCGATGCGTCCGGCTTCCTTGGTTGCCTGCCTCTGGGAGTCTGAGAAGTATGCAGGGACGGTGATAACGGCCTCTGTAACATCCTGGCGCAGATATTCTTCTGCGGTCTTTTTCATCTTCTGGAGAATCATTGCGGAAATCTCCTGAGGGGTGTAGAGCTTGCCGTTGATGTCTACCCTGGGGGTGTTGTTCTCTCCGCGGATTACCTTGTAGGGAACGCGGTTTACTTCCGTGGTGACCTGATCGTACGTTTCACCCATGAAACGCTTGATGGAGAAAACGGTGTTGTTAGGATTGGTGATAGCCTGGCGCTTTGCCGGGGAACCTATCTTGCGCTCTCCGCCGTCAGTGAAAGCTACCACTGAAGGGGTTGTGCGCTGGCCTTCATTGTTGATGATGACGGTGGGCTGGTTGCCCTCCATCACTGCGACGCAGGAATTGGTTGTTCCAAGGTCGATACCGATAATTTTACCCATAGTATTGTGTTTTTATTTGTTTTACAAAAAATTGGCGCCACCCGCATTTTGGGCGACGCCAGATGAATTATCGAACTTCGTGCCATTTGCCTTCACGCTGACAAAATGGCAGAAAAGGGATGTCAGAATCTCCAGCCAAGGGTGACTACAGCCTCCGTGACAGTGGACTGATACCTTATCTCAGGAGTCATGACGGAGTTGTCGATCTCCTTGTTATAGTACTCTGCGGGATTGGGAGAGTAGTAATAATAATAAGGGATTACATACTCGTCCGGGAGGAAGCGCAGGCGCACTGCGCAGTCTGCGTAGAAAGACCCGCTGGAAGAATACCCAAGGCCGAAGGAGACAATCTGCTTTGCAGCCTCGGAACCGTCCCTGATGCCGGATGTGATATAGTTGTAGCCGGTACGGAGGGCGATCCCGGGCATGGGCCTGAACTCCACGCCTGCCCTGAGGGAATGGGATGTGCCGAGTATTGCCCTGATGTCCTGGTTCTGTCCGTCGAACATGCCGGGGTCGTAGCCGTCGAATTCATCGTCAGTAGGGACGCGGAAGCGGGACTGGGCGTAGTTTACGCCTTCGTAATCGGCACTGAGGATGGCAAAATTGCCCAGGGTGACTGCCGCGCCGAAGTTATAGCGGAACGGATACACCATGTCGTAGCCCCAGTAATCTTCAGGCGAGGAGACGGCCTCGCGGTTTTTTCCGGTGAGGAAGGTCTGGCCGGTGTAGCCGTACCTTTCCGTAACGTTCATGATGGTGGGCGTCTGTACGGCGCCGCCGATGCGGACTCCGCTCACGGGCACCCAGATGAAGCCTGCCTTGGCATATACTCCGCTGCCTTCCATGAGGTACTTGCGCTTCATGAGCATGCTCTCGAAATTGGTGCTGGTGCCGTCGGAATAGTTGATGGCAGGGAATTCCGAATAGACCTCCGGGGATTCCTCCCAGTATTCCACCATCTTGTACCGGACCGATGTTATTCCCAGGTTACCGCCCAGGAAGAACTTGTCTTCCCAGTTGGCGGAGAAGTTGAGAACCCAGTCGTTCTTCCAGCCGCTTGTCTGCCTGCCGTATTTCTGGTAGACAGGTGCCGCAAGGCGGAAATTGCCGTCGTCGTCCAGGACCTCCGACAGGGAGATGTATGCCCCGTCGGCTCCGGTTACGCCGCTTATCATGCCGCTGCGGTATGCGGTCATGGCAATCCACGGCGGCATGCGGGTGAGGTCACCCACGTAGTCCCATGCCTCATTGGCCATGACATCCGTCAGGAAGCCGTCGGCATATGAGCCCAGGAAGGCGCCGAAGGCATTGTTGGAGTTGACGCCGGCGGCGTTCAGGCGGCCGGTATAGTCTGCGGTGGAATTCATGACGAAGCCGAAGGAAATGCGCTTGAGACCGTGCCTGCGGCCTGTGTCCGAATTGAAGATGAACCCTACGTTAGGCACTTTGTAACGGGTATACAGGGACTTGGTCTCGTCGCCGAAGCCAACGGGGGAAGTATCCCCTTCCGCTATTGTTCCCACGGACCAGCCGTTTGCAAAGCTGAGCCCGGAGGTGAACATGAACTGGGAATAGTTGTTGACCGATGATCCGGCAGGGTTTATACCGATGGTCCCGGGGTCACCGCCCAAAGCCGTCACGGCGTTACCGAGGGCAGCGCTGCGGGCAGTTCCGCCGTACTCGTTCTGGGAGAAGAGATAGGCATCCTGCCAGCCCTGGCCGAAGGCGCTTGCCCCCACCAGGAGCAAAGGCAATATAATAAGGTACTTTTTCATATCCGAAAGGTTTTATCTGCGGCCGCCGCCACTGGAGTGCGAACTGCTGGAAGACGAAGAATGAGACGAACCGGAAGAGTGCGAGCCACCCGAGTAAGACCCGCCGGAAGAAGAACGGGAAGACCCGGAATAGCCGCCGGAAGAACTGCTTCTGGAGCTGGAAGAGCTGGATGAGCGGTAATTTCCGGAAGAGCTTGAGGAGCGGTAGCTGCCGGAAGAGCTGCTGCTACGGCTGCTGCTGCCGGAGGAGCGGTAGCCGCCGGAAGAACCGCTGCTGCGGGTACCGGAAGAACTCCTGGAGACGGAGCTTCCGCTGCTGCGGGAGCCGGCGGAAGAGTTTCTGGAAACGGAACCGGAACTTGCACGGGATGTTGTGCTGCCTACGGTAGAGCGGGATACGCTCCTGACTCCTGATCCGGAACTGCGGACCGATGACCCTGCGGCGTAAGATGTCCTACTGCCTGCGGCAGAGGCGTTAGCTTTTGTACGGGCTACAGCTACGGAAGAGCGGGATGCGCCTATGCCTCTTGAGGCACCGGCCGTTGCGCCGCCCCTAGTAGTGAAGTTGCCGTCACGATGGCCAAGGGAATACGCCCTGGAATTGTTCCAGTGATGGCGGGGGCCGCCGTACCAGTAATCTCCGTACCAGTAGTCTCCGTACCAGTGGTGACCGTAGTAACCATAATAGCCATAGTAGCCGTAATGGTGATAATAAGCGGGACCGTACCAGCTGCGATAGTACCATGAATCATAGTACCAGGGATCCCAGTACCAGCTGTAGTAGCGGTGACGGTACCAGTATGAGTCATAGTACCAGGGATCGTAATACCAGGAGCTGTAATACCACGGGCTGTACCAGGGGCTGTAGTACCAGGAATTGTAGTACCAGGGCGAGCCCCATGTGAGCCTGTCGGCGTCCAGGATTACGACGGATGTTCCGGGATTCACCCTGAGGGTGTCCCCGCTTGCTACGATATATGCCGGAGACGACTTGCTCTCTGCAAGAAGGTTGTCAATCTCTCCGGCGGGAACTTCCACGGCGGCATCCTGAGCCACCGGTGCGGTGACATACAGGCCGTCGTTGAAAGTCTGTTTCTGTAGTTGGTTCAGGGATGAGCACGACATGAAGGTCAGTGCTACCAGCGTAAGGGCGGCAAATCTCTTTTTCATAGTCAGTTCCTCCATATTTTATATTTTTTCAGTATCTTTGTGCAATTATTATACCTTCAAACGCAAATTTAGGAAAAAATCGAAATAACATGGCAAAAGAAGTGACGAAAAGGTCGGAAAACTACTCTCAGTGGTACAATGACCTGGTTGTGAAAGCAGATTTGGCAGAGCAGTCGGCAGTGCGCGGCTGCATGGTTATAAAGCCTTACGGATATGCAATCTGGGAAAAGATGCAGGGCATCCTGGACAGGATGTTCAAGGAAACCGGCGTCAAAAACGCCTACTTCCCCCTGTTCATACCAAAGAGCTTCTTCTCCCGCGAGGCAGAGCACGTCGCAGGCTTTGCAAAAGAGTGCGCCGTGGTAACCCACCACAGGCTCATGACCGCCCCGGACGGCAACGGAATCGTCGTGGACCCGTCGGCAAAACTGGAAGAGGAGCTCATCGTCCGTCCCACTTCGGAAACCATTATCTGGAATACCTACAAGAACTGGATCCACTCCTGGAGGGATCTCCCCGTGCTCTGCAACCAGTGGTGCAACGTGGTACGCTGGGAAATGAGAACCCGCCTTTTCCTGCGTACGGCAGAGTTCCTCTGGCAGGAAGGCCACACCGCACATGCAACCGCAGAGGAGGCAGAGGCAGAGAAGCAGCGCATGGTTGACGTCTACGCAAAATTCGCCCGCGAGACCATGGCACTTCCCGTAGTGGTTGGCCACAAGAGCCCGGGAGAGCGTTTTGCAGGCGCCCTGGACACCATGACAATTGAAGCCATGATGCAGGACGGCAAGGCTCTTCAGGCAGGTACGTCCCATTTCCTTGGCCAGAACTTCGCCAAGAGCTTCGACGTCACATTCACCAACAAGGAAGGCAAGGACGAGTACGTCTGGGCCACATCCTGGGGCGTTTCCACCCGTCTTATGGGCGCACTCATCATGGCACACGGAGACGACAACGGCCTGGTCCTCCCCCCTGCCCTGGCTCCTATCCAGGTGGTCATGGTCCCCATCTACAAGAGCGATGAGGAACATAACGCCGTACTGGACAAGATGTATGAGCTGAAAAAGGCTCTTGAGGCCAAGGGCCACAGCGTGGAGATTGACGACAGGGACACCCTCCGCCCCGGCTTCAAGTTTGCCGAGTGGGAGCTCAAGGGCGTTCCGGTGCGCCTTGCAATGGGTCCCCGGGACATCGCCGGCGGCACCGTGGAGGTTGCCCGCAGGGATACCCTGGAGAAGATATCGGAGCCTCTGGAAGGCCTGGAGGACCGCATCATCGGCCTTCTGGACGACATCCAGCAGAATATCTACAACAAGGCCCTCGCCTTCCGCGACGCCTCCATCCGCAAGGTAGACACCTGGGAAGAGTTCAAGGAAGAGATCGAGAAGGGCGGCTTCCTCCTCTGCCACTGGGACGGCACCGCAGAAACCGAGGCAAAGATCCAGGAAGAGACCAAGGCAACCATCCGCTGCATCCCCGTGGACAGCGCCGTGTGCATAGAGGAAGGCAAGTGCATCTACACCGGAAAGCCTTCACACCAGAGAGTATTATTCGCAAGATCATATTAATATGAAAAGAGTATTCACAGTCATAGCAATAGCCCTCACCGGCGCATTTGCAGCATATGCCCAGGACGCACAGAGCGCAGCCGCAGAGGCCGCAGCAGCCCTGAGCCAGGCAGAGGAAGTCCCCGTAGAGACTCCCAAGCCCAAATACTGGACCAACACCATCCAGACCAACATCAACTTCGGCCAGACCTACCTTTCACAGTGGGCGGCCGGCGGTTACAACACCGTCACCCTGGCCGGCAACGTTGACGCCAGCGCCAACTACGCCAAGGACAAGATGATCTGGAACAACCGCCTCCAGCTGGACTACGGCACGCTGTACTCTGCAGACAAGCCCATCTACCAGAAGAACAAGGACCGCATCTACTTCGAGTCCAAGTGGGGCTTCGAGACTCCCATCCAGCACCTGAGCTATTCTGCCAACTTTGACTTCAAGACCCAGTTCGGGGACAACTTCAAGTACGGCACACCTTCAACTGACGGTGAAACAGAGCCCACAAAAGAAGACTGGCTCAATGCCAGGACCATCCAGTCCGGCCTCTTCTCTCCGGCATACATCAACCTTGGTCTCGGTCTTCTGTGGACCCCCAAGCCGTGGTTCTCGCTGAACGTCGCTCCCCTCACCGGCGGTGTGGTCATCGTCTCAAATGAAGCCCTCCGTGACAAGTACGGCATGGAAGGCACCGCCTTTGACACGGAAGGCAAGGCTACTGCATGGAAACCCGCCAGGTTCGAGTTCGGTGCCCAGGTCAAGGCCGACGCCTCATGGGTGATCAACGACAATTTCACCTACTCCACCCAGCTTGCCCTCTTCTACAACTACCTCACCCCCAAGGTAGAACCCCGTATCACCTGGGACAACAAGGTGTTCTGGAAACTTGCCAAGTACTTTGCCCTCACCGTTGCCACCAACATGATCTACGATCCCCTGGTGAAGGTCAAGGACACTGACAAGGACGGCGTAGCCGATGTCAAGGGAATCCAGTTCAAGGAGTTCCTGGAGTTTGGTTTCACCTATACGTTCACACGCAATAGGTAGAATGCTCCTGGTTGCAGTAAGCGGAGGCATTGACTCAATGTGCCTCATGGAAAAGGTTCGCCAGGGCGGCGAACCTTTTGCCGTCGCCCACTGTAACTTCGGGCTCCGCGGCACGGAAAGCGATGCTGACGAGGCCCTGGTACGTTCCAGGGCGGCCGCAATTGGGGCAGTTTGCCATGTAAAGCGCTTTGACACCGCCGCATTTGCCACGGAAAACAAGATCAGCATAGAGATGGCCGCCCGGCGGCTCCGCTACCACTGGTTCGGGGAGCTTTGCCGGGAGCATGGTTACTCAGGCGTGGCTGTTGCCCACAACGCGAACGACAATGCGGAGACGCTGATACTCAATTTATTGCGAGGAACAGGTGTGAAAGGCTTGATGGGCATGAAGGCTTCCGGTTTCATTCCGGACCCGGAGTTCGCGGACGTCCCTCTGCTGCGGCCGCTTCTGGGCATGACAAGGGAGGAAATCAGCGTTTTTGCGCTGGAAAACGGCCTTGAGTGGCGTGAAGACCATACCAATGCGCAAAACGAGTACAAGCGTAACAAAATCCGCAACCTCGTCTTCCCCGTTTTCAAGGAGATTAATCCCTCGTTTGTTCAGACGCTGAATGAAGATATGAAGAGGGTCTCTGATTCACTGTCATATCTGGAGTCACAGGGGGTGTACTTCCCGGAATCTGTGGCCACCCTCGGCCGCATTAGAGGGAGGGGCCCGCTGGCCGAAGGACAGTGGGAGGGACGGAGGGGCGAAGCCCCGGAGGATTCAGGGAAGTATACCCCCTGGGACTATACTGTTACGGAAGAGATTTGGGATGGAAGCAAGCCGGTGAAACAGCCTCAGGGAGAGCTTATTATGGATGCAGACAAGGCCGGGGAATTCATTGAAGGGCACTGGGAGACCGGTGACTGGATCAAGCCGCTTGGAGCACCCGGAAAGAAGAAGCTTCAGGACTGGTTCACAGACCATCACATCCCCGCCGATGACAAGCCTAGCGTCAAACTCCTCAAAAGCGCCCGTGACCCCCACCATGTCCTTGCCATCTGCGGTTTCTGCATAGACCACTCCGTCCGCGTCACCTCCCTCACCCGCCGCATCCTCCGCATCCTCCCCGCCTGACCCCACTAAACCCCAATAATTCCCAACTTGTCCACCAAAACACCCCATTTCCGTGGACAAACCCGGAAAATCCCCAACTTGTCCACCAAAAACGCCATTTCCGTGGATGAGATCCCCGATCAGGTCGGGGATGACGCCAAATCGGTGGATGGGGGCAGGGGTGATTGCAGATTTATTTGTATATTTGCAGGCTAAATATATACTACTATGAACAGGAAAGTATTACTCATGATTCTGGACGGCTGGGGCGAAGGCCGCCACGACTATTCCAACGCTATATGGACCAACGGAACTCCCAATATTGACGCATTGAGGGCAAAGTATCCTTACGGCCACCTGCAGGCATGCGGCGAGTACGTGGGACTGCCGGACGGGCAGATGGGAAACTCCGAGGTGGGTCACATGAACCTTGGCGCCGGCCGCGTGGTGTATCAGGATCTGGTAAAGATCAATATCGCATGCCGTGAGCACAAGCTCCTGGAGAACAGCGAGATAAAGGCCGCTTACGAGTATGTGAAAAAGAGCGGCAAAAAGCTCCACCTCATGGGCCTCACCTCCCACGGCGGCGTTCACAGCAGCCTTGACCACGTTTACGAGTTCCTCCGCGTAGCAAAGGAGGAAGGCCTTGACAAGGTGTACGTTCACGCCTTCATGGACGGCCGTGACACGGACCCCCGCAGCGGCCTTGGCTTTGTGAAGGAGCTGGAAGAGAAGATGGCGGAAACCACCGGCAAGGTGGCAAGCGTCTGCGGCCGTTTCTATGCAATGGACCGTGACAAGAGATGGAACCGCGTCAAGGAAGCCTACGACCTTCTGGTAGAAGGCAAAGGCGCCGCATTCGAGAGCGCCCAGGCCGGCATCCAGGCCAGTTACGACGCCGATGTCACCGACGAGTTCATCAAGCCCATCGTGGTAACGGAAAACGGCAAGCCCGTTGCAACCATAGAGGAAGGCGACGCCATCATCTTCTACAACTTCCGCAACGACCGCGCCCGCGAGCTCACGTCGGTCCTCACCCAGCAGGACATGCCGGAGGAAGGCATGCACACCATTCCCCTGTACTACTGCTGCCTCACTCCCTACGACGCCTCCTTCAAGGGCGTGCACATACTCTTTGACAAGGAACTTGTGCAGGACACCCTGGGAGAAACAGTCTCCAAGGCCGGTAAGCACCAGCTTCGCATAGCTGAAACCGAGAAATACGCACACGTGACGTTCTTTTTCAACGGCGGCCGAGAGACCGTGTTCGAGAACGAGGACCGCATCCTGGTGAACTCCCCCAAGGTTCCCACATATGACCTCCTGCCCCAGATGAGCGCCCCCGAGGTTGCAGAAAAACTTATCGCGGAAATCCGCACCGGCAAGCAGGACATGATTATCCTCAACTTCGCAAACGGAGACATGGTTGGCCACACCGGAGTTTACAATTCCATCACCACCGCAGTTACCTGCATAGACAAACTGGTGAAGGAAGTGGTTGACGAGGCCATCGCAAAAGACTATGTGGTTCTCCTCACCGCAGACCACGGAAACGCAGACTTCGCCGTGAACGCAGACGGCACCCCCAACACCGCGCACTCCCTTAACACCGTTCAGTTTGTGGTAATCAACGCCGGTCCCGAAGTAAAGACTGTCAAAGACGGCGCACTCTGCAACGTAGCACCCACTATCCTCAAGCTCATGGGAATCCCCCAGCCCAAGGCAATGACTGCAGAACCCCTTATATAAATGGAGTATACAGCAAAATTCCTGGCACAGCTGCTCAAGGGCACTGTAGAGGGCGACGAGAACGCCAAGGCCACCAAGTTTGCCAAGATTGAACATGGCAAGCCGGGCACGCTGAGCTTTTTCGCAAACCCCAAGTATGAGCCTTACGTGTACAGCAGCAAGGCTTCCATTCTCATAGTGGACAAGAGTTTCCAGCCCAAGGAGCCGGTAACCCCCACTATGGTGAGGGTAGAGAACGCATACAGCGCAATCGCAGACCTTCTCAAGTACACATCGGAAAAGAAAAAGGCCCGCAGGTTCTACCGCAGCCCTGCGGCCGTATGGAATCCCTTCTCTACCAAATTCGGCAAGAAGGTATACCTGAGCGCGTTCTCATACGTTGGCTCCCGCACCAAAGTGGGTGACGGTACGTACATCCACACGCACGTACACATCGGCAAGGATGTCACCATCGGCAAGAACTGCCTCATATATCCCGGAGTGGTCATTTATCCAGGCACGGTCATCGGCAACAACGTCATCCTCCACGCCGGCTGCATAATCGGGTCCGACGGCTTTGGGAACGCCCCCAGGCCTGACGGAAGCTGGGAAAAGATAGAGCACCTTGGTAACGTGGTAATTGGGGACGATGTAGAAATTGGTTCCAACACCACCGTGGACCGTGCCCAGATGGAATCCACCATAATAGGCAACGGCGTCCGCATAGACAACCTGTGCCAGATTGCGCACAACGTGATTGTGGGAGACCACACCGTGATGGCGGCCCAGACAGGAATAGCCGGTTCCACCCAGATTGGCAAATACTGCATCCTGGCCGGCCAGGTGGGCATTGCCGGACACCTCAAGATTGCAGACCACACCACAATCTGCGCCCAGGGCGGCGTAATAGGCAACATCCGCAAGGAAGGAGAGGTGCTGGTAGGTTCCCCTGTAATTCCCGTCAAGCAGTACATGAAGGCCTACGCCAAGTTCAAGCAGAGCGGGGCGGAATAGTTTTTGCAGTAAAAAAGCACCCGATGCAGACCAACCAGCATACGCTCAAAAGCCAGTGGACCTTTGAAGGAAAAGGCCTTCACACAGGAACATATTCACACATGACCGTAATGCCCGGAGAGCCCGGAAGCGGAATAGTTTTCCGCCGCACCGACCTTCCGGACAGCCCTGTAATCCATGCCCTGGCAGAGAATGTGAGCAACACCGCCCGCAGCACCACAATATCGGAAAACGGCGGAGAGGTGGTTACCATAGAGCACATCATGAGCGCCCTCACCGGCATGGGTGTGGACAACGCCGTAATAGAGCTGGACAACCGCGAGGTCCCCATCCTGGACGGCAGTGCGCGCCTGTACGTGGAGGCATTCGCCAAGGACGGCCTTCAGGACCAGGGCGTTCCCCGCAAGCTAATCGAACTTCCCCTTGCCATAGAGGTAAAGGATCCCAAAACCGGCAGCTACGTAAGGATAGATCCGGCCGATGAACCGTCGGCAGACATCACCGTAGACTTCGGCTCCCCCGTCCTGGGCATCCAGAGCGCCCACTGGGATCTGTCCACAGACTATTCCTCAGAGATCGCCCCCTGCCGCACCTTCTGCTTCTACCGGGAGGTTGAATTCATGCTCAAGAACGGGCTCATAAAGGGCGGGGACCTGGACAACGCGCTGGTTATTACCGATGACGGCTACATGGGAAATCCCACGCTCCACTTCCAGGATGAGTGCGGCCGCCACAAACTCCTTGACCTCCTTGGAGACTTGAGGCTCTCCGGAGGCTACCTCAAAGCGCATATATCGGCATACAAATCCGGCCATCCAATCAATACAAAAGCTGCAAAAGCCCTGAGGGCCCTGCTTTAAACCTTTATTATAATGACCAAGATCCATCCGCTCGCCTGCGTGAATCCCGGCGCAAAACTGGGAGAGAATGTTGAAATAGGCCCCTTCGCCTTTGTAGACGACAACGTCATCATCGGAGACGGCTGCAAGATCCTCAACGGAGCCACCGTTTACAGCCATGTCCGCATGGGAAAGGACTGCACGGTATTTCCCGGCGCGGTTGTAGGTGCCATCCCGCAGGACCTCAAGTTTGAAGGAGAGGAATCCTGGGTGGAGATTGGAGACCGAGTGAACATCCGCGAGTGCGCCACCGTGAACCGCGGCACCAAGGCCAGCGGCAAGGCGCTCACAAAGATAGGATCGGACACGCTCATTATGTCCTACGCCCACATAGCCCACGACTGCTGCATCGGCAATCACTGCATAATAGTGAGTTTTGTGGGCCTGGCGGGAGAGACGGACGTGGAAGACTGGGGCGTGGTTGGCGGCAAGAGCGGCTCCCACCAGTTCTCCAGGATTGGCACCCACGCATTTGTAGGGGCTGTTTCCAAGATACTGAAAGACGTTCCGCCATACGTTCTGGCAGGCCGTGACCCCCTCCGTTTCGAGGGCGTGAACCGTACCGGGCTTCTGCGCCGCGGCTTCACGGAGGAGCAGGTGAACCTTATCAAGGATATCTACGATGTCATTTACTTCAAGGGCATGAACTTCTCCCAGGCCCTGGAGTACATAGAGGCAAACTTCCCCGAGAGCGAGATCAGGGACAACATCGTCCGCTTCATCCGCACTTCAAAGCGCGGAATAATCCCCAAGCCCCGCCCCAGGGACTAGGATGCTACTTAGCACCGCATACTTCCCGCCTGCAGAGTATTTTGCCCTGATGGCACGCGACATGGCCCTGTCCCCGGACAGGGTTTTACCGTCTGTGGTGCAGTTGGAAGCATGCGAGAACTACCAGAAACAGAGCTACCGCAACCGCTGTTATATCCTGGCATCGGACGGTCCCCAGATGCTCCAGGTGCCGGTTGTGCACGGGGCCGATATGTCCATCCGGAATGTTCTGGTGGACTATTCCACCCCCTGGGTTGTCAGGACGGAGAGAGCTCTCGCCACGGCCTATGAGACATCGGCCTTCTATGAATACTACGCGCCCGAGCTGTTCGCCCTTCTGGAAAGTGGGGAGCCGCGGCTGTGGGACCTTAACCTGTCCCTGATCCGCTGGTGCGCCGCCAAGGCCGGGATTCACTGCACCATTGAACCCACAACGGATTTCACCGCCCCGGGCACGCAGGAGGACGATTTCCGCTTCTCCATCCACCCCAAACGGCCTTTGCCGCCGCTGGGGCTGAAACCCTGGTACCAGGTCTTCAAACAGAAGGCCGGAGGATTCACCCCCGGCCTCAGCATGCTTGACCTTCTTTTCAACGAAGGCCCTGATTCTCTGAGCTTTATTCGAGCATAAGGGCACGGAAGTCGTCGATGTCTTTCTGGGACACGCCGGCGACCTCCAGGAGGTACTTCTCTACACCTTCGGCAAATGTCTTGCCCTCTGTCTGGTCTGCGAGGCTCCAGAAGTAAGGAACCACGTCGCTGTAGACCCAGGCCTTGCGGGTATTCTTGAAGACAGGAGTAGGATTGTTCTTCTGCTCTGAAGAAGAAACGCTATAACCGATTCCGGAGAAATAAGTAACTTCATAAGCCTTACCGATATCGCCTTCCGGAACACCGAGCAGACCAAGCAGCAGGATGTCAAGAGTACCGGTGCGGTCACGGCCAAGGGAGCAGTGGAAATACACGCCCCTTCCCTCACGCACGTTCTTGACAACAAATTCGAAGCACTGTTTGGTTTTGGCAGCATCTTTCTTGAGCATGGTTGTACCACCTTCTTCAATTGAAGGCGCGCAGAATTCGAAGCCGTCAATACAAGGCTTTTTGAGGACGTCAGACTGGCCACGAAGGTCTAGCTGAGCGCCGATACCCTCGGCAATAATTTCCTTCTTTCCGGTAGCATTGACTGTTTCAGACTGCATGCGGCCGCCACGATAAACTTTGCGGTATTTGATGGTTTTGCCGTCAAGGGTCTTCCAGCCACCAAGGTCACGGCCGTTACGACATGCCTTCTGGAAATAAACCTGATGCAGGCTGCCAGTAGTAGAGAAACTTCCCTGTGCCAGCACCTTGCCATTGGAAGTGGCTGTTACCTTATAAGTATAGTCGTCATTAGGCACAAGATTGCTGATATTTACGTAAGGAAGGTCTTTCTGAACCTCAAACTCTCCTTTCCAACCAAGCTTGTCCTCAAGCACCAGAGTCATTTCACTACCAGCCACAAGATCCTCCGCCGCCCAGCGGATGCTGTAGGTGCAGGGTTTGTCGGACTTGGGCTCATTGCCCCAGGAGAACATGGTTCCATTGGGGTCTTCCTGGCCATTCTCATTATACTTCTTACCGTTGAATCCTCCATAGTAGTTGAGGACATCGGTGTATGACCAGTCACGGTCGGGGTAAGAAACCTCGTTGAGGAATTTCTCCACATTAGGATTGGTGGCAAGAACTGTAGAACCGTTCTTGAGCTCCGGTGCAGCGTTTGCAAGGAGGTCTCCGGCCTGATCCACGCTAACAACCTCCTTGGCTTTACCTGCTGTAATGAGGATAAACGTGTTACGGCCGCTGAAAGACTCGTTCCTGGCTACTGTGAATGTAACGGAAACCGGAGCCTCTGATGCCTTTCCGCTGGCAGGATTCATTGTTACCCAATCTTCACAAGTTACAGTCCAGTCTTTGTTTGCAGTAAAAGTGAACGAGTTGGAACCGCCTTCACAGCCGAATGTGAAAGAGGTTGCGCCGCTCTGCTCAATCTTGGAATCGTCCTTATTGGTGTCTCCTTCCTGGCCGCTTTCATTGGGGCCACAGAAACTGAGCGCGGGGACAATCAGAATAAGGGTAAGTAATCTCTTTATCATTATACTATTATTGGTTATTTTACTTCGATAAGATAGTTTCCCTCAAAGATAGGATTAATTACCGGATTATCACCACTTATCTGGTAAGTTTTTACCTCGTCGGCGGTATACTCGGTTACAGTGTACTCACGACTTTCCAGGCCACGCAGCTCGATGGGAGCGCCATTCCATTTCTCTGCATAGAAGGCATAGTACATAGCTCCGTCCTTGCTTATGACATGGGCCTCGGGCTTGTCAAAGCCATAATCGTACAAATTCAGATACTCGCCGGTGGAGAGCATCTTCTCATTGTAAATGGACACCCACTTACGCAATGCCGCCTCTTTTTCAGGAGTAAGGATATTCTCCTTTCCATGATGGGCATTGGGGTTCATGCCGGGCCATGTGAATTTTGAGCCTATTACCCCACCTACACCAATCTGCGACGCAAAGTCCATTCCGCCGTCTGTAAGTTCCACGTGGTCTGCATAGTAGGCAAGGTCCGGGCACATGGCTGCAAAAGCCTTGCGCTTCATCCTTACCTGTGCACTGGATGTGGGATCAGAAGCAACTGCCTGATTGATATAAGGAGTATTGAAGAAATTGAATGCATCTCCGCAGGGGCAGAGCTGCACCACCGCTCCGGGTTTGTCCAGCTGGGCGCGCTGCATAAGGTCACGGAAGAATTCCGGCATGCGCTCCGGAGCCTCTTCCGGATAGGAAAGACCGCTCTCAGGGTTGTAATCCGGGGCACAGAGGTTCAGATGCTGGCCGTCCAGTTTGAAGCCGTCAAAGCCCCACTGGACCAGGAACATGTCTATAAGGCCCCTGGTATATGCCTGGGTGTGAGGATTGACGGGAGACAGGTACCAACTGTCCCAGTATGTAATATTCTCATGAGAGCCGTCTTTCTGGACCAGCAGCATCTCCGGATGGTTTGTAGACAACTGGCTCTCATAATCTGCGGCAAGAGGAGCCCACCAGATTTTGGCCTTGAGGCCGGCGGCGTGTATGGCATCCGTCATCCGGCGCATGCCGTCGGGACCGATGCGCGGATTTGCTTCCCAGTCACCTTCGCAGATCTGGAAGCCATCGTCCACGTCTACCCATTTGAAACCAAGTTCCACAACCTTGGGAAGGGTGCCGATGACCTCGTCCACCGTGAAGTCCCTTTCGTAACCCCAGGCGCACCAGACGCTCTCGAAAGCATCGGCCGGGGAAACCGGCGCCTCATAGCCGTAGGCGCTCTTCATATATTCTGCAAAGGTCCTGAGAGGATTGAAGAAGTCACCTTTGCTCTCCATAACAAACTGACGCAGCGCCTTGAGTGTGTCTCCTGGTTCAAGGACTACGGGCTGGTCGAAATCCTGGCGGATAAGCGCCCACGTCTTGTTGCCTTTCCTTGTAACAGGCATGGAGGCAAGCTTAAGGCGGTCTTCCGCAAGGCCAACGCTCACATTCTTTTCTTTTGTCCAGAGAGAAACCATGGGAATGCCTCCGCCATAATCACTGTTATTCATGCCAAGGTAGTTCCTCTGGTAGAACTTCTTGTCTACAGGGAAAACCCAGTCTTTGCGTTCCTCGGTGGAACTGGGCTGGAAAGTCCAGACCACGGGGCCTTCTATGCTGATAACAGAAGACTCTACAGCGTCTACGCTGATCTGCTTCCCGGAAGTGTTTACAAAGCATATTTCACGCACGGTCATGCCGGGGAAGCCGTTGGGGACCACATCGGCAGAACAGACACTTATGCCGTCTACAGCCTTTCCCTGATAGAGAAGGCGGTCTCCGGCTGGAACCGTGCAGCAAGATAATGCAACGGCAAAAACTATTGCAAAAGGAAGTATTCTTTTCATATTACAGTTTTTTAAGTTTCGCAAGTGATTTAAGCCGCCAATTGTAGGGCCGCGAAGGCTCGTCGGACGGCATTGAGTTCTTTGTTATTGTTGTTAATGATGGCACGCATCATCTCGTCCTGGTCGAAGTTGAAGGCTTCAGCGATGGTTT
>JAFRPW010000014.1 GCA_017428945.1 Bacteroidales bacterium | reverse complement strand
TGGTCCCGAACTGGTCGGCCGATGCCAACAGCCTGGCAATCTCGGCGGGCTTGGGAAGCCCCGCTCCGGATAGGCCCAATAAGCCGCTGGAGCCGCCTCGGACATTCTTTTTCGATGAGAAAGAAAGCCAGAGCAGGCACCTGTGGTCCATATATTCCCGGCCGTCAAAGTGCTCCTCATAGGCCTTTTCCAGAAAGCCCTTCGCAGGTGCGGCAGCGTAATGCTTCCGTATGAAAATGTCCTGCTTGTGGACAATGGTGTAGTCCGGCAGGAGCGCAATGGCACCCGCCATCGAGGCAATCAGGGAGTCGTATTTCTCCTCATTGCAGCGGAATGCCGGAGGTAGCTGCACCTCCCAGCCCACGCAGATGTCACCCCTCTTCGAGAGGATGACGCCGTCCCCGCCATTCATCACGGGGAAGTTGTCTCTGACGTCTATCTGCTCCATACCTTCGACCGGATTAAAATGAACTTCGGCAGGCGCTTCCCGGCAATAAAGCGGGAAAGGCCCTTCTCACCATAGTGCTGCTGAATCTCCAGCAGGGCCAGATAGCCGCCCACAATGAGCACCACGGCCGATGCCAGACCGGCGAAGGTCCCCAGCGCGGCGCCCACTATGACCGCCGTGACTACGATTCCCAGCAGCCCGACGAGGGCCACCGGAATGTATCGGCCCTTGACACCCAGGAAGGTGAAAGGCTGGTCCAGATTGCGATACACCCTGCACCTCATAGCCCGATGAAGTTTTTCAGCACGAGGGCCGCGATGATGCAGAAAACCATGCCTCCGCACCATCCGAGGGCCTTCTGGGCGCTCTCCTGGTCGCCGGAGTACATCTTGATGCCCACCGTAATCAGCGACACGATGGCCACGATGGCGAGCACTGCAATAACTACCTGGTAGATAATGGAACCCGCCGAACGGATCTGCGAGTTCGCCTCGTTCAAAAACGAAATGGCATCCTGTGCCGATGCCGAGACACTCACGGCAAGGCCCAGGACGCCACACGCCGCATATCTCTCTCCTCTAGTCTTCATCACTTATGCGTTTTATTGTTGATTATATTGGTCGCTTTGTCCATGTCCACCTCATACTGCTCACCTTTGAAAAGGTCGCCCGGGTCCGCATTGGCGGTGGCTTTCTTCTTGCCGGAGGTGGTTTTGGCTTTCTCCTGTTTCTTCGCGGCCTTGGCCGCCTTCGTTTGTGGCTTATCCGTCGGCTCAAACACCCGTTCCACCTTGATGCGTTCGGGCACTTCCACCGGGACCAGTTCCACCTTGGGTATGATGTCCAGCAGGAGCTCACGCGTTCCCGGCTTCCACCGTCTTTTCTTCCATCTCCACATATTCCAACACCTCGTCAAACAGTTTCGTCATGCCCGGGTTGTTTCTGTTCGCATACCCGGTGGGGAAATTCACCGTGCTCCTGATATGGGACTTCTCGTCCATCTCCTTTTTCAGGGAGGTGGACTGCTTTATGTAGTTCTGGGAAATGAGGTGGCCCTCTTCGGCGAACCACTCGCGCACACGCTGGTAGGCCTCCTTGGGCTCCCGGCCGTACACACGGTTGAAAAAGAGCAGCGTCCGCTGGCCGAAATCCTTCAGGATGCGGGAAAGCGACAGCATGGACGCGATAATCATCGGGTCCAGTTCCACGGGAATCACCATCAGGTCGATGTAACCATCGGCCATCAGCTGCGTCACAGGGTCGTCGGCCGCAAAAGAGCCGGGGAAATCCAGAATCAGGTAGTCCACGTCGGAAAGGTCCCGGAAGCTCTTGGAAATGTCTTCCAGCTCCTCGGCGCTCATTTTGTCAATGCTCTCGACGGGGAAGAAATCCTCTTCCGAATAGTGGATGCCCTCGCGTTCGAGGTAGCGCAGGTCACGGCGCCGCATGTACGACAGGTTGTGCTCCGGATAGTCAAAGTCCAGGACCATCACCCGTTTGCCCAGGTGATATTTGATATAGGAGGCAAGAAGGACATTGAACGTGGTCTTGCCGGTTCCGCCCTTGGCGGTAAAGAAGGAAATGACTTTCATACGCTTCAATTCTAGACAACACTTCGTCAGTTCTCACAGGCAAAGGTAATCTCCGCCGCGCATCCCGCCAAATCCCGGAAGCAAAAGTGCCACGTTTTTGCGACCGTTTTGCTGGGGTAAAATACAAGAAAAACGCCCGCTGAACTATCTCAGAGGGCGATGTTAGTAATAATTGTGAATTATCGTGAAACTACTTGTTCCCGCAATGGTCATTCCTCTTTGGTAACCACAGATTAAACAGGGGGTCGGTTATTCGATAATGAGCGCCTCTAGTAGACTGAGTTTCTTTGGAAATCAGGCCGTTTTCAAGCATTTGGGTGATGTAAGGGGATATTTTTCCGGCTTCCTGCCCTGTTATATTGCGGATATCAGACAATTTGAGCCCCTCCGTTTCACCCGCCAGGGCACACATGACTCTTTGTTGCTGGGGAAGAAGTTTGTCAAATATGTTTTGATATAGCGGCGATATGCGTTTTACCAAAAGGCTTACATCTTCTTCGCTTGTCTGGGAATTGTATACGATTTCTTTCACCATATAGGCGGCACCGGGTGTTTTAGGTAGGTATGCCATAAGGGCCTTCGCCCTCGTTATTTGAGTGGCATCACATCCGATAATTAACTGGTAGTCATTGTCGGAAAGCGGCTTGAGGTAGTGAATGCGAAATCCTTCGAATAATGCGGCTCCGTAATGTGTCAGTTGAGGCATTACGGTTGGGGCTGTCGCAACAAGTATAGGACCGTCCGTTTCTGAAAGGATGCCGCGAAGTGCAAATTGCTCTTCATTGGACGTCCTTTGCAGATAATACTGAAAGTCATCTACAAACAGGATGCTACGCCCTTTATCGGGCGTGCACAGCATATCCTTATTGGAAAACACCGTACGCCCGTCTATCCATGTCGGCATAAACCCTGAGTGGGCAGACGCAGTGTCAAAAAGCTGTCTCAAAATGAAAGATTTTCCACTTCCATGTGTCCCGATTATAATCTGAGGCTGCCCCACACGTCCCTTGGTCTCTTTCTCTAAATCATGAAGGACAGCCTTGAATACTGCTTCGTTAAGCAGTACTCCGTTATTGGACGAACTTCCCATACCAGTAATCTCTTAACAGTGGTGAACGGAAAGAGCGAACGGAACCCATGCGGAGAAGATAACCGTCATTCTCCAGCATTTCTAGGACTTTGCTGAGCAAAAGGTCTGTTTCCCCTGCATGGGAGGGGTCCTGGCCGGTCATCAAGATGCCAAGCAGCGTTTCACGCCTGAGACCGCTTTTCCTTGCCGATAGTCCATTAAGAATCAAACGTGCAGGTCTTTCC
>JAFRPW010000044.1 GCA_017428945.1 Bacteroidales bacterium | reverse complement strand
TGTGAAGGAAAAAGCCGAAGAGGGCGTTTTGGATAAAACAGACTATGCCATTCTGAATGACAGAGTTCTGATGGAAGAGGGCAAGCCACAGATTTATGGCACCCAGATTAAGATGGCGGCAATGATTGTGGAAGATGAACTTGCCATGCAGTTATGTCTCTGGCCGGTGGAGTATCCCGCCGCTCTTGACAGCTTGAGAAGCACTGTGGGATTATCTCCCATCGAAGAATACCTGAAGACCAGCAGCGAGTCTATAGGTCAGGAGATCGTTTGGGACAAGGAGAAAACTGTGGCCGACTTTGATTAGACGCTTCGCATTTAGATGACTGAATCAGAACTTTACAAGAGTCTTGGCGAACTGACCAGGCACAAGGAGCGATGGGAGGAGAACATTTCCTACGTAGCCTCGCTGCTGTCATCGGATTCAGTAATAATCACGGCAAAAGCTCTTTGGATGCTTGGAGAGATGGGGTTGGCGTTTCCGGAATCGGTCAAGGAGCACGTCACCGCGGTTGCCGCTTTTCTAGAAAGTGAGGATCCCTTGCTGAGGGAACGTGCCGTCAATGCGCTGGGCAGAATCGGCAGAGGTTGCTACGAATCCATCGAGCCGTATTGGGCAGATCTGTTTCGTTTCGCCGAAGACGAAGCGCCGGGCGTGAGGCTGGCTTTCATCTGGGCATCGGAAAACATAGCCACAAATACGCCTGATCCATACAAAGACTACATGCCGATGTTCGCTGAACTGCTGCACGACGGTGATGATAAAGTGCGGATGGAGGCACCGGAGATATTCCGCGTCCTGGGAAAGCGTAGGCCCGATTTCGTCAAATCGCATCTTGATGATTTGCGGAACCTTGCGGAAACCGACCCCAACCGCGTTGTTCGGATTCATTGCCAGGGGGCTATAACAGCGGCCACAACGTAATTCGTGCCGGAAATGAACATCGACAATCTACTGGATTTCTCGGAACGGGCGCAGCTGCGGGAGTGGCTGGAGGAGCATCATGCCAGCGAGAAGCAGTGCTGGGTGACGTGCAACCGTGGCAAGAATTCCAGGCCGGGCACCATTCCTTACATTGATGTCGTGGAAGAGGCGTTGTGCTTCGGCTGGATTGATTCGACCTGCAAGGTGATGCCGGACGGACGGATGGCCCAGCGGCTTTCGCCTAGCCGAAAAGGGAGCCATTGGACCGAACTGAACATTCAGCGTTGCGCAGATCTTGAGCGCCGCGGGTTGATGACAGACGCGGGCCGGGAGGCTCTGAAACGTGCCGACAGCAACATCTGACACGGTTTTTGCATCTATAGAGGCGTAACCAATCAAGTCCCTATGTTTGTAACCGATTAAAGTTTAACCAATAAAATCGAGATCCATTTTTATTTGGATTTCAACTGGAAAGTACAACAATGAAACCGAAGAAAGGAAAGAAACTGCGGATTACGGAGGCCGACTATATGCTGGCCCAGCGCAGGGCTTCGCGGATTCTCGAAATCCAGGAGCATGGGAGGCCGGTTTCATACACGGCGTTCCACAAAAGTAAAAAGGTCTATGACCGCAAGCGCTTGAAGAAGGCAGGCATCAATTTCACTGATGACCTGCTTTTTTCGTCTAAAGGGAAATAACTCCCGCCGCTATGCTGCAGCGAGGGTTTTCAGGATGGTTTCGTTATACTCTGCCTTACGGTTTTCCGTGAAGGAATAGTAAGAGGAATCGGCAATAATCAGATGGTCCAGAAGCATCAGGTCTATGGCCCTGCAGGCCTTTTCAAGAGACTTGGTAGAATTGATGTCAGCCGTACTGGGAGTAGGATCATTGGTAGGATGGTTGTGAGCGATGATAATCCCCTGCGCCCCGAGGAGTAACGCGTGACGGAGTATCTGCTTGTTGTCAATGGTGGTCTGAGTAAAGCCACCTTTAGAAATCTGCATCCGCTTGATGATGGTATTCTTGCGGGAGAGATAGAGGATCCAGCACTCCTCATGGTCAAGGCCCTTCATGACGGGCAGCAGGTAGAAACTCGCCAGGTCGGCATTCTTGATTTGCACGTTCGTGTTCACCGGTATGGAAACCATGTACTCCGAAATCGCTTCTCTCAGGACACCGATTCTGTCCAGCTGTTCATTGGAGAAACCCTCCAGGTAACCGGCGCCGCTGGCAAGGATAAGGTCGGATACATTCCAGTCTTCGCGGAGTTCCAGACCCAGCTTGTTGAGTTCTTCGCATCTCATAAGGCAGCACGATTTAAGGTTGTACCATTGACACTGACCAACGTGAGCCCCAGCTCATCAATCAGATTCCGGAGTTCGGATTTCATGGACGCACTCATCTGAGATGCCATCTCCTGAAGCATCTGCTTCTTGGTGAGATTTCTTTGTTCTGAAAGTTTCATAATACAATCAATTAGAGGGTTTAACGAATTATGGAGCGCTGGCAATCAATGCGGTTTGAGATGCAAGGTTTTTGTCGAAAATACTACCCCGGAGGGGTGGAGATTTTCGGCAAAAGGGCGTAGCCCCCTGACCTTGCAGCTCAAAGACGGCCCCCGGCCGTCAGCATTGATTATTTTTGCGGAGGAATTCGAGAAACCCTCTGATTGATGGAGGCAACGAAGAAAAAGTATTCAAAACTTAGGAACGGCTCCGAGAGTTACTCAATTCTTAGGAGAAAAGTATTCAATCCTTAGGAGGAAAGTATTCAAAACTTAGGAAAACGGACCTGAAAAGTATTCAATTCTTAGGAAACCCGCCCCGCTTCATGCTGTCCAAATATCAGATATACAACGAATTAACGACGCTCCAAAAGCGCCGTACAAATTGAATCATTACAAGTATAAATAAATATCTCAACAACGCGTGTACGCACGCGAGGAAAGGAGATGAGAAAGAAAAAGAGAAGATGCCCGGCGGGCCGGGCATGACTGGTCAGAAGTCCGAATAGCGCAGCAGCCAGTCGGAATACCAGGCCAGCATGGCGGCATGAACGTAGGCGTCCACATTGGAAATACCCCGGCGGATGCGAATGTCGGCCGTGAGGCTGGCCAACTTATCCGTGAACGAATGCAGATCTTCGAAATCCAACTGTTTCCAGATGTCGGCAATTGCCTGTGCATCCCCCCCCTGCCGCATTCATCAGCAAACGACACGCATCCCAGGCCTCTTGCGTCACCTTGTTTCTGGTCTCTTCATCCACCTGATAGCCAATCTTAAAGCAGATGTACTGACGGTCGGAGCGAAGCAGCAGTCGGAAATCGAACCAGATGGGATAATGCTCCCGCAAATCGGCGGCTGACGGTTTCAGGATGTGCGTTACGATATTGTCCGAACGGTCATAGGACGGCCCGAGCGTAAGCATCCGCCGAAGTTCGTCAATACTTAGGACAAAACCGCCGCGATTACGCCAGGAGCAGACCAACCAGTAGAGCCGGACGGTGTATTTGTTGGCCATTGAAAGTGCCGCCTGGCAGGAATAGGCGGTGTAGCCCTCTTCCACCAGAAGCAAGCGGGCCACCATTTGCTCCTGCAGGAAGATTTCAACGTCGTGGCCGTAAGCCGGAAATCGGAACCCCTCTATGAATCCTGTGAAATGATTCTTCTGCTCGCTGTCCGGAAAACGGATGGCGGTATGCTCCAACTCTCGAAGACAAGCGCGAAGTCGGGCGCCATTCTTCTCCCCAATGTGAAAAGCCTGCGCCGGGATGGTCAACACCCGGTATCCACGGTCGTTCTTCGGCGGCAGGAAAACCTCCGGCACACCCTTCCTTTCATTACCCCTCGTCAGGCGCAATCTTATCGCTCGCTGGAGCTCCGAAATGATGACCATCAGGATGCGGAGGTGATTCAATTTTAAATCGGCTTCTATGTACGTGATTCCGTTGACATGAAGCAGCTCATCCTTGCGCTGAGGTGCGTCAGGACGTCTCTTTGTGCTTGAAGATGTCAACTTTTTTATCACAAAGTAAGCCGGTTTTTGTCGCAAAAGTATCTGAAATATTTTGAAAGAACAAAATTTTGCCTTTCCTTTGTTGTCAAATAGCGTATGACAATGCAAGACTAAATGCGTCAAACCAAAACGAGAAATGACAAAAAGGCATTCAATAAGCAAATCATTCGGAACCATCCTCACCGGATTGTTCCTCATCCTCTCATGTACCTCAGCCTCGGCCCAGCGAACCATTTCTGGCCAATCTACCCTCGCAATCTCTGCGCACTATACCGGCACATCCGTGGGGGCCGAGGCTTTCTTTTCGCAATATACCCTGGGCGGTTTCTGGGAGTCCGGCATCATGGTATCCCCCTACCGTTACGGGCTTTCCACAAACCATATTCTGGACGACTGGCACATCTCTGCCGCCGGGTCCTACCTTTGGAGACTCGCCGCCACACGCAGCCGCAGTTTCAATTGGTACGCAGGCGCAGGCGTGTTCGCAGGTATAGAATGGTTGGACCCGTTCAGGCACCTGCCTGATTACATTGATCTGGGAACAGCCAATATCCATTTCCTGTATGGCGTCTATGCGAAGACCTGCCTGGAAATCTTCCTCTCTCCCAGGTTCGCCCTTCTGGTCCAGGGCGCCCTTCCTGTCAACTTCTCTTCCTATGCCGGGAACATCCACTGGCAGGCGGGACTGGGAATCAAATTCATGCTCAACTAATCCATTATTCATATGAGACCTTTTATCAATTGGGCGGGCAGCCGCGAGAAAGATTTGGAAGTGATTCTTCCCCTGATTCCGAAAGACATCAACACCTTCGTGGATCCGTTCGTCGGCGACGGTGCCTGCTTTCTGGCCACAGAGGCGAAAAGCTATGCACTGGCCGACAAAAATGCCGAACTAATCAATGCCTACCGCGTGGTGCAGACCGGAGGCCCCAGGCTTCGCACATTGCTCCCCGAGCTGAAGAAGACCTGGGAGAACTGCGACCTGGCCTTTGAGAACATCCGGGCCGGATTGCTGGAACTCAAGCGCAGCGCCGATGACGGCCTGTTTGCGGAATACCCTTCTCTGGTAAAAGCCGTCGGCCGCATCACGGACCGGACGCCGGTGGAAGACCTCTTCCCTTCGCCCTACACGGATGAGGAGCAGTTCCTCATGGAGTTGCGACACCAGACAATAGAGGCGCTGGAGTCTATGACTCTGTTCATTGACGATGCAACCGTCACGACAACATTCTACACTGCCTTCAAGGCCGCCGTACACCAGTATCTGGTGGAAGTGTTCAACCTGCCGGAAACGAAAAACACGCTCCGCGCCGCGCTGCTCATCTTCCTGATGGAGTACGCCAGGGGCGACAAGTATGTGGAGGATGCGCAGCAGTTCCGGCCGGAGTATGCCGGACGAAAGGCGAACCAGCGCAGCATAGCCGACAGAATCTATACGGCAACATGTCCGGCCATGATTGTGAAAATGGAAGTAACCAAGACCTACTCGCAGGAGCTTTTCCGCACGCTGGGCTATCCCTTCTCCAAGGAAGAAGGCAATTTCCTTTTCCTGGATATCCCCGGCCCCGGGCCGAAGACACTCACCACGGCTGGGCACAAGCGTCTGGCGAAGTTCCTCCGAAACGACACCAAAGCACGCTGGATGGCGATTTGCGACCCGAACAACCCGATGGTGGACATGCTTTACGAGAAGCCCAAGAGGATCCGGCACGCCGTTCCCCTTGGGAAAGAACTCATTATCATGAACTATTAACCCTTGGATGAAACTCTCCGGCGAGTCAAGTGAGCCGGATTAGTGAGAGAGAGACTCCCGGAGAGCGGATTCCATTTGCAATCATTTTTCCAACCGGGAAGGACGTTGGGAAATGTCCTTCCCTTTGCAAGAAACCTTAAAAATCTACTGAATATGAAGAAGTTAGTCATTCTTTTCTCATCGATTTTCTTGTTCGCGGCAGCCGCCTCGGCCCAGACCTGGGCTGTGGCGGTGAACGCTGCTGATGCGATTGACCTCGGTACCATCGGACTGGAAGGTTCGGCGGCCGTCGGCCAGCATTGGAGTATCAACGCCGGGGCAAAGGTAAATCCCTGGACCTTCAACAGACACAACACGTGGAACGGGCTGTTCAGCGAGCCAGACCCGGACCAGAAGCAGAGTCGCAAGCAAACCTACGCCATAGGCGCGCGCTGGTGGCCGTGGAATGTGTATTCAGGATGGTGGGTTGGAGGCAAAGCCCAGTACCAGGAGTATAACAGCGGCGGTATCATCACCAAGACCGCAGAAGAAGGCGACGCCTTCGGGGCAGCCCTCGCCGGAGGATACTCCTTGATGCTCAAAGAGCACTGGAACCTGGACTTCGGTCTGGGCGTTTGGGGCGGCTGGACCAAGTACCGGAAATATGAGTATCCTGAGAACGGGAAGCTTATCGAGCAAGGGCATAAGTGGTTCTTCCTGCCCAATGAAGTGATACTCTCTATCGTGTACATCTTCTAAAACGTAAAATCATATGAAACAGTTATTTATAGCCGTGGCGGCAGCCACGGCGGCGTTAGCCCTGGCTTCGTGCGACTCTCGGCCGCTGGAAGTGACGGACAATTCAGCGCTGAAAAGCATCACTCTCCAAGTGAATAATGACAGCCCGAAATGGGAGTTTGGCGAGGAGCGAATCTTTACTGTTGCGGTGAATCCTGCGACGGCCATTTGCGAACGTTTCGAGCTGAAAGCCTCCAATCCGGAGATTGTGGTGATTCGCGGCGGAGAGCTGCCGAACCAGTTCAAGGTAACAGCCGATGGTGAGGGTAAGCTTGTGCTTACCGCCACGGCAAAGGGGCACGACGTGGGCGATGTAAAAGAGTGCTCGGATGTGATGGATTTCACGTTGGTGGATAACCGCGTTAAGCCAACGCGACCGGTGCTGACGGTGAATGTTGCGCCGGGAACCGACCTGAATGCAAAGAAAGTACTTTCCGAGGACACGGCCTTTGTCACGGATGACGGGCTGGATTTGGTCCTGACTGTGTCCTGCGATGAAGCCAGGGCGACATACTCGTTGAAAGCAGAAGATACCAAGATTCTGACTGTTGAGCGAACCGGATCTGATAGTTGGATGCTAAAAACGGCCAAGCCGGGAAGAACCTGGCTTCATATGACCGTTACGGACGGGTATGGAAATCCCTTCGAATATGCCTTCCTGGTCTATGTGTTCGGCCATTTGGACATGACGGCGGAGTTTATCCCGCTTAGCGGGGATGCCGGGTTCTTTGTGGCCGAACATGCTTACCCTGACCTGACGGCCCAGGTGTATATGGCCGGGGAACTCTTTGGCTGGCCGTGGAATGACGCAAACAATGTGGAGTCTGTCACTCTTCCGGCTTATTCCGGAACGTTGGATATCTCCAGCACGTTTGTGTACGATGACATTATGAGTTACAAGGAGCAGATGGACTATCTGTACGGGCTGGATGCGGGTACGGCTTATAACCCGGCGCCGTTCACGCCGCATAAGGCCAAGCTCAATTATATCATCACGCTGAGTAACCCCTACGTTCTTATCAAGTTGTGGGACGATTCCAATCTGGAGGAGCCGCGCTGGTTTAACTTCAGGACAGAGGGAGCACTGCAACAAAATGGTGTCGCCAAGGTGGAGCAGCCGGATGAGATTCTTCGCTCCGCTCAGAATGACGGTGGTTGGGCAAGTGGAAACGAATACACGATACCGCTATGAGCAAAATCAACGACATCATGCACGACATGGAGGTAAGCAAGGTGCAACTGCTTTGTGAGAAGCCGACCTGTTATGCTATCAGGTACGACGACGGCTCCGCAATGCTGGTGGATGCCGAAGGTAATCGGATCAAGAGTCCGCTGGACCGGTACGACGTCATCTCCGATATCCAGTATATCGGCCGGGCGAACGGGATGCCTCACTTTGCCTTTGAAGGGCGCGAATGGGGCAGCCGGCATACTTCGGAGACCGGGATGTTCGACGCCGAAGGGCATCAGAAGCTGTTCAGGGACCCACGCTCTGCAGGAATAGAGGGCGTGAACTATATCAAATGGGAGTTCGAGCGCTTTGAGAAGATGGCCAGTGACAAGACTAATCCCCGCCGGGAGGACCCTTTCCTGGTGGATATCGATTCTCCGAAACAATTTATACGCATGGGAAGATGAAAAAACTGTTCATGAAAATAAGTGCATGGTACAAAGAGTATTGCCAGCGCCCGGATGATTGGGAGAATATGAGCGAACATGACAGGAAACTGTTCATGGTGTCGGCCTGCGCCGCTTTTGCGATGGTAATATGTCCCATCCTCCTTATTATG
>JAFRPW010000043.1 GCA_017428945.1 Bacteroidales bacterium | reverse complement strand
GGTGAGGACCCACCTCTTCCCATTCCGAACAGAGAAGTTAAGCTCACCCGCGCTGATGGTACTGACCTACCAGTTGGGAGAGTAAGTCGCTGCGGTTTTTTGGAAGCCCCGATCGAGCAATCGACCGGGGCTTCTTTTGTTGTAAATGTAAATATAAAGAGTTATATTTGCATACTAACTGTAACTATTTTATGAGTTTTTTAAGAAAGGTTTTTTCTTCCAAGATTCTTCCTTCGTGGACAATCTTGCTGATTGATATATTCCTGCTGGTTGCATCTGTCCTGATTGCTTTCATGCTCAGGTACTCGTTCGAGATGCTGGACAATCTCTCGCCGCTTATGGTAAGGACCGTTTTGCTGGCTCTGGTGTGCAACATTCTTTTCTTCTATGTTTTCCACACATATTCAAACGTCCTGCGACTGTCGTCATTCTCGGATGTGATGCATATTTTCGTGTCCCTGACCATCGGGTACGGAATTTCCATCATCATTTCCATGATTTTCCAGTACGCGTCAGGGTTTGAGCTGGCATCGTTTACGGCACTCATGATTGCCTACGTCATATCGTTCCTTCTGATGGCAACCCTCCGCATGACCATCAAGATGATAAACGACACTTTCAATGAGGATCGTAAGGAAGCATACAACACCTTCGTGTACGGCACCAAGGAAGCCGGCGTCAACATTGCCAAGGCTATCCGCATGAACAAGGACAACAAGTTCCATCTGAGGGGCTTTGTCGCGGACGACCCCGCCATGCGCGGCAAGGTGATGATGGGCGTAAACGTATATATGAACGACGACGCCCTGATAGATAATGTCCGCAAGAACGACGTCCAGGCCATTATCGTCTCTCCCGCAAAGGCGGAAAAAATTAAGGAAACCGATATTGTGGACCGCCTCATCAAGGAGAATGTGAGCATTTTCCTTGCCCCCAATGTTACGGAAGACTGGCAGGGAACAAGGACAACCACCCAGGGCATCCGCTCCATCCAGATTGAAGACCTTCTGGGCCGCGACCCCATCAAGATAAACATGCAGAAGATTGCATCCCATCTTGAAGGCAAGCGCGTCCTCATTACCGGTGCCGCCGGCTCCATCGGCTCTGAAATCATGCGCCAGGTGGCATCGTTCAACCCCTATCAGCTCATACTCATAGACCAGGCGGAAACCCCGCTCCACGACATTCGTCTGGAACTCAAACGCCGCTGGTCAGAGCTTGAGGCGCCCACCATCGTCGCGGACATTTCCAACCAGAGGAGGATGGAAGAGATCTTTGAGCGCTACCGTCCGGAATACGTTTTCCATGCCGCTGCGTACAAACACGTTCCCATGATGGAAGACAACGTGTCAGAGGCCATCCAGAACAACGTTCAGGGCACAAAGATACTTGCAGACCTGTCTGTAAAATACGGAGTGTCCCGCTTTGTGATGGTATCTACGGACAAGGCCGTGAATCCGTCCAATGTCATGGGCTGCTCCAAGCGCATCTGCGAGATTTACGTCCAGGCACTTGCCAAGAAAATCCAGAAAGACGGTTCTTCCAAGACCCAGTTCATCACCACCCGTTTCGGCAACGTTCTGGGTTCCAACGGCTCTGTTATCCCGCTGTTCAGAAAACAGATAGAGGCCGGCGGCCCCGTTACCGTCACCCATCCGGAGATTATCCGCTACTTCATGACCATCCCTGAGGCCTGCCAGCTGGTGCTTGAGGCAGGCAGTATGGGCAAGGGCGGAGAAATATTCATCTTTGATATGGGAGAGCCAGTCAAGATCATAGACCTTGCAAAGAAGATGATCCGTCTCAGCGGCCGTCAGGATGTCAAGATTGAATTCACCGGCCTCCGCCACGGAGAAAAGCTGTACGAGGAGCTACTCGCAACCAAGGAGAACACCAAACCCACCAGCCACGACAAGATTATGATTGCCGATGTCCGCGAGTACGACTACGACGATATCTCCGACGACATCAATAATCTCATCGAAGGCAGCTACATGTTTGATTCCATGCGCACTGTGGGCAGGATGAAGGATCTTGTTCCTGAATTCAAGAGCCTGAATTCACCTTATTCCGTATTGGATAACGAGGCCAGGTAAGCTCTATTTGACCTGCTTGTATTGTTCAAGGGCTTTCTCCAGAAGGAAGAGAGCCCTTTGTATATCCTTCTTGTTCAGGACATAGGCCAGGCGTACCTGGTTCATTCCCATGCCGGGAGTAGAGTAGAAACCGGCGGCAGGAGCCATCATGATGGTCTCGCCAACCTTGCCCTCGGGAGTCTTATCGTCCTTCCAGCAGAAGTCGCTCAGGCACCAGGCGCAGAACTTTTCCGTATCCTCCACGGGAAGCTGGGCTACGGTGTAGAACGCGCCCATGGGAACGGGTGTATAGCAGCCGGGAATCCTGTTTACGCCGTCAATGAGGCACTTCCTGCGCTCTACATATTCATCGTAAACAAGGCGGGAGTACTCTTCCGTGCCCTCTATGGACGCTTCCGCTATCATCTGGCCGATAAGGGGCGGGGACAGCCTGGCCTGGCAGAATTTCATCACGGTCTTGCGGATGTCCGCGTTCTTGGTGATGAGCGCGCCTATCCTGATTCCGCATTCGGAATAACGTTTGGAAACGGAATCTATCAGCACCACATTCTGCTCTATGCCTTCCAGGTGCATGGCGGAAATATAGGGAGAACCGGTGTAGATGAATTCGCGGTAGACCTCGTCGGAGAACAGGTACAGATTGTATTTCTTCACAAGGTCCCTTATCTGGTTCATTTCCCTCTGGGTATAGAGATAACCTGTGGGGTTGTTTGGATTGCAGATCAGGATGGCTTTGGTCCTGTCGTTTATCAGTTGCTCGAACTTTTCTACCTTGGGCAGGCAGAAACCCTCTTCTATTGTTGTAGCCACTGTCCTGATGACAGCGCCTGCAGACACGGCAAAGGACATGTAATTTGCATATGCAGGCTCAGGGACGATGATTTCGTCACCGGGGTTAAGGCAGCTCAGGAAGGCGAAGAGCACGGCCTCGCTGCCGCCGCTGGTAATGATTATCTCGTCTGCGGAAAGCTTTATCTGATAGCGCTCGTAGTAGCCCACAAGAGCCTGGCGCAGAGAACGATAACCCTGTGATGGACTATACTCGAGGGTAGTGCGGTCTATATGCTTGAGAACATCCAGCGCCTTCTGCGGAGTTGGCAGGTCCGGCTGGCCGATGTTAAGTTTGTAAATCTTTACGCCTCTGTCCTCTGCCGCATATGCCAGGGGAGCCAGTTTCCTGATGGGGGATGCAGGCATTTCTTTGCCTCGGGTGGAAATCTGTAATGTTTGGTTCATAAACGAGTTGCCATCAAAAATCCAACAAATTTAGATATAATCTTGCTCAAATCCCATTTGATTATTTTTGATTAAAAAATCTGGCAAAAAGTATAATATATGCTTAATAATTCTTACCTTTATACCCGAATAGCTTATGAAATAACACATAACACTAAATAATAACTATTATGATTATCGGTATTCCCAAGGAAATCATGCACGACGAGGCTCGTGTTGCCGCTACCCCGGAAACTGTGGGCAAGTTTGTCAAGGACGGTTTTGAGGTGCTTGTAGAGCGCCATGCCGGTGACGGAGCCCTCTATCACGATGAGGACTACATCCAGGCCGGAGCCAAGATGGTAGATAACCCCCAGGACATCTACGACCGTGCAGAAATGATCCTCAAAGTCAAGGAGCCCCTCATGAACCAGGCCCTTGGCAAGCACGAGGTAGATATGATGCACTGCGGACAGGTCCTCATCACCTTTATCCATCCCGCATCTCCCGTCAACCATGAGATGGTAAAGGCACTCACCGCCAAGGGCGTGACTGCAATTACCCTGGACGGCATTCCCCGTATCTCACGTGCCCAGAGCATGGATGCCCTTACTTCCATGAGCACCTGCGCAGGCTACAAGGGCATCCTCATGGCAGCCAACATGCTCACAACCTTCGTCCCCCAGATGTTTACCGCAGTGGGCCAGATCAAGCCCGCCAAGGTAATGGTAATAGGCGTGGGCGTCGCCGGCCTTCAGGCCCTTGCCACCGCAAAGCGCCTTGGTGCAATCACTTACGCGGCCGATATCCGTCCCATGGCATCTGAGAACGCCGGTTCCCTTGGTGCAAAGGTGGTAGACACCACCGTTCCTCCGGAGCTTGCAATAGCAGAAGGCGGCTATGCCAACCGCCTGCCTGCAGATGTCCTCATCAAGGAGCAGGAAGCCCTCAAAGCCACAATCCAGGAAATGGACATCGTCTTCTGTTCCGCCCTCATTCCCGGAAAGATTGCTCCTATTATCATCACCGAGGAAATGGTGAAGGGCATGAAGAAGGGTTCCGTCATCGTTGATATTTCCATCGACCAGGGCGGCAACTGCGAGCTCACCCCCAAGGGCGGCATAGAGACCAAATACGGCGTCACCCTCATGGGTGTCAAGAATATCCCCGGCCTGCTTCCCACAAGCTCCACCTGGATGTTCTCCAACAACCTCTATAACCTTGTGAGCTACCTTGTAAAGGATGGCAAGTTTGTCCTGGACAGGGACGATGAGATTGTCCAGAAGTCCCTCGTCTGCATTGACGGCAAACTGGTCCACCAGGGAGCACGCGAAGCTATGGGCTTATGATCCATCCGCTTATACTGGTCTCCGTATTCATAGCGAGCACGGTCCTGGGTTACTTCATCATCAGGACCGTGCCCAGTTTGCTTCATACTCCGCTGATGTCCGGCATGAACGCCCTCTCCGGAGTTACGATAGTGGGCGCCATTGCCGCCACCGGAGTGGCATTCCTTGCCGGTGACGGAGTTCTCTCCCAGATTGCCGGCGGCCTGGCCATCGCGCTGGCCGCAGTGAATGTGTTCGGAGGATTCGGCGTGACACACCGTATGCTCATGATGTTCGGCAAGAAAAAGAAGCAGGGATGATGGGAGCATTGCAAATAGTGATAAGTGCCTTGCTGGCCGTGCTGGTACTTGCCGGCATTTCCATGATGAGCAAGGTTAAGACCGCCGTGGCCGGCAACCTCCTTTCGGCCCTGGCGATGCTCTGCGGCATCGTAGCAACCCTGCTCTTTGCCGGCGTTGTGTCCGTATGGACCATTTATGTATCCATACTTATAGGCGCACTTGCAGGAAGTATCATTGCCATAAGGGTCAAGATGATACAGATGCCGCAGACCGTGGCTCTGTTCAACGGCCTTGGCGGCGGGGCATCGGCCCTTGTGGGTATACTTTCTGTCGGGGGAGACGGGGCTTTTGTGAGGTTTACCGCCCTTCTGGCCGTGGCCGTAGGCATGGTGACACTGGTTGGCAGTCTTGTCGCCGCAGGCAAGCTGCACAGGGTACTTCCCCAAAAACCGGTTGTCTGGAAGGGACACTCGCTTCTCACCGTTCTTTTCCTCGCCCTGACGCTTGTCTTTGTGGCAGCCGGCATCTTTGCCGGAGGAGCGTGGCTCACATTGTGCACTGCCGGTGCCCTGGTATCGGCCTCACTCTTCGGGCTGTGGTTCTCCCTACGGGTTGGCGGCGCGGACATGCCAATCACAATCTCGCTTCTCAACTCCCTTTCCGGCGTTGCCGGCGCAATTGCCGGCATGGCCATAGGCGATGTGTTCCTGGTGGCTGTGGGCGGCATCGTAGGTGCCTCAGGCCTTCTTCTCACCCAGATCATGTGCCGCGCCATGAACCGGAAGCTCATGGGCATTCTCACAGGCGCAGCCGTAACCCCTTCCGCCCAACCCAATATAAATGACAACGAAGAACTGGTAAAACGAATTATGGATTTAGAAAAGAAAATACAGCAGCTGGAGCAGATGGTGGCAGACCTTGAAGCCCGCGTAAAGACACTGGACGGCATCGTCTCTGCCGTTCCTGCCGCAGAAGACAAACCCACTGCGGCATCTGTCCTGTCCAAGGCAAAGGATGTAATCATCGTCCCCGGATATGGCATGGCACTTGCCCAGGCCCAGCATCAGGTACGTCAGCTTGCAGACAAACTGGAGAGCCGCGGCGCACGCGTCCGTTACGCAATCCATCCCGTCGCAGGCCGTATGCCCGGTCACATGAACGTGCTTCTGGCGGAGGCCGATGTAGACTATGAGAAACTGTTTGAGATGGACGCCATCAACGACGACTTCAAAAACGCCGATGCAGTTGTGGTCATCGGCGCAAACGACGTCCTGAATCCCGCCGCACGCAATGCCGTTGGCACTCCAATCTACGGAATGCCCGTCCTGAATGTGGACCAGGCCCCTGAAGTGATAGTGTGCAACTACGACCTCAAGCCCGGTTATGCAGGTGTTGAGAACCCCATCTACAGCCGTTCCAAAGGCGTCTACCTGGAACTGGGAGATGCCAAGGAAACACTTATGCGCCTTATTTCAGGAATAGCCTAGAGCATTCCCAGGATACGGCTTCTTACAAGGAGGGCTGCGCCGATAGGTGCGGCCTTCTGGCGTAATTTGGTGAGCTTGATTGAAGTATCCTGGTTGGCGATGTTCAGGACATGACGCTTGATGGCGGTGCGTATGGGAAGCATGAGATAGTCCCCGGCGGCCACGGCCACCTTTCCGCCAATCACAACCAGCTGGGGGTTGAAGATATTGATGAGGCCGGCGAGGCCCTTGCCCAGGTTTGTGCCAATCTTCTCTACCGTCTCGATTGCGAGGGTGTCCTCGTTGCGGACGGCGTCGAAGATATCGTTCAGGTTCACCTTCCCGTCGGCCTTGTACTTGGCGGCAAGAGACGATGCCCTTCCTTCTGCAAGTTTATTGCCTATCATACGCACAAGGGCCGATCCCGAAGCGCCAGTCTCCAGGCAGCCCAGTTTGCCGCAGCGGCACATCTGGCCGTTGTCCAGGAGAGGGAAGTGCCCGAACTCGCCGGAGAATCCGGAGGTGCCGTAGTAGAGGCGTCCGTCGGCGATGATGCCCATTCCCAGACCCCAGCTTACATTGACGTACAGCATGTTTTTCTCCTTGAGGCCGCCGCCCAGATATTCGCCGTAGGTCATGGCCCGGGAGTCGTTTTCAAGGACGATGTGAACGCCAAGGTCTTCTTCCAGGATGCGGCTTATGGGGCGGTTGTCGTCGAAGGAATAGTTGTTTGAGTAGCCCGTGACAGGGTTTACGCGGCCAGGGATACTGACACCAAGGCCCATGATCTTGTTCCACTCGATATTCTCCCTGGAGATGAACTCCCTGATGGAAGAGGCAATGTTGTGGATGGATTCCTCGTTAGGAAGCATCTTGAAAGGAATGTCGTCCTTGAAGGTGATGAGACCGCCCTTGAAGTCCGTAACGGCAATGCAGGCATGCGTGTTTCGGATATCTACGCCCACGAAGTATCCTGCCTCCGGGTTGAGTCCGTAGATGGAAGGACGGCGGCCGCCGGAAGTGCCTGACTTGCCAAGGTCCGTCATGAAGCCCTCGTCAATGAGTTCGCCTATGAGCTTGGTAACTGTTGGGACAGAAGCGCCGACGGCGTCAGACAACGCGGAGATACTGTGCTCGCCGTGCTCTATGCAAAGAAAGAGTATGGTTTTTTTAATCAGGGTATTCTTGTTGTCTTTCCTTTCAAGAAATGTTTCTCTCATGATTTTTTTACTTTTACGTGCAAATATAATAAAATTTTTACAAATAACACCATTGTATTCGAAAGTATTTTCAAATTCTTGAAAATGCGTCTGCTAGCGAAAAAATGACTATATTTCCTCTATAAATCCAATCTTCTCATCGCACAGGAGTTCCCAGCGAGGGATATGCCTATACCACACCCAACAACAACCTTACCCGCGATGTTCATTGCGAGTGTTAAAAAGGATTAATAAAACAATTTCCTCTTCG
>JAFRPW010000042.1 GCA_017428945.1 Bacteroidales bacterium | reverse complement strand
TATGAGTCCGGACTTCCCCATACGGCGGGACGAAATCAGCACCGTGTTCCGCCCGTTTGCGATATTGCTTTCCAAGGCTTCCGTCTCGGCCTGCCTGTCACAGAAATACTCAGGGCCGTAGTAATCGGCGGTAATGATGAATGGATTCGGCTGCAGCATCGTTTCTCGTTTTGGGCAAAGATAATATTTAGGATTTAATTATGCAAGATTAAATAATCCAAAATTAAATAATCCCGTTCAAGACGCTTTCCCTATACGTCCTGAAAAGCCACGAAAGTTTCACCTATGTTTCACCTGATGTCTTTTCGGTTTGTTCTAAATCGTTGATTTTCAACATATCACAAGATATGGTTCGAGTCTCGTTTTCCGCTCCAAAACGCATCGGCAGAACCGATGCGTTTTTTTTGTTTGTCTTTTTCGCTATATTTGCAGCGATATGAGGTTGATTCGGAGAAATATGGCTCAGATTATCGCTTTGTGTGAAAAACACAAAGTGTTACAGCTTTACGTCTTCGGATCCATTCTTACTGACAGGTTCAATAAGGATAGCGATGTTGATTTCACCGTTATCTTTGACCGCAGCGCATTACCTTTACTGGTCTATGGGGAGAACTACTTTGATTTTAAGTTCGCCCTGGAAAACCTGTTAAAGCGGGAGGTGGATTTGGTAGAATACAACGCTGTCAAGAATCCTTATTTCAAAGAAGAACTTGACGAGACCAAACAGCTTATATATGGACAGGCATCTTAAAGCACATCTGTACGACATCAACGTGGCTATTGACGAGGTTTATTCGTTCTTCGAGCAGGTCCCGAAGCGTTTTGATGAATACCAGAAAAATCTGATGCTTAGGCGTGCCATAGAAAGGAATATCGGCATCATTGGAGAAGCCACCAACAAACTCTTGAAAGACCATCCTGAGATAGCAATCTCACATTCCAAAGCCATCATTGCCACAAGGAACCGTGTGATTCACGATTACGCAGCGGTTACTAATGATGTTATGTGGAATATTGTCATCAATGACCTACCCAAACTCAAAGAAGAAGTAACCTCCTTGCTCACCGATAATACATGAATCGCGTTCGGGGTGGCGAGTTCGAGTCTCGTTTTCAGCTCCAAATAATAAGCATAGCCATTATTCGCATTTTGGTAAGAATCATTGAGTTCGGAATATTTTGACATCCCCGTTAGAGCTATTTCTGACTCATATTATGGAAAATGATTACCTTTGCAGTCATGAAGATTTGGAAGTATTTGATTTTGGCGGCAGTAGCGGCCGTAGCGATAGGTTGCGCCGATGAGTTCAACCCCTCGCAGAACCAGAATAGCGGAGAGGGAAAAGAGCCCGAGCAGGTAGACACAACCCCCGTACAACTGAGCGGAATGGTCATGGGCTCCGGCAGGTGGTCCGGATATGACCTTCAGGAAAAACATGTCATAACCACCGTCTACTTTACACCCAAAGCCTCCCAGGGCAAGAAGGTGGAACTGGGCCTTTTTGAAGGCGCCAACCAGCCCGATTTCAGCGACGCCCTGCCAATTGCCATGATAAAGGAGCAGTGCTCTGACGGCGTCCTGCGCAGCCTGGAAGTCAACTGCTCCCGCGGCTTCCGCTATGTAAGATACATGTCCCCCAGCGGCACCCAGTACAACCTGTCGGAACTCACCTTCTACGGATATAAGGCCCCCGGGGACGATACACAGTTCTATCAGGTCACAAACCTTCCTACGGTTGTAATAAACACCCAGGGCGGCAAGGCCATCACGTCAAAGACAACCGAGGTAAGTTCCAACGTATACATAATCTCTCGCGAGGGAAAAGACCTCCTCTCCACCACGCAGACCGGCGTCCGCGGCCGCGGAAACGCCAGCTGGGACTTCCCCAAGAAGCCCTACAGGATTAAGTTTGCAGAAAAACACCGCGTCCTTGGCGCTCCTGCAAACGACAAGAAATGGACCCTCATCAACAACTACGGGGACAAAACCCTCATGCGAAACATCCTGGCCTTCGAGGTGAGCCGCCGCGTGGGAATGGCATACACTCCCTTCTGCACGCCCGTGGACGTTATCCTCAACGGCGAATACCAGGGCTGCTACCAGCTGTGCGACCAGGTGGAAGTGGGGACCGGCCGCGTTCCGGCAAAGAACGGTTACCTTATAGAGATAGATGCTTACGCCTCCGGAGAGCAGGTCTATTTCTATTCCGCCAAAGGCACCCCCGTCACCGTCAAGTATCCCAAGGACGATGAAATCACGCCGGACCAGCTGGCCTTCATAAAGGACTTCTTTGCAAAGATGGAAACCGCGGTGAACGCTGCCAACTTCACGGACCCGGTGAGCGGCTACAGGAAGTATCTGGACGTGGACAGCTTCATGCAGAATTTCATCGTGGGTGAATTCTGCGGCAATACGGACACCTACTGGAGCGTGAACATGTACAAGGACGGGGCGGACGGCGTCCTGTTCACCGGCCCCGCCTGGGACTACGACCTTGCCTTCGAGAATGACGGCAGGACATACCCCATCAATAACATCAACGATTTCATTTACTGCAGCAAGGGTTCCGTCGCTTCGGATTCCGTCCGGAAGATGGTAAACCGCATTGTAAAACAGGATTCCGGGGCACGCGCGCGCCTTGTGGAAATCTGGGACCAGGCAAAGCCTGCTCTCCAGGACCTCAATGACTACGTGGATGAAACGGCAAAGCTGCTGGAAGAGTCCCAGCAGCTCAACTTCAAGCGTTGGCCCATACTCAACCAGTATGTGCACCAGAATCCAAAGACCTACGGCTCCTATTCCGGAGAGGTGAACAACGTCAAGAGCTATATCACAAAGCGCCTGACCAAGTTTGACCAGCTGGTGAGGAATTACTAGTCCTTAAGCTTAAGTTATTTAAGCTTCAATATCCTCCTCACGGACTCGTCTATCCGGCTTTCCGGGATTTCTCCGCTTTCCACGGCGTCCTCGATGGCGTTTACGGCGGCGCGGAAGTCTTTTACGCAGAGAAGGACATCGGCCCCGGCCTTGACGGCCAGGACGCTTGCCTCGACGGCGGTATACTGCCGGGTTATTGCGCCCATCTCCATTGCATCGGTGACGATTACCCCGTCAAACCCCAGCTCCCCGCGGAGTTTCTCCGTGAGGACGGTATGGCTGAGCGTGGACGGGATATCGCTTCCCGTAACCTTCGGGGCCGATATATGCGCAGTCATCACCATGCGCGCGCCGGCGGCGATTCCCGCCCGGAACGGCACCATCTCGCACTCCAGCATCTCCTCCCAGGTCTTATTACTGACGGCATAGCCGAAGTGGGTATCGGCCGATGTGTCTCCGTGTCCGGGGAAATGCTTGAGGCAGCCGTGCACACCCTGCGCCTGAAGCGCCTTGAGATATGTGGCCACCAGATCCGCCGCTTCTTCCGGGCTGTCGGAGAAGGCCCTGGGGCCTATTACAATGTTGCGGGGATTGGTATTGACATCGGCCACGGGGGCAAAGTCTATGTCTATTCCAAAGCCGTGGAGGTACTTGCCGATGGTCCCGGCCGCTTCCTTGACTGCGCCCTTTCCTTTTGAGGCCAGGTCTGCCATACTCTTGTACCGGGGAAGGCCGAAAGCCTTGTTGTTGGCTATGCGGGCAACGCGGCCGCCTTCCTCGTCAATGCAGATGAGAGGAACGCCCGGAAGGGCCTTGAGGGTATCCACAAAGGCCGTAAGCTGCTCCTTATCCCGGATATTGTGGGCAAAGATTATTACTCCGCCTACGGGATACTCCGCTGCGGTGGCCCGCATGGTATCCTTAAGCTCTACCAGCCCGTTGGCAACCAGGTCGTCGTTACTCACCCATGTAAACGTGGGGTCAAGGGCCTCCGGACGCACCCAGAACATCTGGCAGACCTTCTCCCTCAGGGACATGCCCTCCAGGGGGTCCGGCTGCACCGCGGCAGCTTTCCTTGAAGAGTTTCCGCCGCAGGCCACCATAAGGCAGCATGCGGCGGAAATTGCTACTAATCTGTTCACGTTACCGTGACTTTAGAGTTCCCAGGCAAGTGCAGATGCACCAAGGATAGCGGCGTCAGACTCCTTCAGGGAGGAATAGACCAGCTTTACCTTGTTTCTCCACAGAGGGAGCACGTTGGCGTTCATGGCATTGAGGATGGGCTCCGTGAGGAACTCCTTGCTCCTTGCCAGGCCGCCGAAGAGAACTATGGCCTCAGGGGCGCTGAACTCGATGAAATCGGCCAGCTTCTCGCCAAGGATACGGCCGGTGTACTCAAAGATCTTGAGGGCCAGCTTGTCACCGTCCTTTGCGGCGTCGTAGACATCCTTGGAGGTGATTTTGTCCAGGGAACGGAGCTCTGAAGGCTCGTCCGTCATCTCAAGCCATTCGCGGGCGGTGCGGGCTACGCCGGTGGCGGAGCAGTAAGCTTCCAGGCAGCCGGTCTTGCCGCAGCCGCATGCACGGCCGTTATGACGCACTGCGCAGGTGTGGCCAAGTTCTCCGGCAAAGCCGTCGTGACCGTACACAACATTGCCGTCGATGACGATTCCGGAGCCCACGCCGGTTCCCAGGGTAATCATGATGAAGTTCTTCATGCCCCTGGCCGCACCGTAGGTCATCTCACCCACTGCGGCGGCGTTGGCGTCGTTGGTAAGGGAAACGGGAATGCCGTTCATCTGCTCGGACAGAAGCTTGGCAAAGGGAATCACCTTTGCGCCGCCCCATTTGAGATTGGGAGCGTACTCGATGGTTCCGGTGTAGTAGTTGCCGTTGGGGGCGCCTACGCCTATTCCGCGGATGCGGCCTTCTGCCTGGGCCTCTGCGATGATGTGGTTCAGGGCCTCTGCAAGGGAGGCGATGAAGACCTCATGGTCCGTGGTTTCATCGGAACGGATGACGGTCTGGGACAGGACGGTACCGCGGGCATCCACGATGCCGCACTTGGTGGTCTGGCCACCTACGTCGATACCTATTACAAGATCTTTTGCCATAACTTATGCCTTCTTTACCTTTGAGCCGATAACTGCGAAGTAGAGGATGAAGGCTACGCAGGCTGCAAGCACCCAGTAGCTGGCCATGTAGCTGACCTTGTCGGCAATGAAGTTCTGGAACAGGGGAACGATACCGCCGCCCACGACCATTGCCATGAAGATACCGGATGCCTTCTCGGTTGCGGTGCCAAGGCCGTCCACAGCGAGGTCGAAGATTGTGCCCCACATGACGGAGGTGCACAGACCGCAGAGGACAAGCAGCAGGGCTGCGATGGGAACAACCGCCATCTCAAAGCCGTGACCGTTGAAAACGGGCATCTTGACCTGGAAGGAATTGCCCAGGAATATGGCAAGGACGATGAGAATCAGGGCCACTGCGGAAACGCAGGTGAGCTGGGTCTTGGACGATACCTTTCCGCTGATAAGGCTGGAAACCAGACGGCCGATGAGCATGAGGAACCAGTAGGTACCTGCCACGAAGCCGGCGATTGCAACGGCGGTGGAAGGATCCATGCCTGCGCCCTTGACGGGATCTGACAGATAGAAGTTCAGGGTTCCGGGGATACCTACCTCAACACCCACATATACGAAGATTGCAATTGCACCAAGCACGAAGTGGATGTACTTCATGGGGTTTGCCACCTGGCCTTCCACACCCTTTGCCTCGGGGTTCTGGATAGGGACGAAGAGCAGGATTACGAATGCCGCTGCAAATACGCCCATTGCCATGAACAGGAGGGTGTTCACGTCGGAGATGAGGGTATCGTGAGTGAGGGTGCCGATCATGGAGCCCACCAGCATGGGGGTGAGAGTACCCATGAGGGAGTTGAAGCTGCCGCCAATCTGGATGTACTGGTTGGAACGCTTGCCGCCCAGGATCTTGAGCATGGGGTTCACCACGGTGTTGAGCATGCACACGGAGAAGCCGCAGATGAATGCGCCAAACAGGTACACGAAGAAGTTGGTGGGAATCTTGCCGATGGTGGAGCCTACGCCCACGATACCGGACAGATACTGCACGAAAACGCCCAGGAGGCCAACCAGAAGGGCTGCCAGTGCGGTGAACTTGTAACCCTTCTTCTTGAGGAGGTTGCCGGCAGGGATGCCCATGATGGCATATGCCAGGAAGTTCATCATGTTACCCATCATTCCAAGGGTGTTGGAACCCTCGATGCCGGGCTGCATTTTCCAGATGTTGCCGATAGGGGCGGCGAGGTTCGTCACGAAGGAGATCATGCCGAACAGGAATATCATTGTAATGACTGCAATGATATTGGAATCACCTTTTTTAGACATTGTTTATTGGTTTAAAGTTATAGTTGTTCCTTTTTCAGAATTCAAATATAACTTTTTTTTCACAAAAAGAAAAACGCCCGGCCTGTGACCGGACGTTTCAGAGTGGTTTCAAGATGATTACTCTGCTGCAGGTGCTTCTGCTGCGGGCTCTGCGGGAGCTTCGGCCTTCTTGGCGCGGCTGCGGCGGGTAGTCTTCTTGACCTCTTTCTTGGTGGCGAGGGCTGCCTCGTTGAAGTCCACCAGCTCTACCATAACCATTTCCGATGCATCACCGCTGCGGAAACCGGTGTGGAGGATACGGAGGTATCCGCCGGGACGGTCTGCGACCTTGGGAGCTACGGTGCGGAAGAGCTCAGCTGTTGCCTCCTTGTCTTTCAGGTAGCTGAAAACGACGCGGCGGGAGTGGGTGCTGTCTTCCTTGGACTTGGTGATGAGGGGTTCAAGATAAGGCTTGAGGGCCTTGGCCTTGGCCTCGGTGGTGGTGATCCTCTTCTTCAGAACGAGGGAGGATGCCATGTTGGCGAGCATCGCCTTGCGGTGACCGCTCTTGCGACCAAGATGATTGACTGCTCTATTGTGTCTCATTGTTAAACGATCTTTTTCTTAGGTTCAATATTGTACTTGGTGACATCCATACCGAAGGAAAGCTTCATCTTCTCTACCAGGAGGTCAATCTCGGAGAGGCTCTTGCGGCCGAAGTTGCGGAACTTCATGAGTTCTGCGCGGCTGTAGGAGACCAGGTCTGCGAAGGTGTCGATATCGGCGGCCTTGAGGCAGTTGAATGCCCTCACGGAGAGGCCCATATCGGAAAGTTTGGTAAGGAGAAGGTGACGCATCCTCAGGGATTCCTCGTCAAGCTCCTTGCTGTCTGTCTCAACGGCAGACTCGATGGCGATCTTCTTGTCGTCGGTGAAGAGCTTGAAGTGATAGATGAGGATGTTGGCTGCATCCTGCAGTGCGGCCTCAGGGCTGATGGAACCGTCGGTGACAATCTCAAGGAGGAGTTTCTCATAGTCGGTCTTCTGTTCCACGCGGAAGTTCTCCACGGTCCAGTTGACCTTCTTGACAGGGGTGTAGATGGCGTCCACGGGAATGGTTCCGATGGGCGTGTTCTCGTCCCTTTCTTCCTCTGCCGGGACAAAGCCGCGGCCCTTGGTGATGGTCAGGGTGATTTCAATCTTTACTGAAGGCTCCAGGGAGCAGATGTGCAGCTCAGGATTCAACACCGTGAAAGAAGACAATCCCTTGGAGATGTCCTCAGCGGTAAATTCGCTCTTGCCGCTGATGGTAATGGAAGCCACCTCGGAGTCTACAGTGTCAACCATCCTGCGGAAGCGGACCTGCTTCAGGTTCAGGATGATGTCCTGCATTCCCTCGATAACTCCGGGGATGGTCTGGAACTCGTCCTGAACACCATTCACCTGGATCTGAGAGATGGCGAAACCTTCCAGGGAAGCAAGGAGGATGCGGCGGAGGGCGTTGCCGATGGTCTGGCCGTAGCCGGGTTCAAGGGGTCTGAACTCGAAACGTCCAACGGTATCGGTGCCTTCCAGCATGATAACCTTGTCCGGTTTCTGAAATGCTAAGATTGCCATAAGTCTTTTGGGTGTTAAATCTGTTACTTGGAGTAGAGGTCAACGATAAGCTGTTCGTTGATGTTCTCGGGGATTTCCTCGCGGGCGGGAACGTTAAGGAACTTGCCGGTAAGGGTGCTGGCGTCAAACTCGAGCCAGGAATACTTTGCGGCGGAAGCTACGGAGTTCTGGATGACCTCAAGGCTCTTGGAGCGCTCGCGGACGGCGATGACCTGTCCGGGCTTCACCTGGCAGGACGGGATGTTGCAAACGGTGCCGTCCAGGGTGATGTGGCGGTGAAGGACAAGCTGACGGGCGGCAGCGCGGCTGGGAGCGATACCCAGACGGTACACGAGGTTGTCCAGACGGGCCTCCAGGAGGAGGATGAGGTTCTCACCGGTCTGGCCCTTCATGCGGGCTGCACGGGCGTAGGTGTTGCGGAACTGACGCTCCAGCACACCATACATGTACTTCACTTTCTGCTTCTCCTTAAGCTGGGTGCCGTATTCCTTCTGCTTCTTGCGCTTTGCAGCAAGGCCGTGCTGTCCCGGAGGAGTATTTCTCTTTTCGAAGTTCTTGTCAGGGCCATAGATGGGCTCGCCGAACTTACGGGCGATGCGGGTGGTAGGACCAGTATATCTTGCCATAGTAGTACTTCGTTAATAATTAAACTTTACGGCGTCCCTTGGGGCGGCAACCATTGTGGGGCATGGGGGTCACGTCGATGATCTCGGTGACGATGATGCCTGCATTGTTGATGGTGCGGATTGCGGACTCACGTCCTGCTCCGGGGCCCTTCACATAGCATTTTACTTTGCGGAGACCTGCGTCGAATGCGGTCTTTGCAGCGTCCTCTGCTGCCATCTGGGCGGCATAGGGAGTGTTCTTCTTGGAACCACGGAAGCCGCACTTGCCGGCGGAGGACCAGCTGATCACCTGACCCTGGGCGTTGCACAGGGAGACGATGACGTTGTTGAAGGTCGATGAAACATGGGCTTCGCCATAAGCCTCAACCTTGACAACTCTCTTCTTTGTTGTTGTAGTTTTCTTTGCCATAATTCATCAGACTTTACTTGGTTGCCTTCTTCTTGTTGGCAACGGTCTTCTTGCGGCCCTTGCGTGTACGGGCGTTGTTCTTGGTGCTCTGTCCGCGGACGGGGAGACCTGCACGGTGACGGATGCCACGATAGCAACCGATATCCATGAGGCGCTTGATGTCCATCTGTACGGAGCTGCGGAGCTCACCTTCAATCTTGTACTCAGTGTTAATGAGGTTACGGATTGCGGCGACCTGCTCGTCGTTCCAGTCTCCGACCTTGATGGTGGGGTCGATGCCACAGGTGTCCAGAATCTTCTGGGCGCTGCTGCGGCCGATACCGTAGATATAGGTAAGACCTATAACTCCGTGTTTGTTGTTCGGTAAATCAACACCGGCTATTCTTGCCATATTCTATCTGAACTTTTATGATTATACATTAACCCTGGCGCATCTTGAACTTGGGGTTCTTCTTGCAGATAACGTACAGGCGGCCCTTACGCCGGACAATCTTGCAGTCTTCGCTGCGTTTCTTGATGGAGGTTTTGACTTTCATCGTTATCTAATTTTTTATTTGTATCTGAAAGAAATTCTTCCTTTGGTTAAATCGTAAGGTGAGATCTCCACTTTGACCCTGTCGCCAAGGAGGATATGGATAAAGTTCATCCTCATCTTACCTGAAATGTTGCAGAGGAGGACGTGGCCGTTTTCCAACTCAACGCGGAACATTGCGTTGGGAAGCGTCTCGATCACTGTTCCATCCTGCTCGATAGCTACTTGTTTGGACATAGTTTTAACTTCACTTTAAAATTTAATCGAACCATCTTTCTCAATGTAATCGAAAGTCGACAGCTGCTCGGCCCTGCCATTCCGGATAACAACCGTAAGCTCGTAGTGCGCCGCATTCTTGTGATCGGATGTGTGTACTGCCCAACCATTTTTTGCAAGATACACACCTCTTCCGCCTGCACAAATCATGGGCTCGATACAAATGACCATTCCGCTCAGGAGGCGTGCTCCGTGGCCCCTTCTCCCGTAATTGGGAACGCCGGGATCCTCGTGCATTTCCTTGCCCAGTCCGTGTCCTTCAAGTTCGCGGACAACGGAAAAACCGAATGATTCTGCGTACGACTGCACCGCGTATCCGATATCGCCGGTCCTGTTGCCTGCCACGGCAGCTTCGATTCCCTTGTACAGGGATGCCTTGGTGACATCCATGAGCCTGCGGGTCTCGGCGTCCACCTCCCCTACAGGGAAGGTGTATGCCGAATCTCCGTTGTAGCCCTTGTACAGGGTTCCGCAATCTACGGAAACGATGTCTCCTTCTTCAAGGGGGCGTTCCGACGGAAAACCGTGGACCACCACATCGTTGACGCTCATGCAGAGAGCTGCGGGAAAGCCTTCGAACCCTTTGAAGGAGGGAATTGCGCCGTGGTCGCGGATGAAGGTCTCGGCCACCTCATTCAACTTCGCAGTTGTCACACCTGGGGCGACCATCTTACCGACCTCCGCAAGAGTCCGCGAAACCAGATCTCCGTTGATGCGGAGAAGCTCGATTTCCTCTTCTGTCTTGGGCTTTACCATCGAATCTCGATACTACATTCAATTAATTACATGCCGGAACGTCCGGTGAGACGGCCGGTTTTCATGAGTCCGTCGTAGTGGCGCATCAGGAGATAGCTCTCTATCTGCTGCAGGGTGTCCAGGACCACGCCAACGAGGATCAGCAGCGAGGTGCCGCCGAAGAAGCTGGCAAACTGGTTGTTCACGCCAAGGATGTTGGCCAGGGCGGGAAGACATGCGATAATGGCCAGGAAAATGGAACCCGGGAGGGTAACCTTGGTCATGATGCTGTCCAGGTATTCAGCGGTCTTCTTGCCGGGCTTGACGCCGGGGATGAAGCCACCGTTCTTCTTCATATCCTCAGCCATCATTGTGGGGTTCACAGTGACTGCGGTATAGAAATAGGTGAAGACGATGACCAGAAGGCCGAATACCAGGTTGTACCAGATAGTGGTGTAGCTGGAGAAGGCGGCGGCGATGCCACGGGTGGCATCGTAACGGCCAAGCAGCATAGGGAACATCATCAGAGCCTGTGCGAAGATGATCGGCATCACGCCCGCTGCATTGATCTTGAGCGGGATGTACTGACGGACACCGCCGTACTGCTTGTTGCCGATAACCCTCTTGGCATACTGTACGGGAACTTTACGCACAGCCTGCACAAGGGCGATGGCGGCAATGATGACGAGCACCCAGACAACCATCTCTACGATGAAGAACATGGGACCGCCCACGCCGTTGCCGGTGAATTTCTGGCCGGCCTCGGCCACGAGGGCGTAAGGAAGACGGGCAACGATACCGATCATAATGATAAGGGAGATGCCGTTGCCGATACCGCGGTCGGTAATCCTCTCACCCAGCCACATTACGAACATGGAACCGGCCATCAGGATGACGGTGGAAACCAGGTTGAACATGAACGGGCTCCAGGTGACGGTGCGTGCTGCGGACGGAATCATACCGGCCACATAGGCAGGACCCTGGATGGCAAGGATTGCCACGGTGAGGTAGCGTGTGATCTGGTTCATCTTGCGGCGGCCGCTCTCGCCTTCCATCTGCATTTTGCGGAAGGAGGGAACGAACATGCCCAGAAGCTGGACCACGATAGATGCCGAGATGTACGGCATCACGCCAAGTGCAAATATCGAAGCGTTACCGAAAGCGCCGCCGGAGAACATGTTAAGAAGCCCGACGAGGCCTTCCTGGGTGCCGCTGATACCGCCTTTCAGGACCTCGGGATCAAGGCCGGGAAGGAGGATGAAGCTGCCCAGACGATAGATCAGCACAAGCAGGATCGTGTAACCGATCCGCTTGCGCAGCTCTTCGATGTTGTAGATATTGCGTATTGTCTCAAAAAACTTCTTCATCGCCTGATCACTCGATTACGGTTGCTTTACCACCGGCTGCTTCAATCTTTGCGACTGCGCTCTTTGAGAATGCGTTGGCCTTGACCTCGATGGCGGCGGTGATTTCACCGTTACCAAGAACCTTCACAAGGTCTCCCTTGGAGGCAATGCCTGCTGCGATGAGGGCCTCGATGTCGAACTCCTTGACGCCGAGCTTTTCGCTCAGGGCCTGGAGAGCGGCGACGTTGACAGCCTTGTACTCAACGCGGGTGGGGTTCTTGAAGCCAAACTTGGGAAGACGACGCTGGATAGGCATCTGGCCGCCTTCAAAACCAACCTTGTGCTCGTAACCTGCACGTGCCTGGGCACCCTTGGTACCACGGGTGGCGGTGCCACCTTTACCGGAACCCTGGCCGCGGCCTACGCGCTTGCTGTTATGGGTAGCGCCCTTTGCGGGCTTCAGATTTTCAAGTTTCATCTCTTCTGTCCTCCTTAGTCAATTACTTCATAGGAAACCAGGTGCTGGACCTTCTCGAGCATACCGCGGGTGATGGGGGTATCTTCTACGATGACGGTCTGGTGCATCCTGCGGATACCGAGAGTCTTCAGGTTAGCGATCTGACGCTTGGTCTCTCCATTCTTGGAGCGGACCTGGGTAATCTTAAGCTTTGCCATGTCTCTCTGAGTATTAACCGTTAAAAACTTTGTTCATGGGAATACCACGGAGGCCGGCCACGGTGTATGCGTCACGCATTTCGGTGAGGGCCTGGATGGTAGCCTTGACCAGGTTGTGAGGGTTGGAAGAACCCTTGCTCTTTGCAAGGACGTTCTGGACACCAGCGCTCTCGAATACGGCACGCATGGCGCCGCCGGCCTTTACACCGGTACCGGGAGCAGCGGGTTTCATGAAGACCTCAGCGCCGCCGAAGCGGGAAACCTGCTCGTGGGGAATAGTAGTATTGATGACGGGAACCTTCACAAGGTTCTTCTTTGCGTCCTCGACGCCCTTGGCGATGGCGGCGGTAACTTCGTTGGCCTTACCAAGACCGTAACCTACAACACCGTTCTCATCACCTACCACGACGATAGCTGCAAAGCGGAAGTGACGTCCGCCCTTGGTGACCTTGGTAACACGGTTGATTGCTACCAGTCTGTCCTTGAGTTCAAGGTCAGAGGTCTTAACTCTTTTTACGTTTGAATTTGCCATAGTAGTATGAATGATTAGAATGTGAGGCCGGCTTCACGGGCGGCGTCCGCCAGGCTCTTTACCCTGCCGTGGAAGAGGTAACCTCCGCGGTCGAAGGAGACTGCGGTGATACCGGCTGCAAGTGCGCGCTCTGCGATTGCCTTGCCCACGATGGCTGCGGTTTCGGTGCCGTTCTTGCCTTTGGTTTCTGCTGCAAGGGCCTTGTCGTTGGAGGCGGCTGCTACGAGAGTCTTGCCCTCGAGGTCATTGACCACCTGGACGTAAATCTGCTTGTTGGAGCGGAAAACGACCATGCGGGGACGCTCTGCAGTACCGTTGACATGCTTGCGGATTCTGTAGTGAATCCTTCTTCTTCTTTCAATTCTGTTGAGTGCCATAACTTTATCCTCCTATTATTTGGCCGATGCGGTCTTGCCAGCCTTGCGGCGGAGCTGTTCACCGACAAACTTGATACCCTTGCCCTTGTAAGGTTCGGGACGACGGAACGAGCGGATCTTGGCAGCTACCTGTCCGATAAGCTGCTTGTCTGCGCTCTTGAGGATGAGAAGCGGGTTCTCGCCCTTGCGGACCTGGGGGGTCTCCGCGGTGATTTCCTTGGGGAGCATGATCTGGATGTCGTGGGAATAACCCAGAGACATGGTCAGAAGCTGGCCCTGTGCTACCACGCGGTAACCCACGCCTACGAACTCCTGCTTGATTGTGAAGCCTTCGCTCACGCCCACCACCATATTGTGGACAAGGGCGCGGTAGAGGCCGTGCATGGAGCGGAAGCGAGGGAGGTCGCTGGGACGCTCGAACTTGATTTCATTTCCCTCGATGGTGACCTTGATGTCCGGATCTACTTTCTGGGACATCTCGCCAAGAGGGCCTTTCACCTTCACGACGTTGCCTTCAAGGAGTTCTGCCTTGGTGCCGGCGGGAAGGACTACAGGTAATTTACCGATTCTTGACATAATTGTTTTTCGTTTGAACGATTAGTATACGTAGCAAATAACTTCACCGCCTACGCCAAGTTCCTTGGCCTCTTTGTCGGTGATGACGCCCTTGGAGGTTGACAGGACTGCGATGCCCAGGCCGTTGAGAACGCGGGGCATGTTGGCCACGTCAGCGTACTTGCGGAGACCGGGGGTGCTTACGCGGACGATGCTCTTGATGGCAGCGGCCTTGGTCTCGGGGTGGTACTTGAGGGCGATCTTGATGGTATTATAGGGAGTTCCTTCAACCACCTTGTAGCTGAGGATGTAACCCTTTTCGCACAGAATCTTGGTGATGGCCACCTTCATGTTGGAGGCGGGGATCTCGACTACCTTCTTTCCTGCGAGGTAGGCGTTACGGACTCTGGTCAGATAATCTGCAATAGGATCAGTCATTTTCTTCTTCTTTAATAGTTATTACCAGCTTGCCTTCTTAACGCCGGGGATGAGACCCTGGGATGCCATCTCGCGGAACTGGATACGGCTGAGGCCGAAGTCACGCATGTAACCCTTGGGACGACCGGTAAGGGAGCAGCGGTTGTGGAGACGTACGGGGCTTGCATTCTTGGGGAGCTTGTCAAGGGCGGCGTAGTCACCGGCCTCTTTCAGGGCAGCCCTCTTGGCAGCGTACTTTGCAACTAATTTCGCGCGTTTTACTTCGCGAGCTTTCATTGATTCCTTTGCCATGCTGTTATCTTAGTTATTGTGTTTCTTGAAAGGAAGACCGAAGGCCTTGAGGAGGGCGTGTGCCTCTTCGTCAGTCTTGGCGGTGGTCACGAAAGTGATCTCGACACCGTGGATACGGGGGTTCTTGTCGATCTCGATTTCCGGGAAGATGATCTGCTCCTTGATACCAAGGGTGTAGTTGCCCTGACCGTCCATCTTTTCGGAGATACCGTTGAAGTCGCGGATACGGGGGAGAGCCACACGGATAAGGCGCTCGAGGAACTCGTACATGCGGACGTCGCGGAGGGTGACCTTTGCGCCGATGGGCATGCCCTTACGGAGTTTGAAGTTGGATATATCCTTACGGGAGTTGGTGATAACAGCCTTCTGACCGGCGATGATGGAGAGCTCTTCAGCTGCTTCCTCGACCATCTTCTTGTCCTGGGTGGCGTCACCTACGCCTTCGTTGAGGGTAATCTTTACAAGGCGGGGAGCCTGCATTACGGTATGATAGGAGAACTGCTTCACCAGAGCGGGAACGATTTCCTCCTTATAGACCTTCTTGAGGTCCGGGCAGTAGCCGGCGGGAAGGGCCTGAGCCTCTGCGGGTTTGTTTGCTTTCTTTGCCATAATTACTTGATCTCCTCTCCAGTTGTTTTAGCAATGCGGACTTTCTTTCCGTCAACTACCTTGTGGGCAACCTTGGTGGGCTTGCCGGCGGCGTCCATGAGCTGGACGTTGGAAATGTGGATACCGGCTTCCTGCTTGAGGATACCACCCTGAGGGGCCTTGGAGTTGGGTTTTGTGTGCTTGGACACCATGTTCACGCCCTCTACGATCACGCGATCCTTGTCGCGAAGGACCTCGAGGACCTTTCCGGTCTTGCCCTTGTCGTTACCGGCATTCACATACACGGTATCGCCTTTCTTTATATTGAACTTTTTCATAATTCTGCGTTGTCTTTAGAGGACCTCGGGTGCCAGTGAAACGATTTTCATGTAGTTCTCACGGAGCTCGCGGGCCACGGGACCGAAGATACGGGTGCCGCGGAGTTCGCCTGCGCCGTTCAGGAGGACACATGCATTCTCATCGAAACGGATGTAGGAACCGTCCGGGCGACGGATTTCCTTCTTGGTACGGACGATGACGGCCTTGGTGACGGTACCTTTCTTGATGTCGCCTCCGGGGATGGCGCTCTTGACGGTAACGACGATGGTCTCGCCGATGGTTGCGTAACGATGGCGGGTACCACCCAGCACACGGATGCAGAGGACTTCCTTTGCACCGCTGTTGTCAGCAACCGTTAAACGTGATTCCTGCTGTATCATAATTACTTGACTTTTTCTACGATTTCAACTAATCTCCAGTTCTTGGTCTTGCTGAGAGGACGGGTCTCCATGATGCGGACGGTGTCGCCCTCGGAGCATTCGTTCTTTGCATCCTCAGCAACGAACTTGGTGGTCTTCTTTACGAACTTGCCGTAAATAGGGTGCTTTTCGTGAGTCTCAACGGCCACGACGATGGTCTTGTCCATCTTGTTGCTGACCACTATACCTACTCTTTCCTTACGAAGATTTCTTTCCATAAGACTGTGGTGCTTTAGTTCTGCTGTTTCTCTTTCTCTGCCAGGATGGTAATCATGCGGGCGATGTCCTGACGGGTCTTTCTGATCTTGGAAGTGTCCTCCAGGGGGGAGATTGCATGATTGAGTTTCATGGTGTCGAGGTTGTTCTTCTCGACTTCGATGCGGTCGCGAAGATCTGCGACGGACATTTCACGTACTTCTGCTACTTTCATTGCTTTTCCTCCTTAGATTATTCTTCTACATAATCCCTGCGGACCACGAACTTGGTGGCGACGGGGAGTTTGTTTGCGGCAAGACGCATTGCCTCTTTTGCGGTGGCGAGGGAAACGCCCTCTGCCTCGAAGAGGATACGGCCGGGGGTAACGGGAGCTACGAAGCCCTGAGGGTCACCCTTACCTTTACCCATACGGGTATCGAGCGGCTTTGCGGTGAACGGCTTCACAGGGAAAACACGGATCCAGATCTGACCTTCACGGTTCATGCGGCGGGAGATGGCCTGACGGGCTGCCTCGATCTGCTGTGCTGTGAGCCAGCAGTTTTCAAGGTTCTTGAGGCCGAAAGAGCCGAATGCGAGCTGGTTTCCACGACCGGAATTGCCCTTCATGCGGTTTTTCTGTTCCCTTCTGAATTTTGTTCTTTTAGGCTGTAACATTGCTTTAATGTTTAAATAATTTCCATTTAGTCCCTAACTCATTGAAACTCAGCTGGTTGGGTGCTTTTTGCTCCAATTTGGGGATTGCAAAGTTACAAAAAAATTCCGAACCGCCAAACTTTTTTACACTTTTTTTAAACATTTTCGACCGCGCTTTTTGACACCTAACTATCCGGTTTTTCCGCAAGTTACGCTCAGTGTTGAAAAAAAGTTTGCCCACTTTTCGACCGGAGGTTATCTCCATTCTGCCGCACTGCAGCACCGCCCATCCCTCCGGGAGTCCCGCCGTCCGCAAAAACGCCCGTTTTCAGGGACGAACCGGGCAAAAACAAGTCGCCGTCCCTAAAAAAGGACATTTTCAGGGACGGCTACCTTATTATTATAATATCTGCGCCTTCCACTCCGTGGGAGTGAGGCCGGTCTGGGCCTTGAAGGTGCGGAGGAAGGCGGTGCGGGAGGCGAAGCCGGAGGCTTCAGCCACGTCCGCGCGGACCATTTCCGGGTCTTCCGTGTGGAAGAGGTAGACATCGGCAAACGGATGAAAATTATCGTCTGTAACCACATCCGGTTCTGCAACTTGCAGTGCAAAGCATAAGACATACCGGAATGACGGGGCCACAGATGTATATGTTTACGGCAGCGGTTCGGTCACATACAGGCTTTCCTACGATGATGTACTGGCCGTTAACGGCTATGCCAACGAAATGAGTATGCTTGGCATGTTGGTCACCATAACCAAGGTTGTTCTGGTCCATCAGGAACAATAAGTATTGATACGATTATTCAGCAAAGCCGGCCCCGTTTTCTTCGGGACCGGCTTTGGTTTTATCTGAAGTATTTTTCCGGGACCTCTATCTCCGGAGGGTCTTCCCAGAAGACGGACCAGTAGAGATTCTTGAAGGCCCCGGCCTTCCAGATTTGGACCAGTTCTTCTATATCGCGGTCTTCTCCTTCCGGATCGTATTCGCTTTTGAGGTCGTTCTCAAATAGTTTTGCCACAGCCTGCCAGAAGCCGGCTGCTGCGCCGCTTTTGTACTCTTTGATCACCGCATACGGCGGCATGCCGGTTTCACGGTCTATGAGTTTGAGGAGAAGGGCTCCCTGGGTGATGGTCATGTGGCGGAGGGCGCCCTCGAAGTCCTTGAACAGGTCTTTCTGCACCTTGTTTATATATTGCTCCCTTTGGAACCTGTTGTAGTTGTTTGCCGCAATTGTGCTGTCTACGATGTGACGGAGGCCTCCTGATGCCTCTGCATACGGATACACCCTGGCAAAGCGGTAGACCAGTTTGTAGTACTTTCTCCACTCCTTCTCGCTGCTGCGGGAGCCCCGGCCGAATATCCACACGGGCGGAATCTTGTCAAAGTACATGGTATCCCCGTTTTCCACCTTCATCCGGAGCCACTCGCCCTGGGGAACATTCTCCTGGGCGGCTTTCTTTGCCGCCATCATCTGCTCTTTCTCGCGTGCCCTTTCCATGGCTTTGCGCACGTGCCCCTGCGCACCCGCATCTACGGGAGCACAAATCATAAGCAGCGTCAACAGCAGGATATTAAGACTCTGTCTTGTCATTTCGACGGTTCTACCTGCAAAGAGTTTGCCAGAGCGTCATACACCAGCCAGTTGGGGCTGGTAATCCAGTCTTCCATCACAAGCAGGCGTCCGGAGGGCTCTACGGGCATGTCCACGCGGGCATGGTAGTGGCCGAAGATAAAGAAATCGGCCCCGCCCTTGAATTTTGCGCACCACTTGTACAGGGGCTCGTCCTTGCCGCGGAAGAAATAGCTTACGTTCTTGGCAAGGCGGGACTTACGGCTCCAGCCATTGCCAAGGGAAAACGCAATGCGCGGGTGAAGAGCGGAAAAACACCTCTGCAGAAAACGGTTGTGGAAAGCCCATTTCATGAGCTTGTAGCCGTAATCTCCGGGCCCAAGGCCGTCTCCGTGGCCAAGGCAGAAGCGCCTGCCGCCGATAACGGTAACATACGGCTGTTCCAGAACGGTCATTCCAAGTTCACGGAAATAGCTGTAGGCCCAGATGTCGTGGTTGCCAGGGAAGAAGTAAACCTTGACGCCGGCGTCCATGAGTTCCAGAAGTGCTGCGAAAACGCGCACGTAACCCTTGGGAACCACGTCCTTGTACTCATACCAGAAATCCCAGATATCGCCAAGGAGATACAGGGCTTCCGTCTCTGCGGCTGGAATGCCTTTCAGAAACTCCACAAATCGGGCTTCCCGGCGTGCGGGATCCTGCACCCGGAGACCCAGATGGACGTCGGAAACGAAGTATGTCAGGTGCCTACTCACGCAAATATAAACAGCGCTATTGCCACCAGCAGACAGTAAAGTGCAAACCATGTGAGCTTGGCCTTACGGACGATGGCAATCATCACCTTGCAGGCGAAAAGACCGCTAAGGAAAGCCGCCACAAAGCCAAGCACAAGGGCCAGGGGGCCAACCCCGGCACCAAATGCCTCTGCCCCGGTGACCATCTTCAAAAGGTCCAGACCCTGCTCCCCAATTATTGGAATAAGGACCATCAGGAAGGAGAACTGCGCCATGGCGCCGCGCTCTACACCTGAAATGAGACCGGTGGCGATGGTGCTTCCGCTGCGGGAGATGCCCGGGCACACCGCGAAAGCCTGTGCAATACCCACTACAAACGCCTGCCAGTATGATATGCCGTTGCGGTACTTCTTTTCAGAATAAACAAGTTTAATCCTCTTCCCTATATTGTCCGAGATTAAAAGAAGGCTTGCAGTTATAATAAGCCCATTAGCAACAAGCGACAGCGACTCCCCGAACAGCCCGTCCACGAAATCCTTGAACAGGAAGCCCACAAGAGCCACTGGAATACAGGAGACCAGGATCTTGCAGATATAATCCGTCTCGTCGTTGTACTTGAACTTGAAAAAGCCCTTCAGAAGTTTCCAGATGGCGTTCCAGAACACAACCAGCGTTGCCAGTACCGTTGCAAAGTGAACGGTTACGGTAAAGTCAAGGAAGCCTTCCGCGTCTGCGCCGACAAGCTCCTTGAATATCATAAGGTGCCCGGAAGAAGACACCGGGAGAAATTCCGTGAGACCCTGGACTATGCCAAGGATAAAAGCCTGCCACCATTCCATAGCCTATTCCTCCTCCTTATCCTTGAACCTGCCCATGATGGCTATCACCTCCACCACGATTCCGGCAATTATCACTATTGGAGCCGCAACCAGGCGCCTTGCATCGAACATCGCATAGTTGAACACGTTGGGGTCGTCCGATCCGCCTCCGCTCAGGAGCAGGAATCCGGCCGCCATTACAAGCAGGCCGGCCAGCATCAGCTTTATACTTTTGGCCGACAGGGCCATCTTGTCTGAATTCTTTGCCATCAATATGAATATATAAGGTCACGATTATACCCCACAAGGCGGTTAACCATAAAGTAAGTACTTACACAGCAGATAAATACGCCGGAAACCAGCATTATCCCCATAACCTCCAGCAGGGACTCCAGCGTGAAGATGGAGAACAGCTGCGAGAACTCTCCCTTCAGGAAGAACAGGCCTCCCAGCAGAAGCAGGATGGCTATGAGCGCCGCAAACAGACCCTGCAGCGCAGCCCTTCCCACGAAAGGCGCCCTGATGAACCGGCGCGTCGCTCCCACAAGCTGCATGGTGTGTATGGAGAAGCGGCGGGAGAAAAGGTCCAGCCGGACGGTATTTGCCATGAGGACGAAGGAAATGAAAAGCAGCACGGCAACCATCACGGCCAGCCCCAGGGTAATCTTTCCCAGGTTCTGGTTCAGCGCCTCCACAAGGGATGTCTGGTAGACCACCTCGTCCACCAGCGGGGAATCGGCCAGTAATTCCTGTATTACCGCCAGGCTGTCTGCCGATACATACGCCGCTTCCAGGCTCACCTCTACGGAAACCGGCACGGGAGCGGCCTCAAACACGTCCAGAAAGTCCCGGCCCAGCATCTGGGACATCTCCTCCATGCCCTCGTCCCTGGACACAAGGCGCGTGGCGCGGACTCCGGGAATGGCCAGAAGCCCTTTTTCATAGGCCGATGCCTCTTCCTCGTCCACATAGTCCTTCATGAGAACCTCCACCTGAAGGTTCTCCTTGAAGTAATCGCTCACCGCCCGGGCGTTGACCAGCAGCATGGAACCGATTCCCACCAGGAGGAGAACCAGCGACAGGCTTATCACCGTAGATATCCAGGAACTTGCCAGACGGCGTTTTGTTACAGAACTGTTTACCGAGGGCATAACACACCTAATTTCGGCCCAAAGTTACTGAAATGGGCGGAATAGTCAAAAAAAATTCGTAAATTTGTAAGCTAAATGATTTTAACAATGGAAGATTCGGCAAAGAAGATTCTTTTCGTCAACTCGGAAATGTCCCCCTATCTCCCTGATACGGACATCGCCACCATCTGCCGCCAGCTCCCGCAGGGCATACAGGAGCGCAAACGGGAAATCCGTGCCTTCATGCCCCGCTACGGCTGCATCAACGAAAGGAAGAACCAGCTCCACGAGGTCATCCGCCTCTCCGGAATGAACATCATCATTTCGGACGTGGACCGTCCCCTCGTAATCAAGGTCGCGTCCATTTCATCGGCCCGAATACAGGTATATTTCATAGATAACGAGGACTATTTCCGCCGCAAACAGATCTACCGCGATGACGATGGCACCTTCTTCGCAGACAACGGTGAAAGGGCTATCTTCTTCGCCCGCGGCGTCCTGGAGACAGTGAAGAAGCTCCGCTGGGCCCCGGACGTGATTCACTGCTCCGGCTGGATTACATCGGTCCTCCCCCTCTACCTCAAAAAAGCGTACAAGGACGACCCCATCTTCGCCGGCTCCAAAGTAGTCCTCTCCCTGTTTGACGACATCCCCTCTGAAGACCTTGCCCCCGGATTCAGGGACACCATCCTCTACGGAGGCATCAAAAGCCGGGATCTTCCGGAAGGAGAGAGCACAAACGGCACGTTCCTTGCAAAAATAGCCGCACAGTACTCTGACGGCATAATCCTGGGCAGTGGCGGCATTTCGCCGGAGATCACCGCCTGGTGCAAGGGCCTGGGAGTGCCCATGCTGGACTATGACCCCGCCGCCATTGCTGACGGCAGCTACATGGACAGCTACAACGCTTTTTACGATCAGATTCTGAAATGAGAAAACTCACCCTCGCGTGCGCTGCCGCAGCCATTGCCGCCTCCGCATGCATAAAAGTGGACAACAGTCTTGGAAGCGGCCTTGTGGACAAAGGCCTCCTTTATGACACATATACGGAAGAGTTCCCGCTAACCGATATAATGATGAAGAGGCCCACGGACCTCTCCGGCTACTCCTCCTCCCGCATTGTCATAGGCGCGGTCAGGGACGATGTCTTCGGCCTCTCCACCCGCGAAAGCGCGCTCACCCTGGTCCCCGTGCTGGACACCCTGGACCTCGGAACCAATCCCAAGGCAAAAAGCCTCAACATCTACTTTGCCTCCGACAGCATCTCCTGTGCCGATGACTCGCAGGCCCGCATACTTCAGAATATTTACGTAACTGAACTCACCGCAGCGCTGGATCCGGAAAAGTCGGCCTCCAACACGGTCATAACCCATTCGGAAGATCTCATCACCGACGGCATACCCGTTTACAACGGCAGCGGCCCGCTCCGTTTCTCCTTCACCAAGGCCTTCGCCCAGAAGTATCTTGACGGAATAAAGGCTCTCGCCCCGGACGGCGTAATAATCAACAGGGAGTGGGACGATGACGCCAAGGCCGCCCGCTACAAGGAATACACGGCCAAGCTCCCCGGCATCCACCTCAGGACGGACGAGCCCTCCGGCAACGGCGGACGCATCAACCTGTTCGAACTCTCGTGCCTGGGCGTGTCCGACGGCCAGCTCTACGTCAACAACAACCTGGCCGTCCTCAGTTACACCAACGACGAGGTCGCCGGAAAGGACACCACCCTGACGGTAGTCTTTGTCCCCGGAGAAATGAGCTTCCTGGACGAGGACACATCCATAGACAACGGATCCCGCTTCTACCAGTTTGCATTCAACCGCACCACCCACACCTATCCTGAAGGCGCAGCGGGCGCACAGCTCCTGGTTGAGGGCGGAAGCGGCGTAAAGCCGGTAATTTCCGCAAAAGAACTTTACAGCCATGCAAAAGCGGCCATAGAGGCAAAAGGCGGCAGCATAAGCGATGCAATAGTTACCAAGGCAACCATTGTCCTCCCCTTTGAAATGCCCGCCAACTACCTGGACATGAAGTACTTCCCTTCCATCCTGAGCCCCACCATCCGTCACACGGTCACAGGTGACGGCGGCAAGGAATCCATTCAGTTTGCCGGCCTTACGGATGCATCCGTATCAACGGAGAACCAGGGAGACATAGACCGCTCCAACCTGGTCTACTGCCCGGACATCAGCTACCACGTCCAGGAAATACTCAAGAGGACAGACCTTGACTCCGCAACGGACGCGGACATATGGCTCCTCACCATCTTCACGGAGCAGGTTGCCCAGGCCACGGACAACACCCAGAACCAGTACCTGCAGCAGCTCACGTACGCCATGTTCTATAACAGTCTATACGGCGGCGGGTACGGTGGTTATGGCGGCTACGGATATGGCGGTTACGGGGGCTACGGAGGTTATGGCGGCTACAGCAACTACTACACGTATGCCATGCTGGCCCAGCAGCTTGCCGCAGCAAACCAGACCAAGTACACAACCAATACGGAACTGGACAAGGACCGCTATTACCGTGCCATCCTCAGCGGCCCGGAAGCCGCAGGCAGAAAGCCTATGTTCCGCATCACATTCGCGGTATCCAAGAAATAAATGTGAATGGTTCGGTTTTTTGGGCCGAACCATTCACACTATATTAGCTGTAATGCATATTAACGTAAAAGGTTCGGTGAAAAAAACCGAACCTTTTACATTTTACTGTTATTAGGCGAGCTTTTCAGCTACCTTTGCAATGGCGTCACCAACGGTGGCGATGCCGGAGGTTTCCTCATCGGGAATCTTGATACCGAACACGCGCTCGAATTCCATGAGAAGTTCTACGGTGTCCAGGGAATCTGCACCGAGGTCATTGGTAAAGCTTGCAGTCTCAGTTACTGCGCTTTCCTCGACGCCAAGCTTGTCAACGATGATATCCTTGACCTGCTTTACGATTTCTTCCTTTGTCATACTCTTTAGGTTTTAAGTTTATATTACGTTTTACTACTTTTCGTACATGCTAATTAACGCGCAAAGTTAAATAAAAATAATTAATTATCCAAAAACCTGTCATCCCCGGCCTGAGTGGGAATCTCTTCCCGGCTCAGATTAATCCATATCCTGAGACCGTTGACGGAGTTAATCAGATAGAATACATATTTCACTATATAAACCGGCGCAAAGGACTTGTCGGAAGTGACCCATAGGCAGATGGAGAAGATATTGACGGCTATCCAGAATATCCACTGCTCCATGTACGCCGTAGACATCAGGAGCTGTCCGATTACATTGCACACAAGCGGAATCACGTCCAGAAGCACGGCAATGCGAAGGAAGCCCTGGGCGGCGGAGCGGTCGAAGCGGAGCAGTATAATATAAAGCACAGCCGTAGCCGCCACAGTTATTCCCAGCCACGCCCAGCGCATGCCGCGGGAGAGCCTCCGTGCCTTCACCTGGGTGGAGGCCTTTGCCCCGCGCCTCTTCCACTGGATATACCCCACAAGCTGCATGGGTACAAAATAGACAAAATGCAACAGGGCATTTCCCAGCCCGGAGCCGCCGTCGTGCCAGTTCACCCAGCAGGATATGCCGTAGATGGAGACATCCAGGAAACCGAACAGGAAAGTAATTATCCAGCCATTGGCGGAGCAAACCGTTGCCAAGACTCCCATAAGGGAGCCAAAAGCGGCCAGGATGAGCCAGAAATGCTCTCCGCTGCCGGCGCCAGAAAGTTTGATCGCAGTAACAATAAACGTTACAACCGTCATCCCCACAAGGATGAACGCGCTGAACCATTTGTTGAATTTCTTGTCGTTCATTGATTCAAATAATCATGTATCTTTACCGCCAGTTCTGCACCTACAAGGGAAGAGAGTTCTTCCAGCGGAGCGGCGGCTATGCGGGCAACGGATCCGTAATGCAGGATAAGACGCTGCTCCGTCTTCTCTCCAACTCCTTTTATCTCACGGAGGGCGCTCTGGATGGCGGCCTTTGACCTGAGGTTCCGGTGGAAGGTTATGCCAAAGCGGTGGGCCTCGTCACGTATCTGCTGGAGCACTTTCAGTGCCTGGGAGTTCCTGTCTATGAACAAAGGGTATGGATCGCCAACGCGGATAACCTCCTCCAGGCGCTTTGCAAGGCCTATAACCGTTACCCGGTCCAGGATTCCAAGTTCTGCAAGGGCCTGGTGCGCAAAGTCCAGCTGTCCCTTGCCGCCGTCTATGACAATCAGCTGAGGCAGATCGTCCGGAGCCTCGGCCAGCATGCGGGAGTAGCGGCGGTTTACCACCTCCTTCATTGAAGCATAGTCGTTCGCGCCTATGACGGTCTTTATCTTGAAGCGTCGGTAATCGGCCTTTGAGGGCTCTGCATTGCGGAAAACCACGCAGGAGGCAACCGGATTGGTGCCCTGGATGTTGGAGTTGTCGAAGCACTCCATGTGACGGGGCAGTTCCGTCATTCCAAGAGCCTTTCGGAGATCTTCCATCACGGACATCTTATACTGGTCCGGGTCAGTGTGCTCACGCTGCTTTAGGGAGTTGAAGTGGAACTCCCTGGCGTTCTTGGCACTTAGTTCCAGAAGAGCCAGCTTGTCTCCTTTCTGCGGAATCCTGAACTCCACTCCCGGAATCTCAACGTCCGGGAGGAACGGGACTATCACTTCCTTCGAGAGTTCCCCGAACTTGTCCTCAATTTCCCCAATGAACGTTGCCAGCATGGCCTCCCTGGTCTCTTCTATCTGGCTCCTGAAGCCAAGGTTCAGGGACTGAACGATTGCTCCGCTCCTGATCCTGAGGAAGTTGCCGAAGGCTTCGTTGAGGTCGAACACCATGGAGAATACATCGGCGTCCGTGTCGCGCGCCTGGGTTATGATGCTCTTTGCATAGTGTTTTTCCAGGGATGAGAGCTTCTCCTTGTACACCTGGGCCTGTTCAAAGTCCAGGCGCTCTGCGGCCTCTGCCATCAGGGCCTTGTAATGCTTTATCACCTCGCTTCCCCGTCCGCTGAGGATACGCACAATCTCGTCTATGTATCCGTCATACTCCTCGCGGGATATCTTTCCAACGCACGGAGCCTTGCATTTGCCTATATGGAAGTTGAGGCAGGGACGGAACTTCCCCCTCAGGATAGCCTCCGAGGTTATTTTGAGCGTACAGGTGCGAAGGGCGTACATCTCCCCGAAGAAGTCCACCAGGTTCCTGGCGTGCATCACGCTGGAATACGGGCCAAAGTAACGGTTGCCCTTGCCCTTTTCTATACGGCGGGTAATGAACACCCTGGGGAACTCCTCCCCTGTCACACATATCCATGGATAGGTCTTGGAGTCCTTTAATAATATGTTGTACTTGGGCTTGTACTGCTTAATGAGGTTGTTCTCCAGGAGAAGGGCATCGGCCTCGGAATCAACCACGGAGAACTGGGCATCGGCAATCTTGGAGACCAGGATGCGGGTCTTGGTGTTAAGGCGCTCCGGCGGCACAAAATACTGCGCGACCCTCTTGTGAAGGTCTTTGGCCTTACCAACATAGATAACCTTTCCCTCGGCGTCATAATACCTGTATACGCCGGGTGAATGGGGAAAGAGGGCTATTATTTCACGGACGGTCATTCCGGGCGAAGTTAGTCATTTTCCGGTATTATTGCTAACTTTATGGCATGAAAAAGTCATTTGCCATATTGGCTATATTGATGGCAGCGTGTTTTCAGGGCCGCGCGCAGTTTGCTTCGCTTGGAAGCGAGAAGGCTACAACCAATTGGGAAACGCTTACATCGTCCAACTATAAGGTCATTTATCCCGTGGGCCTGGACTCCCTGGGACGGGTATATTCCGCTTATCTGGAGCAGTTCCGGCCGCTGGTGGGGAACTCGGCGGGAATGCTTCCAAACCAGTACTACCGCAGCCCGATGCCGGTAATCCTGCACCCGTTTGCAGCTACTTCCAACGGCGCCGTGGTATGGGCCCCGCGCCGTATGGATTTATACACTTTCCCTGATGCATATGCGTCACTTCCCCCTGTCCCGTGGGAAAAGATTCTGGCAATCCACGAGAACAGGCATGTAGCCCAGAATCAGTTTACCAGGACCGGTTTAAAGAAGTACCTGTACTGGCCTTTCGGCGAGATAGGACTCACTCTGAGCGGTACCCTGTATGAGAATGTGGCCCTGCTCGAGGGCGATGCCGTGGTTGCAGAAACCGCACTTACCAATTCCGGCCGCGGCCGCACGGCCGACTTCCTTTCATATATCAGGATGTCTTTCGCCACCGGCGACATGCGCGACTGGTACCGCTGGCGCTATGGCTCACAGAGGTGGTATACTCCGGATTATTACAGGATAGGCTACATGACGGTTGCCGGCATGAGGTATAACTATGACGCCACAATGTTCATGAGCGACTACCTCTGGAACCTCACCAGCCCCTTTGCCTTCAACGGCTTGCAGAAGACAATGAAAAAGTACTCCGGCAAGAAGATAAAGGGCTCCTGGGCAGAGATTGCCGCAAGCTTCAAGGACGTCTGGGCCAGGGACGATTCCCTCCGCGCCCCGTTCCAGGAGCCGGTCCATCTGGCGCCGGCAGGCCGGTTCTTCACCAGTTTCAGGGGCGCCGTGCAGACAAAGGACGGCCGCGTATTCGCCCTCCGTTCGGCCATGGACAGGCAGCAGGAGATGGTTCAGATTCTACCGGACGGCAGCGTAAAGGTAATCCGTCCCATGAGTGCCGACAGCCGGCTGGCCTATTCCCCATACACGGACTGCATCTACTGGACAGAGAGCGTTCCGGACCTCAGGTGGGAAATGATCCAGACCTCCCGTATCCGTTTTGTTGAGGCCGGCGGCAAAAAGGTCCGTGACCTTGCATCGGGCCGATATGTTAACCCGGCGGTGTCCCCGGACGGGAAGGCCCTGGCCGCAGCGGAATATCCGGTCACAGGCGGCGGAAGGATCGTCCTTCTGGATATATCGGACGGAAAGGAAATAAGGTCCATAACCGCTCCTGACGGGCTTCAGGTCACGGAAGTTGCTTTCCTGGGGAGCGGGGTTGCCTTCACTGGCATATCGGACCAGGGCATGGGGCTGTATCTGACGGATTTCTCCGGGATAAGCACCCTGGAGGCGGCCGTCCCGGTAAAGATAAAGAACCTGGTTTCCCATGAGGGTGCCATTTATTTCACCTGCGACCGCACCGGTACCAACGAAATCTATTCATATACCCCGGGAAACCTTACACAGCTGACCAATACCCGTCACGGCGTATCTTCACCGTTCTTCATGGACGGAGTACTGTGCTTCAGTGCCCTTGAGCCTGCCGGAAGCATCCTTGCCACAGTGGAAAGCCCTCTTTCCCGCAGGGTTTCCCTGGCGGATTATTCTGCCTACCCCATTGCCGATGTCCTTTCCGCCCAGGAGAAGGAATTTGCGGAAAGGCCCGCTGCAACTGATGCGCCTGTGCAATCCGCTTACTCCAAACCTGCCAATTTCTTTCATATACACTCCTGGTTGCCCCTGTATGTGAATCTGCAGAACGGCAATTCCGTAGACCTATATACATACGAAACCGCCACCCTTGGCGCCAGGGCTTTCTTCCAGAACCTTACCGGGACGGTGGCCGGCTCAATGGGCGTTTCCGTCCATCCAGATCCCTTCGATGAGGAAAAGGTGGCCGCAGGCTTCCATACCACCCTCACATATTCCGGACTTTATCCCGTTATTGACTTCTCTCTTGATGTAGGAGACCGCCAGAGCGCCGCCATCTCCAGGGCCTGGATTCCTTCCAAGGATTCCACGTTCATAAGCGTAAAACCCAGGGGTAGCTTATTTGTGGGCAGTTCCATAGGCGTTTCCGTTCCCCTGAACCTGTCTTCCGGAGGAATGGAATCCACCATCAAGCCAAGCCTCACCCTGAAGTATAGCAACGACTACATCGGCGAAGGCATGGCATTCTTCAAAGAAGACGGGGTAACTGAAGAAGGGTCTAATACGGCCACCGGAAAGAAAGGCCGGGATTTTTTCCGGAATCAATCCCTGGTGGCAAGTGTCAGCGCCGATACCAGGCGCCAGACCGCCCCTTCGCAGATTGTTCCCCGGTTAGGAGTGGGAGGAGAACTCCGAATTGTGTTGTCTCCATTTGACGATGGTATCGGCTCCGGCATCTATGCCAAGGCCTATACCTACCTGCCCGGCCTTATGTCCACGCACGGAATCAAGCTCTCCGCTGCCGCACAGGCCAAGGGACAGGCATGGCATTATACCTTCCCTGTCAATGATGACCTTATAAAGGTTGGATACTACATACCTGAAGACACCTGGTCCAGGGGATTCGAGGACCTGTCGCCCAGGGGCTTCGAGAAATCCGGGGCAGGTGCCTCCATGCTGTTATCTCCGGTATCTGCCCGGTTCTCCATGGACTATGTTTTCCCCATGCTGTATGTAGACAGGGCGTTCAGTCCATATATCTATTTCAGCAATATGGAGGTTAATCCCTTTGCAGACTTCTCGCTGCTGCCGGCAGACGATATGCAGTACCTGTACAGCGCCGGAGCAGACTTGGTCTTTCGTTTCGAGAAGCTCTTCATGTTCTCCACTACCATGAAACTGGGCGTCCGTGTGGCGTACAACGGCGGCTCCGAAGACCTGTACAAGAGCACCGGCCTCAAGAGCCCGGTATATGTTGGGTTTGTAGCTAACACAGAATTGTAAAAAACACTATATTTGCATATTATAAGAATTACATATGAAAAAGAACTTACTGTTAGTCGCCGCCGTGCTGGTTTGCATGGTGGGTTGCAAGAGCAAATCCGTAGAGCAAAAGCTCGCAGAATTCAATGAGTGGAACCAGGCCAAGATGGAGGAATTCCGTAACGGCGTAGTCGCACTGGAAGGTAATCAGGAAGCCATGGAGGCTTATACCGACTCCATCGTGGACGTGGTAGAGGAATACAACCTCAAGGCACTCAAGGCCAATCTGGACAACGAGGTAGGCGTTGCCGCCCTCAAGAATCTGTATGGCATGGTTGACGACGAAGACCTGGCCGAATATGTGAACAAGCTCACCGCTCCCGTCCACGGCCAGGATTCCGCCTTTGTTTACGGTCTAAAGGCTGCCCTGAATGCCCAGAAGGGCACGGCGGAAGGCCAGATGTTTACGGATTTCGAGGTGAACGGCGTCAAGTTCTCGGACTTCATAGGCAAGGGAAAATACGTCCTTGTAGACTTCTGGGCCAGCTGGTGCGGTCCCTGCCGCAGGGAAATGCCCAACCTCCGCGCCGTTTATGAGAAATACCACGGAGACAAGTTCGACATGCTTTCCGTAGCAGTGTGGGACAAGCTGGAAGACACCATCCAGGCCGCCAAGGAAGAGAACATAGTCTGGAACCAGATTGTGGACGCCCAGCGCATCCCTACTGAGATATACGGCATCCAGGGCATCCCTCACATCATTCTCTTCGGCCCTGACGGCACCATCCTGAAAAGGAATCTCCGCGGCGAGGCAATAGGCAAGGCCATTGAAGAGGCTCTGGAAGACTGATGTGATCTTCAGAAAAAGTTTTATTTCTGTAAAAAAGCATTAAAAAACACGCAAAAAACCGAAAAAGATTGTGATACAACACAATCTTTTTTACGATTCAGCGTTTTTGTTATCAGTTGATGTATGTTTGTAGCAAACGCAAATATACATCAACTATGTTTATTATTCGAACAAACACTTGCAAATTAGTAGCGATTTCGCTACTTTTGCACAAATAGCCGCTATTATGAAAACGAATGAACTTAAGCGGCTGTTAAGGGCATATGGTTGCCAAGAGATACAAGTAAATGCCAGAGGACACGACGTTTGGTACTCTCCTATCAGCAATGCTCAATTCCGAGTACCAAGACATCAATCCAGGGAGATAGCCAACGGCACGTGCTCGGCGATATTAAAACAGGCAGGAATAAAACTGTAAGACTATGAAGATACTGGCGATAATAGAAAAGAGTAAAGATGGTTTATACTCATGCTATTCCGAAGATTCTATTGGGCATAGTTATTTTGGCGGCTTCGGGGAGTCTGTGAACGAGGTTAAGAACGATTTTATATCCAGCGTAGAAGAAGCATTGGAAGAGCAGCGCCAAAAGGGAAAAGCTATACCTGCTTGGGAAGATATTGTTATTGAATACCGTTATGACATACCTTCTTTCTTCAACTTCTTCGATTACATTAATGTAAGCAGGTTTGCAGAGTATGCCGGAATCAACGAGAGTAAAATGAGAGCATACAAAAGCGGATCCGCTTATCCTGGAGAAAAGACAACCGGAAAGATAATGCGCGCTATCAAAGCAATCGGTTCCGAGCTTATGATGGCATCACTGTGAAAGCGCTCGCCATCGCTTTCCGGGTGGACGGGTGAGGATAAAAAAAACGCCTCCCAAAACGGAAGGCGCTTCAATAAAAGTGCTTTGCTTAGCGACGTTCGCCACGGCCTTCGCCACGACGGCCACCACGGCGGCCTCCGCGGTCTCCACCGCGACGGTCATCCCTGCGGCCTGCACCGGGAGCTGCAGCGTTTGCTGCGTAACCGGCGTTGGGGCTGAGGTCCTGCTTGCCGTACTTCTCACCGTTGCAGATCCAGACCTTGATACCCATGGTACCCATCTGGGTGTGTGCAACTGCAAGAGCGTAGTCGATGTCTGCACGGAAAGTGTGGAGCGGAGTCCTGCCTTCCTTGAACATCTCGCTGCGGGCGATTTCGGCGCCGCCTACGCGGCCGCTGATCTGTACCTTGATACCTTCTGCACCAACGCGCATTGCGGTTGCGATGGCCATCTTGATGGCGCGGCGATAGCTCACGCGGCCTTCAATCTGACGGGCGATGCTGTCGGCTACGATGGTAGCATCAACCTCGGGGCGCTTCACCTCGAAGATGTTGATCTGAACATCCTTCTTGGTGACCTTCTTAAGTTCTTCCTTGAGCTTGTCAACTTCCTGGCCGCCCTTTCCGATGATGACACCGGGACGTGCTGCGTGGATGGTGACGGTGATGAGCTTAAGGGTGCGCTCAATGATGATGCGGGACAGGCTGGCCTTTGCAAGGCGGCTGCCCAGGTACTTGCGGATCTCGTAATCTTCGGCGATCTTTTCTGCGTAGTTACCGCCTACCCAGTTGGAGTCCCAACCACGGGTGATGCCGATACGGTTGCTGATAGGATTAGTTTTCTGACCCATAGTTTATTCCTCCACTGCTTTTTTGACGTCAAGAACGATGGTAACGTGGTTGGAACGCTTGCGGATGCGGCCGGCGCGGCCCTGAGGGCACGGACGGATACGCTTCAGCGTGCGGCCTTCGTCAACCATGATGGTTTTGACGACGACGTTGCCGGACTCGAGTTCCTTGGTCTGCTCCGGATTCTTTGCTTCCCAGTTGGCGATGGCGCTCTTGAGGAGTTTCTCAAGATACTTGGATGCATCCCTCTTGGAATAGTGAAGAAGGTCCAGTGCGTGGTTTACTTCCTGACCGCGGACAGTGTCTGCGACAAGGCGCATCTTCTGCGGGGAGGTAGGTACGTCGTTAAGTTTAGCGATAGCGGTCTGCTTCTTGGTCTCTTTCAGGCGCTCGGCCATCAGTCTTTTTCTCTTTCCCATAATGTCAATCCTTTAAACATTACTTCTTATTGTTGCCTGCGTGGCCGCGGAAAGTGCGGGTGGGAGCGAACTCGCCCAGCTTGTGACCGACCATATTCTCAGTGACATAAACGGGGATAAACTTGTTTCCGTTATGGACTGCGATTGTGTGGCCCACAAAGTCAGGGGAGATCATGCTGGCACGGGACC
>JAFRPW010000041.1 GCA_017428945.1 Bacteroidales bacterium | reverse complement strand
TTCGATTGGCCAATGCAAATTATGCCATAATAAAAGAGGGGTACAAGAAATTGAAATGGAGATAAATGGCGTTAATTCATTGCTCCATTTATCTCCATAAAAAACCAGATTTGGCGGCTATTTATGCAAGATTTTTCAATTGTTCGATGATGGGTTTCAGCTCTGCAGCAGTGAATTGTAAAAAGCAAATTTATTTTCCCCGTTTTTCGGAAAAAAGAGTTTCCCCACTTTTCGGAAGTCTGATGGGACGGCAGCGGGCCTGAACCGTCACATTCTGCTCCCCATTTCTGTCGTATTCGATTCAATTTTCTGTTTATCAAGCTCTTGCAAGAGAGGAAGATAACGTTTATATTTGCCTCTGTACGACTGAAGCAGAAGGGGCAACGCAGGGGTGCGACCCTGGAGGAATAAGCCGTATGACACCGACAGTATGTCGTTTTCAAGGCCCTGGGCATTGGCTTGCCCTTGGCCTTTTCTCAAAGGGGCATACTGGAGGAGTCTGATGCCTGCAAACCCCGGGGTTATAGGGGCAGAGCCCCTGATGGACGCATACGGATACATGATTCCTTTCGTTCTGGTAAAGAACGGTGGTGGCGGCATGGCCGCCAACTCACCGTTACGGTAAGGTTATCTCAAGTGTTTGTTATTTGTCTTTCAAGAACCCGGACCGGTTGTCCATGCGGTAGCTGGAGCCATCAAGCTTGATGACATCGCAGTGGAACAGGACACGGTCCAGTATGGCAGAGGTAAGAGCCTCGTCACCGAAGATTTCCACCCACTCTGTTGGCGCTTTGTTGGTGGTAATGATGATGGAGGTCTTTTCGTGCAGGGCGTTGATGAGATTGAAGAAGGCTACGGCCTCTTCCCGTTTGAGTGGCATCAAGGTTATCTCATCAATGCACAGGAGGTTACAGCGCAGGATGCGGTTGTATGCAGACATGGACTTGGGAAGCGTGTCCTTTGTCCTGAGGATGCGGACATACTCCTCCATGGTCCCGAACATGGCATTCCTGCGGCTCATTACGGCATCGTAGATGAGACCTGCAGCTATATAGGTCTTCCCGGTGCCGCTGGGGCCCATCAGTATGATGTTATATGCCTGGTCCACCCACAGCAGTTCACGGAGCTGTCCCAGCCGGTGCTTGGTCATGCCGGATCCGTGGGTGAAGTCAAACCTGTCCAGGTCGCAGTTGCGTGGAAGATGTGCCCGCTTGATGCGGCGTATGATTTCCCGCTCCTTGCGGACATCTACTTCGGTTTTCAGCGTGTTTATGCTGTATTCCAGATAGGTTGGATTCTCCACCTGTGCTTGATGCAGGATCTCTGGGAAGTGAGCTGCCAGATAGCTCAACTGAAGACTGTTCGCATACTTCAGGAGCTCATTGATACGTGATTCCGTTGTCATGGCTGTCAGAAGGGCAAGTCATTGTCTTCAAAGAACTTTCCATAGTCGGAGATGCTCCGTTTTGCAGGGGTTACATCCTGTGCGGTAAGACCTCCAGGGAGGATGATGTTGTTCTCCGGAGGTGGATCTCCGGCCATTGACCACTCCTCAATGAACTCTGCCAGTTCATTGGGATTCAGGATGGGGATTTCCTGTGCGTTCTGGATGACGTTTTCTATCATCATGGGCCAGTCTGCAATCTTGCGCAGTTCATGCAGGATACCCATGACAGCCTTGCGGTAGTAGCGCGGTCCGGCGTTATAGATGCGCTCCAGATAGCGGTTCGTGCAGTGCTCATCACCGTATTGAGTCAGCAGCTGACGCAGTTCAGTCTCTGCTGCCAGCATGGCCTTGGAAGGCTCCCGCTTGCGATGCTCTGGCTTTGTGATAACCTCGCCTTTGCGGTCAGTCACCACATCGTGCCAGGCAATCAGCTTACAGGGATCCTCGCTGTAAATCTCTATCTGCTGCTCCGCCTCGTTCATCACCACCAACACACGGCTGCCCTTGTGCTGGTAAGTGCCCAACGGCACGGAGTACGTGTTGCCCTTATACGATATGGTGTTGTCCTGCTTCACAATATAAGAGCGGGAGTACATATCTGGGCCCTTTACATTCGCCCTGTATGGCGTAAGGTGCTCCTTCTCAATGGCGAACTCAACGGAAGGCACGAAGCGGTATACGCTGTGACGGTTCTGGTTGCCGGTACGCTCCAGCCAGCCCAAGAACTCGTCGTTCAGTACCTCGTCATTGACATAGGTCCTGCCGGAGAGGAAGTTGTGTTTGACATACCGCACATACACCTCGGCCAGTCCCTTAGACTGCGGGTCACGGGCCATCATGAACACAGGTTTGTAGCCTACCTCAAGCACGTAGGCTTCCAGTGCTGCAGTCAGATGGTATTTGCCATAGTTCTCGTCCACCAGGAACTTGACATCCTGGTCATACACCACCTCCTCAGGTACGCCGCCAAAGTAGCGGAACGCCATGTGGTGGGCATATACGGCCGTTTCTGCCGTGAACGGGTAGGACTGGAACCAAGCGTACTTGTAGCATGAGCGGCGAAGCACCATCAGCATGAAGTACACTTTGGTGTGGCCGTTGTGGGTGTTCTCAAGGAACATCTCACCAAAGTCCACCTGTGCCTGCTTCCCGTATGGGAGCTGTTCTACGCGGGCGAACTCGCGGAAGGACTCATGCGCCAGCGGGATGTCTTCCTCTGTCCTGATGCGTTGTACAAAGGAGTACACTGTTCGCGGTGATACGTCCGGAAAGGACGGATAGTGTTCAAGCAGGCGATCATGCACCTGTGGGGAAGAGAGCATTGGCTTCTCTTTCAGGAGGTTAACCACGAAGTCCCGGTAGGGCTCCAGTTTGCAGAGCCGCCGCTTGACCTCACGGTCCACCAGGGCACCAATCTGCTCCTGGCTCATGTCACGGTACCGGCGCACCGTCTTTCTGTCAATGCCAAGGATGCGAGAAATTTGCGCAACCGTTAGCTTTTCAGAATGCAAAGTTTTAACTTTGTCCCAGAGTTGAACCATAATAATCGTTCGATTCATCTTCAGAGTGTGTTTTAGTATGAGATAACCTTTTCATTCTACTAAAATACACTCTTTTGGTTAAACTTTTTTCCACATACCAGACTGGGGAATCACGTTTCCGAAAAACGGGAATCGCATTGCCGATTTCCGGGGATTCTCAAAGTTCCGATATCTGGGGAACAAAATTACCGATTACAGTTGGCGACAAGATCAATTCAATGACCATAGGATGGGGGACGATGGGTGTAGTGTGGGAAAAGCCCATTTTCGTTGCCTATGTACGCGACTGCA
>JAFRPW010000040.1 GCA_017428945.1 Bacteroidales bacterium | reverse complement strand
GAGGAAGAGGAAGAGGAGAGGACGAGGAGAGGAAGGAGGTGGATGGTGAATGCACGGGACACCTTCCATGTGCGGTTTTGTAAGCGTCTGACTTACAGCATGTTACAAATGGTAAGATGGAAGGTCCCCCGAAAAAAAAAGGGACCTTCCATGTGTCAAATTATAACCACCTTATTATCAGCTATTTACAACAATTGCTATGGAAGGTGTCATGTATCGTCCTGAAAACAGGAGTTGACGCACGTCAAACAGAGATCCCCGGTCGTAGCCGGGGATGACGTAGGGTAGCCGGGGATGACGTAGGGTATCCGGGGATGACGTAGGGTATCCGGGGATGACGCGGTTACTACATCCTTTCCGGGAGTTCGATGCCAAGGAGACCCATGGCGCTGCGAAGGGTGCGGGCAAGGGTGTCGATGAGAAGCAGCCTGTACCTTAGAACGGCCTCATCGGACTCCTTGAGGATGGGGGTGTCGTGGTAGTACTGGTTGAACTCCTTGGCAAGGTCGTAGGCGTAGTTGGCTATGACGGCGGGGCTGAGGGCGGCGCCGGCCTCGGCAACCTTGCCGGGGAACAGGCCCAGGAGCTTCACAAGACGTACTTCCTTGGCGGAGGGCTCGCAGCCCATGGCATCGGCAGCGCCGTACGCCACGGTGGCCTTCCTCAAGATAGAACAAATCCTGGCGTGGGTGTACTGGATGAACGGGCCAGTGTTGCCGTTGAAGTCTATGCTCTCCTTGGGATTGAAAAGCATGGTCTTCTTGGGGTCCACCTTGATAATGAAGTATTTGAGGGCGCCAAGGCCTATCATGTGATAGAGACGCTCCTTCTCAGAATCACTCAGATCCGCCAGCTTGCCGCTTTCCTCGGAAGTCTTCTTTGCTTCCTCGTACATGCTCTGGATAAGGTCATCGGCATCCACAACCGTGCCCTCGCGGGATTTCATCTTGCCCTCGGGGAGCTCTACCATGCCGTAAGAGAGATGGTAGATGCGGGAGGCCCAGTCAAAGCCAAGTTTGCCGAGGATGAGCTTGAGGACCTGGAAGTGGTAGTCCTGCTCGTTACCAACCACATACACATGCGAGTCCAGGTTGTATTGGGCAAAACGACGCTCTGCCGTGCCCAGGTCCTGGGTAATGTAGACCGATGTGCCGTCTCCCCTGAGGACCAGCTTGCGGTCCAGGCCGTCGGCGGTGAGGTCGCACCAGACGCTGCCGTCCGGGTCACGCACAAGGACGCCCATGTCAAGGCCTTTCTGAACCAGCTCCTTGCCCAGCAGATACGTATCGTGCTCGTAGTCCACCTTGTCGAAGGATATTCCCAGAGCCTTGTATGTCTGGTCAAATCCGGCGAACACCCAGCCGTTCATCATGGTCCAGAGGGCGCGGACCTCGGGGTCTCCCTCTTCCCACTTCACGAGCATCTTGTGGACATCGTCCAGGACCTCGGGGTGCTCCTTTTCCATCTTGGCGTAGGCTACGTAGCAGTCCCCTACCAGGTGGTCTCCCTTCTTGCCGGTGCTTTCCGGGGTGGCGCCGTCAAAGAGCTTCTGCCAGGCATACATGCTCTTGCAGATGTGCACGCCGCGGTCGTTCACCAGCGTAGCCTTGATGACGTCGTTTCCGCAGGCCTTCAGGATACGCGACACGCTGTCTCCCAGGAGGTTGTTGCGGATGTGCCCAAGGTGGAGGGGCTTGTTGGTATTGGGGCTTGAGAACTCCACCATTATGCGCTTTCCCGTAGAGGGAAGCTGGCCGGTGGCGCCGGAGGAGGCAATATCGGAAAGGGCCTCGTTCCAGTACACGGAGCTGAAGGAAAGGTTCAGGAAACCCTTCACGCTGTTGAAGGCCGATATCTCCGGCACATTTGCCACAAGCCACTCGCCGATGGCGTTTCCGGTCACGTCCGGGGCCTGGCGGGTAATCTTCAGCAGGGGGAAAGTAACAAGGGTGTAGTCGCCCTCGAACTCCTTGCGGGTAACAGAAACCTGAAGTGACGTTTCCGCCACTTCAGTTCCATAGATTGCCTTGATGGCCTCTGCGGCCTTCTTCTGAATGAATACTTCCGGCGTCATCCCAGGTAGCTCTTAAGAAGTTTACTGCGGGACGGGCTCTTGAGGCGGCGGATGGCCTTCTCCTTGATCTGGCGCACACGCTCACGGGTGAGGCCGAAGCGCTCCCCGATCTCTTCAAGGGTCATTTCCTGGCAGCCGATGCCGAAGAAGCTCTTGATGATTTCCCTCTCACGGTCCGTGAGAGTGGAGAGGGCACGCTCAATCTCCGTGTTGAGGCTCTCGTTAACCAGGCCGCGGTCTGCCGACGGGGAATCGTCATTGGGCAGGACGTCCAGGAGGCTGTTGTCCTCCCCTTCCACAAACGGGGCGTCCACGCTGACGTGACGGCCGCTGACGCGAAGGGTATCGGAAATCTTGTCCTTGGGGACGTCTATCATCTCCGAGAGCTCCTCGTTGGAGGGCTGGCGCTCGTTCTCCTGCTCGAACTTTGAGAGGGCCTTGTTTATCTTGTTCAGGGAACCCACCTGGTTCAGGGGCAGGCGCACTATGCGGCTCTGCTCTGCAAGGGCCTGGAGGATGCTCTGGCGGATCCACCAGACGGCGTAGGAGATGAACTTGAAACCGCGTGTCTCATCGAACTTCTCTGCAGCCTTGATAAGGCCAAGGTTGCCCTCGTTGATGAGGTCCGGGAGGCTGAGGCCCTGGTTCTGGTACTGTTTTGCCACGGAAACCACAAAACGCAGGTTTGCGCGGGTGAGTTTTTCAAGGGCTTCCTGGTCTCCTTTACGGATTCTCTGAGCCAGTTCTACTTCCTCGTCCGGAGTGACCAGTTCTTCACGGCCGATCTCCTGCAGGTACTTGTCCAGGGACGCGCTCTCGCGGTTGGTGATGGACTTGGTAATCTTAAGTTGCCTCATGTATGTAAATTAGTTTCTACTTTCCAAAGCCAAAGTAGAAGCTCCTCCCGCTCTTGTCTACGCCTTCGACGTAGATTGCGCGGTCTGCCTTCTTGGCAAGGGCCACTACTTCCTCGGGTTTCGAAACGCTCTTGCCGTTCACGTAGGCTATTATGCCGCCCTCACGTGCTCCGGCATCGGCCATCTTGCCGCTTCCAAGGGAGACTATCTCCACTCCGGCCTTGAGCCCGAGGGCTTTCAGTGCCTGAGGATCTGCAGCCTTGAGCTTTGCTCCGTAGAACTCCGTTGTGCCATCCAGGCCCACTTCCCCGTTGGTGGAGGATGCCGCCTGGAAGACGACGGTCACATGGGAAGTTTTCCCATCACGGACGTAAGCTATGTCTGCGGTGTCTCCCGGGTGGTACCCGGAAACCTTGGCCTGGACCGAGGATGCATCCGTAATCTTCTGTCCGTCAATGGCTATGATTACATCGTCCTTCCTGAGGCCGGCTTTCTCCGCGGCGCTTCCTTTCGAAACCTCGTATATATATACGCCGGAGACGGAGGAAAGTTTCATTTCGTCGGCAATCTTCTTGTCTACGGTGCCCATGGAAATGCCCAGCATTGCGCGCTTGACGGAGCCGTAGTCTATGAGGTCGTCCACCACTCTCTTGACGATGTTCACCGGCACGGCGAAGGAGTATCCGCTGTAGGAGCCGGTCTGGGATACGATGGCGGTATTGATACCCACCAGCTCACCTTTCTTGTTGACCAGGGCGCCTCCGGAGTTGCCGGGGTTGACTGCGGCATCGGTCTGGATGAAGGACTCTATCTTGAACTCTCCGCTTCCGTCCGGCATGGAACGTCCCTTTGCCGATACTATGCCCGCGGTGATGGTGGAACGAAGCTGCACGCCAAGGGGCGAGCCTATCGCCAGCACCCACTCTCCAAGGCGGAGCTTGTCAGAGTCTCCCATGGGAATGGTGGGCAGGTTGTTGGCATCTACCTTTATAATAGCAACGTCCGTAGCGGGGTCAGTGCCCACCACGGTGGCGTCGTACTGCTGGTTGTTGTTAAGGGTGACCTGGATCTTGCTGGCACCGTCCACAACGTGGTTGTTGGTGACGATGTAGCCGTCCGGGCGGATGATTACGCCGCTGCCGCTGCCCTTTGCCTCACGCTGCTGTGGCATGGCATATTCATCGCCGAAGAAGAAGCGGAAGAACGGGTCTATGTTCTGGTACTGCTGGCGGCGCTGTACGGTTACCTCCACGTACACAACCGCCTCGACGGCACTCTCTGCCGCGTATGTAAAGTCCGGATAATCTGTTTCTGCCAAATTGACAGTCCTATATTCGACCGGAGCGCCCGTAGCGTCCGTCGTTACAATCTGCTGCGGTGCAGGCTGAGTGGCTTTTACTACGCCGTAAGCGGTTAATCCGCCGGCAACCACTGAAAGAAGTACAGTCAGGATTCCTTTTTTCATATCTTTAGGTTTTACGTTTTTTCCGGCGGGATATTACTCAAATCCTGTGCCACTGTTTACAAGAATCCCGCTTACCCCATCATTATCGCTTGCGTAAGTAATAATTACATATTACCTTTGAAAAAAAGAGTATGAACCAGATTTATTTTGAAGCAAAAGGGGAAGCATTACTGAAAAGGATAGGAATGAGCAAAAGTGAGTTCGCCAGGCAGATGGGCATCAGAAAACAGAATGTGAAGGCGCTGTTCAAGACCAAGAACCTGGAGACCATCTATAAGGCAGCCACAGTAATGGATGTACCGTTCGAGATGCTTGTTGGGTATATTGAGGAGCCAGACTTGTCCGAGATACCCATCGCTCCGTATGAAGATGATATCACCCCGAGTGAAAACATAACCTTTGAAACACTGATAGGTCGGATCAACCTGATTCAGGATACGCTGCAGGCTCAGGCCGCGCACGCCGTAAACCTTTCTATAACGGCCCGCAACTGGCTGGTGGGGTACTACATTGTTGAGTTTGAACAGCACGGAGAAGACCGTGCCAAGTATGGTGAGAAACTACTGAAACAACTGGCAAATAACCTTAATAGACGGGGCTTGGGTGAACGTCGTTTATATGAGTATCGCCTCACCTATCAGGTTTACCCTCAGCTTGGCTCTGTCGTTGCAGAATATGTCTTCAAGAACGTGCAAAATGAGATTTTGCGGTTACCGACCGCAAAATTGCACTCCGTTGGCCTACTGACAAATGAAAAATTGCGGTTACCAACCGCCGAATTCGCCACGGAAGAATGGCAGACACCGGCTGATAGACTCTTTTATAGGCTTTCTGCTACTCACTTGGTACTTCTGGCCAATCTGAAAGACCCATTGCAACGCGCTTTTTACGAACAAGAGACTATACGTGGTTGTTGGACAGTAACAGAACTCGACCGCCAGGTCTCTTCTCAATTCTACGAGCGCATGGGGATGTCGAAGGACAAAAAAGCCCTGCAACGGCTAACTGCCAAGAACGCACAACAGATGACGCCGAGTGAGATTATTCACAATCCCGTCACGCTTGAGTTCCTGGGAATACAACCGTATGAAGACAATACGGAAACCAGACTGGAAACGGCCATCCTCAACAACTTGCAGCGATTTCTGCTGGAGATGGGCCGCGGCTTCTGCTTCGAATACCGCCAGAAACGCATCCTTATCGACCAGGACTATTTCAAGGCCGACCTTATCTTCTACCATCGCATCCTGAAGTGTCACGTTATCATCGACCTTAAAATAGACCGCTTCCGCCATGAGTATGCCTCCCAACTAAACCTATACATGAACTACTACAAGCATGAGGTAATGCAGCAGGATGACAATCCGCCCATCGGCATATTGCTTTGCACTGACTACGGGGAGACTACAGTTCAGTACGCAATCGAGGGGCTTTCACAGAACCTTTTTGTCAGCAAATATCGCCTTCAACTACCTTCGGAGGATGAAATTTGCAAGTATATGTTGAAGAATATCACGGAAGAAGATTTCAAGAGGTATAAGGAAGAAGAGATAACAAGAAAGCGGCGAAGTTGAGCGTGGACTCCGCCCACCCGGCATACTCAGCCCCGACAGAAAGAGTCTGCCGGGGCTTTCTTATTGGTTCAAGTGGATTGGCTACGGATTACTACTGGGCGTCAGCGTCCAGGTGCGTTCTTCATTCGAGATAACAATGTGCAGGCCGCCAACCTTGGGCACATATCCGGCCTTGTTGGCGGGAAGGGCAATGCCGGAGAGCGGATAGAAGCCCACCGCTCCGGAAGCGTTCACGCCGAGGACGTAAATCCCGTCAATCACAGTGGCCACGTCCCGGCCCACGAGGATGTTGCCGCCGGGGGCGTTGTCCGTGGCCTGGGCATCATTCGAAGTGGTAAGGGAGATGGTGGCTTGATCTGCCATGATGACTACTGCCGTGGCCTTGGGAATGACGCTGCCGTCGGTTCCCAGACGGTAGAGGTGATAATCCGCGTCCATGGTGTAGGCCGCGGCGCCCGCAGGGAGGGTGTAGCCGGATCCGCTGTCGTAGAACGTGCCCCAGTACGCGGTGACGCCGTCCTTGGTGCCCTGCACCAGCGTCAGGTTGGGCGAAGGAGCCACGTACGGCGTCATCGTCTTGCCGGCGATGGCGGTTCTCTGGTCGGGGTTCAGACTGCCGGTGTAGGTGGTAGTGCCGTCGGTGTATTTGAGGCCAGATTTGATGCTGACCGTGCCTCCGTAGTATTTACTTGCCGTTACCGTACCGCCGGCAAGTTGAATTGGACTGCCGTAGATACCACAATAACCACCATTTGCCTCGACAATGCCGCCAGAGATGGTGATTTTGCCACCGCTGCCACCGCTCGCTTGGGCGTAAATGCCACGACCAATTTCCCCTGTGCTGATGGCTTCGACGTTACCGCCATCGATGGTAATATTGCCGCCGTTGGCGTAGATGCCATAAGATGTGCCGCTGGCTTCGACGTCACCGTCGGTGATGGTAATGTTGCGTCCGTAGATGCCTCTAGAAACACTTGTTTTGACACTGCCTCCGTTGATGACGATACTGCCGCCGGCGAAGATGCCATTGCCGCCGGCGAAGATGCCATTGCCCCCGTCAGTGCCGATCGAATTCACATTACCACCATTGATGGTTATACCGCTATTGGAGTAGAGGCCACTGCCATTGGCGTCGAATCCGGTGGCCGTCACGCTGCCACCGTTGATGGTGATACTGCTATCACTGGTGTAGATGCCATACTTCATAGCCGTGACGATTATGTTACCGCTGTTAATGATGATGGTTTTGGTTTGTATGCCAACTGAATAACCAGACGGAGCAGATTCAGCAATAAGTTGCCCTGTGCCATTGCTCTGACCGTAGATGGTGATATTGCCGGCAGCTTCTAAGGCCCCGTTGGTAAGTTGTTCGTTGTAGTATATGGTAAGCCTTGCGCCGTCCTCCAGGATGAGGAGGGTTTCATCGTCCCGGAAGCTCAATTTACTGAGGTTGACCTCACCGCTGACGACATACCAGTTGGTTTCTCCCACGGTACCATATTCGGTTTGCGATTCGGTGATGGGCATGGCCGTCGCACTCTTTTCTGTACCGTCGGCGTCGATGTAACTGACAGTGCTCGAGAGCTGGGCTGTAATGGTGACATCCTGGGCCGGCATGTTGAAACTGTTGCCGTCGATGGCGGTTCCGTTTACCTGGTACATGACGCTTCCGCCGTCCGGGAGGTTGCTGTAGCTCAGGGTGACGGTAGTGCCTGCGGCAAAGTAGGTGCTGCTGGTGATTTCTACGCTCTCACCCGTTGCGGTGACACCCGTCGGCAGGGCGAGTTCGTGGACGCTGCGGGCGCCGTCCTGGTCGGCTGGTGCGCCGCTACCATTGCCTACGCCCACGTTGGTGGCATTGACAGTAGCGCCAACGGTGCAGTTCCGATAATAGTTGGCGGTGAGGGTATTACTATTCCAGCCTATAATTGCGCCGTAGCGGCTATTAACAGAGGGAACGGAGACGCCCACGGCGAGGCAATTCTGAACAGTACCATTGTTGGTCCCAACTATACCGCCGTACTCATCGCATCCCGTATAACCCTTATTGTCGAGTGTGGCAGCGCTGGTGCAGTCAATAATGGCAGAGGTTTCTGACCAGTTTTCCCCTACGATACCGCCGTAAGTGTCACAACCGTTACCCATGGCAAAAATGGCAACAGTAGAGGTGACGTGGCAGTTCTGTATTGTGCCATCGCTATCGCCCACAATACCGCCGACATAAGATTTGCTAGAAGAGATGCGGGCATCGGTGAGTGTGAGATTTTTCACCGTTCCTCCTTCTCTAATACGTCCAAAAAGGCCTGTTCTACTGGTAGATGAAAAGATCCGTATGCCACTTATGACGTGTCCGCAACCGTCAAAAGTGCCATAGAATGGTTTAATTACATTATTTACAACTGCTCCGATAGGTGTGTAGTTATTCTCGGTGCTATTTGCATCGTCCCAGTCGGTAGTGTGGGCATAGGTGATATCATTGGCCAGTTTGAAGAACTGTCCGTTGAAATCGTTGGCGGTGTAGCCGTCAGTGCCGTTAACCATTTTGGCCAGCAGGTCCAGCTGGCTAGGATACTGTATCTGCCAGGGGTCGGCCTCGGTGCCACTGCCGGCCCAGGGGATGGCAGTAATTACAGCGGATACGTTGGAATCCTCCTCAGGCATAGTGAAGGTATTCCCGGCTATTGGAGTGCCGTTGACGCTATAAACAACTTCGTATCCTGCGGATACATTGTCGGCTATGCTAAGCGTAAATGTGGTTCCGGCAACGCCGTATGTGTCGGTGCCGTGAACCACGGTCTCGCCGCTTGCGGTAATACCGTTGCCCAAGGTCAGAAGGAACATATCGCTGGCGGGAGTGTTATTGACGGTGCAGTTGGCATAATGGCAGCCGGAAACCTTCATATATGATGATAAGTTTCCATATATAACTCCCCCATCATTATCGCAAGTAATGCTACTGTTGAAAACCAAACAATTAGTAAAGGTACCATCATAAGATGTACCCACAATTATTCCAACATATTCACCACCTGTAACAACGGCATTATCAACAATGAGATTCTTTACAGTGCCGAGCGTACAATTACCGAAGATTCCGACTCTGGATACACCCGGTTTGTTGATTACAAAATTGCTGATTGTCTTGCCGTTACCGTCGAAAGTTCCATTGAAATAATAGCCATTCGAGAATCCTATTCCATCGAAACCGTTTCCGCCCAGATCAAGGTTGCTGTCGAGTCTATAGAAAACTCCATTCGAGGAATTGGCAGTGAATCCATCAGTGCCATTGGTAACTTTGGCCAACATGTTCAGGCCGTCGATAGATGAGATGATGTAGGGATGAGCCTGAGAGCCGTCAGCGTTGTCATCCTGTCCCCAAAGGGGAACCCAGTTCGCGGTATAGGTCCTGTTTCCATGAGAGTGGTTGGCAATGGTGACGGTAGTGCTAGGAGTGCTGCCGTTGCTGCCCGTCCAGCCGTCAAAGGAGTAGCCTGGTTTGATTGGATTATTCAGCGTAAAGGCAGCTGTCTCGTAGGTATAATTAGCGTAGTTCTCCGTAGCAACGCTGCCGCCGTCAAGGTCATAGCTGATGGTGTAAACATAGTCGGCATCCAGCGAACTGAGGTTGCTCTCGGTGAAAGAAGGCGGGGCATTTCCCGCCAGGTCTGCGATGCCGGAATAGCCCGTGATGCTGAGGGCGCCGGATGCGCTTTCCGGAATGGTACGACTGAATGTGAGTACGTTGGTGCTGCTACCCGCCACATACGAAAGATCCCCCCAGCTACTGGTCAGCTTGGCGGAACTGGTGGTAACGATCTCACTGAAGGCCACGCTCACATAAACCGTGTTGCCTTTGGCGTGATAGCCGGGAGCCACGGAGACCACCTGCATAGTGGGAGCGGTTTCGTCTATGGCCTGGATATGGGCCTTGACATTCTTCACCGCCCATTCGTCGCTGCCGCTGCCGCCACTGGCATTCAGACGGAGCACAAGAGTAGAGAAGTCGGTGGGAATGATGATGCGTCCGTCGGTGGCGCGACTGCCGTTGAACTTTTGCATAGAAAGGGGCCAATCTGTGCCGTAACCCCATGGATTGGTGGCCGAGCCATTGTTGGCCACGTCAAGAATAGGGAATGTGTAGCTTCTGTAGGTAGCATCTTTGGCTCCCTTATTCATCTCGAAGCCAGCCATATATTTGGAAAGGCTTATGTTCCCAGGGTTGCCATTGCTGACACCTGATCGGTTATCGCAGGTGCTGGTGTTATCAACCAGTAGTTGCAAGTATTCGTATGCGTCGTCGTTCTCCTTGGCATCGAAGCTCAGTGTCATTCGTAACTGGGAATTAAGGAAGCCAAGATAGGCCTGCGTACCGGTGGTGCAGTAACTGCTGGCGCTGACGCTTTTATAGCCGTTTACATCGTAGCCATCGTCATTAGCCGTATATTCTGAAGACTGGATGGTCACGTCCTTGATGTCGAACACTCCGCTACCGGTTACGCTGGTACCGGTAGTGAAACTGCGTTGGTTTTTGGTCAGATAAAAACCACCGGCGTCGGTGAGTTCCAGTTTGTAACTGCGGGAAGTGCCGATCTGGTAATTGTAGGCGCTGGTGCTGGCTCCCTGCTCCGTCACCTGTATGGTCCTGCTGGTGGCGTCGCCGGCAGCAAATGTGAATTCGCCGGTCAGGGCGTTGGAGTTTGCCCCATTCACCTTGGTCACGTTGTAGTGCTGTCCGGCGAAGGCGCTAAGGTTAACAAAGCGGTACTTCACGGTCTCGGCTACCGCCGTGTTGGTGCGGGTAATGGTAAATGTGGTAACGCTGCCGCTGGTGCTGGTGGTGATTTCCCATCCATTCTCTGCCGCCCAGGCGCCCTGCCCGAAGGCCAGGATGGCGATGAGTGCTGCTAATATCTTGTTTTTCATCTTGCTTTCTTTTAGATGCCCGGTCAAGCCGGGCATGACGGAATGAGGCTGTTTAGAACACGTTTTGAGGGTCGTCGATGTTGCCGCTCGCGGGTGCGAAGCTGGGCTTGGTGGCACTCACGCTCTTGGCGCTGATAAACTTGCCGGGGACGTCCAGCACTGAGGCCGGGATGGCCTTGGAGGCAAGGTAGAGGGCATCGTCAGAGCCGGTGATGACAAAATTGTAGGTATCATTGGCCGTAGTCTGGTTCTGCAGGGAAACATAGTAGAAGTGGTCTCCGGCCGCCGAGGCGGGAGTAACGGTAATGTCCCCGAAGGCAGGCGTCCAGCCGCCGGAGTAGCTCATGCTCTGCACTATTTTGCCGCCGGAAGCTGAAATGGAGAAACTCTTGGGGTCGATGTAAGTTTCGCCGTCCTTGAACCCGAAGCGGTATACGCTCTGCTGGTTTGCGAACGACGCCGCCGTGGCGGTGACCTGGTTGCCGATGATGGCGCTGATGGTCACCGTGGCCGTGGCGTAGTCGTAACCCGCCTCTATGGATTCCAGGGTGCCCGCCTGGCCGGTGTAATCCCAGTCTTCCCGGGGAAACACCAGGGTAAGCTGGTCGCCCTGGGCAAGGCCTGCAACGGTGATATCGCCGCCCAGGGTGGCCGATGTAGGTTTCTCGCCTTCACCGGGGGTAACGGCCAGTGAACCCACCAGGAAGCCGTCCTTGTACACTTTCACGACCTCAGTATCCTTCCAGTAGAAGTTGAGGGTTTTGCCGTCGTTCACAAGGTCCAGGGCTTTGGTGTCCGGCTCTCCCTTGCCGGCCTGGACGGTAAGAGTGAAAACGCTGTCTGCCACAGCTGCTTCCGGAACTTCTTCCACATAGTCCGGGTCCACTGTCTCCAACTGGCATGATGCCGCCAGAAGGATTACGGGGATGATAAAGAGTCTTGCTTTCATGGTTCTGTCCTCCTTACAATTCAATGGCATCTTCGTATCCAGTTTTGGATCCGGGAATCTGCATAAAAGGACCTGACTGCAGCTGAACAAGCTCCACTTCCGGAGCCTGGTACTGCCGTTTTCTCACGTTCTCCATATTTATCTTGTAGTTTTGTTATTATTCGACTCTTTCCGCAGGGTCTTGCGGACGGAAAAGAGCAGTATGGGCACCCAGATAAGAATAAGTGCCAAGGCTACGCCCATCATAAGTATGTTCTGCCAATCCATAGTATAATTCTTTGCTACAAATATACTCTCCACGCACGACAACCTTGTAAATCTCCGTTCACACCTTGTAAACCTCCGTTCAAAAACCTTATCAAAACCCCAACTTGTCCACCAAAACACCCCGTTTCCGTGGACAAACCCGGGAAATCGCCAACTTGTCCACCAAAACACCCCATTTCCGTGGACAAACCCGGGAAATCGCCAACTTGTCCACCAAAACACCCCGTTTCCGTGGACAAGATCCCCGATCAGGTCGGGGATGACGAAAGATTGAAGGGGATGACGAAAGATTGGAGGGGATGACGGAAAATAGTTGTATATTTGTATGTTTAAGACAATGGGAGCATCAACCACATATCTTTGCGGACTGGCGGCGGCGGTGTACGTGACAACATGCCTTGTGGTGGCGGCCGTGAGGTGGTTTCACATGTGCAGGCCATACAACAGAAATCCACAGTACTACTACCCCGGGAGGCCTTTTGTGACCGCCGCGTGGCTGAGCTCGCTGTGCCTTATTCCCTATGTGCTGAATCCGGCAAGTACTGATGCGTGGATGTTGGCAAGGATGTATTTCCTGCCCGTGACTCTCTATCACTTTGTGATTATCCTTTTCTCCTACTTCGGGAGCGTGATGCAGTGGAAAAAGTGGCTGTCACCGGTAATTATTGCCGGCACGCCGGTAGTGCTGGCACTGCTGTTCACCCTGGTTGTGGCCATTATTCCCGAGGAGCAGACAAGCCTTTACCGGGTCAGCCTGTTCACGGTGAATATACTGGGACTCCTTATAACCGCGGTATGCTTTACCGCCATTGCCGTAGTGTGGGTGTGGGCAAGCCGTTATGACCCTGACGACTTCTCCAACCCGGCAGACTTCCCGGTAACCCAGGCACGCCGCTGGCTTGTAATGATTATTCTGAATACCGCGCTCTGCTGGACGGGAGCTCTCCTTGACAGCCCTTCGGTGCTGGCAGTGATACAGCTTCTGATATCGTTCTCCTGCGTATTGTTTGTCATAACCGCCCTGCATCCCAACCGGAACAGAGAGGTGGCGGAGCCATCACAGGAGTCCCCGGAGCAGGTGCGTCAGCGCAGTATTCCAAAGAAAAAGCAGGAGGAGATATTATCGGCCGTCAAGACCGTGGTGGAAAGCCAGGAGGCGTTCCTGGACCCGCACCTTACCCTGCAGGACGTGGCGGACCGCACGGGGTACAGCCGCACGTACATATCGGGCCTTGTGAAAAGCGAACTGGGAGGCTTTGTGAACTACGTCAACCGCCTGCGCCTTGCCTACGTGGACTCCTACCTCAAGGACAACCCGGACGCCACCCTTGGAGAGGCCATCGACGCCGCCGGATTCGGTTCCCGTCCCACCTACTACTCGATGAAATCAAAAATGGAGCAATAATGAAACTTCTCAAACTCACACTCGTAACGCTGATTGCAATGGTATCCGTAACAGCATTGGGCCAGGAGCGCGGTCAGGGCGCACTGGACAACATTTTCTCAAGAAAGAGCGTCCGTTCATATACAGACCAGCCCGTTTCCCAGGAGCAGGTGGAAACAATTCTCAAAGCCGCGATGGCTGCGCCCTCCGGTATGAACGCCCAGCCCTGGCGATTTGTAGTGGTTCGTGAACAGGGCACCAAGGACAAGCTGGCCTCGGGCTTTAACAAGATGATTGCAAAGGCCCCTGTGGTAATTGTGGTTTGCGGTAAAACCACCAACAAGATTGGCGGCACCAACAACAACTGGACGGCCGACTGCGCCGCCGCCACGGAGAATCTTCTTCTTGCCGTGGAAGCCATAGGCCTTGGCGCCGTGTGGACCGCCTGCTATCCGTACGATGAGCGCATGAGCCCCGCAATCGAGGCCCTGGGCCTTCCGGACAACGTGAAGCCCTACTGCATAGTCCCCGTTGGCTACCCCGCCGGAAACGACAAACCCAAAGACAAATGGAAGCCGGAGAACATCCACTACGAGAAGTGGTAATGAATCCTCTGGAAGGAGCGGTATTTCGGAATATTTTCATTATATTTGTGAACTGACGCGACAGAAAGAAAAATAAAAAGATACAGATATGAAACTGACCATTTCCAGCACCAATCTCCTGAAGGCCCTCACGGACGTTTCCAAGGCAATCCCTTCAAAGTCTCCCCTTCCCATACTGGAGAACTTCCTGTTCGTCCTGAAAGGCAACGTACTCAAGATCACGGCATCGGACTCCGAGCTCACCCTCATGACCTCCCTGGAGGCAGAGGGCGCGGAGGAAGACGGCGCAATTGCCGTTCCCGCCCGCCACATGACAGACCTTCTGAAGGAGATTCCGGACCAGCCCATCGGCATCAGGACAACATCGGACACCTCCTTCGAGTGCAGCTGGGCCAGCGGTAAGTCGGACCTCCCCTACTTCCCGGCCGATGATTACCCGGAAATAAAGACCCCGGACGCAGACGCCCAGAAAGTGGTTTTCCCTGCAGAAAGCCTGGTAGACGGCATCCAGGGCACGGTATACGCCACCGCGGACGATGAAATCCGTCCCGCCATGAACGGTATCTTCTTCGATATCGAGCCCGGCACCACCACCCTTGTGGCAAGCGATTCACACAAGCTAATCTGCTACACCACCAAGGACGTGGAGGCTGCTGAAAAGGCCTCCTTCATCCTGCACAAGAAGCCCGCTTCGGTGCTCCGCTCCATCATCGGCAAGGATGTGGAGAATGTCGATATCCTCTTCGACGGCGCCTCCGCCCAGTTCACCTTCGGGGCCACAACGATGGTATGCCGCCTGGTTGTGGGCAAGTACCCCAAGTACAGGGACGTCATCCCCACCGCCAACTCCAATGTCCTGCGCATAGACCGCCAGTTGCTCCTTAACACCGTAAAGCGCGTTGCAGTGTGCTCCAACAAGGCCTCCAACCACATCAAGCTCACCCTCAAGGAAGGCCAGCTGGAAGTATCCGCCCAGGACCTTGGCTTTGCCCTCGCCGCCTACGAGAAGATCTCCTGCGACTACCAGGGTGACGAGCTCGCCATCGGCTTCAAGTCCACCTTCCTCACGGAAATCCTTGCCAACATGGGCTGCAGCGGCATCGTCATAAAGTTTGCCGATGCCCGTCGCGCCGCCCTCATCCTCCCTGCAGAGGAAGAGGCAGACAGGGAGAAGGTCTGCGGCATCTTAATGCCTATTATGATTCAATAGCACGCTATGGAGCTTAATCTTGAACGCCCCCTGCTCTTTTTCGATATAGAGAGCACGGGGCTTAATATTGCCACTGACGGTATTATAGAACTGAGTTTCGTGAAGGTTTTCCCCGGTGGGGAGACTCGCGTAAAGACTTGGAAGATAAAGCCTTGGGACTATGCAGGCCGCAAGCAGATTCCCATTAATCCGCAGGCGTCGGAAGTGAACGGGGTAAAGGACGAGGACCTTCTTGACTGCCCCAAATTCATAGAGGTGCTGCCGGAAGTGATAGGCTGGCTGGAAGGCAGTGACCTTGCCGGCTTCAACTCCGCAAAGTTTGACCTGCCGCTCCTTGCAGAGGAGATTGAAAGGGTTCGCGCATACTGCAACACAAGGCTTGGCGATGAAAAGTCCCGCGCCAAGGCGCAGGAAATGCTTGAGTGCATAGACAAGACAGACCTTCATTCCTGCCGCATGGTGGACGTCCAGAACATATACCACCACTTTGAGCCCCGGAACCTCCGTGCCGCATACCGCTTCTACTGCGGAGGCAGGGACTTCGACAACGCCCACACCGCAGAGGCCGATACCATTGCAACCTACGAGGTCCTCAAAGGCCAGCTGGACCGCTACAAAGAGCCCACGGAATACCAGCAGGAAGTGCTCTCAAACGATGTAGAATCCCTCTCGAAGTTCAGCACCCGCTCCCGCAACGTAGACTTCGCCGGCCGCCTGGTGGAAGGAGACAACGGAGAGGCTGTCATCAGCTTTGGCAAGCACAAGGGCCGTACTGCACGCGACGTGTGGGCCTCTGAGCCAGCATACTTTGCCTGGATAGAAGGCGGAGAGTTCACACTTGACACCAAACGCCAGTTTGCACGCCTCAGGGAGCAGTTCCAGGCAGAGCGCAAGGCCTCCCTGAACCGTCCCGCCACCGAAGTCGAACTCCAGGACCTCCGTTCCAAGTTCTCTTCCGGCAAACTCTTCTAGACAACCCTTGCTCACCGCTTTACTGTCATTATCCATTCTTATCCAGGCGCCGGACACGCTGGATGCATCGGTGGTGAGGGCTCAGAGGAGAGTATCGCCGCCAGTGGAAAAAGCCACGCGGGAAGTGCTGGAAAGGGCCGCGAACCTGGCTGAGGCAATAAGAGACTTCTCCGGCGTGCAGCTGAGGGACTACGGCGGGGCCGGCGGGCTCAAGACCGTGAACATCAGAAGCCTTGGAAGCGCCCACACGGCCATTTTCCTTGACGGAGTGCCCATAGACAACGCCCAGAACATGCAGCCGGACCTTGGACGCCTGGACGTGGAAGACCTTGAAACAGTAGAGCTCTACACCGGCCAGAAATCACAACTTCTCCAGAGCGCAAGGGAGTACGGCAGCGCCAGTTCACTTCACATGACAACGGCCGTTCCAAAGGCCAGAAAGACATCAATGAGGCTACGTGGCGGCTCTTTTGGAACTGTTTCTCCGTCCATAAGCCATGAAGGCCGTATTGCAGGCGCTTTCACCGGCCGCATACGCCTTGGCGGAGACTTCTCCCAAGGCAACTATCCCTTCCACGTTACAGGGCAAGACTACGACACCGTAATGGTCCGGGAAAATGGGGACATAAAGGCCTTCAAGGCCTCCGGCGGGCTGTGGTACACTCCGACAGGAGGCCGATACCACCTCTCCGCCCGTCTCTACGACTCCGAACGCGGCATCCCCGGCCCGGTTTACAAGCAGTCCAAGGAGTACCCCATGTCCCTGGACCGCCAGGCCGACAGGAGCTTTACCGTCCAGGCCTCCGGAGAGCAGGAACTCTCCCCCACCGTAAGCATTCTGGCCAGGGCCCGGTACTCAAGGGACTTACTGAAGTATCTGGATATATCGGAGCTGGACCCTTCCGTATCGGCACAGTGGGACTATGACCTCCTGAGCACCTACGTTTCCACGGCTCTTGGCTGGCAGGTGCTGCCCTGGCTGCACATTTCCGGAGCCCTGGACGCCCAGCACGATGCCCTGGAATCCAGGGTGGACGCCTCAAGGACATCCCTTTTCACGGCGGTATCGGCAGCCCTTCTGAAAGACCCCTGGAGGGCATCGGCCACGCTTCAGTACCAGAGCACGGACGACGGCTACAGCTTCCTGTCCCCGGCACTTCTTCTGAACTGGCATCCTAGGCGGGACTGGGAATTCGGGGCCACGGTAAAGCGCTCCTGCAGGCTGCCGTCGTTCAACGACCTGTATTACACCAACGTCACCTCCCGGAGCCTTCTTCCGGAAAAGGTCTGGCAGATGAGCGCCCGCTGGTGCTGGGACCGCAGCTACGGCCCCTGGCACTTGCGCGCCAACGAGGAGCTTTACCATAACCGCGTCACGGATAAGCTCATAGCCGTGCCAAACGGCAGTCTTTTCCGCTGGAGCATGTACAATCTTGGCAAGGTATCAATCTGGGGCGACGAAATCCATGCCGATATCTCCTGGAACAACGCCCTGGGCATTATAGCGCGTTATTCCTTCCAATGGGCACGGGAGGACGGAAAAGCCTTTCAGATACCCTACATCCCGCTTCACAGTGCCAGTTTCAATCTCTATGGCGCGCTGGACTCATGGCGTGTAGACCTGAAGGGCTTCCTCACTGCTGCGCGTCTCACCGCCGCCAGCAGCCGCCCGGAGTACCGCCTTTCCCCCTGGACCACCTGGGACGCTTCCCTTTCCTGGCGTCCCGCCACTCGCAATTCCAGGCTGAGGCCGGGCGTTTCCATCGACGTCCGAAACATCCTGAATGAGCAATACCAGATAGTTCAAGGCTATCCCATGCCGGGAATTTCCGTTTTTATTAGTACCTTTGTACAAATTAAATAGAAACTATGAAAAAGATTACACTGCTGGTTTTCGCCGCCGCAATGCTGTTTAGCTGCGTCAAGGTAGAAAACGCCTCTGAAATGTCAGGTTTCACGGGCACAAATGTAAAAGTAGGTGACAGTGGGGTTTCTTCCAACATCAAACTCCTCATTCTCAACGAAGGAGCCTTTCCCGGCGCCTCCACCCTCGATGTCCTGAGTTTTTCCGGACAGAAATACTATGCCGATATTTACGGCCAGGCCAACCCCCAGGACCAGCAAGGCCTTGGCAACACCGGTAACGATATGATATTTGCCGGCAACCGCATCTGGATTGCCCTCAACGCATCCAACAGGGTTGTCGGCATCAATCCCAAGACATTCCTGCTTGAAGTAGATCTGGGCGTTCCCAGCCCCAGAAGCCTCATTGCGGACGAGCACTTCCTTTACGTCACGTCCTATGGCGCAGCCGTTTACGGCGGCAGCCAGCAGATAGAAGGCGCACTCTACAGGTTTAGCCTCAATGACCCCAAGAACATCATGGTCGTCGGCGTCGGCTACCAGCCGGAGGGCGTAGCCATAGAGAACGGAAAAATCTTCGTGGCTAACAGCGGCGGCTACAACTTCCAGCACGACAACCGCATCACCGTAATAGACCAGGGGTCTTTCAAGAAGGATAAGGATATAGAACTGCCTGTCACCAACCTCAACATGTTAAAGAAAGGCTACGGCAAGCTCTGGATATCCACCTATGGAGAATCTTCCTGGGAGCAGGACGGCTCCGGAAACTGGGTTCAGACAGTCTCGGCACCCATGAGCCTTGTGGCCCTCTCGCCCACCCTTGAGGCCGAAATTGTAGAAGGCGTCCATGCAAACAAGATTACGGAGTGCAAGGGCATCATCTATGCCGTGGGCAACAACGCAGAAATGACCGGAGGCACCGATTACTGCCTGTACAAAGTGAACGCTGCGGACATGAAGGTAGAGACCGTCCATTTTGCAGGAACAGACCTTGCCGGCATTGCGTACCCCTACTGCATCTACATCAATCCCCTCAACGAGGACATCTATATTGCCGATGCCTCCTTCACCGGAGACAGCACCCTCTGGTGCTTCAGCAAGGATTTCAAACTGAAATGGTCAATCCCCACGGGAGTGGGCACCGGACACCTCCTTCTGTACCAGACCAATTAGACAAAATAAAGGCTGCACTTTCGGTGCAGCCTTTTAAACATTCCGGTTGACAGCTAAGCTTTGCCGTTGGAGCCAAGGACGTTGACAATCTTGTGGATGTAGAGCTTTTTCATCTCGTCGCGGGCGGGGCCCAGGTATTTACGAGGATCGAACTCACCGGGCTTGTCGTGGAAGACCTTGCGGATGGCGGCGGTCATTGCAAGACGGCTGTCGGAGTCGATGTTGATCTTGCAGACTGCGCTCTTGGAGGCCTCGCGGAGCTGCTCCTCGGGGATACCTACTGCATCCGGGAGTTTGCCGCCCAGCTCGTTGATGATGTCTACGTATTCCTGAGGAACGGAGCTTGAGCCGTGGAGGACGATGGGGAAGCCGGGGAGCTTCTTCTCAATCTCATGAAGGACGTTGAATGCAAGCGGCGGAGGTACCAGCTTTCCGGTCTTGGGGTCGCGGGTGCACTGCTCCGGGGTGAACTTGTATGCGCCGTGGCTTGTGCCGATGGAGATTGCCAGGGAGTCGCATCCGGTGCGGGTTGCGAAGTCGATGACCTCTTCCGGCTTGGTGTAGTGGGATTCCGCGGCGGAAACCTCATCCTCGACACCGGCGAGGACACCGAGCTCTGCCTCTACGGTGACATCGTACTTGTGTGCATACTCAACAACCTTCTTGGTGAGGGCGATGTTCTCCTCGTAAGGGAGGGAGGAGGCGTCGATCATGACGGAGCTGAAGCCAAGGTCTACGCAGCTCTTGCAGGTTTCGAAGCTGTCGCCGTGATCCAGGTGAAGGCAGATCTGGGGATTCTCCCAGCCCAGTTCCTTTGCATACTCTACTGCACCTTCTGCCATGTAGCGGAGGAGTGTCTGGTTTGCATAGTTACGGGCGCCCTTGGATACCTGGAGGATAACCGGGGACTTTGTCTCTGCAGCTGCCTGGATGATGGCCTGAAGCTGCTCCATGTTGTTGAAATTGAATGCGGGAATGGCGTAACCGCCGTCAACTGCCTTCTTGAACATCTCGCGGGTGTTCACAAGGCCAAGTTCTTTATAAGATACCATAATGAATATAGTTTGATTGTCAAATCATGCAAATATACAAAAAAGCAGCGAATATTAAAAGATTTTAATTAGAATTAAAAGCTCTCCGGCAGTCCCAAATCCTTGAATGTGCGCGGGGCAGGGATGCCCGGCAGGGGTTTGCGGTCCTTGAGCTGCTCCAGGGCAACCTGGACGGCCTTTTCCAGCTGCTGGTCCGTGCCGGCGAACTCGAGGACGGGGTCGTTGTCCAGGAGGATGTCGGGATCTACGCCGTGGTTCTCCACTATCCACTGGCCTGTGGCAGCGTCGTAGTTGGTGAAGAATGGGACGCGGACGTCCGTACCATCAACGTACGGGAGAGGGCCGCTGATGCCCACGATGCCGCCCCAGGTACGGGTGCCGATGACTGTTCCCAGGTTGTTTGCCTTGAAGCTCCATGGGAAGAGGTCTCCGTCAGAAGCCGAGTACTTGTTGATAAGGAGTACCTTGGGACCGGTGTGGGTGCCTTCCGGCGTGGTTCCCGTGCGGTCGGAGCCGCGGCGCATGGTCATGCGGTAGACGGTTCTCTGGAGGCGCTCTATGATCATGGGCGAGATGTTTCCGCCGCCGTTGGCGCGGTCGTCTATGATGAGGGCTTCCTTGTCCAGCTGGGGATAGTAGTAGCGGGCCCATTCGCTGAGGCCTTCCGGCCCCATGTCCGGGATGTAGATGTATCCGACCTTGCCGCCGGAGAGCTTTTCTACCGTGCGGATGTTGTTCTGCACCCAAGCGTAGTGCTCCAGCGGGCCTTCATCGGCAATGGGCTTTACAACCACTTTCTTTCCTCCCACGGTGAGTTCCGTAAGGACGCCGGCCTTGCCCACCAGGAGCTTGTAGATGTTGTCTACATCGGCAAGGGAGATGCCGTCTATGGCAGTGATTACATCGCCCTCCTTTACGCCCAGGCCGGGCTCTTCAAACGGGGAACGGAGCTCCGGACGGTAGGTGGCGCCCTCCATTATCTTGTCTATGCGGAAGCCGCCATCGACCTTTGAGAAGCGGGCGCCCAGAAGGCCCATGTCCACGCGCTCCGGCCTGGGGTACTCCCCAGGGGTGACGTAGCAGTGGCCGGTACCCAGCTCGCCAATCATTTCACCAATTAAATAGTTGACATCCAGGCGCGTGCGGGCGTAGGGAAGAAGTACGGAGTACTTGTCCTTTATGGCCTTCCAGTCACGTCCGTGCATGTTTTCCAGGTAGTAGCCGTCGCGGAAGGCGCGCCAGATCTCGTCAAAGAGCTGGGCCCATTCCTCCTGATAATTTACGGTGGTAACAAGGTCCAGGGCAATCTTGTCCTTGGGCTTCACGTCCATCTTGGGGCCGATTTTTACGGCGTACAGGTCCCCGCCCTTGCGAACGAGCGCCTTGGATGCGCCGGGGGTGACATCCATCATACCGTCGCCGCAGGACTCGTCCTCAGCGGTCTCGAAGGTGAATAGGCGGGTGCCGCCGCGGCCGCCGTACCAGAGGGCCTTGCCGTCGCAGTAGAAGTTGCGTCCCTTGACGGGGAGTTTCACTATGCGGTCTCCGATGCCATCGGGATCAACCTTGGGTTCATCTTTCTTTCCATCCTTCTTCTTCTTGGGGTCGTCGGCTTTCTTTTCATCGGCCTGGGGCTTTACGGAAGGGTCACTGGCAATGAGAGGAGAAGGGGTGTCCTTGGCCAGCATGGCCATGTACACGCCGCTCATGTCCTGGAAGGAATAGTTCCATTCTATGCGGCTGTACTGGGGATTCATGTCGCGGTCCGATGTGAATACGAGGTACTTTCCGTCCGTGGAGAAGGTGGGGCTGCCGCTGTTGTACCAGCGGTCCGTGACGGGGTATTCCCTGCCGTCGGCAAGGCTGCGGAGGTAGACTATGGACATCTCGTTCTCCGCATCGCGGGTGTATGCGATCCATTTGCTGTCCGGGGAGATGCTTACGAAGTAGAATTCTCCGGCGGGGTTCTCCATAACGGTCCTGCGGCTGCCGGAGGCGGGATCCACCTCCACGAAGCGGTTCTTGCGGTCCGTGTAGTAGATGTGTTTGCTGTCCGGTGCCCACTGCACGCGGCGGATATATGTGTCAGAGCCGTTTGTGAGCTGTTTTACGGCTCCTTTTGCAACATCGTAAAGGTAGAGTTCCGTCTCACCGGTGGCATCGCCTATCCATACCACGGACTTGCCGTCCGGGCTCCAGGCGGCGGAGCGGTCGTTGGAGTTGGAACTGCGGGTAAGGTTACGGGTGACACCCTTTCCCACGGGCACGTCAAAGACCTCTCCGCGGGCGGTGACAACGAGCCTGGAACCGTCCGGGGCAAGGCTGGCGGCGATTACCTTTCCGCTTATGTCCTTGCGGGAGGTCCGGCCGTAGATGGCGTCCGATGCCAGGAAGATGCTCACCTTGGAGCACTGGCGGGTGGCGGGATCCAGGCGGTAGATGTATCCGCCGTTCTCGAAGACTATTGTCTTGCCGTCGGTGGAGGGGAATTTTACATCGTACTCCTTGAAATCCGTGACCTTGGTGGTAGCGCCGGTTATGGTGTTATAGCAGAATAGGTTCATTATCATGTCCCTGTCGCTGGCGTAGAAGATGTCGTCGCCAATCCACATGGGGAAGATGTCCTGGGCTATGTTGTTGGTGACGTTCCTGACGCTTCCTGCGGCGGGATCCCAGACCCAGATATCGTCCGCCATGCCGCCCCTGTAGTACTTCCAGGTGCGGAATTCACGCATTACGCGGTTGTAGGCCATCCGGGTTCCGGCGGCGTTCCAGGAGAGCCAGCCGCCTTCCGGCAGGGGAAGTTCCTGGGGCATGCCGCCTTCCGGGGAAACCTTCCAGAGCTTTCCGGAGAAGCCGTCCTCCGTGCGGTTGCGGAAGAAGATGCCGTCGGCAGTCCAGGCCATCACTATGTTGTTGGGGCCCATGCGGTCTCCCATGTCGTCCCTGGGGTTGGTGGCGGTATATGTGAGGCGCTCCGGCTCTCCGCCGCGGGCGGGGATGAGGTAGACCTCGCGGTTGCCGTCATACTCTCCGGTGAAGGCGACGGTCTTGCCGTCCGGGGAGAACTTGGCGAAGGCTTCGAAGCCTATGTGGGAGGTGAGGCGATGAGCCTCGCCGCCCTTTACCGGCACTGTCCAGAGGTCTCCGGCATAGCTGAACACTATGTCCGTGCCGTTTGTAGCGGGAAAGCGGAGAAGCCTTGCCTCCTCCTGGCCAGATGCGGCCACAGCCACGGAAAGGGCTGCGATGATAGCTGTTATCCGTTTCATATACTTGATATTTTCAGTAAATATAGGCAGAATTTTGCTATATTTGCAATATTATGAACGGCAAAGTACTTATTTTCTCTGCGCCTTCCGGAAGCGGCAAGAGCACAATCGTAAACCACATACTTGGTCTTCACCCGGAGGTGGAGTTTTCCGTATCGGCAACATCCCGTCCACCCCGCGGGGCAGAGCAGGACGGGGTAGAGTATCTCTTCTACAGTGCCGATGTCTTCCGAGCCCTGGTTGCGGACGGCAAGTTCGTGGAGCACGAGGAAGTGTACCCGGACCGCTTCTACGGCACCCTCAAGAGCGAGGTCAACCGCATCTGGGCCAAGGGTCACGTAATTATTTTCGATGTGGACGTCAAGGGCGGAGTGTCCCTCAAAAAGTACTTTGGAGACGCTGCGCTGTCGGTCTTCATCCAGGCCCCGTCCGTGGAGGAACTCCGAAGGCGCCTCATTGCCCGCGCAACGGACCCCATGGACGCCATAGAACAGCGTGTGGCCAAGGCCGCGGAGGAAATGACCTACGCCCCCAAGTTTGACAAAGTGCTCATCAACGACGACCTTGAAACCGCCTACAAAGAGGCAGAGGCCATGGTCAATGACTTCCTTGGATGAGAGTTGCAGTCTACAGCGGCAGCTTCAACCCGCTGCACAAGGGCCACGAGGCCATAATCCGTTTCCTTACCCGGGAAGCGGGTTTTGACATTGTATACCTGGTTGTAACTCCCCAGAACCCTTTCAAGGACAGGCACAGCCTCCCTGCGGGAAAAGACCGCTACAACGCCGCCCTGGATGCCCTCTCACGCCATCCTGAGCTCAAGGTGAAGGCATCGGACATAGAGCTCAGGATGCTCCCGCCGCAGTATACCATAAACACTCTGGACGCCCTTAAGAAGCTTGAACCGGAGAACGACTTCACGCTTGTCATAGGTGCGGACAACCTGGCAAATTTCATGGGCTGGCGGTACCATGAGAGGATACTCCTGGAGTACGGCGTGGTGGTTTTCCCTCGAAAGGGGTACCACCGCGGCCATGCCAGGGCCCGGCTCATGAAGGAGAATCCCCGGTACAGGATTCAGCTGCTGAAAGCGCCTCTGGTTACCATATCCTCCACCCAGATCCGCGAGGGCCTTGCCGCAGGGAAGGACATGTCAGAATGGCTGATGTAAAAAAGGTTCGGTCAGTTGACCGAACCTTTTTACTTGTTTCTGTAGGCTTCCGCCTGGGCGGCTATCAACGCGGCATCTTCGAAGTAGTTGATGCGCATGGCCTCCTTCATCTCATAGAGGGTCTTTGCAGCTACCTCGCGGGCGGCTTCAGAGCCTTTTTTCAGGATTCCATAGACACCGGGAATGTCCTGCTCGTAGGTGTGCCTGCGGGCACGGATGGGTTCCAGGCGGTCGTTGAGCACATTCAGGAGGAACTTCTTGCACTTCATGTCTCCAAGGCCGCCACGACGGTAGTGGTCCTTGAGCTCTTCCATGTTGGCGTAATCGGGCCAGAAGCGCTCAAAGTCTCCTTCTTCCACAAAAGCGTCAAGGTAGGTAAACACGGGATTGCCCTCCACCTTGCCGGGGTCTTCCACCCTCAGGTGGCCGGGATCCGTGAACATGCCTTTGACCTTGCGTTCTACTTCCTTGGGGTCGTCGCTGAGGTAGATGCAGTTGCCCAGGGACTTACTCATCTTGGCCTTGCCGTCCGTGCCGGGAAGGCGGCGGCAGGCAAGATTGTCCGGCAGGAGGATGTCCGGTTCCACCAGCACGTCACACTTGTATGTGCCGTTGAAACTGCGTACAATTTCCCTGCACTGCTCCAGCATGGGCTCCTGGTCCTCTCCCACGGGAACCGTGGTGGACTTGAACGCGCAGATGTCTGCAGCCTGGGATATGGGATAGGTAAAGAACCCCACGGGAAGGCCGCGGCGGTTGTCGTCCTCCGTTTCCGAGCCGAAGCCGCGCATTACCATCTCTGCCTTGACGGTGGGGTTGCGCTGGAGGCGCTGCACCGTGACCAGGTTGGAGAAGAACTGCGTCATCTCATGGAGCTCCGGAATGCGGCTCTGGATGAAGATGGTGACTTTCTCTGGGTCCAAACCGCAAGAGAGGTAGTCCAAGGCTACCTCTATCACGTTCTGGCGAACTTTTTCCGGGTTGTCTGCATTGTCCGTCAGGGCCTGTACGTCCGCAATGAAAACGAACATGCGGTCATAATTGCCCTGGTTCTGGAGGAGTACCCTGTTGCGAAGGGACCCTACATAGTGGCCAAGATGCAGCTTGCCTGTGGGTCTGTCGCCGGTAAGTATTATTCTGCCCATTATTCTGCGGGCTGCTCGACTACGGGCTGAACGGGAGCTGCCTCGGGCTCTTCCTTGGCCTTGACAACTTCCTCAACTTCCTTTGCAACTTCTTCTGCTACGGCAACGCCTGCAGCCTCTGCCCTCTGGATTTCAAGGGCCTTCTCGGTCTCGCTCACAACACGCTCTACGGCTTCTGCCTGCTCTGCAACCTGGGTTGCGGCGAAGTCTGCCTTTGCAGTAGCTACCTCTGCCTTTGCGGCGGCTGCCTCAGCGGCCTTCTGGGCCTTGATCAGCTCTTCCTGCTTTGCGGCGATGTCTTCCTGCTTCTTGACTTCCTTCTTGGCGTCGGCTACGTTCTTCTTGGCGGCGCTCACTTCCTTGTTGGCGGCTGCCACGTTCTTCTTTGCGGCGTCAATCTGCTTGTTGGCATCTGAAACGGCTTTCTTGGAAAGCTTTACCTTTGCCTCGGCGGCCTTGTAGTCCTTCTTTGCGAGGAGGAGGTCTGCCTGGAGGTCTTTGATATCCTGCTCACCCTGCTGGATGGCGAGCTTGTCGTTGGTGTCAAGCTTACCGTCGTCAACCTTGCGGGTCTTCTTCTCAAGCTTGAGGGCCTGCTTCTTGGCTTTGATAACATTCTCTTTTGCCTTGAGGGCGTCTTTCATGACGCTGAGGGACTTCTTGCCCTGGTTGTACTGGGTCTGGGCCTCAACTACCTGCTGGCGGAGGATGTCAATCTCTTTCTGGGAGTCGATAGCCTGCTGGTCTGCAGCACGGACGGCCTCTTCAAGGGCGGTCTGATGCTCGTCTACCTTCTGTTTTGCTGCCTCGATGGCTTCCTTGTTGGTCTGTGCCTGTGCGGAAAGTACAGTCACAAAAACAGCAATAGCGCTGAGAATCAAATTCTTAGTTTTCATATTAATAAGTTTTTGTTAGTTATTTTCCTTACGTTTAAGTTACAAAGTTAATAATTTTATTATTAATACAAAAGACAGACCAAAACAAAAAAAGCAGCCCGAAGGCTGCCTTAATGTGGTATGCGAGCTTACTGCTCATCCGGGCCCTCCGGCTGACCGCCGGGCTGGGGACCGCCCTGGAACGGGCCCTGAGGGCCGCCCTGGGGACCGCCGGCCTGCTGGCCTGCCTGATACATCTTCTCGAAGGCCTTGTTGAGGGCTTCGGAGTAGCGGTCTATATCGGCAATGTTCTGGGCCTTGACTGCCTCCTTGAGGAGATTGCAGTTCTGCTCAACTTCGCTCTTGACATCGGCAGGGACCTTGTCGCCGTTTTCCTTCAGGAATTTTTCTGCCTGGAAGGTGAGGGCATCGGCACTGTTGATCTTGTCAATCCTTTCCTTCTCCGCCTTGTCTGCGGCCTCGTTGGCCTTGGCCTCGTCCCTCATGCGCTGGATTTCGGCGTCTGAAAGGCCGCTGGAGGCCTCTATGCGGATGTGCTGCTCCTTGCCGGTAGCCTTGTCCACTGCAGAGACGTTGAGGATGCCGTTGGCGTCG
>JAFRPW010000039.1 GCA_017428945.1 Bacteroidales bacterium | reverse complement strand
GCTGTAGGACCGCACCGGGTGTTAACAATAGAAGTCTGGCATCAGACCTCCGGTCGCAAAGGTACGAATAATCTTCGAGATGTTCTGCTGGTACCAGCCGGGATAGATATGCAAGCATGTCACCGAAAATGTGTAACTTTGCTTCGATAAATCGAGATTTACCACTGCACTACAATGGCAAGATTATTAATACTGTCCTTGATGTCCTTCCTGCTTCTTGCAGGATGCTGCAACAATAAACAAACCGGCAATATGGCTATTACAGTCAATCTTCGCTACACAGGCTCAGACGGGAACGCCCGCAAGTTTGCCGAGGAGATGATTTCCAGCGGCACCGTGGACGCCATCCGGGCCGAGGAAGGAAACCTGCGCTATGAGTATTATCAGTCTCTGGACGATCCGGAGACCATCCTCCTCATCGACAGCTGGGCAAGCCAGGAAGCTATCGACGCCCACCACGCCACGCCGATGATGGCCACCATCGCGGCACTCCGCGAGAAGTATGACCTTCACATGACCGTAGAGCGTTACATCAGCGCAGATATGCCGGAAACAGACAATCAGTTTATCAGACAATAGCTTGAATATGGAATTCGGATTAGCACTCGTGATTTTCTTCTCGCACGCTGGAGAAAACTACTCCGTTGGCAACATTGAGGTAGGCAATACCAAGATTGTTGCTGACTACATCTCAGAACTCACTGGTGCAGACCAGTTCGAGATTGTTGCCGTAAAGGACTACGATATGCCCTACAATGATCTTATTAAGGTCGCAAAAGAGGAAGCCAACAACGGCGAGCTGCCGGCTTACAAGGGTGATATCGACGTATCCAAATACGACACCATCTTCATCGGCGGCCCTATTTGGTGGGGCACCTATCCCCAGGTGATGTTCACCTTCTTCAGGGACCACGACCTGAATGGAAAGACCATCATCCCGTTTGTAACCCACGAAGGCAGCGGTCTGGCTTCCACATTCTCCGACATCAAGAAGGCCTGGCCCAATGCCACTGTGAAAGATGGTTTCGCCATCTATGGCCACGAAGTTCGTACTGGCAAGGCCAAGGTGGAGAAGTGGATTAACGGACTGAAGTAATCGGTTTTAGCCATGAAAGTTTTACTCATAAATGGAAGCCCCCGTGCAAAGGGCAACACTTCCATCGCTTTAGCGGAGGTGGCCAAACAGTTGGAAAAGAACGGCATTGAAAGCGAGACCGTATGGATTGGCAACAAACCCATCCGCGGGTGCATAGCATGCAATACCTGCAAGCAGAATCCCGGCGCCTGTGTCTTCAATGACGATGTATGTAACAGCGTCAGTGCCAAGTTTGCCGAATGTGACGCATTGATTGTAGGTTCTCCCGTGTACTGGGGACAACCCAACGGCGCCTTGCTTTCCATCATCCAGAGGGCCTTTTACTCCAACGGAGCCAATATCGCAGGTAAGCCTGCAGCATCCATCGCTGTCTGCCGTAGAGGCGGTGCAACCGCATCGTATGAGACACTGAATATGCCCTTCCAGATGATGAATATGCCCGTGGTTACGTCGCAGTACTGGAATATCGTATACGGCCGTGAACCCGGCCAGGCGGCATTGGACAGTGAAGGCCTTCAAACCATGCGGGCTTTGGCCAACAATATGGCCTGGCTGCTGAAATCCACAGGCGGCAAGCCTGCTCCCGGACGTGGCGGCGAGCCTTGGGAACCGATGCATTTTATCAGATAAATTGGAATTCATGGCAAAAGAAAACATATATCTGGCATCCAAGCCCCGTTACGAAATCCTGGACGGGCTCCGCGGCGTGGCCGCTCTCATGGTGATCCTGTTTCACTGTTTCGAGACCTACATTCCGGTTTTCGGCACGCAACACATAAACCACGGCTATCTGGCGGTGGACTTCTTCTTTGTGCTAAGCGGCTTTGTCATCGGCTATGCCTACGACGATCGCTGGGACAAGATGACCACCTGGGGCTTCTTCAAGCGCCGTCTTACCCGTTTGCATCCTATGGTAATCGCGGGTACGCTCATCGGCGCGGCCCTGTTTTTCTTTGCCGGAGCCGCCTTCCCTGAGACTCTCAAGGTCCCAGGCTGGAAGTTCGCCCTATGTCTGGTGATGGGCCTGCTGATGATTCCCTGCGGCCCCGGACTCGATATCCGCGGCTGGGGCGAGATGAACTCCTTTAACGGTCCCAACTGGTCTCTGACGCTGGAGTATTGCGGCAATATCCTTTATGCCTTCGTTTTCCGCCATTTGCCCAAGGTCGCACTGGCCATCCTGTGCGTCATCTGCGCCTTTTTTACGCTGGACCTTACTATGGGCTGGGACGTCTTCGGCCTGTTCCCGGAGGGCCCGCAGTACACCGTCATCGGCGGCTGGAGCCTTACCGGGCAGCAACTGTACATCGGCTTTACCCGTTTGCTCTATCCTTTCCTCTGCGGCCTCCTCATTTCCCGCATTCTTCCTTCGCACAGAAGTGAAAGCAATCCCAGCGGCTCTCCCATCCATCTGAAGGGCGGTTTCTGGTGGTGTGGCCTGGCGCTTATCGTCCTCTTCTGCATTCCCTGCATCGGCGGAAAGACCGGCGTTCCGGACGGCATCTATCAGGCTATATGTATCTTGCTCATATTCCCGATTATCGTACTTGCTGGTTCCGGTTCCGTTACCACCGACAAGAAGAGCACCGCCATTTGCAAGTGGCTGGGAGACCTTTCCTATCCGCTGTATATCACGCATTATCCGCTTATGTATATGCAGATGAGCTGGTTCGAGCAGCACAAGGCGGCGCCGGTATGGATGCACATCGCGGTAAATGCAGGTGTGGTGTTCCTCTCGATCGTCCTTGCCTGGGGTGTGCTGAAGATCTACGATGAGCCCGTCCGCGAGTGGCTTAAGGAGCATTGGCTGAAGCGTGGCAAATAATCAAATAATACCATTATGACTATCAGAAATTGGACATTTATCGTATTTGGCGTCTCCTTATTGCTTATGAGCTGCAAAAACAATCAATCTGCAAATAACCGCAACGCCTATGAGGCGACGGTCTATCTGACCCGGGAGATCAGCCCCGAGTCATTGGTAAGGATCTATAAGGCGCTGGGCGTTCCGGCGGAGGGCCGCGTGGCCATCAAGATGAGTACCGGCGAGGGTAGCAACCCTAACTATCTTAAGCCCGAACTCGTGAAGGACCTCTTTTTTGAGGTGGACGGCACCCTTGTGGAATGCAACACCGCCTACAGCAGCGGACCGGACGACTTGAAGGATGACCGCAACACTTCGGCCAATCACTGGGACGTCATCCGGCGCCACGGCTTCATGGATCTCTTCCCCGTGGACATCATGGATGAATATGACGAGATCCGCATCCCCGCAAAAGATCGGTCGCACATCAAGTACGACATCGTGGGCGGCCATATGGCCAACTATGACTTCATGATAGCCCTGAACCACTTCAAGGGCCACCCGATGGGCGGCTACGGCGGAGCGCTGAAGAACCTTTCCATCGGCTGCGCCAGCCAGAACGGAAAGGCGTACATCCACTCGGCTGGAAAGATGGAGAAACTGGATATGGAGATACTCTGGACTGAGGAATACGTGGGCGACCAGGATGGTTTCCTTGAGAGTATGGCCGCCGCGGCGCAGGCCGTCGTTAACTACTTCAACAAACAGAACGGCATCATCTACATCTCGGTTATGAATAATATGTCCATCGACTGCGACTGCGTGGACCATCCGGAGCCCGTCAAACTGGAAGACTATGGCATCCTGGCATCGACCGACCCCGTGGCACTCGACCAGGCCTGCATCGACATCATCAATCAGCAGAAAGTGACAGCCACCAACGACCCCACAGACCTGCTGAGCCGCATCGACCAGCAGCATGGTGTCCACACCATCGAGCATGCGGAAGCCATCGGTTTGGGTACACGGAAGTACAATCTGGTCAGCATCGATAAATAAACTTGTATGAAAAAGCTCGGACTCTTTCTACTGAAGAACAATATCCACATCATGACGCTCATCTTCCTGGGATGGGCCGTGTGGTGCGTTTTGCCGTCGTTTTCCGTCCTTTTCCGTCCGTCATTTCCCGATGCAGTGCCGGGAGAATATAGTATGAAGAATAGTCTCCGGATCAAGCAGGGAAGTGCCCAGAATTGTGTTGACAGATGAGATTGCACTCCTCAGGTCTTCTGACAGTAATTCGGTGGGGAGACCTTGGTTCAGGGAGGCACGGCAACGTGAGAGAGAAGTGGAGGCTTCCTGCAGTGACTGGTAGTGCCTGGCGTTGGTGACAAACACGGAATCTGCGTTAGGAATCAGGTCTTTTTCTGCCTCGACTATGGCTTTTTTCAGTTCTTCAAGGCCTAAACAGCTCTTTGCGCTTATAAAAATGGTAATAGGCTTATAATTAGATGATATAACATTATTGTTAAACATAGTAACAATTTTGTTAATATCGTCTTGCGATAACAAATCAGCCTTATTCACCAGGAAAAACAGCTTCTGGGAGGCAAGGTCAACCTTGTTCAAAACAGTTGCAGTCTGAGAAGACAAATCGGAGAAAGGATCCAGAACAGCCAGTACAATCTCGGCCTCGGAGAGCTTCTTGAAAGACCTGTCAATACCTATCTTTTCAATGGTGTCGGACGATTCTCTTATGCCCGCAGTATCGATGAAACGGAAGAGAATTCCCCCGAGATTCAACGTCTCTTCAATGGTGTCGCGGGTGGTACCTGCAATGTCCGAGACAATGGCGCGGTCTTCTCCAAGAAGCGCATTTAGAAGGGTACTTTTGCCTGCATTGGTAGAGCCGACTATTGCTACGGGAACGCCGTTCTTGATCATATTGCCCTGCCTGAAGGAAGAAGCGAGGCGGTTCACATGACTGAGTGCAGCATCTATCAAGTTTCCCAGCCGCTCACGGTCTGCAAACTCAACGTCTTCCTCAGAGAAGTCAAGTTCAAGTTCCAGAAGGGAAGCAGTGTCCAGAAGCTCTGTCCTGAGACCGGCCAGTTCCTGGGAAAAACCGCCTTTAAGCTGGTTCATGGCAATCCTGTGAGAAGCTGAAGTAGTTGACGATATAACATCGGCAACCGCCTCTGCCTGAGCGAGGTCCATCTTGCCATTAAGGAAGGCACGGCGGGTGAATTCACCGGGCTCGGCAAAACGGGCGCCTGCCTTCTGAAGGAGGGCTATGAGTTCACTTATTATGTATGAAGAAGCGTGAGCGGAAATCTCTGCGGAGTCTTCTCCGGTATAGCTGTGGGGCGCACGGAAAACAGATACCAGGACCTGGTCCAAAACAGAGCCGTCAGCATTCTTTACTTCCCCGAAATGTATTGTATAAGCCGCTGCATCAGAAATATTTCCGCTCTTTAGCTCAATAACTGCGTCAACTACCTTGAAGCAGTCCGGACCGCTGACCCTTACAATGGAAATTGCTCCGGTCCCAGGAGTGGTGGCCGGAGCAACTATGGTGTCCTGATAGGGGTTATCAATCATACCTTGAGAACTTGGACATGTTGTCCAGGAGGTCCTTGTTAGTCTTGTACTCGTCCATGTGCTGCTGCATCCAGGTCATGGCCTCTACGGGATTCATGTCAGAGAGGAGTTTGCGGAGTATCCAGATGCGGTTAAGGGAGTACTGGTCGTAGAGAAGATCGTCCCTGCGGGTGGAAGAGAGCGTAAGGTTCACGGACGGGAAGATACGCTTGTTGGAGAGGTTGCGGTCCAGCTGGAGCTCCATGTTGCCGGTGCCCTTGAATTCCTCGAAGATGACATCGTCCATCTTGGAACCGGTTTCCGTGAGGGCTGTGGCAAGGATGGTGAGGGAACCGCCGTTCTCTATCTTGCGGGCTGCGCCGAAGAAGCGCTTGGGGCGCTGGAGGGCATTTGCGTCCACACCGCCGGTGAGAACCTTGCCGGAAGCTGGCTGAACGGTGTTGTACGCACGTGCAAGGCGGGTGATGGAGTCCAGGAGGATGACAACGTCGTGGCCGCATTCTGCAAGGCGGCGGGCCTTGTCCAGGACCATGTTGGCAACCTTGACGTGGCGCTCTGCGGGCTCGTCGAAGGTGGAGGCCACTACCTCTGCCTTAACGCTGCGCTGCATGTCGGTAACCTCTTCCGGGCGCTCGTCAATGAGGAGGACAATCTCGTAGACCTCCGGATGGTTGTCTGCGATTGCGTTTGCTATAGCCTTGAGGAGCATGGTCTTACCTGTCTTTGGCTGAGCAACGATGAGACCGCGCTGACCTTTGCCGATGGGGGTGAACATGTCTACGATACGGCAGCTGAGGTCTTTCTCATGACCGCGGCCAAGGAGGTTGAACTTCTCCGTAGGGAAAAGGGGAGTGAGGAACTCGAAGGGGATGCGGTCCCGGACGAACTCCGGCGTGCGGCCGTTTATGTACTTGATCTTGACCAGAGGGAAATACTTATCGCCCTCGCGCGGGGGACGGATTTCTCCGGTAACGGTATCTCCGGGCTTCAGGGAGTTCTGCTTGATCTGCTGCTGGGAAACGTAAATATCGTCAGGGGAGTTAAGGTAATTATAGTCCGATGAACGGAGGAAACCGTAGCCGTCCGGCATTATCTCAAGTACTCCTGTGGCCTCTACCGAGCCCTCGAATTCAATCTTGGGCTGCTGCTTTTCCTTCTTATTATTATTGGGCTGCTGCTGGGGCGCGGGTTTTTCCGGCTTATCCTGCTTTTCCGGCTTCTCTACCTTTTCAGGTTCCTCTTCCTTGAGGTCTTCAAAGAGGTCGTGTATGAACTGCTTGCTGTCTACCTCAGGTACGGCAGGGGTTTCCTTTGCTGCGGGCTCTGCGGGTTTTTCCGCAGCCTTGGGCTTGCGGCCACGTTTCTTGGGGGCCTCTGCAGGTTTTTCTGCAGGTTTTTCAGCAGGTTTTTCAGCTACGGGAGCCTCTGCTTTCTTCTCAGGTTTCTTCTCCGGTTTCTTCTCTACGGCAGGTTTGTCTTCAGGCTTTTTCTCCTCCTTTTTGGGGCGGCCGCGCTTTTTGGCTGCAGGTTTGGGGGAGGGAGCGGGCTTCTGGGACTCCAGAAGGGCTTCCTGGTCAAGGATGGCATATCCCAGGCCGGCCTTGTCCATTTTCTTTGTTCCTTTAATGTCGAGCGATTCTGCAAGGGTCCTAAGCTCCTGCTCGCTCATATTATTGAGTTCAAATAAGCTGTGGGGCATAATGAAACGAATGTATTTCAAGTAATAGAAGGAAACCCGAACGGATTTGCCGATGCAAAGATAGGAATAATAATCTACTTATGCAATAGACCTATCTGAGCATATTGTCCATGTAGGAATCGGACTTCTTGAAGCGGAGAAGGTCTGCAAGGGCGGAGGCGTTTGCGGCAATCCTGAAGCTGTAGGACTTGTACATACCCATAGGCACCCAGGACACTGCTATATTGAAGCAGTGGAGGTCGTACGTGGCACTTATCTGGGTGGTAGTGAAGCGCATGGCCATGACATCGAATCCGGATGTAGCCTGGATATTCATCCTGGGAGTGAGCTTTATGTTGCCGCTCATGTTCAGGGTCTGGGTATACCTCTTGTTCTCTACCAGTTCCTTTGTGGCGCTCTGGTACGAATAACTCTTTGAATAATTGAAAGAATAGCTGAAATTCAGGGACCAGGGCACGTTGGGATTCATATAGTACACATACCCGCCGGGGATGTACTCTCCGGTAATGGGATGATAATAGTTGCGCTGATATGAATTGGCATCGGACCCGCCACCCTTGCCGCCTGCGCCCTTCGTACCGTCATTGCCGTCGATCGAACCCTTTCCGTTGATGGAGTAGGATGCCGACAGGGAAGCGTTGGTAAGGCGTGCGGGAACGCCGGTGGCCACAATGTTGTACTTGTTTATTTTCTTGCCCTTATCGTCAATGGCGTAAGGATCGAAATTAAGGTTTCCGCTCAGGTTTATCTTTCCCAGAAGGTTGGTGGAGGCAGATACGCCGATGGCCTGCATCTTGAGGGAATCGGCCAGGAAATTGTAGCCCGACCGGATGCTGAGCTGATCCAGCAGTTTCACCTTCTTGCTGCCGGTGCCCGTAGTATCCCTGGGGTCGCGGACCTTTGCCTCTATGTTGTTGCCGATGGATCCGGAAATTGAGCCGGTCTTTCCGCGTCCGGGGGGGCTTGCGTTATTATGGTTGCCGCTTATGCTGTAAATGTTGTACCAGGTTTCGTCGTGGAAGGTGCCTCTCTTGTCATAATACGGGTCCAGTGTGCGCCAGCCGTTGAATGCCGTGCCTTTCTCCGGGCTGTAGCTCATGGATATGGATGGCGTGACAACATGCCTTATGGCCTGTATCCGGCGGTGCTTGCCAAAATTGTACATGCCGTATATTCGCGTACTGGCCGACATGCTTCCGGAGTAGTTGTGCGTCATCCCGAAGTAGTTGAAGGCGGTGCCGGGGTCGGACTCCACCCTCTGGGCCATGACCTGGTTTCCGTCCTTGTCCGTGACCATCACCGGATTACCGCTGTCGTCGTATTCCGGAACAAGTGTCTGGGTTCCGCTTGAGAACATCCAGTTCATGCCGTAAGTGACGCTGGGGGAGACGTTGATATACTTGAGGAGGGTGAAGCTGGGGAGACCGATCTGGAAATTGTGGTTCATGCCGTTTCGCATGTAGTTCATGGCCTTTATTCCCAGGGAATCGCCCAGTTCCTTGACACGATAGACGTTGCCCGCGGCATTCTGCTCCAGGACGAAGTTTCCGTTTTCGTCCATCACGTAGTCCTGCATGTCCCTGAGCTTGAAACTCACGCTGTTCTGGAACGATGTAGAATAGCCGAAGGATATCTTCTCATAGGGCTTTTCCTTTCCCACCCTGGTCTTTCTCTTGAACGGATAGAAACGGGTAACGGAGAAAGTGAGGTTAGGCAGGGTGAAAGAGTAGCTGGAGTCCCTTGAATTCTGCTTGTGGAGGGCGTTGACACTGAGGTTGAACTTGCCGTTCCAGTTGTGCGAGTAGGAGATTGACGACCCCACCTGGTTCTGCTGCGCCTGAGTTACGGACGTCGCGTTGAAGCGGTTGTTGGAAGGGCTGGAGAAGTCTACGGATGCGGTGAACGATGTCCCTGGATGTGCCTTGGAGTCCTGTGAATGGGACCATCGGAAACCGAAGTTCCGGGAGCGGACAAAGTCCGTGCTGCCCTTTTCACCCGTCTGGTCGTTGGAAAAAGTGAGGGCGAGCTGTCCGTTGAACTTGTAATTGACTCTGTACCTGGAATTAAGGTCTACGGCCCAGGAACCAAGCGTATAATAGTCTCCTGTGAGCGAAAGGTCAAAGTAGTCTCCGAACACGAAGTACATGCCGGCATCGCGGATGTAAAAGCCGCGGGCCTGCTCTTCTCCGAATGTGGGCATCAGGAGTCCGGTTGCCCTGGAAGGCTTCTTGGGCACGAAGCCAAACGGCAGAATGAGAGGGAAGGGGACGCCAGCCACAACCGGCCAAGCAGGGCCGAACACTGTCTTCTGGGATGGCTTTGTGACCACTTTTGCCATGCTCAACTTGAGATAGTAGTGCGGTTCTTCCAGGTCACAGACCGTATACACGCCTTCCTGCATGTTGATGGACTTGTCCGGCATCATCTTTATCTTCTTGCCCTGAAGCAGGCCTTCGGCCTCCTTGGTGATCATATTGGTGATACGGGCCTTCTGGGTGTCGAAGTTGTAGTGGAGCTCATCCATCTTGTACTGCTGGCCGCCTTCCGTCATCTCCGGCTGCCCGATCCATTCTCCGGTATTGGGGTCCTTCCGGCCGCGGGCAAATACGGTGTTGGTTGCCATATCGTACTCGATATAGTCTGCCGTGAGCTTCATGTTCTGATACTCTACAGTTGCCCCTCCGTAATAATAAATCAGCCTTTTTCCGTCGGAGAAGTCCGTGATAATGGAATCCTTGGCGGTTGTGAATGCAGGTTTCTCCAGGGAACTCTTGCCCAGCATGTCAAGGGAATCCCTTTTGACGCGTGACAGGGAGTCTGCTATGCGAAGGGAGTCACGGAATGCCAGGAAGGAAGAATCACGTGCAGACAGAAGAGTATCGCGCACCGGAGGAATGGAGTCAAGCTGTGAAAAAGCATCGACGGTTACTCCGCATAAAAGGAGAGCCGCAGATACCAGATATTTCACGAACTTGGTTGACATTAAAATAATATTGCTAAATTTGCAATTATATAAGGTACAAAAATAAGACTATTTCCACAATTTTCAAAACAGCGCCGTCATGAATAGAGTTTTAAACCTGTTTGTCTATGCAGCCCTCATACTGGCAATTCCCGTGCCCGCTCGCGCTCAGGACGATGGTTCAAAAACATCCATGTCGCTCAGGACCGTGGTCATCGACCCGGGCCATGGCGGGAAAGACGCAGGCTGCATAAGCCGTGACAAGAAAACATACGAGAAAAACATAGTCCTGGACGTTTCCAAAAGGCTTGCCCAGAAAATATCGGCCGCATATCCGGACGTCACCGTACTCATGACAAGGGGTGACGATACCTTTGTGGAACTGGAAAACCGCGCAGTGTTTGCAAACAAGGCGGGAGCGGACCTTTTCATTTCCATCCATGTGAACTCCGTGGAGAAGGGGACTACCGCAAACGGATACTCCATCCACTGCCTGGGCCAGTCCTCGAAAAAGGGCAACGACCTGTATTCCAAGAACCTGGACCTTGTAAAGAGAGAAAACTCCGTAATCATGCTGGAAGACGGCTACGAGACAAAATACCAGGGCTTCGACCCCAATGACCCCCAGTCTTCCATCATATTCAATCTCATGCAGAACGCCCACCTGGGGAACAGTCTCGCCTTCGCTGAAGACGTAGCTGCGGCAATGGGCTCATACCCCATAAAGAATTCAAGGGGAGTGTCCCAGGATCCTTTCTGGGTTCTCTGGCGCACAGCAATGCCCTCCGTTCTGGTGGAAATAGGTTTCATCACCAACCCGGAAGACCTCGCGACCCTCAGGAGCGAAAGCGGCCGTGACGGTATCGCCCAGAACCTATGCAAGGCCTTCGGTACCTTCAAGGCACGCTACGACGGCTCTATGAACATATCAAAGGAGGAAACCCCTGCTGCAACGGTGAAGAAACCTGAAGTAAAGACGGAAACAAAAGCGGAAACCAAGCCGGCCGCCAGCACCGGAACAGTCAAGTACGGCGTACAGGTCCTGGTAAGCTCCAAGGAGATGGATCCGGCCGATCCGTTCTTCTGCGGATACAAGCCTTATAAGATAAAATCAGGGAAGTATAACAAGTACATCATAGGCGTTTCCACATCCCAGGCGGAGGTGAAAAAAACATTCTCGAAAGTACAGAAGAGTTTTCCTGACGCATTTATCATCAAATTCACGGAATAAGCCTGCATTAGAGCTTGTAAAAATGGCATTTATGCGCATTCTGTAAATTTAGAATATTTCCAAATAAGAATATTTTTGAAGGGTGGTTGTAGGCGCAGCCTGCGTTTGTAAAGTGCTAAAAATTAGCAAATTGATAAAATATGGTTTTTTGGTACCCTCCTAATAATTATAAACATAAAAAAATTAAAATACAAGGGCAAAGAAGTTTTTTTTTCAATAACTTTTCCCCCATCTTTGCATTACAATAACCAGTAAACAGCTCGGCTTTACAACAACAATCCAGTCATGACAGACCAGGAAAGACATATTGCGGTGTGGAATAACTGTCTGCAGATCATTTCAAACAACATTGATCCGCAGCAGTTTGACACATGGTTCAAGCTCATCAGGCCTGTCTCCCTGGAGGGCTCAAAACTGGTTGTTGAAGTTCCTACGGACTTTTTCCGGGAGTACATAGAAGGGGCCTATAAGGACCTCATCAAGATGTCGCTCCGCCGTGCTCTTGGCACAGATGCACAGTTGTACTATCTGGTACGTCCCGTCCACGACCGCCAGGGAATGGTTCTCCCTTCGGAGAAATCGTCAACCCCGGTCAACGACACCGTCTCAATCAACACGTACCAGCCCACCGGCAACCCCAGTCCCTTCGTTTATCCCGGCGTCCAGCGCCTCAAGATAAACCCCAGGCTGAATCCGGTATACAGCTTCAGCAATCTGGTGGAAGGCGAGTGCAACCGCCTTGGAGTATCGGCCGGGGAAACCATTTCCCTGTCTCCCGGCAAAACCCCCTTCAACCCTCTTTTCATATTCGGAGGTCCGGGTCTTGGCAAAACTCATATTGCCCAGGCCATAGGCATAGACATAAAGGAGCGCTTCCAGAATCTGGTGGTTCTCTACGTGTCCGGATATGAATTCAAGACCCAGTACATGAATGCGGTTGCAGGCAACCGCATAGTGGATTTCGTGGCATTCTACCAAAGGATAGACGTCCTCATCGTGGACGATATCCAGGACCTCATGGGCGCAGGTTCCCAAAACGCGTTCTTCAACGTTTTCAACCATCTTCACCAGAGCGGGAAGCAGCTGATCTTTACATCGGACCGTTCCCCGGCAGAACTGGAAAACTTCGAGGAGCGCCTGCTGAACCGCTTCAAATGGGGTCTTTCAGTGGAGCTTTCAAAGCCTGATTTCGCAACGCGGCTTGCAATGCTCCGCTCACGCGCATCCAGGGAAGGCGTCACCCTCCCGGAAGACGTCCTCACATTCCTGGCCACGCGCATTACCACCAATTTCCGCGAGCTCGAAGGCACGCTGACTTCGCTTCTTGCGCACGCCACGCTCGCGCACAAGGAAATTACGGTAGAACTGGCAGAAAGCATCACCGGCAAGATTGTCAAGGAAAAGGAGAGCACCGTTACAATTGATTCAGTTGTAGAAACGGTCTGCGAGTATTTCAACATAACCCGCGACATGCTGCTCTCGTCTTCCCGCAAGCGCCAGATTGTCCAGGCACGCCAGATAGCCATGTATGAGTGCAGGGCGCACATCCCAAGCTGCTCCCTGTCCACAATAGGGTCTGAGCTTGGCGGCAAGGACCACGCCACGGTGCTTCATGCCTGTACTACGGTCCAGGACCTTAAATCCACCGACAAGCTTTTCCGCCAGTGGGTGGAAGACATAGAGGGAATGATTACGGTCCCCGTGGAAGCTTAACAAGAATGCTCGCCTAACGGCGGGCATTTTTCATAAACTGGATGGCCTGGACCGGGTCCGGAGCCTTGAATACCGAGCTTCCGGCTACAAGGATGGAAGCTCCGGCATCTGCAACGGCCCCCGCATTGTCCGGGCCGATTCCTCCGTCAACTTCTATCGGAATATCCCGGCCGATCTGCCTTATTCGGGCGCTTACGGCCTTGATCCTGTCCAGGCTCTCCGGGATGAACTTCTGGCCGCCGAAACCCGCGAAAACGCTCATTATAAGCACAAAATCGGCAACGTCAAGAAGAGGGAATATATTCTTTACCGGGCAGTCCGGATTAATGACTATTCCGGCCTTCACGCCCATGGACTGGATATTGCCGATAAGCTCCCGGCTCCTGTCCAAAGCCGCCTCATAGTGGAAGCTTATCATGGAAGCGCCCGCCTTGGCAAAGCGTTCTGCGTACTTCCAGGGCTCAACTATCATGAGGTGCACGTCCATAGGTTTCTGCGCCTTGGCGGCAATGGCCTCCACAACGGGGAAACCAAAGGAGATGTTGGGGACGAAAGTGCCGTCCATAATGTCCAGGTGAAAGATGTCTGCGTGGTCATTGACCAGCTGGACGTCCCTCTCCAGATGAAGGAAGTCTGCGGCAAGGATTGACGGGGCTACAAGCATTTACGAAAAGTTTACTACGACGTCTTCAAGGTGCTTTACGAACTTCTCAAGCGAAGCCAGTTCCAGTTTCTCTCCCGGGGCGTGGACGCCGCGGAGGGTGGGACCGAAGGAAATCATGTCAAGGTCCGGGAATTTCTCCAGGAACAGGCCGCACTCAAGGCCTGCGTGTATTGCCAGGACAAGGGGATCGTGGCCGAAGAGTTTCTTGTAGGACTGCTTTGACACCTCCAGTATACGGGACTTGAGGTTTGGCTTCCAGCCGGGGTACTCGCCGTGGTGCTCCGCATCGAATGAGCCAAGGAAGAAGCATGCTTCCACTCGTTCTGCCATTGCGTGGAGTTCGGATACCACGGAACTTCTCTGCGAAGTAATTACCGTGAGGACATCATCTTTGATATGTACTGCAGCAAGGTTTGTGGACGTTTCCACCAGGCCTGGGATGTCCGGAGACATCTTTTCCACACCGTGGGGAACTGCGAGAAGGGTGGTGATGATGTTTGCGGCGTCACCCTCTGCAATTGGCTTCAGGGAGCACTCTGCGGGGGATGCCGATGCAAATACGCCGGGATCTGACGATGCGTACTCCGCCTTCAGGAGGGCGTCGAAGGCGCTCACGTCGTCAATCATGTCCTGGACCTCGTCCCCGGGTACGGCGATGACCGCTTCCGCCTCACGGCAGATGGCGTTGGGCTTGTTTCCTCCGTCTATGCTCAGGAGCTGCCAGTCGTACTGCATTTCCGTATAGAGGAAACGGACAAGTTCGCGGAGGGCATTGCAGCGGTTCTTGTTGATATCGTCCCCGCTGTGGCCGCCTTGGGCGCCGGAAACCTTCACGGAGAGTATTGCCGATCCCTTTTTGAGGTTCTCCCGCCCGAATGTGAAGGTGGCGGTAGTGTCCATGCCGCCGGCGCAGCCCACGAAGAGCTGGCCCTCATCCTCGGAATCAAGGTTAATGAGGGTTTTCCCGGTGAAAAAGCCCTTTTCAATGGCAAAGGCGCCGTCCATGCCGGTCTCTTCCGATATGGTGAAGAGGCATTCCAGCTTTCCCGCGGGGGCATCGCTTTCCAGAAGGGCAAGGCATGCCGCTATGCCTATTCCGTCATCGGCCCCGAGGGTGGTGTTCTTTGCAACCATCCATCCGTCTTCTATTTCATAGGGGATAGCCTGGGTGAGGAAGTCGAAGCTGAAACCGGCATTCTTCTCGCAGACCATGTCCTGATGGGCCTGGAGCACCAACGTGGGCACTTTTTCCTTACCGGGAGCCGCCTGTTTGGTAATGAGGACGTTACCTGTCTTGTCCGTCTTGCATGCAAGGCCGTGGGAGGCGGCGAATTCCTGAAGCCACGCAGTCATGGGGCCTTCATGGCCGGACTCACGAGGGATGGTGGTTATTTCCTTGAAAATCCTGAGAACGCTTTCTGAATCCATAATAAGAGTTTTTAATCCTTTCAAAGTTACAAATAAATACGGTAATAAGCAACTCATGACATTTTGTCACCATATTGCCAGTGGCGTTAATTTTGATTATATTTGCATGATTAAAGCAAAGCGCATATTATGATTACTCATGACCTCCGGCTCATAGCCGATGCCATCATCGACAAGAAAGGCGAAAACGTCGTTTCCCTGGACCTTCGTGCCATTGACGGTGCAATAACGGACTATTTTGTAGTCTGTGACGGTTCCAACACCACCCAGGTTGGCGCTATCGCAGACAACATTGCGGAAAAGATGGCCCTGGAAGGTCACGCGATGTACCGTTCCCAGGGAGAGGGCAACAATTTCTGGATCATCCAGGACTATGGCAATATCGTCGTCCACATCTTCCTTAAGGAATACAGGGACTTCTACCGTCTGGAAGACCTCTGGGCCGATGTCCCGCGAAAAGAGTACAAGGAGCGCAAGAAAACCGTAAAGAAAGAAACCAAGTAGAGCCAGATGGCAGACAAGAAGAAGAATTCCGACAAGAACGGAAAGAAAGTATTCTCATTCACTCTAAACCTTTCCTGGATATATCTCCTGATATTCCTGGGAATAGGTTATATGTTGTTCAGGAACCAGGGGTCATCGGAACCCGCCAAGATAGAATGGGATCAGGTCCAGGAAATGGTCAGTTCAGGAGACGTACAGGAAATAGTCTTCGTAAGGAACGATTTCAAGGGAGAAGTTAAAGTACGCCCGGAACGCCTTGCAAAGTACACGGACCTCTTCCGCGGTGGCGTCCCTCCAAGAAGGGCTCCGCATTTCTATTTCCTGGTATCCACAAAGTTCGACCCCGAGACTACCTTCGGTGCTCTGAACGCCCAGCTGGAGGCCCAGGACCGCTTCAAACTGGTAATGAAGAACCAGGAGCACGTCTGGGGGGACATTTTCCAGATGATACTGCCCCTCCTTATCCTAATCCTGTTCTGGGTGTTCATGTTCCGCGGAATGAACAGAGGTCCGGGCGGCGGTCCTGGCGGAGCCGGCGGCTTCAATCCCTTCAACACAGGCAAGTCCACGGCACGTGAAACGGAAAAAGGTGATGTCAAGGTAACGTTCAAGGACGTTGCAGGACTGTACGGGGCAAAGGAAGAGGTAATGGAGATTGTGGACTTTCTCAAGAACCCCAAAAAGTACACATCGCTGGGCGGAAAGATTCCCAAGGGCGCGCTTCTGGTTGGCCCTCCCGGCACAGGCAAGACCCTCCTTGCCAAGGCCGTGGCAGGTGAAGCCAACGTCCCTTTCTTCTCGATTTCGGGATCGGACTTCGTAGAGATGTTCGTAGGCGTGGGTGCTTCCCGTGTACGTGACCTCTTCCGCCAGGCAAAGGAGAAGGCTCCCTGCATAGTCTTTATCGACGAAATAGACGCCGTGGGCCGCGCCCGAGCCAAGAACGGAGGTTTCTCCTCCAATGACGAGCGCGAGAATACCCTTAACCAGCTGCTTACGGAGATGGACGGCTTTGGAACCAACAGCGGAGTCATCGTACTTGCAGCCACCAACCGTGCAGATATCCTTGACCAGGCCCTCATGCGAGCCGGCCGCTTCGACCGCCAGATTCATGTGGAGCTTCCGGAACTCAAGGAAAGGGAAGAGATATTCAAGGTACACCTTCGCGGCATTAAGCTGGGAGAAGACTTCGACGTTGAGTTTATGGCCAAGCATACTCCAGGATTCTCCGGAGCAGACATCGCAAATGTATGCAACGAGGCCGCCCTCACCGCTGCCAGAAGGGACCACAAGGAAGTCCTGCAGCAGGATTTCCTGGATGCGGTAGACCGCATCATCGGCGGCCTTGAAAGGAAGTCCAACACCATTCTTACCCCCGCGGAAAAGCGCAGGACGGCATATCACGAGGCCGGTCACGCACTTGTAGGGTGGCTTCTCCCTTATGCAGACCCGGTATTCAAAGTGAGCATAATCCCTCGCGGCAACGCCCTTGGCCTTACCTGGAGTCTGCCGGAAGAGCGCAAGAACTGGACCCAGACTGCGATGATAGACAAGATGTGCATGCTCATAGGCGGGCGCGCCGCAGAGGAAGTCCTCGACGGAGAAATCTCCTCCGGCGCCCTCAACGACCTTGAGCGCATGACCCGCATGGCCTATGGCATGGTCCAGTATATGGGCATGAGCAGCAAGATCGGCCCCCTGTCTTTCTACGATTCCACCGGCGCAAGCGGCTACAACCTTGTAAAGCCGTACTCGGAGAAAACCGCAGAACTGATGGATCAGGAAGTGAAATCCATCGTGGACAACGTTCACAAACGTTCCCTGAAGATAATCACAGACCACAAGGAACAGTTCATGCAGCTTGGAGCGCTTCTTCTTGAAAAAGAGGTTATCTTTGCAGAAGACATAGAAAAGATTCTGGGCCCCAAGGCAAAACCCGCGGAGGAAGACCGCTTCGAGGATAATGAGAAATGAATACAACAGTTAAGCGCACCATTTTCGGAGTCCTTTTCCTGGCAATAATGCTGGGAGGGCTCCTCTTTCATCCAATCGCTTATTCTGTCCTGTTCCTGTTCATGACGGTTGTCATGATGTGGGAGTTCTACAGGATGAGCATGGGGAACAATTACAAAACAGCACAGTACATTGCAATTGCACTTGGCGCCTGCCTGTTCCTCACCGTCCTGGGCATAGTGGGATACGGACTGCCGCAACAGCTCATAGGAGTCAACATACTTCTGCTGCTCGCCCTTATGATTGCCACCATCCTGGAGAAGGACAAGACGGAATTCAAGCTTAATTCCTTCCTCTACACCGGTATCCTCTACGTAGCCGCTCCGCTTGCCATGACAAACTTCGTGGTGTTCCGCGAGGGTACTTTCAAGGGCATACTGATGGTAGCGTTTTTCTGCATCATCTGGGCTTCCGACGTAGGCGCATACTGCTTCGGGATGCTGTTTGGCCAGAAAGGCGGAAAAAAGCTTTTCCCAAGCATCTCTCCCAAGAAATCGTGGGCCGGGTTCTGGGGCGGACTGTTTCTGGCTCTGGTAACATCGGTTATACTCTGGTGGGTGGACATGTTTCCCTTCCCCATCTGGCACTGCCTCCTGCTGGCAGTGATAATGAATGTCCTGGGAGTGTTCGGAGACCTCTTCGAGTCCCAGTGGAAACGCACTTTCGGCTACAAGGACTCCGGTACAATAATCCCCGGTCACGGCGGCCTTCTGGACCGTTTTGACAGCGCTATATTTGCAATCCCCGCCGGTTTTATCTATTTAGCAATAAACGGACTGGTATGAAATGGATCAAGATTGACAGCGACTCCTACGGCACCATCTTTACAAGCTGGTGCATCTGCGCCGGACTTATTTTCCTTACCACTTATTTAATCCACAACCTGTGGATCTGCATTCCCATTGCAGTGCTCCTGGTGGGCTTCATGGCCTTTATAACCTACTTTTTCAGGGTTCCCAACCGCACCGCCCCCGACGCCCATAACAACCGTCTTGTAACGTCGGTCGCAGATGGCAAGGTGGTCATTGTGGAAAAGGTCTTCGAGAAAGAATACCTTAAGAAGGAGTGCATCCAGGTGTCTGTCTACATGGATTTCTTCGACGTTCACTGCAACTTCTGGCCCATTAACGGCAGGGTTGTCTATTACCAGTACCACCCGGGGAAGTACCTGCTTGCATTCCACCCAAAGTCCTCGGAAAAGAACGAGCACGCCTCTTCCTGCCTTGAAAACGAGTACGGACAGGTTCTGTTCAAGCAGATAGCCGGAACCTTCGCCAGAAGGATTGTAGCATACTCGGAACCCGGCAACATGGAAAACCGCGGAGACCAGTGCGGCGTTATCAAGTTCGGGTCCAGGATAGACCATTTCATTCCGCTGGATGCGGAAATAAAAGTAAAGGTAGGGGACAAAGTGAAGGCGGTGGAATCCGTCCTCGCTATTCTGCCAGATTTGAACGGATAAGGTCTACAAGCTTCTGAACGGCCTCGCTCTCCGGAATGTGACGGAGGACGGGGCTTTTTCCTTTATATAATGTAACAAGGCCGTCACCTTCGCCAACGTATCCGTAATCCGCATCGGCCATTTCCCCGGGGCCGTTCACAATGCAGCCCATAACGGCAATTACTATGTCTCTGAAGCCGGCCGTGGCTTCCTTTACCTTGTTAAAGGTGTTTTCAAGGTCATATCTGGTGCGTCCACAGCCGGGGCATGCAATATACTCCGGCTTGTAAAAACGGCGCCTGCAGGCCTGCAGAAGCTCGTCCTTGAGGTACTGGTCCTCTATGGGGACATCGTCAACCTCCCTGTTCAGGAGGGGAGCGCCCCAGTCACAGGATGCTTTGAGGATAAGTTCCTCCCTTTCCGAAAGAGCAGGAGCCGGTGCTCCCGAATACCTGTGGGCAAGATACTGAGCTACTGGGAGCTCGTTCTCCGGCGGTTCTGTAAGGGAAACGCGGATTGTATTTCCTATGCCCTCGGAAAGAAGGGTGGAAATGGCAACGCTGCTCTTGATGCGGCCGCTGTCGCCGTTTCCTGCCTCTGTTACGCCAACATGAAGGGGGAAAACCACACCCTCCTGCTGCATCATCTGCGAAAGCGCACGGTATGCCTCCACCATGACAACGGTATTGGAGGCCTTCAGAGACACTACGGCATTGTAGAACTCCTTGTCAATACACATCCTTACCCATTCCATTGCAGCCAGGGCCATTGCCTGAGGGGTATTGCCGTATTTCTCTATGATATATTTTCCAAGAGAACCATGATTGAGGCCTATCCTCATGGCCTTTCCATGTTCTTTGCAGAGGTCCAGGAATTCCCCAAAGAGCTCACGGGCTCTCTGGTGGTCCGGATGGAAATTGCCCGGGTTAATGCGGATTTTATCCACAACCGGGACAAGTGCTTTTGCTATCTCCGCAGAGAAGTGGACATCGGCCACAATAGGAGTAAAGATGCCCTCTGCCCGCAATGTGGAGCGTATTTCGCCTATGTGAGGAACATCGGAGAGGGAAGGAACGGTTATCCTTATAAGCTGAGAGCCCGCTGCTGCAAGCCTGCGGCACTGGGCAAGCGTGGCTTCAATGTCAGAGGTAGGGGTGTTGCACATTGTCTGCACGACAATGGGATGGGCGCTGCCAATGAGGACGTCGCCAACTTTTACTGTGAGGGTTTTCATTCTGCAGAACGATAATTCACTATTTCCTTTGCCATTTTCTTCAGCTGTGAGCGTGTGTGACCGTGACGGGGGCTAAGCTGATAATAGATACCGAAAGTAGGTGCCAGGTCCAGGGGATAGGCAAAGCGGTAATAATAAGGGCTTGCATAGTCCGGTTTCCAGAACGATTCCCAGCCCCATTTTACCTGGACGCTGAGGTGGAACTCAAAAGGATCCAGCATAAGACCAAGACCCAGGCCGCCCTGGACGCCATAGGTCCAGCGTTTGTCGTAATCCCTGAACTCATTGACATACTGCGCATAGGATGACTGCTCGTAGTAGGACTCCAGAACACGTTCTATAGACTGCCTGTAGCCGCCGTAAAGGCCAATCTTTGCCAGAATCTTGAAGCGGTCGGCCATGTCTATGTGGAAATGTGTAAGGAAAAAAACCTCCGGCACCTTTATATTGACCTTATATGCGCCGGACTCGGTTGCGCGGTTGCCGGTCTCCTTATTGGCCTTGAACTCATAGCCCTCGTAATTCTGCTGGGCGCCGAACTCCAGTCCCATATTGGGGAAAATGCCGAACATGGTAAAATGCCGGATAAACGAGAAACCATACACGGGATACTGTACGTTCCATCTGACGGAGCGGGGGGGATTGAAGTATCCGTACTGAAGTGAAGCTCCGCACCACACACCCACGGCCCAGTAGTCGTTTGGCTTCACGGACTGGATTTTCATGCTGTCCAGATACTCTCCCGTAACTTCTTCCGGAAGGGAGAAAAACTCCTTGTCCAGGTCTATCTGGGCCTGGGCAGAGACCCAGACAAACAGGGCCGGAACTATGAGAAGAAGCTTCCTCATCTGAACAGTTCCTCCATGTCTGCGGTCCAGACCATCTCTGCCTTTTCAAGGACCTTGATCATAAACTGGTCGTCCAGCTTGAAGAAGCGCACCTTTTCAGGCTGCTTCTTCTCAAGCAGGTTACCTGTATCCACAAGATTGTTGTTGTTCACATCCTGGGTCATCCTTATGCAGTAGGTACCTGCCTTGAGATAAGGGAAAACCACGGGGCCGTCTTCCTTGACGACGAAGGAACGGATAACCTTGTTCCGTTTGTCGTTCAGGAGGTCGATTATATACTTCTGGTTTACTCCTGAAAGTTCCAGGGTTATGGAACTGAGTTTTTCGTCCGTCGGGAGGGTTACCTTAAGCTCGGTGGAGTCGTTATAAAAACCGTTTATGTCGCGGAAACGTCTGTAGGGAATCTTAAGGAAATAGTCGTAACCGGTCTGGAACGGTTCCTCGGGCATCACGCTGTACTTCCTGAGGTTTGTGGAATCCCTCGTGACCTTAACCTTGCCGACAGACTCCTGCTGGCGAGGATTCACCATGCGGAACTTGAGGGAATCCCAGGCTTCCTCAATCAGGGGATACTTGAATTCTATCTGATATCCATACTGCTCGATAGTGGTTGGATCCACCGTAGTTGTCATGACTGCTATGGTGTCCTCGTGCTTGCGGTCGCGGGAAGAGGTGCTCTTCATCATTTCCGCCCTGAGTTTCTTGTCCAGGGCAAGCTTTACGGTCTCTTCCGTAGGCTTCAGGACACCGTTGGTGTCCGTCTTGTCGTAATTGATCACAAGCTGAAGGGTATCCGGCATCTTGCGCTGGTCGTTTACCCATAGTTCAAGGGAGTCCCTGACAGGATTGAACTGGGAGATGAGTTTATCCTTGGGAAGGCCTTTAATGCGCATGGAGTGGATTACAGTGCCCGGCGCCATGAAAGTGAGATAAGCCGTACGCAGGCCCACACGTTCCTTTTTCACAATCATCTGCTTGGTAGGCTTCTCACGGAATACGTTAAGTTCAATGTCAGTCTTACGAGCAAGGCAGAGGGCGGTGTCCTTCATGTCGAACTTCTTGAACTCGTAGATGCTGTCGTTATAGACGATGCGCGGGCGAAACAGCGTATCCAGGAACGCTACGGACTCGTTTTCCGGCTCGTATATGTTATTGTTGTTGGCATCCTTGAGGGCATATATGCGATATACCGTATCCTGGATGTTGCGTATGCTGAAGTAGCCCCAGTCGTCGGTCCTGGCTGCGGCAACCGGCCTTTTGAGGAAGACGGCGGAATCTGACTGGTCCTTGTACAGGAGCACCGTGGCGCCCTTCAGCGGCATAAGGGTATTGCAGTCCTGTACCATGCCGGTAAGGCACATGGAATCTATCTGGCTGCCCGTAGAGAACACAAGGGTATAACCCTGGAAGAGGTTGCCCTCGTTATTGTCCGCTATTGCGCCGGTAAGGTCAAGGGTGTAGGTGGTATTGGAGTCAAGGTCGCTCTCGAACGTGACCTCCACGCTCTTTCCTTTAATTACGGCCTTCGGCTTTTTCTCCAGAGGAGGGGACAGGAACACTCCGTTTGCATCCTTTATCTTCACATACTCGTTGAAGGTAAAACGTACCTTGGTCTTGTGGACCGGTATATTTACGGCGCCCGGCAGGGGATAGATCTTTGTAATCTCCGGAGGAATTGTATCCTTCGGCCCTCCCGTAGGCGGCGTGGTTGTATTTGCACAGCCCGAAGGGAACATCATGGCCGCCAGAACCATACCGGCAGGAATCAGGGGCAAGAACTTTTTCAGCTTCATAGTGCAGTCCGGGATACGTTTTCTATTCCATTTATGGAGGTGAGCTTCTTTATCATCTTCTCCAGTATATCCTTTGAATTCACATACATGTCTATGAATCCTTCAAAAACCCCGCCATCGGCCTTGAGTGTAAGCTGCCTCATATTAATACCCATAATAACGGACAGGTAACTTGTAATCTCGTTCAAAAGGCCTTTTCGGTCCAGTCCTCGTAGAGAGATGCGCACAAGGAAGGACTGGTCTTCCGTCTGGTCCTGCCACTTGGGGACCACAACCCAGTCTCCGTGCACGGCAGCAATGCTCTCCGCAACGCTGCAGCTTTTCTTGTGTACTGTGATGGTTCCGTCGGGAGCGGTGAAGCCGATTACGGGGTCTCCGGGGATGGGGTTGCAGCAGCTGGCAATGGAGAATCTGGCTCCGGTTCCAATGATGATGGTGGCCGATTCCGGCTTTGGGCTGGCCTCCTCCCTTATTCCAAGGACCCTGCGTATCCAGGACACTTTGTTTCCCTTGTTCACAAGCCTTCCCTCCAGGTTGCTCAGAGAATACTCTCCTATGCCAATCTTGAAGAAAAGGTCTTCCCTGTTCTCGGCGCCGAATGCGGCTTCCAGCTTCTGGAATGCGGATTCATCGGCCTCGAGACCAAGCGAGGACAGATGGCCCTCCAGCATTTTGCGGCCAAAATCGCAGGTTTGCCTGCGCTCGTTCTTGAAATAGTCTGTAATGACCGTCCTGGCCCTGTGAGTGGTGACGAAAGACAGCCATTCGTTCTGGGGCCGGCCTTCTTCCGCGGTAATTATCTCCACCTTGTCGCCGGTCTTGAGTACGTGGTTAAGGGTCACCAGTCTCTGGTTTACCTTTGCGGCAATGGCTTTATTGCCTATTTCAGTATGGATCTGATACGCAAAATCCAGGACAGTCGCGCCTTTCTGAATGGTGCGCTGCTCTCCCATGGGCGTGAACACATATATCTCTGCCGATGTAAGGTCGTTATGGATAATGTCCAGAAGCTCAAGGGCATTCACGTCGGGATTGACCAGGATTTCCTTGATGTGGGACAGCCAGAGGTCCATCTCGTTTTCTCCTTCTCCGATGTAGCCGTTCCTCTTGTATGCCCAGTGTGCGGCGATACCCTTTTCCGCAATATCGTCCATACGGCGGGTACGTATCTGGACTTCCACCCATACGCCGGAAGGGGAGAGCAGGGTGCAGTGAAGAGCCTCATATCCGTTGGACTTTGGCCTTTTAACCCAGTCTCTGAGGCGCTCGGGCATATATCTGTATATTCCGGTGATAATGGAGAAGATCCTGTAGCACTGGTCCCTTTCGGTTTCCTTGGACTGCGTCTGGGGGTCGAAGATTATACGGATGGCGTAAAGGTCATAGACTTCCTCGAAGGGAATCTGTTTTACCTGCATCTTGTGCCATGCAGAGTACGGTGTCTTGACCCTTTTCTTAATCTCAAAGTTGAATCCTACGTCCTTCAGGGCCTGTTCTATAGGAAGGCAGAAATCGGTCATCTCCTTGCCCTTTTCAACCACGCTACGGTCTATGCGGGCCTTAATCTCGTCGTATGCCTCGGGCTCCTTGTACCTCAGCCATATGTTTTCCAGTTCGCTCTTTATGCTGTAAAGGCCAAGCCGGTGGGCAAGGGGGATGAAGATGAACATTGTCTCGGAGAGGATCTTGTCCCTCTTGTGCTCCGGCATATGCTCGATTGTACGGCAGTTGTGAAGACGGTCCGCCAGTTTTATCAGGACAACGCGGACGTCGTCATTCATCGTCAGAAGAATACGCTTGAAATTCTCTGCCTGGAGGCTTTCGTGAGAGATATCTGTACCCTTTGTCTTCTGCTCCGTATCCAGGACATTCTTGATTTTTGTGAGGCCGTCCACCAGGGTGGCTATCTTCTCGCCGAAGTTCTCCCTGATGTCTTCTACGGTGTAGTCCGTATCTTCCACCACATCGTGCAGGAGCGCTGCCGATATGGATTTATATCCCAGACCGATATTGTCCACTACAATCTGCGCCACGGCTATGGGGTGAATCATGTAGGGTTCACCGCTGCGACGTCTCACGTTCATGTGGGCATTATTGGCAAAGTCGAAAGCCCGGCGCACCACTTCCAGTTCCTGGGGATTAGCGCACCTTCTGGATGCAGATTCCTCCAGAACCTTCCAGTCCTGCTCAATAAGCCGGAAATCTTCTTCGTTGAACTGGGAAAAACTCATATCTTCTTCATTGTATTTTGTATTCTCTTCCTGCGGGCACGGAGAGCGTCTTCGTTCATCTTGTCTATGTCTTCAGTGGTGACACTGTGCTTGTCTACATTCTGGAAGGCATATGAAAGCTCGGCGCCGTAAAGCATGATTGTCCATCCAAGGTTCAGCCACACCATGAACAGCGGAAGCGCAGCCAGGACGCCGTAGATGGCACTCTGCTTTGCAACCATGACCTGAGTTTCAAGGTAAAGGTACTGCACGGCGGTAAAGGCTATGCCGGAGACCAGCGCGCCTTTGAACGCATGTCTCATCTGAACTTTGGTTCCCGGTATATACTTGAACATAAGCGCCATCACAAGTACGCTCAGGGCGGCGAACAGCACCCATGAAAGGAAGGACTTCAACTCCCCGGAAAGGAAGAACTGACTGGGGAAAAGAAGGTCCAGAACATTTGAGTAGACCACGGATCCGGTGAAGAAAAGAATCACCACGAAAGGGGAAAGGATGGTTATACCTATGATTACCCCTATCATTTTAAGGAAACTCTGTTCCCTGTCCACCTTCCAGACATTGTTGAACACCCTCCGGACCGTCATCATAAGCGACAGTACAATCCAGATGAACGAGCCCATGGACAGGAAGCCGAACAGGCCCGATTCCGCAGTGACCACAATGTTGTCGGCCGCCTGGAGCAGACTGTCGATTATCTGCTGGTCGGAGCTGAGGTTCGCGTACAGGACCTCTGCGAATTTGTCCCGGAGGCCTATGCCGTCCGTGAGGAAGAACCCGATTGCAATTGCAGGAACCACGGAGAGCATGCTCCTGTAGGCAAGGGCCGTGATCTGGTATCCTATCTTCTGGTCGATGAAGGTGTTGTACATGAGGATCACGGTCTTGAGGTCACGGACCAGACGGCCTTTCCACTTGGTGAAATCCTCTTCCTTGAGGAACCAGATATCATGGGCCAGGAAGCGCGTGATTCGTTTGATCCAGATGGACATCCACCGGATCAGGACCTTTATCCTATGAAAGAACTTCTTCATCAGAACAGTGTTGGTTCAATTTCGTCATGCCCGGCCTGATCGGGCATCTCAACCATTTCCCTGAACGCCGCTTCGTCAATAATCTTGACTCCAAGCTCGGCGGCCTTTTTCATCTTCTCCGGACCGGGTTTTTCTCCGGCAAGGAGGTAGTCCGTCTTTCCGCTCACGGAAGAGCTGTTCCTGCCTCCGTTGGCTTCTATAAGGGCTTTCATATCGTCCCTGGAAATTGAGAAGTTTCCGCTTATGACGATGCTTTTGCCGGCAAGGGAATCGGAGGCCCTGGCGGCCTTTTCACCAAGCTCAAAACGCAGACCGGCGGCTCTCAGAGCCTCAATCTCCGCAATGTTGTCCACTGAGCGGAAGAAGTTGAAGATGCTCTTTGCTATGACGTCTCCTACCTCCGGGACGGACAGAAGATCTTCTTCCGATGCAGCCGCAATGGCGTCCATGCTCCCAAAGTGGCGGGCAATATCCCTGGCTGTAGTTTCACCAACAAAGCGGATTCCCACGGCAAAGAGAACCCTTTCAAAGGGGACGTTCCTGGAAGCGTTTACGGAGTCCAGGAAACGCTCAGCAGAGCGGTCCTTCCAGCCTTCAAGGTTAAGGAGCTGGTATTTGTTAAGGCTGTAGAAACCGGAAGGGGTTTTGAGAAAGCCCTTGGAATAGAGCTGATCTATTGTTGCTTCACCGCACAGGATGTTCATGGCCTTTCTGGATACAAAGTGCTCCAGACGGCCTTTTATCTGCGTGGGGCATCCCGACGAGTTGGGGCAGAACCACTTGGCTTCACCTTCTTCACGCACAAGGGGAGTGCCGCAGTCCGGGCATACCTTGGGGAATACGGGAGGAAGGGCACCGGGCATGCGCTTTGATTCTTCCACTCCGGTAATCTTGGGGATTATCTCTCCGCCTTTTTCCACATATACCCAGTCTCCTTCATGGATGTCCAGGGAACGTATCTGGTCCTCGTTCACAAGGGTTGCGCGGCGAACCATGGTTCCGCTTATGAATACAGGCTCCAGATTGGCCACAGGGGTTACAGCACCGGTGCGGCCAACCTGGTAATCGATGGAAAGTATGGGTGTAAGGGCCTGTTCTGCCTTGTACTTGTATGCCACTGCCCACCGGGGGCTCTTGGCGGTATATCCAAGCCTGGTCTGTATGTCCAGCTGGTTCACTTTTATGACGATGCCGTCCGTGGCGTAAGGCAGGTTCTTTCTTTCAGTGTCCCAGTAGGAGATAAACTGCTCTATCTCAGAGATGTTGCGGCAGATGCGCCTGTGATCCGATACCGGGAGTCCCCAGGAAGCGGCGGCCTCCAGGGCGCTGTTGTGGGTGGGGTAGTCTACCTGGCCTGCAGGAATGTGATAAAGGGTGCAGAAAAGGCCGCGGCGGGCCACTTCTTCAGGGTCCTGGAGCTTGAGGGAGCCGCTTGCGGCATTGCGGGGATTTGCAAAAGGCTGCTCTTCCTGAAGCTCTTTCTCATGGTTCAGGCGCTCGAAAGACTCGTATGGCATAAGCACCTCTCCGCGGATCTCGAACTCTTCCGGCCAGCCTTCTCCTTTGAGTTTTACGGGAATGTTTCCAATCCTTCGGGCATTTGCGGTGACATCGTCTCCCTGCACGCCGTCTCCGCGCGTAAGGGCACGGAAAAGCGTTCCGTTACGGTATGTGAGGCAGATGGCGGTGCCGTCAAACTTGAGCTCGCAGCTGTAGGTGAATTCGTCGGAAATGGATTTTGCCACCCTGTCCGCAAACTCTTCCACCTCTTCCAGGGAATATGTGTTTGCCAGGGAGAGCATGGGGTACTTGTGCGGATATTTACGGAATCCGGACTCCAGGTCGCTGCCTACGCGGCGGGCGGGGGAGTCCGGTGTTGCATACTCAGGGTACTCTGTTTCAAGTGCTTCCAGCTCATGCATAAGGGTATCGTACTCGTAGTCGCTCATGACGGGAGCGTTCTCTACGTAGTAAAGCCGGCTGTTCTCACGGAGAACGGCCTTGAGCTCCTCTATACGCCTTTGTGCATGCAGTTTATCCATATTAGGCAAAGATAATGAAAATCCTGGTGAAAGGCAATATTGTTTAATTTTTTTAAAATTAGTAAATTTGCATGATTCAAGTGAATTGAACTAAATTCAAAATACAATGAAAGATTCCATCATCATCCTCTGCGGAGGCGGCCCCGCCCCGGGCATGAACACTGTAGTTATGTCTGTTGCAAAGACTTTCCTGTCAAACGGTTATCGTGTTATCGGCCTTCACGGAGGCTACAGCGGTCTTTTCTCCAAGAATCCGCGCACCCAGGACATCGACTTCGCACTTGCAGACTATTACTTCAACCGCGGAGGTTCATATTTCCAGATGTCAAGATTCAAACCCAAGGATTCAGACTTCGAGGAGAATTTCAACCTGTCCCTGTTCAAGGACAACAACATCAAGCTCCTTGTCACCGTTGGTGGAGACGACACCGCTTCTACGGCCAACCGCATTGCCAAATTCCTTGAGGCCAAGCAGTATCCCATCCGCAACATCCACGTCCCCAAGACCATCGACAACGACCTTCCTCTTCCCGGCAATGCCCCCACTTTCGGTTTCAACTCCGCCAAGGACGAAGGCACTCATCTTGCCAAGACCATATATGAGGATGCACGTACCAGCGGCAACTGGCTCATCATCAGCGCAATGGGCCGCAGCGCAGGACATCTGGCCCTGGGAATCGGCGAGGCAACTCATTGCCCCATGACCATCATCCCTGAGATGTTCAACAAGACCAGCATCACCCTCGAGAAGATTGTCAACCTTGCCATTTCGTCAATCGTAAAGCGTAAGATTCTTGGAATCGACTACGGTACCATCGTCGTCGCAGAAGGCGTGTTCCATGACCTTGACCCTCAGGAAATCAAGGACGCAGGCGTTCACATGACTTACGATGAGCACGGCCACCCGGAACTTGGCAAGATCTCCAAGGCTGTCCTTTTCAATGACATCCTTGACAAGAAGTTCAAAGAGCTTGGCCTTAAGGTAAAGACCCGTCCGGTGGAAATCGGCTACGATGTACGCTGCCAGGATCCTATCTCCTACGACCTTTCTTACTGCACGGAACTTGCCATGGGCGTATATGACCTGTATGCCCGCGGAGAGACCGGCTGCATGGTATATGTAGATCCTTGCGGTAACACCAACCCTCTGTACCTCAAGGACCTCCAGAATGAAGAAGGAAAGATTCCTCCCCGCCGCGTAGAGATTGAAAACGGTATCTGCCGCAATTACTTCGGCCACATCTGCCATTTCATCACTCCGGCAGACTACGAGGCTGCAAAGAAGTATATCTCCAATCCTGAGGCATACGACTTCAAGAAGATCCTTAACTGGTAGTATGAAATCCATCATTTACCAGATGCTCCCAAGGCTTTGGGGGAATGGTAAATTCTCTTCAATAGACACCGGGTCCCTTGAGTATATCAAGGGGCTCGGTGCCAATTATATCTGGTTTACAGGAGTAATACGCCATGCTACACCGGCAACGGAAAAAGTGGTGAAGGGCGATGTCGGAAGCCCCTATGCCATAACCGATTATTTTGACGTAAACCCCTATCTTGCAGACAATAAAGCCCGCAGGATGAAAGAGTTCCAGGCGCTTCTGGACCGCACTCACGATGCCGGGCTAAAAGCCATCATAGACTTTGTCCCCAACCACGTAGCCAGGGAGTACAAGGGCACTCTGGGAAAGGACGATGACACCTCCATCCACTGGAAAGCCGAGAACGATTTCTTCTACTATCCCGGAGAGGAACTCAAGCTTCCGGTAAAATCTTCTTACAAAGAATTCCCGGCCAAGGCCTCAGGCAACGCTTTCACAAGCACCCCGGACATCAATGACTGGTGGGAGACCATCAAGCTCAACTACTGCCCGTGGCATACCGCCACATGGGACAAGATGTACGATGCCGTACGCTTCTGGGCCCTCAAGGGAGTGGACGGTTTCCGCTGCGACATGGTGGAACTTGTTCCTCCGGAATTCATGCAGTGGCTCATCCTGGAAATCAAGCGGGAATTCCCTTCCGTCATTTTCATAGCAGAGGTCTACCAGAAGGAAAAGTACCGGATGTATATAGAGGAAATAGGCTTTGATTTGCTATATGATAAATCGGGCTTATACGATACTTTAAGGGCCGTTACCTGCAGCAACGCTTCAGCAAAGGGGATCACTAGGAACTGGCAGTTCCTGCAGGACCTTCAGCCCCGCATGCTCAATTTCCTTGAAAACCATGACGAGCAGCGTCTTGCCTCCGATTTCTTCTGTGGTAATGCACAGGCAGGCAATGCCGCCCTTGCGGTTTCGCTGCTTCTCAATACTGCTCCTTTCATGCTGTACTTCGGCCAGGAACAGGGTGAAAGGGGAATGGATGCCGAGGGCTTCAGCGGCCTTGACGGCAGGACCAGCATCTTCGACTGGAGCGCCAAACATTTCGGTCCCGGGGAGATACTTCCCGCATATAGGGAACTCCTTGATCTCGCTAAGCTTCCGGCATTCAAGGAGGGCAATACCTTCGACCTCTGCTACTGCCAGGACGGCGCTTTTAACCCGGACCGTCACTTTGCTTGGCTCCGCTGTGACGGAAAGCAGTGCTACCTCGTTGTAGCCAACTTTGGCCCGGAGGCCGATATCACCCTCCGCATCCCGCCCGAAGCCCTTCAATACCTTGGTGTCAAGGCCGTCCGTACGGTATACACCGTCCCTGTGAATGCCAGGGACTTCGCTATTTTAAAAGTGGAATAAATTACCCCCTGCGGCGGAACTCGGCGACGGTGACGGCGGTGGCGACGGCGGCGTTAAGGGATTCGGAGCCGGGGTCGTCGGCGGGGTAGGGCGGAATGTAAAGGCGGTCTGTCACGCAGGCGGCCGTTTCCTCTGAGATGCCGTTGGCTTCGTTGCCGATCACTATGATCCCGGAGGCCTCGAGATCTTTCTTATACATGTTCTCTCCGTCCAGGAAAGTACCATAAACCTTCCCCTTGTACGATGAGCACAACAAAGGAATATCCGCAGTATAGAATGGCACGCGGAAAATGGCACCCATGGTAGACTGGACAACCTTGGGATTGTACAGCTCCACAGTGTCTTCAGACGCATACACTGCGTCAATGCCAAACCAGTCCGCAATGCGAAGTATGGTCCCAAGATTACCAGGGTCACGGATTCCGTCAAGTGCCAGGTAAAGACCCTGGCAAGGTGCCTTAAAAGGCCTGGAGTGCTGTTTTACAACGGCCAGCACCGGAGAAGGGGAGGAAAGGGCCGATATACGGGCCATCGCGGCCTCTCCGATATCCTCTTTCCTATATACTTTCTCTACTTCAAATCCAGAGTTAAGCGCCTCCTGGACCATCTTCTCTCCTTCAACCACAAATACACCATATTCATCACGGAATTTCTTCTGTGACAAGGATTTGATGAATTTGATTTCTGTAGAGGTGATCATTCTTTTATTAGATGCCCGATCAGGTCGGGCATGACGGGCTACTTATAGCCCAGCATCTTGAGCATGGACTCGGCTGTCTGCTCCTCTGCAAAGACAGAGGTGGTGAGGTTGCCTTCCTTGTCACGGTCTATGAGGATGTGCTTGGGGGAGGGCATGAGGCAGTGCTTGATGCCGCCATAGCCGGAAATGGCTTCCTGATAGGCGCCGGTGTGGAAGAAACCTATATAAAGGTTCTCCCTGCGGCTGCGGATGGTGGGAAGGAAGATGGCGTTGGCGTGATAATCGGCATTGTAGAAGTCCTGGCTGTCGCAGGTGAGGCCGCCGAGGAATACCCTCTGGTACTCGTCGTTCCACTTGTTTACGGGAAGGAGGATAAAGCGCTGGTTAAGGCCCCAGGTATCCGGGAGGCAGGTCATGAAGGAGTTGTCTATCATGTACCATTTCTCGCGGTCGTTCTGCTGCTTGATGTCCAGTATCTTGAAGATGGTGGCGCCGCTCTCTCCCACTGTGAAAGAGCCGAACTCCGTGAAGATGTCAGGTTCCTGGACGCCGTAGGAGTTGCAGGTGACCTTTATCTGGTTTATGATTTCCTCCACCATGTACTCGTAGTCGAAGTCCTGGGCCAGGGAAGTCTTGTTGGGAAGGCCTCCGCCTATGTTAAGGCTGTCAAGCTCCGGACATATGGCCTTGAGCTCGCAGTATACCTTGACGCACTTGGAGAGCTCGTTCCAGTAATATGCCGTGTCCCTGATGCCGGTATTGATGAAGAAATGCAGCATCTTGAGGTGGAAGTTGGGATACTTTGCCACCGTGTCCTTGTAGAACTTGAGGATATCCGAATAGCGGATGCCCAGGCGGGAGGTATAGAAGTCGAAGTTGGGCTCCTCTTCCGATGCGATGCGGATGCCCATCATGGTGTCTTCTTCAATGAGGTCTGCAAGGTCTTCGAACTCGTTCTTGTTGTCCAGGACTGGGATGATGTTCTTCCAGCCGTTCTTGCGCAGTTTGGCGATGTTCTGGATATACTGGGGACGCTTGAAGCCGTTGCAGATGATGTAAAGCTCCTCCTTGTTAACGGAACCGTCCCTCTCCAGGGCCTCCACCAGGTCCAGGTCGTAGGCCGATGAGGTCTCAAGATGGATGTCGTTCTTCAGGGCCTCGTGCACCACAAAGGAGAACTGGCTGCTCTTGGTGCAGTAGCTGTAGTGGTATTCGCCCTGGTAATCGGCCTTGGCCATGGCAACCTTGAACAGGCGCTTTGCCCTTTGAATCTGTGATGAAATCTTTGGTAAGTACGTGAGTTTTAACGGAGTACCGTACTTCTCTATGATATCCATCAGGTCAATGTCGTTGAACAGGAGATTGCCGTCGGCAACCATGAACTCGTCCTGCGGGAAGTCGAAGGTCTGTTCAATAAGGTCGATGTACTTGTTTTTCATTGTTCCGTTAGCAAGAAATAGTGTACAAATATACGCAAAAAGTGTTATTTTTGCATGAATGAAACGGAAAGTTTTGACATACCTCGGAGTGCTTCTGATGCTTTGCTCCTGCAGCACCACCCGGTCCCTCAGGGACGGGGAGTATCTTCTGAGGGAAAGCAAGATAGTCACGGACAATCCGTCATTCCACACATCGGACCTGGCGCCCTATATAAACCAGAAGCCAAATACCTATTTTGCCGGTATTAATCCGCTCCTGTCCTTGTACAGCCTGGGCGGAAAGGGAGAGACCGGCCTTGGCAGGTTCATCCAGAAACTGGGGGAAGCCCCGGTGATATACGATCCCTTCAAAGTCCAGGAAAGCGTCATCGGCATGGAAAATCATCTGAGGCGAACCGGTTACTACGGCTCCCAGGTGGAAAGCCGGGTGGAGGTAAAGGGCCAGAAGGTATTCGTAACGTACTACATTGCCGTGGGAAAGCGTTACCGCATCAGCTCCATAGATTATGAAGTCCCGTCCTATGGCACCTTCGCGCAGGATTTCCAGGAAGACCTTCCCAATACCACCCTCAAGAAAGGACAGTACCTGTCGGAGGATGCCCTGGACCAGGAGGCAACCCGCTCGGCCCAGTATTTCAGGACAAAAGGCTACTACGGGTTCACAAAGAATTTCTACGCTTTTGAGGCCGATACCCTTTCCCATGACGGCAAGGCAAAGCTAAAGATGCAAATCCGGGACTATGCCCTGGGAGACCTCCCCGAGTCGGCAAGTGAGCACAGGAAATACACAATAGGGGAGATTACCATTTCCCGCCCGGAGCAGCTCAGGATAAGGCAGTCCGTGCTGGAGAACCTCAATATGCTCCGCCCCGGACAGCTATACGATGAAAGGGAGATCAACACCACGTATTCCCGTTTTGCAAGCGTTGGAATGCTCTCCGGGGTAAACATCAACATGACCCCCGCGGAAGATAAGGTAGACTGCGACATTTCCCTGAGGAACGGCCGTCTGCAGGGCTTCAAGACCTCCCTTGAGGCCTCTGTAAACTCTACCGGGCTGTTTGGCATTTCCCCACAGCTCAGCTACTATCACAAGAATGTCTTCCACGGTGGGGAAATCCTTAACATCGGCCTGAAGGGCAACTTCCAGTTCAAGCCCGGGGACAGCGCCTACTCTACGGAAGTTAGCGTCTCTTCCAGCGTCCGCTTCCCAAAGGCCCTGGGGCTTCCAAACCATCTCTTTGACGGCCCGTACATACCCAGGACAGACATCAGCGCCTCCTTCAGCTACCAGGACCGCCCGGAATACGAAAGGACCATGATCTCTACCGCCATTTCCTATACGGGCCGGTGGGGGAGCCGCCTTTCATACCAGCTGTCACCGTTCCAGGCCAACATAGTGCGCCTGTTCAACATTGACAGCGCTTTCCTCAGCAGCCTCGCAAAGAGCAATCCTTTCATCTTCAACGCATATACGGACCATCTGGACATAGGTGTAGGCGGTACCTTATATTATACTACGGACAATTCTTCCGTCCCCACAACCCCGTACCACTATTTCAGGATAGGGGCAGACCTGTCCGGCAATGTGGTGAGCATGTTCAACAACCTTATGCCTGTGAATATTACCGGCCAGAGAACCATCTGGGAAACGCCTTATTCACAGTATGTTCGCGGAGAGTTCCAGGCAGGAAAGGTCTTCCGCTTCGGCTACCGCGACATGCAGGCCCTGGCGCTGCACATAATGGCCGGTGCCGGTTATGCCTATGGCAACTCCTTCAGCCTGCCAATTGAAAAGCAGTTCTACAGCGGAGGAGCAATGTCCATGCGCGGCTGGCAGGCCAGGACCCTGGGCCCTGGAACATCGGCCATGCTGGAAGAATTCGCCATTCCCAGCCAGATAGGCGAGATGAAGCTGGAGGCCAACGTAGAATACCGTTTCCCAATGTTCTGGAAAGTGGAAGGCGCCCTGTTCGCCGATGTAGGCAATATCTGGGACATAAAGTCGGATATTGACGGAGCCGCATTCAATTTCAAGACCTTCCCCGAATCCCTTGGTGCCGACTGGGGAATAGGAGTCAGGGTAAACCTGAGTCTCATACTTATCCGCGTTGACGCAGGCATGAAGGTTCACGATCCGGCTCTGCCGGAAGGTTCACGATGGATTGCGCCCAAGGCGTGGCTCACCTCGGACAATTTCGCCATTCATTTCGGCGTCGGCTATCCTTTCTGATTCTTTGGATAATACTTTGGCCAGCAGGCCTCCAGATAGGCACGGAGCGCATCCTCGTGCCTGTTTTGCTGTGGCTGGTAAAAGACCGTTCCCTTAATCTGGTCCGGGAGGAACTCCATGTCGGCAAAATGCCCGGGGTAGTCGTGGGCATACTTGTAACCATCAGAGTATCCAAGCTCTTCCATGAGCTTTGTAGGGGCGTTTCTGATCGGGAGGGGAACTGGCAGGTTGCCTGTTTCCTTAACCAGAGCCAGGGCATTCTCAATTGCCATGTAAGAGCCATTGCTCTTTGGTGAGGACGCCAGATAGACTGTTGTTTCCGCAAGGGGAATGCGGCCTTCCGGCATACCAATCTTGGACACTACCTCAAAGCATGCATTTGCCAGAAGAAGCGCGTTGGGATTTGCCAGGCCGACATCTTCCGAGGCCGAAAGGCAAAGGCGGCGGGCAATGAAAAGAGGATCTTCGCCACCGTCTATCATCCGGGCAAGGTAGTATATGGCAGCATTCGGGTCAGAGCCTCGGATACTCTTTATAAAGGCCGATATGATGTCGTAGTGCATCTCCCCGTCCTTGTCGTATATGGCCATGTTCTCCTGAATGGAGGCGGTTACGGTGGCATTGTCAATGAGTACCTGCTTCTTCCCGGCCTGGGCGTCGACGACAATCTCCAGGACGTTCAGAAGCTTCCTTGCATCACCGCCGCTGTAACGCATCAGGGCCTCAGTTTCCGTCACCTTTATGCTTTTCTCCTTCAGGAGGACGTCCTCGCGGAGAGCCCGGTCCAGAAGGGTCTGGAGATCTTCTTTTTCCAGGGATTTCAGGACGAAGACCTGGCAGCGGGACAGGAGGGGAGTGATGACCTCGAAGGAGGGATTCTCCGTAGTTGCGCCAATAAGGACGATGGTGCCGTTTTCCACAGCTCCCAGCAGGGCATCCTGCTGTGCCTTGTTGAAACGGTGGATTTCGTCGATGAAAAGGATGGGAGCGCCCTTCTGGTTAAAGAGGGAAGAGCGCCCTGCCTTTTCAAAGATGTCCCTCACATCTTTTACGCCAGCCGTAACGGCTGAAAGTGTGAAGAACTCCCTGTCAAGGGTAGAGGCAATAATATGTGCCAGCGTAGTCTTTCCCACGCCTGGAGGGCCCCAGAGAATGAAGGACGACAGATTGCCGGATTCAATCATCCTCCTCAGAACGCAGCCTTCACCCACAAGATGACGCTGGCCCACATACTGGTCCAGCGTCCGGGGTCTGAGCCGCTCCGGGAGCGGGGGTAACATTGCCGACGACGCGCTCATCAGATTTCCTTTGAGAAAACTCTGCGGCGGCGCTTGAATTCACGACGGTAGTCGTTCCAGAGGTTCTGGACCGCATTGTTGCTCTCCATCTCAGCATTGGACTCACCGTACTTGAAGCCGCCGTTGATGAGGTTGGGAATGATCTCGTTGAAAAGAAGCGCATGAACGCCTTTGTTCTGATACTCCTTGTCTACTGCTATGAGCAGCAGTTCAAGGGCCTCCTCGTATTTCCAGAACATGGATTTGAGGAGACGGAACCAGCCGAAGGGGAAAAGATAGCCCCTGCTCTTCTGTACGGCATGTGCAATGGAAGGCATTGTGATTGCGACGGCCACAAGATTACCTTCCTTGTCTTCCACTATGGTAACGAACTTGAGGTCCAATAGACCAAGATACGTATCCACATAGGAATCAATTACTTCCGGAGGAAGAACAGTGAAGTCGAAGAGACCCTTGTATGTACGGTTGATAAGGTCGAAGATCTTCTGTCCGTAACGCTCCTTGTTAACCTCTTTCTTGGTAATATGCCTCACATGAAGGCCATAACGGCTGGAAATGATGGCGCTTACGCGGCTCACTCTCTCAGGAATTGCGTCCGGGACATAAATCCTGTACTCCAGCCAGTCGTTGGCCTTGGTCATTCCAAGAGCCTCGAAATGGGAGGCATAGTAAGGGTAGTTATACTTCAGGGCAAAGGAGGAAATATCGTCAAATCCCTCCACAATGCAGCCTTCGCTGTCAAAGTCGGTGAAGCCCAGGGGACCGGAAACCTGGGTCATGCCATTCTCCTTGCCAAAGGCGATAACAGCGTCCAGAAGGGCCTTGGAGACCTCTTTGTCGTCAATGAAGTCCATCCAGCCAAAGCGGACCTCGGCATGGTTCCAGTCGCGGTTTGCTATCTCGTTGATGATAGCCATGACGCGTCCCACAACTTTACCGTCCTTGTATGCAAGGAACTTCCTGGATTTGGAGTACTTGCCCATGGGGTTCTTGGAAGGATCCAGGGTAGAAAGCTCGTCCATGTAAAGGTTGGGGACATAGTGGGGACAGTCTTTATAAAGACGCAAAGGAAACTTCACGAATGTGCGAAGTTCCTTTGCGGTCTCTACTGTCTTGATAATAACAGACATTATTAAGGTTCAGGTTTTAGTACAAGTTTGTGTCTAGAGGTTAGGGAACTCGAACACTGTGGGAGCTACCGGCTCTGCTGCGGGCTGTTCTGCGGGAGCCTCTGCAGCGGGGGCTTCTGCTGCAGGAGCCTCAGGTGCTGCGGGGGCTTCTGCCTTGGGCTCAAGGACACTCTCGAGGAGCTGTTCTGCGGCGGTAGCCTCAGTCTTGGCGGCTTCCTGTGCAGCGGCCTCGGCGGCAGCAGCTTCTTCAGCGGCAGCCTTGGCGGCCTTCTCGGCCTCCATCTTGGCAGTAGCAGCCTCCAGTTCAGCATTCTTCGCAGCGGCCTTTTCCTGAGCCTTTGCAGCCTTCTCCTGAGCCTTTGCAGCCTTTTCAGCTTCCTTGGCAGCCTTAGCATCTGCCTTGGCCTTCTCTGCTGCTTCCTTAGCGGCCTTCTTCTCCGCAGCGGCGGCTTCCTTGGCGGCCTTTTCATCGGCCTTGGCCTGGGCAGCGGCTTCCTTCTCAGCTATCTTGGCGGCCTTGGCATCTTCCTTGGCCTTCTGCTCGGCAGCCTTGGCTTCCTCTGCCTGGAGTTTCTCGTATTCCTTAAGTTCTTTCTCCTTGGCCTTCTGCTCTTCCTTCTCCTTCTTCTCTGCGGCCTTTGCTTCAGCCTTCTCCTTCTGTTCCTTGATGATGGCCTTGCTCATCTTGCGGTAGTCTATCTGACGTTTGCCAAGGGCGAAGGACAGACCTACATATGCATTCAGGTTAAGATCGTCTGCGGGCATCAGGGCATACTGCTTAACGGCAGCGGGAACGCTGTCCGGAAGGAGTGCGCCGATATTCACGAGATTGAGAGGAATGGACACTGCGTCAACTCCCACAAATAGATTGAACAGACCGGGGTGGAGGTTGACGGCTGCACCAAGAACCTTGAAGCTGTCTCCAAGCCTTGAGCTTACGGATGCACTCAGGAAGTTGAGGGGAGTCCAGTTAGCAGACAGGAGAATATCATTGGTATTGAAGGCGAAGTTGCCGCCGTAGAAGGTATAGAGGGCGCCTACGGAGAGTCTCTGGTAGAAGGGGACACGAAGCTCGACACCACCGTTTACGCGGTAGGGAATTGCTTCCCAGCCGGCGCCAAGGGTCTTGGGTTCCGTAGCGGGGGTCTGAGGTGTAAACTTGAGCATCTGGGGGAGAGCGCTTACAAACTGGGAGACCTGGTCGCTGTCCTCTGCGGCTGATGAAGGAGTGATGGAATCGTTGAACGAGGATACGCCCAGGATTTCATCTGCCCAGTTCACGTAGCCGAAGTCAAGTATTGAAGCCGACACGGTGAGCCAGGGGAGTATATTGATGCTGAGACCGGCATCCAGTGCGCCGCCCAGTCCAAGGTTCTTGGTAAGCTTGCTTGCATTGATCCTGGGGTGGGTGAGGTCAAGGTAACCGTCACCATCGGTGGTGAATTCTGCAAACGGAACAGATCCCGACAGGGAACCCTTGCTATTGATAGCCCAGTTGTTGCTTGCCATGGTCACATTGAAAGTATCCATGGAAAGGCTGGCATTTGCAAGGCCAACAAGGCCCTTGAAGCGGATACCGTAGGAGAATGCGTTCTTGACAATCTTGCTTACGCCCCATGCCAGTTCCAGATAGTTCCTGGAGGTGAGGCCAAGACCGGAGAAGTCAAAGTTTGCACCGTTGGAAGAACCGTCCTTGAGGAAACGGAAAATGTCCTTGGGGAGGTCCAGGCGGTCTGTGGTCTTGATGGAGAGGTCGAAGGTGGAGAAAGAGTGCTTCTCTTTGTTCCAATGGCCCCTGGAGATGAGGTTGATATTGGAAGAGAGTTCAAACTTGTTGAGTCCGTCATTGAAGCCGCTCAGGAATTCCTCTGAAGAGATGGAATTGTTGAGAGCCAGCACATACTGGCCGGAAGCATCCTTCTTTACGAAATCTGAGAAACCGAAGTCGCTCTGGATATTGGCGCCGAACTGACCCAGGCCAACGGAGAAGAAGTTGTGCTCGCTGGCAAAGGCAGGGTTCATGCGGTAGGCATACTGATAACCTCCGAGGAAGTAACCAGTCCTGAAGTCCTGGGCATTTGCGGAGAGCGCTCCCAGGAAGAGCATGGATGATGCTAGGAGAATTTTAGCAGTTTTCATGTACAATATTATTGATTATAATTATTTTACAAGGTCTTTCAGATCTGTGGTGACACCGTCAGGCAGACAGAAGGTAATATTCCTGATGGATATTTTCTGGTTGGGGCTCAGGCAAAGATCGGGATCCTGGGCCGATGCTGTGACGGTGAATCCGATGCTCTTGACCATCTTACCGCCGGAAGGAATGGTGAGTTCTATGCTCACATCTCCCTTTGCAGCACCGTTCTTTGTAGCTGCGCCCACCTTGACGGGATCCTTGGGAGCCACGCCGTTCATTACATTCTTGTCCTCGTCCTTGACAACCATGGTCATGTCGAAATTCAGGGGAATCTGGTTCTCATAGGAGAACTTGACAATGGCCCTGGTATCTCCCTTTATAAGGCCGTTGGCCTGGTTGAGGTTAACCTGCATGTCGTCCATTGCGAGGCTGAGGCTTAGCTTGGTATCTGCAGTGAATGACAGGGGAGCCATGATGCTTGCCGACAGGGTTCCGCCATAATTCTTGCCGGACTCTACCGTGAGCCACTGGCTGTCGTTGAACAGGACATCGAAATCCTTTACTTCAACCTTGTCCGGAACGGGATTAAGGAGCTTACCCAAGTCCTTGATTTCCTTATAGATAACTCCGCCTTCCTCTCCGTTTGCATGGGTACCGAGGCTGTAATTGGTGGTTGCGCCGGCAGCAAACTCAAGAGGACCAAGTTCATAACTGCGGACAACAGAACTGCCGTTGAGGGTTACGAGGTTGGCATTGAGCCCGAAGGCGAAGGGGAGTGTGCTGTTAAGGGACATATTGACCTGGACGTCAGAGAGTTCAATCTGAGGATTTCCGTCCACAAGTTCCTTGGGGAGCTTATCCTTTATTGCAACTGAGTAATTACCTGCATCAAACGTGGGGATGGCGTCCTTGGAAAGCTGTATTGTGGCGTTTTTGATTGCCACATTGTTTGCCGCATAATCGCAGTCTACTGCAAAGGTGCTGAGTGCGGTATCTGACTTGACTACGACGATATTGTGTAAGCCTTCACCGAGATAAGGAGTAAGAATGGGATAGTCAGAGAGGTTAATACTGGTTGTTGCTCCGGTAAAATCAGAAGGGGAGATGGAAATGGTTCCGTCCATGGCCACTTTACCTGACAGAGGGAGGGAGCCCTTGGTGGCAAGGCCGTTTCCAAAATCGAGCGACTTGAGGGCAAGCGTGAATGAAATGCCGGTATTCATGGGGACGTTTACGTCCTTGTTGGCGGTTATTACGTTGCCTCCGGTGAGGTCGAAATCTTTATTGCTGCAGGAGTCGAACACAAAGAAAGAGGGAAAGCTGATGCTTGTGCCTTTCTTGAAGACAAATTTCTGGAAAGGAATGCCTGAAGGCCTGATAGTGAATGAGATAGAGCCGTCAAGACCTGCCTTCTGGATGGATTTGATAAGCTCCGGGAAATTGGAAATGGAGCAGTCAAGGTCAAAATCAAAGGCGTAATTCTGGGAAAGGAGGCTCTCGAAGAAATCTATGTTGACTTCCGGGAAAAGGGCGGCGATTGCCTGCTTGTCTGCGGGATTGTACTCGATTGGAGTATTGGCGGGAATGCTTGCCTCGCTGAGGTTGATGGAGGTATGGTAGGAATCCGATAAACTGATGGCGAACTGGGAGGCGTCAAAGGTGAATCCGTCTCCGAGGGACTGGCCGTCAACAATCTGGTAGGAAATGGCGTAATTACCTTCGGCGGTAACGGTGAGAACGCCGTCCGTGCCGGATGTAAGCAGTTCTCCAAGGGTCTTGGAGTATTCTGACATGACGGTGACTTCAGTACCGGGAGCTACAGTGACTTCTGTATTGATATTATCTACTTCCTCGATATTGACGAGGCCGCATGCACAAGGCATGAGGAACGCTGCAGCAGCTGCCGCTGCCAGACTCAGGTAATGGATAGTTTCTTTCATATGAAATTAATTACGTTTCAGGTTTAATAATAATCCTTACAAATATAACAAAATTCCGATAAAAAAACGCACGCGCGCGAAAATACGCGACAAAAGCCCTGAATTCTTTATCGCCACATTTGTTACACAATTTATATTATGTTAAGTTGTGGATATGGAATTATTCCCCTACCTTTGCAATCACTAAAAATGGACAAATGTCAAGACGCAGAGTAGATCTTCTCCTGGAGAATGTTCAGATAGAGAATGTGGCCGCTGAGGGCAAGACTATTGCCCACGTAGACGGAATGGTGGTATTCGTGGACTTCGCAGTTCCCGGAGACATCGTCGACATCCAGGTCACAAAAAAGAAAAAAAACTACATGGAAGGCTTCATAAAACGTATCGTAAAGCCTTCCAAAGACCGTCTTGAGCCATTCTGCCGGCATTTTGGCGTATGCGGAGGCTGCCGCTGGCAGCCGCTCCCGTATTCCATGCAGCTTGAAGCCAAACGGCAGCAGGTAGAAGACCAGCTGGTAAGAATCGGGCATCTGGAAGTCCCTGAAATAAGGCCAACACTCCCCTCTGAAAAGACCCGAGAATACCGTAACAAGCTGGAATTCAGCGCTTCATGCCGGAGGTGGGTGCTCTCCGGAGAAGATCCTGACGCAATCCCGGAAACAGACCGCATGGGCCTTGGCTTCCACGTGGGCAAATTCTTCGATAAAGTGCTGGATATCAAGCAGTGCCACCTTCAGGCAGAACCCTCCAATGCCATCCGCCTCTTTATCAAGAAGTTCTGCATCGACAACGGATATGAGTTCTACAACATACGTGAGAACCACGGTTTCTTCCGCAACATGTTCGTCCGCACCAATGAGGCCGGAGACGTCATGCTCATAGTCTGCTTTGCAAAGGACGATTCCCCCCGCATACACGCCCTCCTGGATGCCGTTTCAGCGGAATTCACGCAGATTTCAAGCCTCTATTACATTGTAAACGAAAAGCTTAACGATTCCATTGCAGACCTCTCCCCTGTCCTCTATAAAGGGCTTCCCTACATTGAGGAACAGATGGAAGGCCTGCGTTTCAAGATAGGCCCCAAATCTTTCTACCAGACCAATTCCCTGCAGGCATACCGCCTTTACAGCACCGCACGCAATTTCGCAGCCCTTACCGGCAAAGAGGTTGTCTACGACCTCTATACCGGTACCGGAACAATCGCCCAGTTCGTGAGCGGCAAGGCTTCAAAAGTCATCGGCATAGAATACGTGCCTGAGGCGATAGAAGATGCCAGGGCCAATGCGGAATCCAACGGGATAAGCAACTGCGAATTCTTTGCTGGAGATATGAAAGACGTTCTGAATGAAGCGTTTATCAAAAAACATGGAAGGCCAGACGTCATTATCCTGGACCCTCCCCGCGCAGGTATCCACCCTTCTGTTGCCGATGTCATCCTGAAGGCCGCCCCGCAGCGCATGGTATACGTCAGCTGCAACCCGGCCTCCCAGGCCAGGGACCTTGCTATCCTCTGCAGGGATTATAAGATAGACGCAGTGCAGCCGGTGGACATGTTCCCCCATACAATGCACGTAGAAAATGTAGTTGCGCTCAGTCGCAGGTAATAACCGCCCTCAGAGTCTCCTTGTTGCCATCGCCATAGTCCAGAATGGCCTGGATTGTGTGTACCCCTTTTGACAGGACGATACTTGTATCGAAGGTGATCTCTCCGTCATAGAGCCAGGTGATGCTTTCGGGTTCCAAAGCCCCTCCGGAAACCTTCAGCGGAAGCGACTCCCCTGCCCTCCAGGTCTTTCCCCCAAGGTCTATGAAGGCATATCCCATATCGGAAAGGGAAAAAGCATCCGTGACCTCGCGTACCCCCGCCGTAAGAAGAAGGTCCATGTATCCGGTGCCCACACGGTCCGACTTCATGGGCTCCCATTCAGACTGCTCCAGACTCAGCCTGGCAAAGAAACTGTTGTCTTCATGACCCAGCATTGCAACCCCAAGCGGATATACCTGAGAAGAACCCTTAACGCCGTATCCCACATAGACATCCGCCCCGTCGGGGATACGGATGTCGGCATCTGAAATATCCACCTCGTTAAGTTCGTTAACTCCATAAACGGGGTTTTCGACTTCCCTGGTGAGGACTCTCTTCCCTCCACAATCAATAATGACATATACCGCATCGGCAGGACCGGCCCCATACGTAGAGAAGGACACTTTCTCTATTCTCCTGCCTGCATATCTGAACAGTTCGGAGGGAGTGAACCTTACAGCTCCCATGCAGTCCCCGAAGTCCCTGGATGGCAGAGGATAGAAAATCTTTGTCTGCGAGGCATCGTATTTCTGAAGGGTTACAAGGGAGGACTCCCCTGCCTTCATGAGGGAAACCGGCATGTAGGCACTTCTCCAGTCCACTATGCCTTCCAGCTGGGTTCTACGGTATCCTTCCCCATATACGCTCAGGACGAAATGAGTCCCGGCGGGCTGGGGTTCAAGGTCCAGGACAAACCGCCCGTCACTCCCGGTAAGGGTGCGGTTCTCTGAGATGCTGATGGCCACGACGGCTCCGGAGACGGGCTCTCCATCCAGGGTAGTGACCCGGCCGCTCACATTGGTTCCATGGCCCTTAAGCACATGAGCCAATGCTCCATCTTCCGTAAGCCTGATGTCAACAACCTGATAATCAGTACCGTTTCCGCTCCAGCCAACAGGGTCGAAACAGAACAGTCCGGATGTCCCGGGGAACACCACGCCATCCATATTGCCGATATAATTGACCGAAGCCGGCGCGGCAGATGGCATTAGGTATGCCAGAGGATGGGAGGACCAGGCGTTAAGATAATTCACGGACTCCCAGTTATTCCAGTAATAGATGGCCGGCCTTCCGTCAAGAACCACATTCCGGGAACGGTCTATGTGGTAAAGCAGGAGCCCCTCCGGCAGCGGGGTATCCCAACCCTGCCCGTTCCTGTACTCCCATATGAAAAACTCCCCTTCCACATCTGAAGGGACCATGAAAGCCGAGTTTTCCTGTACCGGACGCCAGAGCTGGTCTCCTTCCTGAAGAAGCGGAATCTCACCTTCTTCCAGCCAGCCAAGCAGATATCTTTCCAGGATATTGAAGTACGGAGGTGTACGGCCTTCGTCGTTATAGAGGCCATAAGACATAATTGAGAATCCGTACATGCCGCCGACAAAGCCGTGGGCGGAGTTGTCCGTATCATAAAAGTCAGGAAGACCAAGAGAGTGGGCGAACTCGTGGCAGGTGGAACCTATGCCCTTGAAACTTGTGCCTGTATTGCCGTTCAGTTCCGACGTGCAGAAGTACCTTCCAAGGAGTTTCCCATCAAATACGGCCTTCTTGACCAGAGTGTTGGGCAGATTCTGGATGTTTGCCTGATGGGACCAGATGGCGTCGGCAGGCCCGCTCTCAGACTCGTCATATCCGGCGAAGTAAAACAGGACCATATCCAGAGTGCCGTCGTCGTCCTGGTCGTACTCGGAGAAATCCGTGGACTCGTCCAGGAGAAGACAGGCTTCATACAGGGCCATTTCAGGAGCCTTGTCCACTCCGGAAGAGGTATTGGCACCATAGGCGGCCATGCTCTTTTCCAGTCTCACCGGTTCCAGGACGTCGAATACGGGCGTGAACAGACCGCGTGAATTCTCCACGTAATAATCCCGGACGGATCCTGTGGCGCCGTTATCGGAGTAACCCGTCTGGTTGAGCATTGCGTCAAACCTGGCGGAAACGTCGTCAAATGAGAAAAAAACGTCGGCAAACTCCACCAGGATAACCGGGATATGTCTTTCTCCGGTGGTGAGGTAGGCTTTCCTGGCCGGAGCGGGACGTGCGGTACTGAAGGATGACGGCTTTCTGTTCGACGATTTCCTGTAAAAGCCTTTTTGGTCTACCTCAAGTACTGCCCCGGAAGCATCAGTAGCCCAATGTCCGGACTCGTCTCCGTGAAGGGTTATGCTTATCCAGGTACCGTCAGGCTGGCGGTAGCGATGCACTCCGGGGCGGGCAGGTCCGGCATTCGCCACTGCTGCGGCGAGCATGGCGGCAACGCACAATATGACCCTTCGGAGCGTCATCTTTCAATAATGAAGTATTCCGATTCGCTTTTCCTGAGCCACACAAGAGTACCGGTAACCCTGACTACTTCCACGTCCACGGAGGGATCGTAAGACTCCTCCATCCCCTGGCGCACAGTCTTGTAGCTGACGGAAATATGGCTGCCTGAAGCAAGGTCCCACGGTATGCCGCCAAGGGCATGGACAGTAAGTGAGGACGGATCCAATATCCTGTATGTCCAGTAATTGCCATAGTGCAAGGAAGACGACTGACGTATTCCGGTAGGAAGCACATTGACGCCTTCAACTCCGTAGAAACCGGGAACCTTGTTAAGGGTCAAGGGGTCTGGAACTCCCTGTTCCATCGTAACCTGGATACTGTGCTCCCCGGCCTTGAAAACAAGTTTGGTATTTCTGGGGTATATGCTTTCGTTGGACGATACGGCATAAGGAAGAGTCCACGAATTCTTTCCGGTCTTTTCACTCTCTCCCACGGTCATCCATGGCACGGGCTCTTCCGGAAAGGACAGTTCCCACTCGGCATCGCACGATATGGTAAAGGACGATTCTACACCGTCGGGAGAAATACTCCTGGTGAAATCCGTAACCTGGCGGTCTACGAGCAGATAATCGGCCTCCGGCTCCTGAGTGGGCTCCTTATGGCGGCAGCAACAGACAGGCAGCAGTAAAAGAATCAAGAGGACCGGCCGATAAAACCTCATATTGGCAAGTATCTTATAACGCAAATATACTATAATTCGACAAGAATTGCTATTTTTGCGTCACAAAATGAATTGACATGTTCTTAATGATCATACTGCTCCTGGCAGGGCTGGCCCTGGTTGTGTTCGGTGCTGACTGGCTTGTTGACGGAGCCTCATCCGTCGCCCGGCGCGCAGGACTCAGCGAATTCGTCATCGGCCTCACCATCGTGGGCATGGGAACATCGGCCCCGGAGATGGTCGTGAGCCTTGTCGGTGCCCTTGAGGGAAATGGAGACATCACAGTCGGCAACGTTGTGGGCTCCAATGTTTTCAACACTCTGCTCATACTCGGCGTCACCGCACTTATCCTTCCCATCGGAATAACCCGTTCAAACAGAAGAAGGGATATCCCGGTAAACATAGTAGTCACCGCCCTGCTGATGCTCCTTGGCATGGAGTCCACCATCTTTGGTATCGGGACAGACGGCCTGAGCCGTTTTGACGGAGCCGTGCTGCTGGCGCTTTTCGCCGTCTACATGTGGATCAGTTTCCGTAGCGGTAAAACCACTGACCAGGCCGGTGAAGAGGGGCAGAAACAGCAGAAACTGTGGCTTTCCATCCTTATGATACTGGGCGGCCTTGCCGCACTGGTCGCTGGCGGCAACCTCTTTGTAAACAATGCCACTGGCCTTGCATCGGCACTGGGGGTAAGCGACAAGTTCATTGCCGTCACAATCCTTGCCGGCGGCACTTCCCTGCCGGAACTTGCAACCTGCATCGCAGCTGCGGTCAAGAAGAAAGGACAGCTTGCCCTGGGCAACATAATCGGCTCGAATATATTCAACATACTTCTTATTCTTGGAACATCGGCAGTAATTGCTCCGGTGTCGTTCCAGAGCATAAACTTGGTGGACATGGCGGTGCTTATGGCAAGTGCGCTTGCCCTTGGCACCAGCATATTCATAGGCCGTAGAAACCAGCTGGACCGCGTTGACGGTGCACTGTTTCTGATTATATGGGCCGCATACATGGCATATCTTATCGTCAATCTTTAGAATATGAATCTTCAGCATATCATACTCCAGGCCGCACCCGCGGCAGAAGAAATAGCCGGTAAACTAAGCACCGACTCCCTTGCAGTAAAACGCCAGGCAATAGTAGAGACAATACGGACCACACCCCCGGACCAGCTTATAGACGGACTCATCTCCCAGGCAATCCAGTTTGGCCTCAAGGTGCTGGCTGCGCTGCTCATCTACATAATAGGCGCCTGGATTATAAGGATGGTCAAAAGAGGGCTCAAGAAGGGGTTTGAGAGGAAACAGACGGAGAAGACCCTGGCCTCCTTCACCCTGAGCCTTGTGAGCATTGCCCTGTGGATTGTTGTCATAGTTATCTCCATCAGCACCCTTGGCATCAACACAACTTCCCTGGCAGCGCTGCTGGCCGCCGGCGGCATGGCAATAGGCATGGCCATGAGCGGTACTGTCCAGAATTTTGCCGGCGGTATAATGATCTTGGTATTCAAGCCTTTCAAGGCCGGAGATTTCATAGAGGCGCAAGGGTTCAGCGGTACTGTTACCGATGTGAATATCGTGAGCACCAAGCTTTTAACCACAGACAACAGAAGGATCATCCTTCCCAACGGAACCCTATCCAACGGCAATATAAACAATATCAGCGCAATGCCCCTCAGGAGGGTCGATATCAACGTCAGCGTGCCTTACGGAACAGAGGCGGAACAGGTGAAGAAAGCCCTTCTGGAGATTATCGGCACTTGCCCCTATATCCTTGACTCTTCCACCCAGGGTGCCGCAGATCCGTTTGTGGCAATAATTAACCTGGGAGACAACAGCGTAAACTATGTAACCCGCAGCTGGGTCTCAGCTACGGATTACTGGAATGCTTATTTCTACCTTAACGAGACGTTCTATACCCAGCTGCCTCAGAAGTACGGAATAGGATTCCCATTCCAGCAGATGGACATTCACATCAAGAACTAGAGTTCTTCCTTGGAAAGGACAGGATTGCTGTAGATGTGCAGCAGGATGTCCCTGAGGTCTTCCTGATTAAGGGTGGGTTCCACCTTGGTGAGCTGGCCCTCGATGTATTCTCTGAAAGCGGCGAGCTCTTCAGGAGTATACTTGTCCGAGTATTTTGAACCGCCGTTTACAATATCGTATGCCATATAGTTGGTTTTCCAGAGACGGTAGCCGCTTATAATGCGGCGGTCCATTGCATGGCGGATGTTCTGGAAACGGTCGTTCTTGTCGCAGAGGGAGGCCTCGTACAGCTCTTCGTCCGTCAGCGGCTCCCCTATCTGGAGGTGTACGTTGCCCTTGTACTGCTTGATGCCCACCATTATGCTCTGGAGGTCTTCGTGCTCCGTCTTCACGTACTTCTGGGTACGGGAGATGAGGATTTCCCTGGCTTTGAGGATGTCGCAGGGCTCGTACTCATAGGAAATGCTCATGGGGACGATGTTCAGTTCCCTGAAATCTTTCACGAAATCTCCGCAGCCGCTCATGTTGAACATCTTCAGAAGGCCCTGCTCTGTGATATCAAGGCCGTTCTTGGTACGTCCTTCCTTCTGGGCAATCCAGACCGATGCCGTACCTCCTGTAACGGTTTCCCTTATGTATTTTGACAGGAGCTGGGACGACAGGTACAGCTCACGGGCCGATATCCCGCGGATAACCTTTATCATGCGGTTGGAACGGATAAGGAGCTCTACCGTAGGGTCCTTGAGGAGGTTGTCGCCTACCGCAATCTGGGTCATTGGAAGACCGTTGCGGTACAGGACTATCTGGGTGAATGCCGGGTCCAGGATGATGTCCCTGTGGTTGGACATGGCCAGATAACAGCCTTTTACAGCCTTCAGTTTGTCCAGGCCGTCATAGGAGAATTCCTTGACCGTGGTCTTTATAACCCACTCCACGGCTTTGGACATGACCATGGACTGGAACTGGTCAACGGTCTTTATGCTGCGGAGGATATCCCTCAGATATGTTTCCGGCTGGTTGGGAAAGATATACTTTGAAACCCACGGAACCGCCGGATGGTTTGCCACCTTTGAAAGGCCGGCGGAAGCATCTTCGTCCCCGAAGGGGGCTATATCGTTGAATTCGCTGTTCTGATCCATACGCAATTCATTTATCCATCCACAAAGTTAGCAAATTATTCCGCCCTTTCCAACAGTGAACTGTCCCCGTAACTGAGGAAACGGAATCCGTTGGAGAGCGCATAATCGTAAATGGTGCGCCAGTCCCCTCCCACAAAGGCCGATACAAGAAGGATAAGGGTACTTTCCGGCTGATGGAAATTGGTTACCAGGCGGTTTACTATCCTGAACCTGAAGCCCGGGACGATGATGATGCGCGTCCCGAGTGAAAGGCTCTCAAGACCGTTTGCGTCAAGATATCGGACGATTGCATCCAGCGCCTCCCGTGTAGAATAAGGATACTCCCGGGTATAGGGAGCCCACTGCTCCACATCTTCCGGCACACCCTTCTCAAGGCACGAAACACCGGCGTAATACAGGGATTCAAGGGTACGGACCGATGTTGTCCCCACTGCGGTTACGCTGCGATTACCGTCCCTGAGGGCCTCCAGAAGGGCTTTAGAGACCACAAACGGCTCCCTGTGCATGGAATGCCGGCTCACAAGGGACCCCTTCACCGGAAGGAAAGTCCCGGCACCTACGTGAAGACACACAGTCTCCGTGTCGATGCCTTTTTCACGGATGCGGTCAAGGACCGCCTGTGTGAAGTGAAGACCGGCCGTAGGTGCGGCAACAGAGCCCCTGATACGGGCGTAAAGGGTCTGATAGCGTTCCACGTCAAGGGCCTCCGACTCGCGGTTAAGGTATGGAGGAATGGGAATTGTACCGCAGATTTCAAGAACCCTGGAAAAAGGAAAACCGCCTTTCCACTCAAAGCGGACAAGCCCTGTCTGGCCCTCCCTGTCCTCAAGGACGGCAGTCATCGAGAGGTCCGATATCTCCCTGGAATCAAGCGGGTTGATAAGCTCAAGGACATCTCCTTTCCATTTTTTGGCGTTGCCGATAACGCATTTCCAGGTAGATGAATCAGTAGCCGCAAATGCAGTATTGTATTCTGCCGGTTTCACGGGCTCAAGACAGAAAATCTCAATGTTGGCACCGGTAGGCTTGGCAAAACGAAGCCTTGCCGGGACCACCTTGGTGTCATTGAACACCATAAGGGAATTATCCGGAAGAAGGGACGGCAGGTCACGGAAAATGTACTCAGAGACCTTTCCTGACTTGTAATGGAGAAGTTTGGAGCTGTCTCTTTCCGGCAGCGGATATTTAGCAATCCTTGAATCGTCAAGGGAATATGCGTAATCTTCTATATGTATTTCAGGTATCATGAGAATTCAAAATTTACGCAAAGTTAACCATTTTATCGCAAATACGGCTACGTGGAGAATTGTTTACAAAATTGAATTCATAAACACATATGCGTGGTGCAGTTTTGTGAATCAGCAAGTCGCAGTTCAAGATTCTGAAAACCGCAGTCATTCTTTTACATGGAATTGCTTTTACGATTGTTCCACAAATAATAAATATTACTGATACTCAGCGGTTTATAAGCAATGATATAAAGTATAATTAAAGCATAAGAAGCCGGGTTGAAGCAAGAAAGTGACAAAATAGTTATATTTCAAGCTGAATATAATAATTAATACCATTATATTCAGTGATTTAATATTATTTACTTAAACTGATATTTAATGTATTTATAAACACCATTCCCTGATATCTGTTCATAATTTGCGGCAAGTACATCTTGCATATAACTACCAAATTGATTACATTTGTAAAAACATAGTTGTAAACAATGAACCGTCGTCTTTTGCTGTTTTTGCAGGCCCAGAACATAACGCAGTCACAATTTGCGGACACTCTTTCCGTAGCGCGCGGAAGCGTATCGCATATTCTGTCCGGACGTAACAAACCAGGCTACGAATTCCTTGAGAGCCTTGCCCTTCACTACCCTTCCCTTAACATGGACTGGCTTTTCACGGGAAAAGGATCTATGTACAAAGATGCTTCCAGTACCGAAACAGCTCCCCAGGAAGCCTCTGGAACCCTTTTCAGCCAGCCCCAGACCCCGGAAATCGACCACATCATGGTTTTCTATAAGGACAATACTTATAAGATTTTCACTGCAGAACCATAATTTTTACTAAATTTGCACAGCAACAAAGCTGTGCCCAATATGTTATTCTGGTCTAGTCGCAAACGCAGGAATCCTGGGTTGGAAAAGGAAGTGTCCGGCATCCTTTTCCGCCATCCCGTGGGCTCCTCACTGCCTTGCAAAAGCGCATCTTTCATAGTTGCAACTCCCCCCAAAGAAAACGTAATTAATTGGATATCAGATATAAGAAAGCACTATGAGGGCAAAGCTGTCATAGTGGAAATATCGGAAGACATCCAGCGAAACTTCGCCCTTGCATACGACTTTGCAGACATCATCGTCCTTAATCCAAACAGCAACGTCGGCATCAATGCCATGGATATTTCGGATACTGTCACAATGCTGGATTCGCTTCTGTCTCTCCGCCTCTGCTACGAGAAATACACACCTGTATATCTGAAACTTACCAATGAGATTACCCCTGAAGAGCTGAATACCCTCCTCTCCTATAGCAGATTATCAGGCATTGACGGCATTGTGGTCAACGGTCTTGCAAAGGTCAGGACCGTTCTGGAACTCACCCAAAGCCGCATTCCCGTCATAGGATGCACGGAAAACGCAGAGGAAGCCCTTCAGATACTCTCCGCGGGCGCTTCCCTTGTTGAACTCAACGCAAGTCTCCTTGCAGTAAAAAAGACCGTTAAAACACTGGAAAAGTCATGATCCAAGTTTCAATTGTGACTATAGGCGATGAGATTCTCATTGGCCAGATTGTTGATACAAACTCCTCTGCTATTGCTCAAGCCCTTGAAAGTGTGGGAGTTAAGATAGCCGGAATGTATTCTGTCCCGGATAATGCAGACGTCATGGAGAAGACTCTGCTGAACCTCCTGGCTTCAACCCAGATAGTAATCACCACCGGTGGACTCGGCCCCACAAAAGATGACATTACAAAGGCTACGCTCCTGAAGATTTCCGGCAGCAGCTGCTACAGGGAAGACCCCGGCCAGCTGGAGATGGTGAGGAAGATACTTCAAGGCAGAGGTCTGGACATGTTACCCAGCAACAGGGCGCAGGCCTTGGTCCCGGACAAAGCGGAAGTAATTGTAAACAAGCTTGGTACGGCACCCATAATGGTCTTCAGGAACATCTCCGGCAAGGGTACGCTCTATTCCCTTCCAGGCGTCCCCCACGAAGCCGTCGGAGCCATCCCGGAGATAGTCTCTGACATAAAGAAGCACTTTAGCATAGGAGAGATAGTGCACAGCAATATAATGGTTTACGGTATTGCAGAGTCTGCATTGTCGGAACTTATCGCGCCATGGGAAGATGCACTGCCGGCTGACATGCACCTTGCATACCTCCCCAACATGCTCACAGGAATCCGCCTGAGACTCTCTTCTTATGCGGATGGTACTACCAATATACTTGAACGCCAAAAGGCCCAGATTGGCAAATTAAAGGCCATTCTGGGCGATAAGATATATGCCTTGAAGGACACCACCCTTGAACAGGCGCTGGGAGAGCTTCTCCTGGAGCGCGGAAAGACCGTTTCCTGCGCCGAGAGCTGCACCGGCGGAGAGATAGCCCATCTGTTCACTTCCGTGCCCGGATCTTCGGCCTATTTCCTTGGGTCGGTCACGTCCTATGCCGTATCTGTAAAGGAAAGTGTGCTTGGGGTTGATCCTGCAGTCATAGAGAAAAACGGAGTGGTTTCATCGGAGGTGGCCGCGGCTATGGCAGAGGGCGTGAGGAAGCTTACCGGGAGCGATTATGCTGTCTCAACAACCGGTCTTTCCGGCCCGTCGGGCGACGGGATCAATCCTGTGGGAACAGTTTGGATAGGAGTCGCCGGCCCACATGGAACCATTACCCGGAAGTACTGTTACAAGAGCGACCGCAAGCGGAATATCGAGCGTTTTGCATCCACGGCGCTCAATTTGCTGCGCCTATACATAATTGAGGATTAACTCGCTGATATATACCAAAAGTAACACTTATGTTTAATGATATAACATAAGTGTTACTTTTGTCTTTGACAACTGCCTTTTACACTGATTCAGAACACTTTAGTATTCTGTCCAGGACATCCATAAGGTTTCCTCCGGAAATCTTGTCAATCTGCTCCTGAGTGTAGCCTCTTCGCTTCATTTCGGCAAAGAGGAGGGGCAGCGCGGAGACGTCGTCAAGCCCCGTTGGCGTAACCTCTATCCCATCAAAATCGGAACCTATTCCTACGTGATCGATGCCGCAGATTTCCACCGCATGGTCTATGTGTTCGATGATTCTGCCTATGCCGGGATACGGCTTCGCGTCATCGGCCAGGAAAAAGGGATAGAAGTTGATTCCCACGTAGCCGTCATTCCCGGCAAGGGCGCGGAGCATATCGTCCGTAAGGTTGCGCCTATGCCCGCAGAGGGAGCGGCAGCAGGAATGGGTTGCAACTATCGGAGCCTTTGAGTACCGGATGCAGTCAAAAAAGGTGGCGTCCGATGCGTGGGAAATGTCCACCATCATTCCAAGACGGTTCATCTGGGCCACCACTTCCCTTCCGAACGGACTCAGGCCTCCCCAGGTATTACCCTGGGCTGCGCTGTCGGCAATGGCGTTGTCTCCGTTATGGGTAAGGGTAAGATACCTTACGCCAAGATGGTGGAAAAGGCGGAGCAGGGAAAGTGATTCCTGGATGGGAGATCCGTTCTCCATGCCCAGGAAAACGGAGAATATCCCCTCCTCCCGGTTTTGGGCCGCCTGTGCCGGAGAAACTGTTATTCTGGCTTTTCCGTCCTTTTTGATGGCATCGTGAACGGCTGCAATCATTTCCATTGCATGTGTGGTTGCAGCGTCAGGAGCGGTCTCTGCAGATGTGTAGAGGGCAAAAAAGGAGCCGTCGACTCCCCCACGCCTGAGTTTGGGGAAGTCGACGTGCCCTGACTTGTTGTCGATACTTATATCCCTGGAGCGCAGAAGCTCGGACGGGGTATCGACATGGGAGTCGTAAACCATCACTTACTTGAGGGGTGAGCCCTTGGGAGCAAGCGTAGACTTGATAATCCTGCCGATCTTGAAAACGGGAGTTCCGGAATAGAACAGGGTGCTGCCGCCAAGAAGGGTTGCATCGATGGTCTCTGCAGAGCTCACGGTTGCCTTGGAACCGCCGTTCATGGTGGCGATGACGTCAGTGGTGATGAGGCCGTCGGCGTCGATGTCACCGTTCTTCTCACCGCGGATGGAGAGCTCTACGGTTTCTCCGGAAAGGACCAGCTTGGAGTTACCCATTGCATTTGCCGAAACCTTGTCTGCCTTTGTTGCAAGGGCGAGCTTGGCATTGCCGTTGCCATTTACGGTTGCGGAAGGAGTCTCTGCACCGATGGATACGGTTGCATTGCCGTTACCGTTGAGGGTGAGATTGCCGGTGTTGGCGGAAAGCTTGAGGTTGGTGTTGCCGTCGTTGGTAATCTCTACCTTGTCATCTGCCTTGAGTGAAAGGACCGCCTGAGCGTTCTTGGTCATGGTGACGGAGGCGGTGGTGGCAATGACTGCGAGGCTCTTGACCTGGCTCTTGTCTCCGGCGGTGAGCTGGAAGAACTCTGCGGGGAACTCTACGGCAGAAGTAAGGGTAGCATTTTCCGACATTGTTACTGCGCTGATTTCAGGCATGGTAACAACTGCCCTGAATGTAGGCTGGGCGGCGTTCTTTGCCTTATAGAGTTTCTTGATGTCCTTGGGAACAGACTTTTCATCGTAACCGATATAGAGGGTCTTGGCCCTTACGTAAACCTGCACATAGGGTGAAAGTGCATTGTCCACGGTGAGACGGACGCCGCAGTCTCCCTTGTCAAGGGTTACCTCGAAGTCGTTGGCGACGCTCACGGCAGTGAAGTCACTGACGGGGAGAACCTTGTCCTCGAGCTGGATGGTGAAAGACTGCTGCTCCTGGGCAAGAGCCACGGTTGCAGAAAGTGCCATAACGGAAGCGATGGTTCCGATAGCCTTGAAAAAGTTTTTCATAATCACTTGGTTTTATGTGTAAATATTAATTATCTATTTGCTCCATCAGCGTTGTCCATTCGTCCGTCTGGGAGTCCAGGCCAAGCTTGAGTTCCAGGTATTCTCGTGTCAACTCATAAATATCCTCATTATTTCCGGGATTTGCAAGTATTTTTTCAATTATCTGCATTCTCCCTTCTTTCAGCGCTATTTCTTTTTCCAGGAAAGAAATCCGGCTGCGTATCTTTCTCTCCTCCCTGGATATGGCTTTCTGCTTCTGGAAGGACTGTATGGCGGCAACTTTTTCTTTCTTAGGTCCTTCGCCGGACTCCTTCTGAGCTGCTTCCAGTTGCTGAAGGCTGTCCAGCTTGCGGCTTTCCAGGAAGTCGGAAACTCCTCCAAGGTGCTCCCTGACACGGCCGTCACGGAACTCATAAAGCTTATCCACGAGCCCTTCCAGGAAATCACGGTCATGGGATACGACAATAAGCGTGCCATCGAAAGACTTAAGAGCCTGCTTGAGCCTGTCCTTTGAGAGTATGTCCATGTGGTTGGTGGGCTCGTCCAGGGCAAGTACGTTATAGGAAGAGAGCATCAGACGTGCCATACCCAGCCGCGCCCTTTCTCCGCCGCTGAGCACAGATACCTTCTTGTCTATGTCCTCTCCCTTGAAAAGAAAAGCCCCCAGGATATCCCTGAGTTTGGTCCGGACCTCCCCTACGGCTACCCTGTCCAGGGTATCAAATACGGTCACTGAACCATCCAGGATGTCTTCCTGATTCTGGGCATAATAGCCGATACTCACGTTATGGCCCACTTTGGCTTCACCTTCAATGGGGGAAAGCTCACCGGTGATAACGCGCATCAGGGTGGTCTTTCCCTCTCCGTTACGCCCCACAAGTGCCACCTTCTCCCCTCTCTTAATCTCTATCTGGGCATTCCGGAAGACAATCTTGCCGGGATAACCAACTGTCAGGTCCGTAGCCTTGAATACTATGTCTCCGCTGCGCTGGGCGGGAGGGAACTTTATGTTGACACGCGCGTTCTCCGTCTGGTCAATCTCTATCCTGTCCAGTTTCTCAAGGGCTTTTATGCGTGACTGGACCTGGTTGCTCTTGGTGGGCTTGTATCGGAAGCGGTTGATGAAGTCTTCCGTCTTCTCTATCATGCGCTGCTGGTTTTCGTATGCAGCAGTCTGCTGCGCCAGGCGCTCGGCCCTGAGTTCCACATATTTGCTGTAAGGGACCTTATAATCCGTTATGTGCCCCAGCATGATCTCTACCGTACGGGACGTTACATTATCCAGGAAACGGCGGTCATGGGAAACCAGGAGGACCGATCCGCGAAATGCCCTCAGATAATCCTCGAACCACTGTATGGATTCAATGTCAAGATGGTTGGTGGGCTCGTCCAGAAGAAGGACGTCCGGGTCACCGAGAAGAATCTTGGCCAATTCCATGCGCATATTCCAGCCCTGGCTGAATGTCTCGGTGTTCCGGTCCAGTTCTTCCTCCTTGAAGCCCAGCCCCTTCAAGACCTTGAGGGCACGGGTGCGGGGAGATTCTCCAGATTCCAGGGACAGCCTGTCGTTTATGGTATTCATCCGGTCTATGAGGGCGGAATACTCCTTGGACTGGTAGTCGTTCCTTTCTGCCAGAACCGAAGACAGCTGTTCCAGCTCGGACTCCATATCATGGATATAGCTGAAGACCGACAGGACTTCCTCCATTACGCTCACTCCCCTGTGATGCTCCATGATCTGGGGAAGATAGCCGATCCTGACGCCGGAGGGCTTGTCTATCGAGCCGGATGTTGGCTGCTGCTCCCCGGTAATCAATTTCATTATTGTAGACTTACCGGCGCCGTTCTTGCCGACAAGTCCTATCTTGTCCTGCTCGCTTATGTGGAAACTGATACAGTCCAGAAGGTTGAAACTGCCAAAGGAGACCGTTACGTTGTTGATGGAAATCATGCCTTAGTCCTGCACATTAGTATAGAGAACTCATACAGCCCGTAAAGCGGAAGCGAAAGGACGAACATTGAGAAAGGATCGCTGGGAGTTATAAGTGCCGATATAACCATAACTATGACTATGGCGAACTTCCTTCCTTTCCTGAGCATTCCGCGGTCTATCACCCCGATTGCCGACAATGCCATTATTACGGTGGGAAACTCGAAGAGAATCCCTATCAGGAACACCATGGAGGTAAAAAGGGACATGTAAGACCCCAGCGAGATGGTGTTCACTATGACGTCGCTCAGTGAAAAGTTCACAAAGAACATCAGGCATACCGGGAGAACCACAAAATACCCTACAGCTACTCCCAGGTAAAAAAGGCCCGATGAAAGGAGGAATGCCTTTCTGACAGGCTTTTTCTCGCTGTCATACAAAGCAGGAGAAACAAACTTCCAGATTTCCCAAATTACAAAAGGGAAAGCCAGGACCAGGCCGCACAGGACGGATACTTTCAGATAAACGAAGAATTGGGCGGACAGATCTATGTTGATGAGGTCCATGGAAAAGTCCACCCCGGGAAGGCGGTAAAGCAGGAAGTCAGGCTCAGTTGGCCATAGGACGGCTTTGAAAATCTGCTTTGGAAAGCAAAGGAAAACTACGGAGACAGACACAATGGCAAGAATTGAGCGCAACAGTGTTCCTCTCAATTCTTCTATATGGTCCCAGAAGGACATCTCATTGTCCTTCGCCGCCACCTTACTTCTCTTCCTTATTATACTCTTCTTTGGTCTGGGGCTCATGAATCTCTTTCTCCACCTCATTCATGCCCTCCTTGAAACTCTTTACGCCCTTTCCAAGGCCCTTCATGAGCTCAGGAATCTTCTTTCCGCCGAAAAGCAGGAGTACTACTGCAACGATGGCGATTATTTCCCAGGTCCCGAACACCAGGGGATAAAACAGCATAGTCATAATTCTATTCTTTAATATCTTCAAACATCTGGACGATAACTTCCGGGCAACGGGTGGGATGGAAGGTCTTGCTGTCTATGAACCCTAGCACCACTTTCCCCTCTGCACATATCTCTCCCCTCTGGTTAACTACGGTCTGCGCAACTTCCATCTTTGCCAATGGCTCCCTTACCACTTCAGCAGTTGCAGTAAGGATATCTCCCATCCTGGCCGGATGACGGTAACGGCACTCCACGGATATTATGGGTATGAGCACTCCGAACTTCTTCTCGAACTCTTCGATGGGACATCCCAGATCCACCATCATCTGGCTGCGGGCATTCTCGAAGAAACGGATATAATTGGAGTGATGGACTATGCCCATCTGGTCCGTCTCATAGTACCTTACAGGAAAGGAAGTGGAAAAAATCTTCATAACAAAAATGTTATAGGTGCTAACTAAATTGTTTTATTTACTATTTTTCAATTGCTTAATCTTCGCTTCCAGAGATTCTATCTTGGAAAGGGAATCGGCTTCCTTTTTTCGCTCGTTTTCAATGACGGCAGCGGGGGCATTGGCTGTAAAGCGCTCGTTGGAGAGCTTGGCCCTTACTCCGGCAAGGAATTTTTGGGCATATTCAAGGTCCTTTTCGGCCTTTGCCAATTCTTCTTCAACGTTAACGGAAGAGCTGAGGACGACGAACATCTCAGTAGTACGGACCATGATTCCTACACCCTGCTCACCGCCGAGAGTATTCACCAGTTCCAGCTTGACATTGGCCAGTTTTTCTATTACCGGAATGCACGGGAAATCCGATGCCTTCACCTTAAGTACAAGCTGTTCCCTGGGAGAAATGTTCCGCTGGCTGCGGACTCCGCGGACGGCGTTGACCGCCTCTGAAGCAAGGGCGAATCCGGCAATGGCCCCGGGATTGTTACAATCGGCCTTTGGAGTGGATGCGAACATGATGGTCTCCCCTTCCCTGCGCTCTGCTATGTCCTGCCAGAGTTCTTCTGTGATGAAAGGCATTACCGGATGGATGAGTTTAAGAAGAGCCTCGAAGAACTCGAGGGTGGCCGCGTGGGTATCCTTGTCCAGGGGCTGCGCCACACCATCTACAAATGCTGGCTTGATTGCCTCCAGATACCAGGAGCAGTAGTCGTCCCAGAACAGTTTGTATATGGTCATGAGAGCATCAGAGATGCGGAACTTGCTGTAATGGTCCTCTACCAGGGCAACGGTATCCGACAGCTTGGCGCGGAACCACTCAACAGCTTCCGCAGCGGCGGGAGCCTGTTTTGCCGACGGATCCACGCTGAATCCCTTCACGAGGCGGTAGCTGTTCCATATTTTGTTGCAGAAAGCGGCACCCTGTTTTATCTGGGCCTCATCGTAGAAGATGTCGTTACCCGCACTGGAGCATAGCAGCATGCCGATTCTCACGGCATCGGCGCCATAGGTCTGGATAAGATCAAGAGGATTGGGGCTGTTGCCAAGGGTCTTGGACATCTTGCGGCCTATCTTGTCGCGGACGATACCGGTGAAATACACGTTGGAGAAGGGCTCCCTGCCCATGAACTCCTCGCCTGCCATTATCATGCGGGCCACCCAGAAGAAAATGATGTCCGGGCCGGTCACGAGGTCGTTGGTGGGATAATAGTACGAAAGATCCTTATTGGGCCTGTGGTCCGGATGGCCCGGCTTCTGAGGGTCGAAAACAGAGATTGGCCAGAGCCAGGAACTGAACCATGTATCCAGGACATCCTCGTCCTGACGGAGGTCTTCCGCCTTGATTGAAGGGTTGATAGCCTGCGCAGCCTTAAGTGCCGCTTCAGCTGTTGGCTCTACCACGTATGAGCCGTCAGGAAGATAATACGCAGGTATGCGCTGGCCCCACCAAAGCTGTCTGGAGATGCACCAGTCGCGGGCGTTCTCCATCCAGTGACGGTAGGTATTCATATACTTCTCCGGAATGAACTTGGTGCGGCCGCTCTCAACAGTCTCAAGTGCCATCTTTGCCAGGGTTTCCATCTTCAGGAACCACTGTGCGCTGAGTTTGGGCTCGATGACGGCATCCGTGCGCTCGGAGTAGCCCACGGGAGAGGTATAGTCTTCCACCTTCACCAGGTTTCCGGCCTCTTCCAGCATCTTCACAATCTTCTTCCTGGCCACAAAGCGGTCCTCGCCTACCAGAATCTCAGCCTTTTCGTTCAGTTTTCCGTGGTCGTCGATGATTTCCAGGACGGGAAGGCTATGCCTCAGGCCGATTTCGTAGTCGTGGACATCGTGGGCGGGCGTGACCTTGAGACAGCCGGTACCGAAGTCCATCTCTACGTAATCGTCCTCGATGACGGGGATTTCCCTGTTAATCAGAGGGATGAGCACCTTCTTGCCCTTGAGCCAGAAATGGCGCTCGTCCTTGGGGTTCACGCAGATTGCGGCATCGGCCATGATGGTCTCCGGGCGGGTAGTGGCAATGACCAGGAACTTGTCCGTGGGTTTGCCGTTGCCGTCGGAGATGAAGTAGCGGAGATGGTAGAAATGGCTCTTGGTATCCTTGTGGATTACCTCATCGTCAGAAACGGCGGTGAGGGCCACGGGATCCCAGTTAACCATGCGCACGCCCTTATATATCCAGCCTTTCTTGTAGAAATACACGAAAGTGTTGATGACGGCTTCCGAGAGCTCCGGCTCCATTGTGAAGCGGGTGCGGTCCCAGTCGCAGGAGCATCCAAGCTTGCGGAGCTGCTCCAGGATAATGCCGCCGTGCTCCTCCTTCCACTCCCAGGCGTGACGCAGGAACTCTTCCCTGCCGATGTCTTCCTTGGAGATGCCCTGGGCCTTGAGCTTGGCAACGACCTTGCTTTCAGTAGCAATGGAAGCATGGTCCGTGCCAGGGACCCAGCAGGCGTTCTTGCCGTCCATGCGGGCCTTGCGGATGAGGACGTCGTTCAGTGTGTTGTTCAGGACGTGTCCCATGTGGAGGATACCCGTTACGTTGGGCGGGGGTATGACTATGGTATATGGCTGTTTTTCGTTGGGTTCGCTGTGGAAACACTTATGGGCAAGCCACCAGGCATACCACTTGTCTTCCACCTCTTTGGCGCTGTACTTGGCTGCAAGTTCGTTCATAAAAAAATCGTATATCTGCTATATCATGCAAATATACGATTTTTTAAGTTCTCTGCAAAGCCAGGACCTATTTGAGGTAATCGCAGATTACTCTCTCTGAGGTTCCGTCGTAATAGACAAGTTCCGCCACATAGGTATGGGAACCGCCCGGGAGGGCCGTGACTGAAGGCGGTTCTGCCACGATGGCCCCGTCAAGGGTCCAGTGAACCTCCCTGACAGTCTTCCCGGAAGCCGGGTGCACCACGGGAACATCGTTCTGCAGAGAGATGAAACTTATGCCCAGCATTGAGAAATCGGTCTTCAGGGGAACCGCAACAACCGCCTGGATAAGTGGAAGATACGGAGTATCTCCAAATGTATAGGCACGCCACTGAGACGGTCCGGAAGTCACAAAGGTGGAATACAGGTTGCCGTCATTATAGCTGCTGACCCTGTATATGAGCAGGTTATTTACACCTTCGGAGTTGTCCAGGCCGGTGAAACCAAAGCCGAAGAATATGTCCTTGCCTGACGGAATGACGACCTTGTCCGCGGAAAGGTCAACGGTAACCAGCTCTCCTTTACGGTACTGGTCAGTCACTTTCTTTGTGATGAGCCTCTCCTTTCCGGCGTCAACCGTAACATATACGTCCGTATAAGTATCGGCATAGGCCATGAAACTGATGGAATTAACGGATCCGCCTGCGAATTCCCTGACATCATCAGCGCTGTATTTCATACCCCAGAGTATATCCGGGACCTTGAAATCAGTAATATATGCAGCCGACAGAGGATTGCAACGGCTCAGGGCAAAGGGCTTTTCCTGGCCAAGACGCACCATGGTGAAATCCTGCCCGGTGAACCTCTCGCTTATCTTTATATTCACGCTCAGGGGGACGAATCCGTCCAGGCTGGCAGTAAGGATGCCGATGGATGCAAAGCCGTCCGGAAGGTCAAAACGGTAGCAGCCCGAAGCATCGGCCGTCGCCACTATATCGTCCTTCAGCAGACCCGGTGCCTGGAACTCGTAAGCGGCTCTGGACAGCACCACCCTGGCTCCAGGAAGGGGGTTCCCGTCCGTATCCTTCACCATTCCAAGTACGCTGCGGCCCTGGGTAAAAGAAGCCCTGAAACTGGCACGGCCGCCGCTGTCGCTTATTCCGGCAAGGAAAAGGCCGGTACTGTTACCATCCCAGGAAGTGATGCTGATGCCTGACGTTCCGGAAGGACCGGGGAAAACATACGAGCCGCTGCCGGACTCAAGAAGATAGAAACAGGGATGACCGTAGAATGAATTGATGCTGTTTGTGTATTGCCAAAGCTGGCTGGCGCTGTATGGTGAACCGGGAACCTTGTTCTCCGACTGGTCCACATGATAGACAAGAAGGCCGCTCTCCGTCAGTCCGGAGTCCCATCCCTCGCGGGTACGGTACTCGTAGATGAAGAACTCCCCTTCAGTAGCACTGACGGACATATATGCCTTGTCTTCATAGACAGGTTCCAGGACGTAATCTCCGCTTTCCCTGATCTCCTCGGGGAAAGCCGTCCAGCCCAGCATATTGCGCTCCAGGGCATTAAGATAAGGCGGACGGCGGCCAAAGTCATTGTAGCAGCCGGAGGTCATGAGGTCGAACTGTCCGGTGGTGTTCTCGTTGTTGCCGCCGCTTTTCTCATAGTCCACATCATAGAAATCCGGCAGGCCAAGCGAATGGGCGAACTCATGACAGGTGGTGCCGATGTTGCACATTGTGGCCCCGCTGGAGCCTCTAAGTTCCGACGTGCAGAAGTAGCGCACCAGTCTCTTGTCTCCCATCATGCCGAAATTGGCAGTGGCCTGGTGGGGCCAGATGGATTCCTCGGAAGCGCCCTCAGCCTCATTGTGGCCGGGATAATAGAACAGGACCATGTCTATGTCGCCGTCGCCGTCGGTATCGTAATCCCCTATGTTTATCTGGTCTTTCAGCAGTTCGTACGCCTCGAGTATTGCTCCGGAAACGCTTCCACCTCCGCCGTCATAAAATGCCGATGAGCCGGAAAGCGTCACAGGCCCGAAAACATCGAACGAAGGCCTGTATTTCCCGTTGGAGTTATCCATGTAGTACTGCCTTACGGAGCCGATTGATTTATTGTACGAATAGTTTTCCCCGTTGAGCATCGCATCGAACTTCTCACGGGGGTTGTCTATGACGAAAGTCGAATCCGTGAAGTTGGCTATGAGACAGAGTATCTTCCTGTCTCCTAAGTTGGTGGCGGGCGCGTTGTTATATGACGCCCGAGCCTTCCGCTCCCCCGCCGAAGAGGTGCGGAGTGCGGCTTTACGCCGGACCTCGGCCATGGAAGACCGGACGTAGAAGCCTCTGCCGTCTTTCTCTACTACAGTCCCGCGGGAGTCCGTGGTCCAGTGGAGGAACTCATCCCCATGTCTTTGGAGGGTAATGACGCTGCCGTCCGGCTGCCTATATACGAAACGGGTTCTGTCTGCAGGGACCGCAGCGGCAAGCATGTATATCAAAACCGATATCGCTGTAGTGATGATTCTTTTCATGGCCTAGTACCTTAAAATGAACATGTCGCCTGCGGCTGAAGAAAGGGTCATCACGCCGTCGGCCTTGGAAACCACCTCCACGGTGATGTTAACCGGCTGGGCCGATGCCACACCCAGTGAGTACTTCTCCAGTACTACGTCAAAGGAATCCCCTTCGGAGACATCGTCCCTGACGGGGCCAATCTGATACATCTCCAAAGAAGAAAGCAGGAGGAAACGATACCAGCTGCAACCCTCTGCGCTGTAGATACTTATCTGATGCTCCCCGGGATTGAAACGGTAAGGCTCCATACCGGAAAGGTAAATACCTGTGGACAGTTCTTCAGAAGGCTTTGCCTCCACGGTAATCTGGCACGCTGCATAAACGCCGTCGGCAGAAGCAGTTATGGTAGCTGTCCCCCTGGAGACGGCAGTTACCTTTCCCTCGGAGACCGACGCTACGGAAGCATCGGAGGTTGACCATTCAACGGTCCGGACCGTTGAATTATCGGGGACAATCGAAGCCTTGATGGTTTCCTCTTCGCCCTCGAAAAGGGTTATTTCCGTCTTGTCAAGACTCACCTTGGTTACCGGGACCTTGAGAGGGACAACGCTAATTTCGCAGGATGCACTGAACAGGCCTGCATTGGCTATGATATTGGCTATACCGGCCTTCATGGCAGTTACAAGGCCGTTCTGGTCCACAGTAGCGACCTCTGGCACGGAAGAAGTCCAGGACACCTTCTTGTTGGTAGCATTGGCAGGAGCCACGGTTGCCACCAGACGGAGTGTTCCCCCCTCGGCAAGCTCTGCCGACTCCTGATTGATTTCAACTCCGGTTACTACCACCTCCTGCTCCAGCTGATAAACGCACGATGTCAGCGCAAGGGAAACGGTAAGTAAAAGACTTATAATGGAATAAAGCCTATTCTTCATGTAAAGCTATGATTAATCGCACTTATTAACTTGTAAATATAGCAAAAGATTTAGTAAATTTGCGAAAACGCATATCTATATTATGGATAACAACCAGCCCAAACCCCAGAACCAGTTAAGCATAGAGCTTAATCCCCAGACCACCAAAGTATCTTACTCCAACCTGGCCATCATATCCCATTCCAGAAGCGAGTTCGTACTGGATTTCGCCACCACCCTCCCCGGTCTTCCCAAAGCCCAGGTGAGCGACCGCATAATCATGACTCCGGAACACGCCAAACGCCTCATGAACGCACTGTTCGACAACATCTCAAAGTACGAGGCCCAGTTCGGGATCATAGACCTCAGCGGCAACAAGAACGGCCCCCAGGGCGGAGGCACTTTCAATCTGGCAGATTTTGGCCCCATGGGCGGCAATAAGTCATAGGCATATGCTTGAAATGAATGTCCTCTCCGGCATCAAGGCTTTTGCCTTCGATATTGACGGCGTGGCTACAGACGGGGGCGTTTTCTGCGCATCGGACGGAGACCTCCTCCGCACATACGACGCAAAAGACGGCTTTGCAATAAGGATGGCCGTAATGAACGGTTTTCCTGTTGCCATAATCACCGGAGGAAGCTCTGAGAGCATCCGTAAACGCATGGTTACAAGCGGTGTAAAGCCGGAGGACGTCTTCCTTCACTGCCGCAACAAGGTGGAGCAGCTGGATCAGTTCTGCACCCGCTACGGCCTTGAGAGGAAGGACGTCATGTACTTCGGGGACGATGTCCCTGACATCGAATGCATGATGGAAAGCGGCTGCGGCGTATGCCCATCTGACGCCGTGGAAGAAGTCAAGGACATAGCGGACTGGGTGTCGGACTTCCCCGGTGGCAAAGGCTGCCTCAGGAACGCAATAGAAACCACCCTCCGCAGCCAGGGCAAATGGGTTTTCGAGGCCTCCACATACAAGAAGCTGTTCTAAGAAGATGGACCTTCACGGAAAACGCGTAATCCTTGCAAGCGGCTCCCCAAGAAGAAGGGAGCTGCTTAAGGGTTTGGATATTGATTTCGAGGTAGATACTAAGAATAGTTTCAAGGAACACTTCAGTCCGGACACTCCCTACGACGCTGTTCCGCGCCTGATGTCCGAAGGGAAATCGGCCGGCTTCCACCGGCCCCTCGCAGAAGACGAAATCCTCATCACGGCAGACACCATGGTCATTATTCCCGGCAAGGAAATCCTGGGAAAGCCAAAAGACCGCCAGGACGCCTGCCGCATGCTCCGGGACCTTTCCGGCCGTTCCCATCACGTGATTACGGCCGTAACCCTGAGGGATTCACAGAAGAAAGAAACCTTCACCGTTACTACCGAGGTCTGGTTCAAAGAGCTCTCGGAATCAGAAATCAACTACTACATAGATACATACAAGCCCTTCGACAAGGCGGGCGCCTATGCCATCCAGGAGTGGATTGGCCATATAGGCATAACCCGTATCGAGGGCTCGTATTTCAATGTTGTGGGATTTCCCGTGCAAAGGGTTTACGAAGCACTCATGCGCTTCATTTAAGCCCCGGGAGTTTCCTTAATATATACATCCTGCTGAGGGAACGGTATTTCAATTCCGTTCTCTGCGAATGCATTGTATATGGCCTCTTTGATCTGGGCGGCAAAGGTATAGTGGGCATCTACGGTGGCAAACAGCACTACCTGCATATCCACTGAACTGTCTCCGAAGTTCTTGACCCTCACACTGATACCCTTCTTGCTGTCTACCACCTCACGTCCGTACTTGTCCTTGACCACAAGAGGCTTGATGGCATCCAGGATAACTTCGCGCGCCTTTGCCACGTCCGTACCGTACTTGACGCCCACGGTGAAGTTGATCATCTCGTAATGGTTGTTACGTGTAAGGTTCTTGAAGTTCTTGTTGAACAGGGCGGTATTGGTGAAAGCAATGACTGAACCGTCTTCCGCCGCCACCTGTGTGCTCTGGTAGCTAAGGCTCTGGACCACGCCGCGGATTCCGTCGCACTCTATGGTGTCCCCCACCCTGACGCGGCCGCCCATGAGCTGAACGCCGTAGAAGAAGTTGTTCAGGACATCCTTCATAGCAAAACCGATACCCGTGGCAAGGCCGGTTGTGATGATGGTAAGAGCCGATGTGGGGATCTTCAGCAGCACAAATACTGAAATGACATAAACACCCCAATATGCCAGCGTTATTATGTTGTTGGCCAGGTTGAAATTGACGTCTGTCTCCTTGAAAGCGGCGCCTTCGCCCATCTTCTCCAGTATTGCCCGCGTACGCGTTACCCTGTAGAACGCTTTGGTTGCATATACCAGATAGCGGAACAGGAAGAAAAGGCTCACCACCACCAGCAGTTTGAACAGGGACAGGTGGACCACCTTCTCCACGTTGATAATCGGCTGGTAGAAGAAGTCGCTGGCAACCACGTTAAGGTTGAACACGTTGCAGGCCAGGCTTACGGAAAGCGGAAGGGTAAGTACGGTAAGTACAGGCACGATGCACATTTCCATGAAATCGTGGGCCCATGTAACCTCTATGAAAGCACCCTTTCCGGAGGAGACGGGGATGGAAGGATTCCGCTTGCGCCAGGACAGCTGGCGTTTCTTGACCGATTTCTCGAAATTACGGCCCAGGATGTTGTTTATGGCCGTTATAGTCTGCATCAGTGACATCTGGAAGAACCACCAGATGAGCACTATGACAGCCATCATCACCAGTCCGTACCAGGAAATGACAGTGGAAACGGCCATGACACCGGCCGACATCCACAGAAGGATGCGGTCACTTCTGGGAACGCGGTCCAGGAACTTGAAATTGAATATGAACTGCCATACCGTGAAAAGGAGCGCCAGCAGGGGGAACGAAAGGTTAAGGGCGCTGTTGGGTATGAAGATTGTCCTGAAGAACACCACTATGAAGCCCAGTATAAGGGTGGGCAGATATGCCTTCAGGGCAGGATATGTCTGCTCCTCGTTAAGACGTATCAGAAGCGAGGTAAAGATGGCTGCAAGAAGCCAGGCATACTCTCCCATCATCCTTGAGGCAAGATTTATGAAATTGTCCGTGCCGCTGGAATTGTGGGAATTGAAAAGGAGGATTATAGAGAATATAACAACCCCGGTAAGAGCTATGAGCATGCCCTTATGCTCCTGGAAATAAGGCATCTGGAAGAACTTAACCTTCTTTACCGTAAGCTTCACCACAAAGGTGGCAAGAATCATTGCAAACACCAGGATTACCAGCATGATGAAGCCGTAGATGGCAACGATGGGGCCTCTCCAGTCACTGTAAGTGCCCCTCTGGTCCACCGCTCCGGGAGAATACTTGGTCTTAAGGTCTGCAATGGCACGGCTTAAGTTACGGCCAAATCCTTTCAGTACCACGAAGTAGTTGCGCTGTCCCTGAAGGAAGACCTTTCTCTGGACCACGTGATAACGGTTCTGGGCATAGTCATAGGCCTCCTTGAGCAGTTTGTCCGTGGCCGTATAGTCCTCTGAATCCACTTCTATCTGTCGGATTGTGGCAAGATAGTGGTCAACCATCGCTTCTGCATAGAAAAGACAGCTGTCACGGACCTCGGCGGTTTCCGCATCCATCTGGAAACCTTCCTTGAGGGCGAAGGAAGGAAGGTGAAGCAGCGTGTCCACCTTCAGTTCAAGCGTATCCAGCACCCCGTTCACATGAGGGACCATGGAGGGGTCTATCTTGACAGGAGGCATGTTCCTCAGGGTCTGGGCAAGCTTTGAGTAGCGGTCCAGTTCTATGGACATGTTCTGGATTATCTCGTCGAATGGAAGGCGGTTGGAATCGAATTTCTCATACTGGTCCGTTACCTGGTGAAGGGCGTAGGTAAGGTCGAATGTGTGGTTCTGGGGCTGGGAATACAGCATGAGCGAGAGTTCGTTGGACTGCTCCACCAGACGCACCAGATTCTGATGCTGGACGTTTACCCGCTGCGCGCTGGCCGCACTGCGACGGACTACATTCTCATAGTCGTCGGTGAGCTCGGAAAGCAGCACCAGGAGGGTCTGCTTGAGGTCCTTTTCCTTGAAAACCGCTACTGCGGGGATTGCAGCCAGCACCAGGGCCAAGACTGCGATTAGTCCTTTCTTTCTCATAATTTACCTTGTTCTCCAAGCTGGCTGTCCTTGAAACCTATGAAGTAAAGAACACCGTCCAGGCCTATTGTGCTTATGCTCTGACGGGCGCTCTGCTTTACGCGCGGCTTTGCATGGAAAGCAATTCCAAGACCGGCCTCGTTTATCATTGGAAGGTCGTTTGCGCCGTCCCCAACCGCAATAGTCTGGGCAAGGTTTACCTTTTCTGTCTGGGCTATGAGTTTGAGAAGGTCTGCCTTGCGGCGGCCGTCAACGACGTCTCCCACATACCTTCCAGTGAGTTTTCCGTCCTCGTCCACTTCCAGTTCGTTGGCGTAGACATAGTCTATTCCGTATTTCTTCTGGAGGTATTCTCCAAAGAAGGTGAATCCGCCGGAAAGGATGGCTATCTTGTAACCGCAGGTCTTAAGGACGCTCATGAGGCGGTCTGTACCTTCCGTAATGGGAAGATTCTCTGCAATGTCCTGCATCACGGATATATCCAGTCCCTTGAGGAGGGCCACCCTTCGTGTGAAACTCTCCTTGAAGTCTATCTCTCCGCGCATTGCGCTTTCCGTAATGGCGGCAACCTGCTCGTATACGCCGTGGCGGCGGGCAAGCTCGTCGATGCATTCTGCCTGGATGAGGGTGGAGTCCATGTCGAAGCAGATGAGGCGGCGCATGCGGCGGTACATGTCGTCTTTCTGGAAGGAGAAGTCTATCCCGGCGTCGGCACTCATGGCCATAAGGTCCTGCTGCATGGATTTTTTGTCATCGGCCGACAGAAAACCGCGGAGGGAGAATTCCACACAGGCTCTGACGTTACGCTCTGGATGCATTATGCTCATGCGGCCGGTAAGGCGCTTTATGGCGTCGATGTTAAGGCCGTGGCGGCTTATTACGTCCGTTGCGGCCTGGATCTGGGCTGCGCTGAGGCTTCTGCCGATGATGGTAAGGATGTAGCGGTTCCTCCCCTGCCTTCCCGCCCAGGCCTCGTAATCATCGTCAGAAATGGGAGCGAAGCCGATGCTTATGTTTCCAAGCTCCGTGGTCTTGAACAGGAGTTCCTTCATCACCTGCCCGGAGTGCGCCTCGTCAATCCTGATGAGGATACCCATGGACAGCGTATTGTGTATAACTGCCTGGCCAAGGTCCAGGATCTGGGCGTCATATTTGGCCAATATTGCCATTATGGATGCCGTGAGGCCTATCCTGTCCTTGCCGGAAATGCGTATTAGAATCTGTTCTTCTTTCATATTATGCAAAAATAATAAAAAAACAGTAAATTTGTAAGTTATTTGAAAGACCGATGACGCTTCTTATAGTATACTTGCTTCTGACCATGGGTATTTCCTTCCTGTGCTCGCTGTTGGAGTCTGTGCTTATGTCCACTCCTATTTCATATATCCAGATGAAAGAGGAGGAAGGAGACAAGAATGCGCCGCTGTTCTCAAAGATGAAGAACGATCCGGACCGTCCGCTAAGTGCTATTCTTTCTCTCAACACCATAGCCAACACCCTTGGTGCAGCGGCGGTGGGCCATCAGGCCACTCTCCTCACCGGAGACCACTGGTTCGGAATAATAAGCGCCATCATGACCATCCTCATCCTGGTCTTTTCGGAAATCGTCCCAAAATCCATCGGCACATCCCATTGGAAAGACCTTATGTGGCTGTGCAGGGTGATGAATTTCCTGGTATACCTGCTCTACCCCATCGTATGGGTCATCGAGAAGCTTCACAATTCCATAAACGATGAGGATCCGGACACAGGCATTTCCCGCGAAGAGGTATCGGCCCTGGCAAATATCGGAGAAGAGGAAGGCGTGCTGGACAACAATGAGAACAAGGTAATCCAGAATATAATCAAGCTGGACGACATCAAGGCATACGACGTCATGACTCCCCGCGTGGTGGCGGCAATCGCCCCTGAGAGCATGACCCTCAAGCAGTTCTACAAACAGGAGGAACTGTCACACAACTCCCGCATCCCCGTATACGCAGACTCCCCGGAGTTCATTACCGGATACATCCTCCGTTACGACGCTCTGGAGAACCTGGCGGAAGACAAATTCGACATGCGCCTTAAATCCATAAAGCGCAAAATTGCCGCCTTCCATGAGGAAACCCCCGTCTCCGACATCTGGGAAAGCCTCCTCAAGACCAAGGACCAGATTGCCTGCATCATTGACGATTACGGCTGCTTCCAGGGCATAATAACGCTGGAAGACATCATGGAGACCATCCTGGGCATGGAAATCATCGACGAGAACGACACCATCACGGACATGCAGCAGTATGCCCGCGAACGCTGGCTCAAACGCAAGAACCAGTACAAGCAGATTGTCCTCCCGGAGGAAGATGAGTAGGGTTCCCTCAGTTGCAATCATCGGAGCCGGAGCTGCCGGCTGCTTTTGTGCCGCCAATCTGAGGATGATGGCGCCTGAAGTATCTGTAACGCTGTTTGAGGCTGGTCCTAAACCAATGGCAAAACTAGCCATTACCGGCGGAGGAAGATGCAATCTCACCAATTCATTTGAAGGCGTCAGGTCACTGAAGGAAGCCTATCCCCGCGGAGAGAGGGTCATGAAACGTGCCCTTAAGGAGTTCTCCGTCCAGGATACCCTGGAGTGGTTCACTGCAGCAGGCGTTCCGCTCACCCTTCAGGAAGACCATTGCTACTTCCCGGTATCGCAGGACGCCATGGACGTAGTCCGCTGCCTGCAGCGCGGAATGAAAGGGGCACATCTGCAACTCGGCAGCCGCGTTTCTTCCGTCGGAGAGTTATTGGACCGGTTCGACTACGTCGTGGTCACTACCGGAGGCGCTCCCAAAGGGTTTCCAATACTTGAAGGGCTGAATATTGAGACCGTACCGACAGTTCCCTCGCTGTTTACTTTCAATATAAAAGACAAGGCGCTCACATCCCTTATGGGACTTGTAGTGGATTCATCGGTAAGCATCCCGGGCAGCGGTTTCAAGGCCGATGGTCCTCTTCTCATTACCGACTGGGGCCTCAGCGGCCCGGCAGTGCTGAGGCTCAGTTCATATGCTGCCAGATATCTGAGTGAGTGCGGCTACAAAGCTCCTCTTTCCATAAACTGGCTGAACTGTGGTGAAGCCAAGGCAAGGGAAACGCTTGCCGGAATATCCAGGGAGAATACGGCCAAAATGGTCATTTCCACACATATCCTTCCGTCACGCTTATGGGAGCATATAGTGCTCAAGGCGGGCCTCAGGAGAGACATCCGCTGGGGCGAGCTTGGCTCCAAAGGCATGAACAAACTGGTGGCTACGCTTGTCTCGGACAATTATTTAATAGAAGGAAAGAGCAAATTCCGCGAAGAATTTGTAACTTGCGGTGGTGTTTCACTGGATGCCGTGGAACTTGGAACCCTTCAGAGCAAAAAGTATCCCGGCCTGTACTTTGCCGGAGAAGTGCTTGACATTGATGCCATTACAGGCGGGTTCAACCTTCAGGCAGCCTGGAGCACCGGATATATAGTGGCCAAATCCATAGTTAAGAGCCTATGAACCTGTATCTTGCCATAGCACTTGCTGCCGTTCTGGCTGCACTTGTCACTTTCCTTATAACCTTCATCTCCATGAAGGGCAAGGAGAACCGCATAGAAAACCAGCTCATCGCCGCCAAAGAGGAGCTCCGCAGTGCAGAGAAACTGCAGCAGATGCAGCAGGAGTCCTTCCAGAAGCAGCTGGAAGCCGTCCGCGGCCAGCTCACCGCAGAGACGGAAAAGCTTCTCAAGCAAAGGGAAGACGCCCTCCAGAAGAAGGCCGAGGAAACCTTCACAAGCATTACCGGCAGCCTTGGAAAGGACATCAAGGCCATGCAGGAGGCCTTCGACGCCCAGAAACGCACCCAGACGGAGGGAAATGCAAGTCTGAAGACTGTTGTGGAACAGGCCGTCAAGCATCTGCAGGAGCAAACGTCCACCATAGGATCAAAGGCCGATAACCTTGCCCAGGCCCTTAAAGGCCAGAACAAGATGGCCGGCACCTGGGGAGAGATAATCCTTTACAACATGCTCATCGCAGAAGGCATGGTGGAAGGAAGGGACTTTGACAAGGAAGAAACCCTCAGGGACAGCCTTGGCGGCATAGTCCTCAACGAGGACAGCGGCAAGCGCATGCGCCCGGACTACATCCTCCACTATCCGGACAAAACGGAGGTCATCGTGGATTCCAAGGTATCCCTGGACGCCCTCTCTGACTGGCTGGCCGCAGAAGATCCCGCCATCAAGGACGATGCCGCCAGGCGCAACCTCGCCGCAATCAGGGAGCAGATAAAGAGTCTCTCCACAAAGCGCTACCAGTCCTACATCCGCGACGGATACAAGACTCTGGACTATGTGATTATGTTTATTCCTTCTTACGGAGCGCTTCAACTTGCAAAGAGCCTGGTTCCCAACATATTCAACGAGGCCTACCAGCAGGGCGTGCTCCTAACCACGGAAGAGACCCTCATGCCCTTCCTCAGGATGATCCGCATAGCCTGGACCAACTACGACCAGGCCCGTAACCAGGAAAAGATAATCAAGGCCGCCCAGACCATGATAGACCGCGTCTACGACTTCTCAAAGGCCCATGCAGCCATGGGATCCAAGCTCAGGGATGCCATGGAGGAATATGACAAGGTAAGCGCCAAAATAAACGATTCAGGCAACTCTATCATAACATCGGCAAAGCAGCTTCTCAAACTGGGAGTTCCCAAGAATCCTAAAAAGCCTATAGAAGAATAAAAGGTATCCCTGCGTTCAAGGCAAAATCACGGTCGTAGTGGCTGTCTCCCGCCATCACGGCCTTTTTTATATCCGGAAACAATTCCCGGGCCTCCCGGTACATTCCGGGATTTGGCTTGCGGCGGGGGTCGTCGTCACTCACGGCCGTGCAGGTAAGGATGGCGTCTATGCGGCCTCCGGCAGCCTGCACAATGTTCAGAAGGTGCCTGTGTACCGCGGCAAGGTCTGCATCTGTCATTACTCCCTTTCCCACTCCCCTCTGGTTTGTGACGATGATTATCCGGCGGAATTTTGCAGCCCAGAGGGGCATCTGCTCAAGGATGCCGGGAAGCATCTCAAGCTGCTCGGGCCTCCGTACATAGTCCCCCACAATACGGACGTTGAGGGTTCCGTCCCTGTCCAGAAGGAGGGTATCGGCATCGGCCGCCAGAATCCTGGAGGAAAAGTCCATGACCTTCCTGTACAGGGGAAGCCGGGTCTGCGCCAGAGCAAAATCGGCCGGAATACCTATGTCCAGGAAAAAGCGGTCCGATATCCATCCCCGGACCTCTCCCCTGGCACACATGGGCTCAAGTACCTCTTTCTCAAAGGAGAACTTCTCCGGGAAAGAGCTAAGGTCCAGGCCGTTGACGGCATAGACGCCGCCGTTTATGAGGCCTTCATTCACAGGCGCCTTTTCATGGAAGGCGGCAATGGTTCCGTCAGTTCCAAGGTCCACTGCACCATACCTGTCAAAGTCTTTCATGGGCTTGAGCGCGACGGTAAGCGGGCCGTCAAAAGGCATGGCGTCAAGGTCTGCAGGGAAAAACGTATCTCCGTTCACCACAACAACCTTGCGCCCGCGGCACATGGAAAGGGCCAGGCGGATAGCGCCGCCAGTCCCAAGGGGCTCTTCCTCTACCGCATAATCCACTTCATAAGGGAAGGACCGGGAGGAAACCCAGTTTACGATATCGTCTTTCAGATACCCTACAGAGAGGATTACGCGGCTTATGTCATAGCGGCCAAGCCATTCCAGCACATATGAGAGGAATGGCTCACCGTCTATGGGGGCCATGCATTTGGGAATGTCTTTCACAACGGAACGAAGACGTGTCCCGAGGCCGCCGGCAAGGACTACAGCTTCCATGACACTGCGCCTTCGTGGGTGAACTGGAACGGCATAACCTTGCCGGGAAGGACAGACAGGGCTTCGCTCACGGCAACCCTCTTCTCAGGAGGAACCATAAGCATTATGAATCCTCCGCCACCGGCACCGGATACCTTTCCGGAGATTGCCCCTGCACCGATGGCCGTGTCAAAGGCTTCCTGGATCATGGGATTGGTAATCGCCCCAGCCATCTTCTTCTTATCCTCCCAGGCCGATCCGATGATTTCCGCAAACCTGGCCATGTCTCCCTGGAGGAGTGCCAGTTTCATGTCTACGGCGCTCTGCTTAATACGGTGCATGGCTTCTATGGCCACGGAATTGCCGGATTTTGCGGCTTTCTGCTGCTCGCTTATGATTGCAGCGCCGTCACGGCTCCGGCCCGTGAAATAGAGCAGCATGGAGCCCTCAAGTTCCCTCACTATCCAGTCTTTGACCCTCAGGGGGTTCACTATGACCATGTCCGTCGTAAGGAATTCCATGAAGTTGAATCCGCCAAAGGCGGCTGCATACTGGTCCTGCTTGCCGCCGGCAAGGAGAAGGTCTTTCCGCTCAATCTCGTAGGCAAGGCGGGCAAGTTCATAGTCCCCCAGCGGAACGCCCATCCACTCTGCAAAGCACTTGAGGATGCACACCACCATTGTGGACGATGTCCCAAGACCGGAACCGGCAGGGGCATCGTTATAGGTTGTGATTTCAAACCCGCCGGGAAGAGGGCCGAAGTCCCTTGCCACACGGTTCGCCACACCATCTATCAGAAGGGCGCCGCTGCATATGGGGCCGGTTCCCAGTGGTATTTCCGTGCAGACCCCGGCATCGGCCGCATTCACCCTCACTACAGGGAGGGTCAGAGTCTTTATGGTGCAATATGCATAGAGGTTTATGGTGGCGTTGAGAACGTTGCCGCCAAACATGTCGCTGTATGGAGACACATCTGTGCCGCCGCCTGCGAGGCCAAGCCTCAGGGGTGCTTTTGCTCTTATCGTCATTATGCCAGGATTGCGTCTGCAAGTGCCTCAAGGGCAGGAATATCGGCAGAAGTCATACGGCTTCGGATAGTTACCATATTGCCAACCTCCGTAACTTCCTTCATCTGGGAGAACATATCCCTCATGACTTTTCCGGCAGTAGGGCCCCAGGTGCCGTTTTCTACTAGGGCAACCTTTCTCTTCTGCCAGGCCTTCATCTGGAGGGTATGCAGGAAGTTGTATGCAGGCGTAAAGAGGCCGGCGTCATAGGAGCTGGCGCAAAGGACCATGCGGCCATAGCGGAAGGCGTCTTCCACGGCCTCGGCCATGTCGTCACGGCAGAGGTCGCTCACTACAACTTTGGGGCAGCCCTTGGCTTTGAGGATATCGGCAAGCTTCTGAGCAGCCTCTGCGGTGCCTCCGTGAATGGAGGCATAGGCGACGAATACGCCCTCTGTTTCTACTCCGTAGGAACTCCAGGTGTTGTAAAGGTCCATATACGGCTTTAGGTCTCCCCTCAGGATGGGACCGTGAAGAGGAGCTATAACCGAAGCGTTAGCTGCCGATACTTTCTTCAGGAGCGCCTGAACCTGGGGGCCGTACTTTCCGCAGATGTTGAAATAGTAGCGGCGGGCTTCGCAGGCCCAGTCATCGTCTTCGTCAATGAAGTATCCACACTTGCCAAGGGAGCCGAACTTACCAAAGGCATCGGCACTGAAAAGGACTGTGTCATAGACGCTTACCATCACCTCCGGCCAGTGGACCATGGGCGCGGAGAAGAACTTGAGACTCCCCTTTCCAAGGTCTATCGAGTCCCCTTCCTTGACTGCCTGGGTCCTGAAAGCCACGCCGGGAGCAAACTGGGACAGGTATTTGAGCCCCATGGCGCTTGCAACTACCGTCGCCTCCGGGTACTTTGCCGCAAATGCGGCTGCAGATCCGGAATGGTCCGGCTCTATGTGGTGCATCACAAGATAGTCCGGCGTGCGGCCGTCAAGGGCTGTATCCAGATTGGCCAGCCACTGTTCTGTCTTTGAGGCGTCTACGGAGTCCATTACGGCCACCTTGCCGTCCAGGACAAGATAGGAATTATAGGCCATTCCCTCGGGAATTATGTACTGGCCTTCAAAGAGGTCGAGGTCGTTGTCGTCAACCCCCACGTAAACAATGTTGTCAATTATCTTTTTCATAGTAATAATCTACTGTATAACTCCGCTTCCAATCATTTCATCGTCTGAGTACCATACTGCAAACTGCCCCGGGGAAATACCCCTCTGAGGGGCATCGAAGAGGATATAGAGGCCGCTTTCCCGAATAAGGAGGGTAGCGCTCTGAAGCGGCTGGCGATAACGGATCCGCACCCTCAGGCGGGCCGATTCTCCTTCGTGAAGGGCAAGGCCCGGCCTTATCCAGTGGATGTCTTCAGGGGCTATCCTCAGGCAGAAACGGCTGAGCCCCTTGTGATTGTGGCCCTCCCCTACATAGACTATATTCTTTTCCGTATCCGTCGCAATGACAAAAACCGGATCTGCATGTCCGCCTACCCCGAGGCCCTTTCTCTGGCCGATGGTATAGAACTGCGCGCCCTCATGGCGGCCGGCAATTACTCCGTAAGGATTTGCCTTCCAGCGGGTCTTCTTTACGTGATGCTTGCCGCTCCTGTAGGTCTCGGTCTCGAACTTTATATCGTACGAAAGAGGCGTGGAGAGCATCTTGAGCTGGTCATCAGAGAGGTTTTCAAGCCCCTGGAAAGGGCATTCCCCAAGAGGTTTGCCGTCCGATGTAAGCACCTTCTCCTCCGGCGCGTAATGAACCGTACGGTCAAGGTCTGTCCCCGGTTTCAGCAGACTTCCAAGAAGCTTCTGCTGCTCCTTATAAAGTGCATCCTGGGCATACCAGGCATCGTATACCTCAACTATATCCCCTTCCACGGACGCCAGTTTCTGCTTCAGGAATGTAGGAAGGTCCACCTTCCCCACGAAGCATATTCCCTGGGAATCCTTCTTCTCTGCCGACGGAAGGTCCGCATCCTTTGCAATCTGCCTCACCTGGGGCTTGGTAAGATGGCCGATGGGAAACATTGCCCTGGAAAGTTGCTCCTGGCTAAGCTGGCAAAGGAAATAGCTCTGGTCCTTATTTGGGTCCGTCCCCTCCAGGATGCGCCAGAGGCCGTCAGGCCCCTCTTCCTTTCTCACATAATGCCCTGTGGCCACATAATCCGCCCCATACTTGAGAGCCACTTCCATGAAGGCGTCGAACTTTATCTCCCTGTTGCAAAGTACGTCCGGATTGGGCGTACGGCCTTTTGCGTACTCGTCGAACATGTAGTCCACAACCCTCTGGCGATACTTTGCGGAAAGGTCCACAAAGTAGAAGGGAATGCCAATCCTGCGGGTCACCATCTCTGCCACAAAGCGGTCTTCTTCCCACTCGCAGTCTCCGTGGAGAGTGCTGTCCGCGTCGTGCCAGTTCTGCATGAACATGGCAAAGACGTCGTACCCTTCCTGCTTCAGGAGGTACGCCGCCACGGAGGAATCCACTCCTCCGGAAAGCCCTACGCAGACTTTGATTTTGCTCTTGTCCATACAGAGTACAAATATAGCATTATTTTACTTATATTTGTGATATGAAAATATGCATCATAGTTGCTATGGAGAGCGAGTACGCTCTTATGGCAAAGCTTTTGGAAAAGGGCGGCGTTCCCGGGCATCAGCTGGTGCTGCAGCGCTGCGGGATGGGCAAGGTCAACGCCGCAGTTGTGGCTACGGAGATGATTGCCAGGGAAAAACCGGATCTGGTTATTTCTACAGGTGTTGCCGGAGCCACTTCACCGCTGGTTCATACCGGCTCTTTCGTAGTAAGTGAAACAGTAGCATATCACGACGCATGGTACGGAGAGGGCAATGCCTACGGCCAGGTTCAGGGGCTTCCGGAAGTGTTCACTTCGCCCAAGGACCTGGTTGCCAAGGCAGCCTCCCTGGGCGCCATAGCAGGCCTTATCACCAGCGGAGACCGCTTCATAGAAACCAAAGCTGAAGTACTGGCCATCAGGGAGCATTTCCCGGAATCCCTTGCCGTGGACATGGAATCCGGGGCCCTGGCGCAAACCTGCTACCTCAAAGGCGTTCCTTTCATATCCATACGCCTGATTTCCGACGGAGACGACGATGCCCATATGGAAGCATACAAAAGCTTCTGGCAGACCGCAGGATCAGAGAGCTTCCGCATGGTACATTCATTCCTTGAATCCATATAATAATCATATCATGAACGAAAATCCTGAAACTCCAAAAAAGAAATCCGGCTGGGGCTGGTTAGTGTGGCTTCTTGTCATCCTTCTTCTGGTAGGATGCGGCTGGGGCTACTTCAAGTTCTTCTGGGTGTTCTCTGACGGCACAAAGACCGGAGAGCTGAACTCCCTCACCTATACCGGATACATCTGGAAAACCTACGAGGGAGAGATCATCCTCAGCGGCTACGGCAGCAAGCAGAATAGCGGCAGCGTACAGTCCAAGAACTTCAAGTTCTCCGTAAAGGACCCTGAGGTTGCCCTGCAGCTTTCCAAGATGACCGGATACAGAGTAACCGTGCACTATAAGGAATACAAGGGCGCACTTCCCTGGAGAGGGTATGAGAAAGCCGTGGTAGACTTCGTGAATCCCGAGCCCGCCCCCGCTTCCACCGTACACGACGAAGACGACACCCTGTTCCTATGAAAAAGATTGCATTAGTTGTCTGGACGATGCTCTCCTGCACCGTCCTTTTTGCCCAGCGCGTCATAGACACCCGTGAGGCACACCCCGGCAAGGACCTTACCATGGAGGAAGCCATCTTCAAGGGCACAGGCTACTGCCGCGCCCAGGCCGCATGGCTGGACAACGACACCTTCGTCATGATGAAAGGCCGCGGCGAGGCCCCGGTAAAAGGCAGCGTAAAAACCACTGTTACAGAGGCTTACAAGATAGCTCCACGGGAACGCGGAGACGGCTGGATCGCCTCCCCCGCCGGCTATGCCATCAAACTGGACGGGAGCTCGCTGATAGGAAAGAAGGACGGCAGGGAGATTCCCATCGGCCTTTCCTACGATGACAACATAGTCTACGGCGGCACGGCCATGAGAAACGAGTTCGGCTTCTCAAAGGGCTGGGAATGGTCCCCTTCCGGAAAGAGCATAGCTTTTTACAGGAAAGACCAGACCGATGTCACTGTGTTCCCTCTTCTGGACATAATCTCCCGCACAGGCAGCCTTGTAGAGCTAAAATACCCCATGAACGGCATGGCGTCGGAAAAGCTCCGCATAGGCATCTACAGCTTCGAGAAAGAGAATACCGTTTGGCTGGATGTCACTGATTTCGGGGAAGACCGTTATATCACCAACCTCGCCTGGAGCCCGGACGATGCTTATATCTTCGCCCAGGTAGTGGACCGTGAGCAGCACCACATGCACCTTAACAAGTATTCCGCCGCCACCGGAAGGCTTGTAAGGACCATCCTCACTGAGGAGAACGATGCCTGGATAGAGCCTCTGGACCCCGTATGGTTCCTTGGCTCCCGCGGAGACGTTTTCCTCTACCGCACAGCCAACCGCGACGGCTGGCGCCACCTCTATCTGGTGGATACAATAGGTACCATAAGGCATCTTCCCACCGCTAACGGAGACCTTGAGTACCTTGGAAACGACGGCACAAACGTCTTCTACACCTCAGGTGAACAGAATCCCGTGGGGAATCACCTCTTCAAGATAAGGCTCCGCATTCCGGCAAAGAAGGCCGTTGCAAAGGCATCGTTCTACAAACCTCAGATGCTTACCAGCGGCCGCGGATGGCACAATGTGAGCCTGAACGAAGACTTCACCTGGTTCCTGGACAACTGCAGCAATACAAGCACTCCTTCAATTCTGACGCTTCGTTCCACGGACGGTAAAAAGAGCCGTGAACTGTTCGCTTTGGAAGACCCTCTGAAGGACTACGCCTCCTGCAAGGTAGAACTTGGCACCGTGCCATCTGCGGACGGAGAGTTTGATAACTACTACCGTCTCATCTACCCCAAGGACTTCGACCCCGCAAAGAAGTATCCTGTAATAGTTTATGTCTACGGCGGCCCTCACAGCCAGATGGTCCGGAATGCCTGGCTTGCAGAAATCCGCATGTGGGAGATGCTCATGGCCCAGCGCGGATACGTGGTATACGTCCAGGACAACCGCGGCACCCAGAACCGTGGCCTTGCCTTTGAGCAGGCCATCAACCGCCAGTGCGGAAAGGCAGAGATGGAAGACCAGGTTGTGGGAATCAAACGCCTTATGGAGAATCCCTGGGTGGATTCTTCACGCATAGGCGTCCATGGCTGGAGCTACGGCGGATTCATGACAATATCGCTCATGACAACCTATCCGGAGATATTCAAGGTAGGCGTTGCCGGAGGCCCCGTCATCGACTGGAAATGGTACGAGATAATGTACGGAGAGCGCTACATGGACAACCCGGAAACCAATCCGGATGGCTTTGAGAGCACATCTCTCATAAACAAGGCAAAGGACCTGAAGGGAAAGCTCCTCATCTGCCAGGGTGCAGTGGACGACACCGTAGTCTGGGAGCACAGCCTCAGTTTCATCCAGGAGTGTATAGATAACGAAATACAGGTGGACTACTTCCCCTATCCTGTTGCACAGCACAACGTGTTCGGGCGTAACAGGATCCACCTCATGGACAAGGTTACAATGTATTTTGAAGATTATCTGTAATGTATAAACTTGCTATCATAGGTGGCGGCCCCGGAGGTTATGTGGCCGCGGAAAAGGCCGCAAAGGCCGGAATGAGCGTAGTTCTGTTTGAAGCCGGAGAACTTGGCGGCGTGTGCCTCAATGAGGGCTGCATCCCCACAAAAACCCTCCTGTACAGTGCAAAGATTTACGATTACGCCGCCCACGGGGACCGCTACGGCGTAAACTTCGAAGGCGCCAGCCTGGACTTCCCTGCCGTAATGAAGCGTAAGGAGAAGGTGGTCAAGAAGCTTGTGGGAGGCATTAAAGTAAGGATGCGTAACGCTTCGGTGGAAGTTGTTAAGGCATCGGCCTATATCAACGGACCGTGCCAGGGCGGGTTCTCTATCACTGCAGGGGAGCAGGAGTACCAGGCGGAAAAACTGCTTCTGTGCACCGGCTCATCGGCGGTGATACCCCCTATTCCGGGACTTGCCGATTCCCCTGCCGTAGTCACCAACCGGGAAATCCTCCAGCTTACGGAAAAACCTGAAAGCCTGGTGGTTATTGGCGGCGGCGTCATAGGCATGGAGTTCGCCAGTTTCTTCAATTCAATTGGCACCAAGGTGACTGTGGTGGAGATGCTCCCAAAGATTCTTGGGCCCATGGACGATGAAATATCGGCAATGCTCCAGGCGCAGTACACAAAGAAGGGCGTGGAGTTCCACCTTAGCTGCAAAGTCACCGCCATCGATGGAAACGAGGTTGTCTATGAGACACCGGAAGGTGAGGTATGCAGGGCGGAAGGAGACAGGATCCTCCTTTCCGTAGGCCGCCGTCCAAACCTCAAGGGATATGGCCTGGAGAACCTTGGCGTTGCATGCGGACGCGGTATAGTGGTCGATACCCATATGCGTACATCCGTTCCCGGCGTATATGCAGCCGGTGACGTTACAGCCCTTTCTATGCTGGCCCATACAGCCTCCAGACAAGCGGAAGTAGCCATAAATGACATGCTTGGCAAGGCCGATGAGATGACCTACGACGCAATCCCGGGCATTGTCTACACCAATCCGGAAGTAGCCGGCGTTGGGGCTCTGAAGGGAACTTCCGAGCTCAAGCTTCCCATGGCCTACAGCGGCCGCTTTGTGGCGGAGAACGAGCGCGGAGAGGGTCTCTGCAAGATTATCCTTGAAGGGGAACGCGTGACAGGTGTGCACATGCTGGGAAATCCCTGTTCGGAGATTATTGCCGCAGCAGCCATAGCAATTTCCCGTGGCTGCACCGTGGAAGATTTGCTCAAGGTGGTATTCCCCCACCCTACGGTTGGAGAGATTCTGAAGGAGACGCTTGCGTCAGCGGAATAGCACGGATATATCGTCAACGCCGTCAAAATAGTCCCTTACGGGAACATTACAAAGGTCTTCCACGCGAAGGCCTTTAATCTTTTCCGCAAGCTCTGAAGCAGGTATTGAGCCGATGAAGTCTCCCTCGAAGGAGACTTCTGTGAGGACGCCATGCTTTATTGAATAATTGGCCGTGACTGTGCCGCAGGGGAACTTCAGAGTCTTTCTGAAATCCGTCTTTGGCGAATGGCCGTAGCGCCATTCCCAGGAACGGAACTTAGCCGATGCAATCTGCTCTATTTCTGCCACTTGCATCTCCGGGAGCGGCACCGGACGTTCTCCTCCAAGAGCATTGAGCAGGGCGGCCTGGAACTCTTCTATTGAGTTATATGGCAGATAGTCCTTAAGGTTTGCAACCTTGGAATGGACCGACTGCACTCCGGCTGCGGAGAGTTTGCTTCCAGGCGTGGAAAGCGCGCTTACTAGCATTTCCAGATTCACATCGAACATCAGAGTTCCGTGCACAAAGATGCGGTCTCCGGCAAGGCGTTTTGCATAGCCGGAGCATTTGCGGCCGTCCACCATGATGTCGTTCCTTCCGGTGAGTTCTGCCGGGGCGCCAAGACTCCGCAGGGCATCGGCAATCCTTGCAGGGCCGTCCTCATAGCCCACAAAGGTGTAATTGAGGTTGCCGAGGTCGTGGTAGACGGCACCGCCGCCGGATACGCGGCGTACAAGTTCTATCCCGTTTGCATCAATGAAAGGCAGATTCACCTCCGCATATGCGCTCTGGTTAAGACCTATGATGACGGAAGGCCTGTTCTGCCATAGATAAAAGCCCTCAAAACCTGTATGCTCAAGCACATAGCTGTCATAAGCCATGTTGAAATGAGGGTCCAGGGATGTGTTCAGAAGGGTTTTCATATTTCCGACAGCTCCAGCCAGCGCATTTCCGCGGCGTCCAGTTCATCTTTCAGCGTTGCATATCTTGCCGATGCTTCCTGCAGTTCCTGTATACCCAGGTTGCCACCGGAGAGTTTGGCTTCCAGTTCCGTCTTTTCCTCTTCCAGAGCCGCCAGAGTACCCTCCAGAGCCTTCAATTCCTGCTGCTCTTTCCATGTGAGCTTGCGAGGCTTGGGCAGAGATGCCCGGTCGGGCCGGGCATGACGGGCGTCAGGTTGGGCATGACTTTTTACGTCATTGCCGGCCTGACCGGCAATCTCTTTCTCATAGTCCTTGATGAAAGAGCGGTACTCCGTATAATTGCCTATGAAGTCCTTCACCACGCCGTCCCCGCAGAAGACAAAGAGGTGGTCTACAAGGCGGTCCAGGAAATGACGGTCGTGGGAAACGATTACCAGCGAGCCCTTGAATTCCAGGAGATACTCTTCCAGGATGTCCAGGGTGACAATGTCAAGGTCGTTGGTGGGCTCGTCCAGGATGAGGAAATTGGGCTCCTGCTTTAGGATTGTGAGAAGATACAGGCGGCGCCTCTCCCCGCCGGAGAGCCTCTCTACGGGGTTATTGAGCATATCGTGCGTAAAGAGGAAACGGCCCAGAAGATGGGTGTCGTTCACTGTCTCAAGCACTGTCTGTCCGGGTTTGAACTGCATTCCGCTCTGGTGGTAGTACCCTATCTTCAAGGACTCTCCAAGCTGGACTGTTCCTTCCATACGGCCGCCCATGGATGGGTTCCATCCTCCCGTTATGAGATTGAGGAAGGTGGTCTTGCCGGCAGCGTTTCGGCCAACTATTCCAATGCGTTCATAACGCTGGAAATTGTATGTGAAGTCCTTAAGATAGCACTTCCCCTCCCACCAGAAGCTTACGCCATTGCAGTCTATCACTTTGTTTCCAAGGTATGTGGGACCTTTAGCCTTGGTCTCCGAGAGGTCTACCTTCTTTATGGTATACGCGTCCGCAGCGCGCTCCTTAATGGCCTCAAAAGCCTGCTTTCGGTATTTGGCCTTGCCGGTACGGGCACAGGGCGATGCATGTATCCACTCAAGTTCACGCCGGAAGACGTTCCGGACCTTCTCAGTTTCCGCATTGTAATTGTCTATGCGTTCCTGGCGCTTCTCGAGGAAATTGGTGTAGTCTCCGCGGTAGATGTAGATGTTGCCGCGGTCCATTTCCATCACCGTGTTGCAGACGCGGTCCAGGAAATAGCGGTCGTGAGTAACCATGAAAAGGGTGCAGCGGCTGTGCTTGAGGCGGTTCTCCAGGAATTCTATGGCGTCTGTGTCCAAATGGTTGGTGGGCTCGTCCATGATATAGAAATCCGCCTCAGAAGCTAGCATCTGGGTTATTGCAACGCGCTTGACTTCACCTCCGGAGAGGTCTTTCATCTTGGAGTCCGGATCCAGCCCGAACTGTGTGAGAAGCTGGTTTACGCGCCTTTCGTACTCCCAGTAGTGATCCTGGTCCAGGTGGGCAGTCCACTCCGTGGAATTGTCCATAATCTGCGAAAGGACAGTCTTTTCAGGTGCATAATTATAATCCTGTTCCAGAAAGGCTATGCGAATATCCTTGAGGAAAAGGACCTTTCCGCCGCTGTCAGAGCTGTCTTTTCCGGCAAGAATCCTCAGAAGAGACGTCTTTCCAGTGCCATTGGGGGCGATGAGGGCTACCTTATCGCCCTCATTGATGTTGAACCCTATCCCCTGGAACAGCACCTTGGGACCGTAGGATTTGGAAATGTTCTCTATCTGCAGGTAACTTGCCATAACTCTTACAAATATACAAAAATATGCGTAAATATGCTTTGGAGTCAGAAAACCTTACCCGTGAACGTAAGATACTGAACAATAGATTGTTAAACAGATGCCCCTAGGCAATCAGACCCAGGGACATCCGTTTAATGTAATGCAAATCAATCAGTTGCTGTCACGCCTATTTACGTACCAGCCGGCCGATGCAGTAGCACACGGCCGCAACTGCCATGCCGTTCAGGGCAGGGACGCCCCAGTGCACCAGATTGGCCACGACTGCGCCAAGGATGACGCCTGCAACAGAGAACCAGTTCACGGTCTTGATTTCCACGGTACCGTCAAGGTATGCCTTCCTGTCCATGAAGTAACTCAGGATGAGGATGATGCCCACGGGAGGAAGGGTGCAGTTGAGAACGTTGAGCCAGCCGCAGAAGTTCCAGTAAAGCCATACTGCCGCAACGGTTCCAATGATACCGGAAATGAGAACCATGGCCTTCTTGCTGAGGCCGAAGATATTTGAAAGGCCAAGGCCGCCGGTGTAGAGGGCGTTGTCGTTGGTAGTCCAGATATTGAGGCCAAGCACAAGGACTGCCAGGTAGAAGAGGTTCAGGTTAAGCATCACCTCGAAGATATCGTTACCGCCTGCATATATGCTGGAAACTGCACCGAAGCAGAACATGAGGCTGTTGCCGATGAAGAATGCCACAACAGTTGTCCAGAGGCCAACCTTGCCGCTCTTTGCAAAGCGCGTGAAGTTTGGCGTTGCAGTACCGCCGGAGATAAAGCTTCCCACAACCAGGCCTGCACCTGCTATGATGCCAAGGCTCTTGGTTCCCTGGTTGAACTGCTCAATGAGTCCGAGGTCCCCTTTGTTGACAGCCATTACCATTGCCACGGTACCAAGTATGGCAACTGCAGGAACCGCGATGTAGCTTATTATAGTAAGGCTCTTGATACCGTAGTAGGCGCTTCCGGTCATGAGGATACCGGCTATTGCAACAAGGAGATAACCCTGCCATGGCATGTGGTCCGGAGTAACTTCCAGGCCAAGGAGTTCCTTTGCCACGGGGATTGCGAACATGGCAAGGCCAACGCCGAACCAGCCAATCTGGGTGAAACTGATCATGGCGCTGGGAAGCCAGCTTCCTTTTTTGCCGAAGCTCCTGTGAGCCAGCATGTCAAGCGACAGGCCGCTCTCTGCGCCAATCCATCCAAGGGCACCGGTGTATGCTGCCAGGATGAGGCCGCCAAGGAGCAGAGCCCATACAAAACCGCTGAAATTGAGGCCTGCAGCAAGCTGCTGTCCTACCCACATGCTTGCGCTGAAGAAGGTGAAGCCAAGCATCACCATGAACATGCTGAGGTTGCTCTTGCGACCTGCGCGGTCTACCGCCTTTGACGTGTAATCGGCGTCAATGCCTTTCTGTTTACTCATAATTTGGGGATATTTTGGTTAATTCATTAATTCTGCGTTCTGCAATTGTACGGAGCGAGAGCCCGGCTGCCATGCGGCAAAGCTCCTGTTCTTTCTCCCACAGTTGAGGAAGACCTTCCTGAGGCAGGTCTGAAAGACTTGTTGCCTGCAGCCAGGATGTGTAGTCCAGAGGGCCTTCATAGCCGAGTTTCTCTGCCACCAGGGCCTTCATGTCTATACTATCGGCCCTTTCAAGGATACCGTTCCAGTATTCGAGCACTTCCTCAAAGTGGACGGGAATCTCGTACCGGCGGGCGCCGCCGTCATAGATGATGCACTTCTCGAAGAGCGGATCAATCCTGTCTATCACATATCGGCGGAATTCCGGGGAGACGATGCCGTCACTCCAGCCGAAGTCTATGTCCGGGACGTTGATCCCGCTTACTCCTTTATCTTTATATACGGAAAAGATGCCTTCGTAGAAGAAGCACTGGAAACCTTCGAACTCCGGGAACCAGGCGCTTATCTGCTCCGCCATCCTTTCCATGAGGGGAATTGCACGCGTACCGCCAATGGTGAAGAAGATGATCTTCCGTATACTGCCGCCTTTTCTGCGGAAACGGTCTACAACCTGGTCAAGGCACATCCTCAGGGTGTCTCCGGTGGCAATGATATCGCCAATGACAAGGGTACGGTCCTTTGTTATGCGAAGCTTTTCGTACTTTATGTCAAGGCCGGTGATTATATGCTCCTCTATCCTTCGCTCGCAGGATATGAAGTGCATGTCCCTTACCCGTATGCCGACGCGGTGGCAGGCTTCCTCTATTGGATAATTGAGACCGCCGCGGAGGATGGTGAGTATATCGACGTCGCCCTCCGAACCGGAAGGGAAAAGGTAACGGAGGGCGGCGATGGTTTCAGGGAGCATTGCAAGGTAGGAATCGAAGCCGATGACCTCGGGGAAGGCCATCAGGCGGCGGGTCCCTTCTCCACTGATAATGAAGTACTTGTTGCTCAGCTGCGGTGCGCTCAGCTGGTATATGTTTGCATCTGTCTGCGAACCAACATGACGAAGGTTCGCGCCCCTGATAGCTGTGGACATAAAAAATCCCGATTAGATTCAACCGGGATACAAATATAATTCAAATCTTGTAATGATGCAAAAAAAAGAGACCTTACGGACTCTTTTTCTGGTGAGGACTGGCAGATTTGAACTGCCGACCTCTTGCCTGTCAAGCAAGCGCTCTAAACCAACTGAGCTAAGCCCTCATTGTTTTGGGAATGCAAAGATAGACAAAAACTTTGTATTTGCAAAACTTTTTTAGCCCAGCTTCTCCCGCGCGTACTCCAGCGTAAGATGGAATGTCTTCTTCCTGGAGCCAGGGGCATCGAACATGGCGTCCGACATGAGTTTTTCGCAGATACTGCGAAGGCCGCGGGCGCCAAGTTTGTTCTCTATTGACGTGTCCACGATGAGATCCAGCACCTCGGGATCTATTTCCAGCTTTATGCCGTCTATCTCGAAAAGCTTGCTGTACTGGCGCAGAATGGCGTTTTTGGGCTCCGTAAGTATACGTTTGAGGGAATCGCGGTCCAACTGGTCAAGATAAGTGATGACCGGGAGACGTCCCACAATCTCCGGAATAAGGCCATAGGCCCTGAGGTCCATGGCGTCGACATACTCAAGAAGATTATCGGCAGAAATTCGCTGTTTCTCCTCCGCGGTAAAGCCTATTATCCGGGTGTTCTTCCTGAGGGCGATATGCCTTTCAATGCCCTCGAAAGCTCCTCCGCAGATAAAGAGGATGTTCTGCGTATTCACGTGCACGAACTCCTGCTCAGGGTGTTTGCGGCCACCTTTGGGGGGGACGTTCACTATGCTGCCTTCCAGGAGCTTGAGCATTGCCTGCTGCACGCCTTCGCCGGAAACGTCACGAGTGATGGATGGGTTGTCGCTCTTTCGGGCAATCTTGTCAATCTCGTCGATGAAGACTATGCCCCTTTCTGCGCGGGCAAGGTCGAAATCGGCCTCCTGGAGGAGTCTGGTGAGTATACTCTCTACGTCTTCTCCCACATAGCCGGCTTCAGTGAGGACGGTTGCGTCCACTATCGTGAACGGGACGTCCAGCATCTTGGCTATGGTGCGGGCAAGGAGGGTTTTTCCGGTTCCGGTGGGGCCCACAAGGAGGATGTTGCTCTTTTCCAGTTCCACGCCGTCGTCCGGCTTCTGGTCCAGATTGTGGCTTATCCTCTTATAATGGTTGTATACCGCAACGGAAAGCACTTTCTTGGCCCTGTCCTGGCCGATGATATACTGGTCCAGATAGGCCTTTATCTCTGCCGGTTTGGGGGCTTTCCCCATAACAGGGGCCTTCCCCGGGGCACTCTTCCCTACTCCTTCAACTTCGTCTGCATACTGTGCGGCAAGGCGCGCACAGTCCGGGCAGATGTGGCCGTGAAGGCCCTGCATTAGGAACGGGACCTCGCTGTCACTCCTGCCGCAGAACATGCAGCGGTTCTTAGGGCTGTTGCCGCCCTTGTCTTTCTTTACGGGCATATGCTTTAGCGCTGGCGCTTTTTGAGGATTTCGTCAACCATGCCATAGGCAAGGGCTTCCTCAGAGGTCATCCAATAGTCACGCTCGCCGTCGGCGGCAACCTTCTCGAAAGGCTGGCCGGTGTGGGCCGATATGATATTGAACAGCTCCGTACGGGTTTTCTCAATCTCCTTTGCGGCGATAAGGATTTCCGTAGCCTGGCCCTGGGCACCGCCAAGGGGCTGATGGATAAGGACCCTGGAGTGAGGAAGGGCGGAGCGCTTGCCTTTTTCGCCTGCGCAAAGGAGCACTGCTCCCATGCTGGCGGCCATGCCGGTGCATACGGTTGCAACCTCGGGCTGGACAAGCTGCATGGTGTCGTAAATTGCAAGGCCGGAGGTCACCTGCCCGCCGGGGGTGTTCAGGTACATGGTGATATCGGCACCCGGATCCTGGGCGGCCAGGAACAGAAGCTGGGCCTGGATGATGTTGGCAACGTCATCGTCGATGGGAACGCCAAGGAAGATGATACGGTCCATCATCAGGCGGGAGAAAACGTCCATCTGGGCCACGTTGAGCTTGCGCTCCTCGGTGATGGTGGGGTTGATGTATCCGTCATATATGGACGAATAACGAGAAAGGGTCATCGAACTGATGCCCCTTCCCTTCACTGCAAACTTATCAAATTCTTTCATCCTTATTTGAGTTCACGGAATTTGTCAAGTGAAATCTTCTTGTTCTGGAGAGTGACTTCCTCTCGGACGCGTGCAATTGCGGCGTTGTCCTCGCACTGCTCTTCCAGACGGTTGTACTGATTCTTGTCCTGAAGCATGTTCTCTGCTGCGGAATCGATAAGATTCTGGGGCATTCCGGCCATGCCGTACATTGCGTACTGGTAAGTGACGAAACTGCGTGCTGCATTCAGGATGTCTTCACGGCTCACCTTGAGGTCGAACTTCTTCATGATGTAGCCGCGGACCATCTGCCACTTGAAGTCTTCAAGGAAGCCGGGGAATTCCTTCTCTACCTGATCGGCGGTGAACTTGCCCTCGTTGACGGAGATGAGCCAGCGCTTGAGGAATGCCTCGGGGAGCTGGATCTTGGCCTTGTCAAGGAAGTACTTGCGCACATCGGCGCCAAAGCGGTAGTTGGCATCCTGCTCGTGACCGGCCTTGATGCGCTCCACAATCTTCTCCTCGAACTGCTCCTCGGTGGTGACGGTGCCCTCGCCGAACATCTTGTCCCAGGTTTCCTGGTTGGCTTCTGCAGCGACGAAAGTCTTTACGTTGACCACGGTGAACTCGAACATGGGATCAAGTTCTGCAAGCTTTGCCTTGTCTACCTTGAGCATGGCTGCACGGTCTGTCTCGTTGGGGAAAGCGGCATTTACGTCGATGGTGAACTTCTCCCCTGCCTTCTTTCCGATGAAAGCTCCACGGGCCTCTTCAGCCACCTGCTTGATGGATACATATACGCCCTCTGCCTTGTGGCCTTCATTGGCGATATCGGCAACGATGTAGTCTTCCTCGCCGGCCTTCTTGCCTTCCTGGAGGCTGCCGTACTGCTGGAGCATCTGCTCACGGGTGGCCTTCTTCTGGTCTGCGGTGACGTTGATGTCGTAGTAGACTATCTTGTCCTCCTTGCCCACGGTGAAGTCAAGCTCCGGGGTCTGGGCGATATCGAACTTGAAAGTGAAGTCCGAACCCTCTGTCCAGGACAGCTGGGGCTGGTCCTCAGAAGGAAGGGGCTCGCCAACTACGCGGATCTTGTTGTCGTCGATGAATTTGTCAAGCTGCTCGGAGAGGATGGCGTTTACGCTCTCGTAAAGGGCCTGCTCCCCGTAAAAACGCTTGATCATGCCGATGGGGGCCATTCCCCTGCGGAAACCTTTGATGTCCGCCTTGCGCTTGTACTCATTGAGGCGCTTTTTCAGCGGCTCTGCATAATCTGCTGCTGCAATCTCTACTGTAACCTGATAATTCAGTGCATCAGGCTGTTTGTTCGTTACTTTCATATATAATTGTATGGTTTATTTCAAAAGGACGGCAAAGTTACTTCTTTCTTTTGGGATAAACAACCCTTCCGTGATATAACTGCTGCAGGTAGGTCTTCAGGAGGGACTTTACCTGGTTGAGGTCGTGGATGGTAATGTCCGCTTCCTCCAGCTGGCCTGCCTTTTCCTTTGCGGCCACTATTCCTTCCACAAAACGGTCGCAGGCCTCGGGCGTGTATTCCTTGAGGGTCCTGGAGGCCGCCTCGATGGAGTCGCATATCATGAGGATGACCTGTTCCTTGCTTGTGGGTTTCGTGCCGTGATAGTAAAATGCCGATGTGTCTGAAGGGTCTCCGCCGTCGTTCAGGTACTTGTTCAGGAAGTACATCGTGGCCGACGTCCCGTGGTGGGTGCGGATGAACGACCTCAGTTCTTCCGGAAGACGGTGCTCCCTGGCTATGTCAAGGCCGTCGTCAACGTGGCGGATAATGTCCTGGGCGCTCTCCATGGGGGTTTTTGAGTCATGGTACTTGACCGCCCCGGGGTTGGAAGACTCGTTCTCCACAAAACACATGGGGTTGTTCATCTTGCCTATGTCGTGATAAAGTGCGGCCGCCCTCAGAAGCGGAACGTTGGCATCTACAGCCCTTCCCACGTGATCCACCATGTTCATTACCTGGAGACAGTGCTGGAAGGTTCCGGGGGCCTTGGCCGACAGCTCCTGAAGCAGGGAGTTGTTGGTATCGGCAAGCTCTGCAAGACGTGTGGAAGATACAAGGTTGAAAATCTTCTCGAAGAGGAAAATGAGCGGATAGAGGGCCACAGTAAGCATGGAGCCGACGAATATCTGAATCACATCCAGCCACCATCCTGCATTGCTGCCCACGTCTATGAGACGGAAGCCGAAGAACACGACAATCTCTACGCCGAAGATTATGAGCGCATTAAGGAACTGGCGCCAGCCCTTGCCCAGAAAACCGAATGTCTGGAGGGTGACTCCGCCTGCCGCAAGATACATCAGGAACAGTTCCGTTCCGCCGCCGCCGAAGATCAGCAGCGGGAGAAGTATGGTCACATACACCGGGAACACCACCCTCTTCCGGAAGAAAGCAAGCAGGTACAGGGCGAAGACCGGATAAGGCACCATGTACATGAGCGAGGGTGCCGTCCTGAGCATCAGGAAAGTAAGGAGTGCCGACAGCAGGAAAACGCTCAGGAGGTAGATGTAGCGTTTCCAGTCTGCATAAACCTTGGGATTTGAGAAACGGATGCACAGGAACAGAATGGCGCAGAGAGTGAGGGCAAGCAGTATGTTTCCCAGTATCAGGAGTATCCTGGGGCCGTCATAACCGTAAACCTTATTGTATTCCTGCTTGTAGCTGTCCAGGATCTGTGCAATCTCCGCGGTGACTATCTCTCCCTTTGAAACTATCTTCTCGTCGGCCTTGACATAACCCAGCGTGGGAGAAACGTAGTCGTCGCTCTCTGCGTGGGTGAGCTCGGTCATGGTCTTGTCGTACACCAGGTTGGGGACGATTACGCTGTATACCCCGCCCCTGCGGAACAGGGAGTCCAGATTCACGGACGGGTATGTCTTGGCAAGCATGGCCACAAGCTGATCCTTGGCCTCAGAGACCGTATAGACCTCAGAGCGGGCCGTCTGTGTGGCGCGTTTGTTCTTCTGCACGTACACCAGGTTGTCCGACACACGGGCAGACGAACGCTCTATCTTGACTTTGGCATCGGAAATGACGCCCTTGGAGTAGATGTCCTCAAGACGTGTAACCACTGCCGGGCGTATAGTCTTGTACACGCCAAGGTCAAGGCTCTGGACGTTCTTTACGGCCTGTGAAACAATCTCTTCAGAGTACTTGTAATAAGGAATTACCACCGGACCGGACTGTCCCCTCTCCTCCCTAATCTGGTCCTCTGTCTTGAGGATGGGAAAATCGAACTGGGAAATGAGGGTTTCGTAGGGCCAGGGCGAGCCTTTCTTGTAGTCGTAATTGAACTTCGCAGTCCTTGGCATGAAAAGTACAAGGACCACGAAGACAACTGCAAGTGCTATATATCTCCTGGGTATATCAGGCGTCGATATTTGCATAGTGGGCGTTTTCTTCGATGAAGGCGCGGCGCGGCGGGACATCGTCTCCCATGAGCATGGAGAAGGTACGCTCTGCATCCGCTGCATTCTCTATGGTAATCTGACGGAGTACGCGGCGGCTGGGGTCCATGGTGGTTTCCCAGAGCTGGTCGTGTGACATTTCACCAAGACCTTTGTAGCGCTGTACCGTGACGCCCTTGTCCGATCCTCGGCCAAGTTCCGCCGTGGCGGCCTCACGCTGGGCATCGGTCCAGCAGTAACGCTCTTCCTTGCCTTTTTTGACCAGGTAGAGCGGCGGAGTTGCCAGGTAGACATAACCGTTCTTGATGAGGTCGAACATGTAGCGGAAGAAGAAGGTGAGGATGAGACAGGCTATGTGCGAGCCGTCAACATCGGCATCCGTCATGATGATGACCTTGTGGTAACGGAGTTTGGAGAGGTCCATGTGCTTCTCTCCGGTTTCGTCCTCCTGGGCCACTGTGACGCCCAGTGCGGTGTAGATGTTGCGCACTTCCTGGCTCTCGAAAGCGCGGTCCTGGGCGGCCTTTTCCACATTCAGGATTTTACCGCGGAGAGGAAGGATGGCCTGGGTGCGGCGGTCACGGCCCTGTTTGGCGGTACCGCCTGCGGAGTCTCCCTCCACAAGGAAGAGTTCGCATTTCTCGGGATCGTGGTCCGAGCAGTCGGCAAGCTTGCCAGGCATTCCGGCGCCACCCATGGGGGTCTTGCGCTGGACCATCTCGCGGGCCTTGCGGGCAGCAGCGCGTGCCGTAGCGGCCAGGACTATCTTCTCAATTATGGTCTTTGCCTCCTTGGGGTGCTCTTCCAGATACTGGTCAATTGCCGCTGCGGTGGCCTGGGACACGGCCGATGTAGCCTCCGGGTTGCCCAGTTTGGTCTTGGTCTGACCTTCGAACTGAGGTTCCGCCACCTTTACGGAAATGACGGCGGTAAGGCCTTCGCGGAAGTCTTCGGGGCTGAGGTCCCCCTTGAATTTGGCAAGGAGGTTGTTCTTCTCCGCATAGTTCTTCAGGGAACGGGAGAGACCCATCTTGAAGCCCTGGAGATGAGTACCACCTTCTATCGTGTGGATGTTGTTCACATAGGAATATATCCTCTCAGAGAAACCGGTGTTGTACTGGAGGGCTATGTCGATGGGTATTACTTTATCAGAGTTTACCGTGATGGGTTCCGGGATGAGCTTGGGGGCGCCTGCATCCAGATAGTCGATGAACTCGCGGAGGCCCTGCTCTGAATAGAAGGTTTCACTGCGGTAGACAAGGTTGCCTGTGGCCTTGCGCTCGCCGTCCTCTGCGGTAACGAACTCGTCCACCTTCTCCCTGAGATCCGTGAGGGTGATGCGGATACCCTTGTTCAGGTATGCCAGCTCACGAAGACGGGCGGCCAGGGTATCGTACTTATAGACGATGGTCTGGGTGAAGATGGTGGCATCCGGATGGAAGGTGATGATGGTACCGGTGTCGTTGGACTCACCTACAACCTTTACCTCCGTGATGGGCTTGCCCTTGGAATACTTCTGGACGAAGATCTTGCCTTCGCGGTGGATTTCTGCAACCAGGAGGTCGCTGAGGGCGTTCACGCAGGATACACCCACGCCGTGAAGACCGCCGGAGACCTTGTAGCTGGACTTGTCGAACTTACCGCCGGCATGGAGCACGGTGAGCACGACCTCGAGGGCGCTGCGGTGCTCTTTCTCATGCATTCCGGTAGGGATGCCTCGGCCATTGTCCTGGACGCGGATGGAATTGTCTTCCAGTATCTTGACGTCAACGTCCGTGCAGTAGCCGGCCATGGCCTCGTCTATACAGTTGTCTACAACCTCGTACACAAGGTGGTGCAGACCCCTTTCTCCAATGTCTCCAATGTACATGGACGGGCGCTTGCGTACCGCCTCCAATCCTTCAAGTACCTGGATACTGCTGGCCGAATACTCCTGCTCGGCCTGTTTCATCTCTTCGTTCTCTATCATTGCTGTCTATATATGTTGTTTAAAAATTCAAACTTGCGCCGATGCTGAAATAAATGCCTTTTTCAGCATGGAAAGGTACCCTCTGGACGCTCTGGTTCAGGAGATTGCCCACCTTTAGCCATGCATTCCAGAAACGGTTCACCACAAAGCTGCACTCAAGGCCCAGGTCTGCGTATCCGGGAAGTGTTGCATCCACTCCGGGGCAGGCGGTCCTGGAATCCAGGGTAACTGCAGGAATGAAACGCCCGGCAAGGACATATGCCGCCCTTAACGATGCCGCAAAGGCAGGAGGGCCGAACAGATTGGTCTTGAGTCCGCTCTTGGAAAGGATGCTGTACTGGTACATCAGCCTGGCGTCGATGTCCAGGTGGTCGCTCTTCCAACCAAGCTCAGAGCCGGCGTAGAATGTGCTGAGGGGGCTCATATAGCCAACCAGCGGGATGTAACCGGGACCGGCGGTGCTGAACCCCCAGGAGACCATGTTGCTGAGACTCTTGAAACCGGCTTTCACATTGTAATGCAGGCGTTCACGCACGTTGCCGCGGACTCCTGCCATGATGTTTATGTTTTCCCTGTAAACGTCAGGAGCGAAAGAGAAACTTCCCATGAAATGATTCCTGGAAAGGAGCTCCTCGTAAGTGCTTATGGTGTTGCCGCCCGTAACCGTGGCCTGGAGCACCAGAGCGTCTTCAATGAGGCTGTAATTGGCCTTGATGTCCGGATAGATCAATCCGGCCTTGCCGGGGCAGAAAGAGGCATCGTCCCTGAGCATGAATCCTACCTTGATTCCTACGCTGAGACTGAGACGGCGATAGGACACGGCATACGCGGGAGTGATGGCGAAATTTCCGGCAACCCCCTGGACGGAGCCGTTGTGGTTGAGCACCTGGGCGCTCAGGCCAAGGCTTGCAAAACCGTCCTTCACAGGAAGGCCGAAACGGAGGTCTGTCTTGCTGTGGACCTCTTCCAGGGTGGGATTGGAGGTATAATTCAGATGCTCCGAGACGAAGTAGCGGAAAGAAGACCCAATGGTTCCGGAAACACCGGCATCGGCACTGAGACCGTTATTGTTCACGCTGGCCCAGGCATCAGAACCGGCCGTTGCGGTGTAGCGGACATCGGCAGTGAGGGCACCGCCGTTCCACTCCCAGCGGAGGTCCGTACCAACCACGGCAAGCCTGTCCTTCCAGCCGTCGTTCCTGATTCCTGCATCCGTAAACAGGCCCTCGGCGGCGTCGAACTGGATGTCACGATAGCGTCCCAGATAAGCGTTGTAACTCCCATATACGTTCATGTGAAGGGCGCTTCCCTGAACGGGAGTCCAGACCGCCAGAGCCTCCGGATGGAAGCCGATGCCGGCACCAAGTCTGGCGTACAGCCTGTTCTGTGTATCAGGACGGGCGTTGGGGCGCAGCTGGACGTTGTAGGGCTTGAACTCGTACGAGCCGCGGTACGGGGTACTGCGGACGGTGTAGTCGAAATCGTAGTTGAAACGGGAAACGGAATCCGGCAGGGGGAGCAGCTGGTCCGGTTTCTCTATTCCGGAAGCTTCCCGCCTGTAGGTGTTGGTTACCTCAACAGTGGGATTCAGGTTCTGTGCGGCAGCTCCGATGCTAAGCGCAAGGAGCGCCAGTGTATATGCAGTTTTCTTCATTTCTCTAAAGTTTACGCATACGCTGCTCTACCTGGTCAAGGACATCGTCTGCGGCGCCTGAAGGCTCATAGCCGCTGCGGATGCTGTCGAATGTGGCACGGGCCTGGGCAAGGTTGCCCTGCTCGACGAATGTGTCTCCAAGGACTATGAAGGCCTTGGCGAGCCAGTAATTCTGGTCTCCTGCACCGGAGGCGAAGGCGTAAACCTTCTCCTGGATGCCGTCGAACTCTGCGCGGTCGTACTGGTCCTGGATAATCAGGTACGATGCTTCAGCACCCTCTGCCGTGGATGGCTTCTGGGAAAGTTCCTGAAGCAGAGGCAAGGCCTCGGACCGCCTGGACGTGCTGAGGAGAGACTTGGCACGTATGTAACGGGCTTCGCGTGAAAGATCTTCCGGAAGACCGGATTTGCGGAGGACGGCATCGGAGCACGCAAGGGCGTCTTCCCACTGGCGTGCACGGTAGGAACTGCGCATCAGGCCGGTCTGGGCAGCCTGGACATTCTCTTCCATACGGGCAATCTCCGACAGCCTGCGGTACGATGTGAAGGCCTTTGCGTAGTTGCCAAGTGCATAGTTGGTCCGGGCGTAATTGAGGGTTGCCGTTTCTTCCATGGCGCCTGAAAGACCACTCTCAAGCGCTATCTGATACTCATCCGCAGCGGCCTGGTTGCTGCCAAGGTTGCGGTAGCTGTCTGCAATGTAGAAATGCGCCTTGGCAAAGTTGGAACTGCCGGGATAGGCCTCCAGGTATGCCCCGAGGGTATTTATTGCCTTCTGCCACTGGCCGGATAGGTAAACCTGCTCCGCGCTGGAGAAGTAGACCTCTTCCTTCTGGGCGTCCGTGCGGTTTGCAAGGCTTCCCAGGGAGTTGACATAGGCGATATAGGCCTCCGGATCTTCCCTGGTGCGGTAGATGGATTCTATGGCAAGGAGGGCGTCCTCCGTGTATGTTCCGCGAAGTTCCACCACCCTCTTGTAGCAGTCAAGGGCATCGTCCGTGGAACCGTTTGCCCTTGCTATGGTGCCAAGTTCCAGCAGCGCCCTGGCGTCCAGGGTGGGATCTGTGGTGTTCTTGCGTAGGGTGCGGAAGGTCCTTTCCGCGTCTTCGTTGTCCTGGACGGCCATATAGGCCCTGCCAAGTTCAAGCATGGACTCTCCGTAGTAAGGGGCGGCGGGATTTGCAGTCTTGGCGTTCTCAAGGAATTCTATCTTCCGGGAATCGTCCCCCTGCAGACCGGCGGCAAGGCCGGCGCGGTATGCGGGATAGAGGTTGTCCGGGTTGGGATAGTTGGCCATCTGGCGCTCGTACGCAAGGACGGCGATCTCATAGTTGCCGCTGAAGAAATAGCTGTCGGCAATCCTGGTCTCTGCGTCGGAGCCCATGGTAACCTTGTCCAGGGAGATGTAATTGTCGAACCACTTTATTGCGTTCTCATAGTCCCCTTCCTTGAAGTAGGTGTATGCCATCTGGTAGGAGATGAGGTCACCTTCCGTACGTTTGGGAAGCGCGGAGAGGTTGTAAAGGTCCTTGAGTATGTTCCTGGCTTCGGAGTACTTGCCGTCACGGTAGTAAGCCTCTGCAAGGTAGTAGCGGGCAAGCTGGTTAAAGCCGTCGCGGCGGTGGCTGTAGTATGCGGCCGCCTTCAGATGTGGCACAGCAGCCCTCCACGAGCCGTTTTCCATGAGTTCCATGGCCCTGAGGAAATACGCCTTCATGTAGTTGTACTGCATGCGGGGCTCAAGGTTCTCGATGTTGTCATATGCGGCCACTGCGCCCTCGTAGTCATGGTTCTTGAGGGCTGCCAGGGCCATGTAAGAGTAGATTCTGTCTCCTTTGGCGCCTGTACCGTAGCGGCGGAGGTACTCCTGGAAGGGAGCGGTATCGCCGCCAAGGTCGAATGCGAGCTTGGCATAGTTGTAGTAGGCGTCTTCCTTGATTTCCTTTGAGTAATCCAGGTCGGCAGCTTCCTTGAATGCCTGCATTGCAGCAACCTTGTTTCTGGTTTTTATATTGGCATAGCCAAGCTGGTAGGAAGCTATCTGGCCAATCGAATCCCTTCTTTCTCCCATCTGCATGAAGTTGTCCACGGAACCCTGCCAGTCTTCCACCATGTAAAGGACCTCTCCGGCGTAGAAGTAGTCTGCCCTTGTGCGGGCGGCCTTGCTGCGGAGATTCTCTACATAGTACGTACGGGCTTTTTCAGCGTTGCCAAGAACTAGATAGGACTCGCTCATGATGCGGGCCATGTGGGGCTGGCGGTCTGCGGGAACCTTGTCAAACAGATCCTCACCGAACTGGACTACGTATTTGTAATCTTTCTCATTGAAGCGGCACTCAAGGATGTAGTAGTTTGCCAGATCACGGAAACGGTAGTCCTTGGCGGCCAGGAGGAACCAGTCCGATGCCTCGCGGAAATTGCCCTGTGAATAGCTGATGAAACCCAGCGCATAGTATGCAGGGGCGGTGTAGTCGCTTTCCGGAATGGAGCGCATGCGCTTGAGTATGCTCTTCGCACGCTCCCATTCTCCAACGCCATAGGCGCTGTAGCCAAGCTTATAAGTATACTCGGGGATACGGCTGGTAAAGATATCCTTTGCCGTTATGGAATTTAGCTGGGTAAGGGCTTCCTCATACCTTTCCGCGTCAAAGAGGTCTACGCCCCAGAGGAAACGGACCTGAGGGGTGAGGATGCACTCCGGATAGGCGTTCACGAACCTTCCGGCCATGGCATAGGCCCCGTCAGAGCCCATTGAAAGGGCACAGAGAGTACGGTAGCCCTGGGCCATTTCCCCGGGAATGCCTTCCAGCGCAGACATTGCCTGGCTGTACATTCCGGCCTGGTAGAGTTCCTTGGCTTTAGAAATATCCTGGGCTCCTGCCGATAGGGCAAGGAGTGCGGCCGCCGCCGCTATAATGATTCTTTTCATAACCTACAAATTTACAAAAAAATCTGATTATATTTGCACTAATTATTGAAAATATGACGGAAAGCTTAATACACTTCAAAGACGCCGAAATCCTCAACGGCGAAAGCCCCGTTATTTACGGCCTCAACATGGACGTAATGCCGGGAGACTTCGTGTACATCGTAGGAAAAGTGGGCTCCGGAAAAACCTCCATCATCCGTACCGTAACGGCAGAGAACAAGCTTCTGAGCGGTGAAGGAACCGCCTGCGGTTATAACCTGCGCGGAATCAAATCCAGGGACATCCCCTACCTCAGGCGCAGCATGGGCGTCATCTTCCAGGATTTCCAGCTGCTACAGGACAGGACCGTGGAGGAGAACCTGGAGTTTGTCCTCCGTTCAACAGGATGGAAAGACCGCGGCGCCATTGACCGCAGAATCCTGGACGTCCTTGAGTCCGTGGGCATGCAGACCAAGGCCCACAAGCATCCCCACCAGCTTTCCGGCGGCGAGCAGCAGCGTATTGCCATAGCCCGCGCCCTCCTTAACAAACCGTCCATAATCCTTGCCGATGAACCTACCGGCAACCTTGACGGAGAGACGGCGGACGAGATTCTCCAGCTCCTCCAGTCCCTGAACAAGGAAGGTACGGCCATAGTCATGGTAACCCACAACCGCGCCATCTTTGAAAAATACCCCGGCCGCGTTTTTTCCTGCGAGGGAGAATCCTGCACTGAGGTCATCGACGAAGGTATAGACGTAGTACTTTAACCGTCATTCCCGGGCCTCACCGGGAATCTCTGATATGAACAGGAAAGAACGTTTCAACGCTATTGTGGAGTGGTTCTCCGTGAACCAGCCGGAGGTCCGTTCAGAGCTTCACTACGATAACCCCTTCCAGCTTCTTGTGGCAGTGATCCTCAGTGCCCAGTGCACGGACAAAAGGGTGAACATGGTTACCCCTCCCCTTTTCCAGGCCTTTCCCACTCCTGAAGCCCTTGCAGCGGCTTCATTTGACGATGTTTTCCCCTACGTCAAAAGCGTGTCCTACCCCAATTCCAAGACTCAGCATCTCATTGACATGGCCCGGAAACTACTTGCCGATTTTGGCGGCTCCGTGCCCTCTGACATAGACGCCCTGATGTCCCTCCCCGGAGTTGGCAGAAAGACAGCGAACGTCATTGCATCAATTGTTTACGACAAACCTGTAATAGCAGTTGACACCCATGTATTCAGGGTTGCCCACCGCCTTGGCCTTTCCGACGGCAAAACCCCTTATGAGGTTGAGCAGGACCTCGAGCGTCACATCCCCCTGGAAAAGCGCGCCACGGCCCACCACTGGCTCATCCTCCACGGCCGCTACATCTGCACGGCCAGAAAACCGAAATGCGAGGGCTGTCCCCTCGCATCATGGTGCCGTGAATATCCTTGTGGAGCATAGGGGATTCGAACCCCTGACCTATAGATTGCGAACCTATCGCTCTACCAACTGAGCTAATACCCCAGCAAAAAGGACTGCAAAAATACGGGATTTCCTGCAAAGTTGCAAGAAATCCCGATATTTTAGTTGATGAACTGTGCCTTTAGCTGTTCTATCTTGTCCGGAGCCGTGGAACCGGTTGCGCCGAAGTAGAACTTGATCTTGGGCTCAGTGCCGGAAGGACGTACGGAGACCACATCGCCGGCCTCGTTGAAGAACTGCAGCACATTGCTCTTGGGAAGACCGGTTTCTTCCGGCTTGTTGTAGTCGATGACCTTGGCAAGGGGGCTTCCTGCAATGACCTTGGGAGGGCAGGCGCGGTAATCGGCCATGATCTTCTGGATTTCCTCCGCGCCGGATTTTCCCTTGCGGACGATGTAGACCATCTTCTCTACGTAAAGGCCGTATTCCTTGTACACCTTCTGCAGTAGCTGCCAGAGGGTCATGCCCTGCTCTGCCGCCCATGCGGCGCACTCTGCGACGGCACAGCCTGCCACCTGGGCGCATTTGTCACGCACGAAGTCTCCAAGGTTGAAGCCGTAGCTTTCCTCTCCGCCGCAGATGAAAGATGCCTTGCCTTCCTGCTGCTTCTGAATCTCTGCTATGTACTTGAAGCCGGTAAGGACGTTGTAGCACTTCACGCCGAAGCTCTTGCAGATTGCGGCTATGAGTTCCGATGTGACGATGGTCTTGACGCAGTACTGCTTGCCGTCAAGCTTTCCAAGCTCTTTCCAGCGGGTGAGGATGTAGTAGGTAAGGAAGCTCCAGGTCTGGTTGCCGGTGAGCTGGACCATCTTGCCTTCATCGTTACGGACGGCTATTCCAAGGCGGTCTGCGTCCGGGTCCGTGGCCAGGACAAGGTCTGCGCCGGTTTCATCGGCCTTGGCAAGGGCCATGGCCATGGCGGCGGGCTCTTCAGGATTTGGCGATGCCACGGTGGGGAAATTGCCATCCGGGACTTCCTGCTCCGGGACATGGATAATATTGGTGAAGCCGATGCGCTTCAGGGCTTCGGGCATAAGGCGTACGCCGCAGCCGTGGAGGGGCGTATATACAATCTTGAGGTCTGCATGCTTCTTGACAGCTTCCGGGGAGAGCATGAGGGAAAGCTGGTCCCTGAGGTAGCACTCGTCAACCTCTGCGCCCATGATCTCGATGGGGGCCTTGGGCTCTCCGGGTACCGGAGCGAAGCGGACATCGGCAGGGTCTGCAATCTTGCCGACCTCATTGACGATATCCTTGTCTACGGGAGCGGTAATCTGGCCGCCGTCCTCCCAGAACACCTTGTAGCCGTTGTACTCCTTGGGGTTGTGGCTGGCGGTTACCATGATGCCGGCAGTGGCCTTCTTGAGGCGGATGGAGTAACTGAGTTCCGGAGTGGGACGGAGGTCTTCGAACAGATAGACCTTGATGCCGTTGTTGGAAAGGACCTCCGCCGATATCTCTGCGAAAAGGCGCGAATTGTTGCGGCTGTCGTGGCTTATGCACACACTGGCAGCGCCCTTCACATTGGCCTTGATGTAGTTTGCAAGGCCCTGGGTGGCCATGCCCACGGTGTACTTGTTCATGCGGTTGGTGCCGGCGCCCATGATGCCGCGGAGGCCGCCGGTACCGAACTCCAGGTTACGGTAGAAGGCGTCTTCAAGCCCAACGGGATCTGTTTCCATGAGGTGCTTTACTTCCGCTTTGGTCTCAGCGTCAAAGTTGCCGTCAATCCAGCTTTGAGCTACGGTTTTGTAATCTGCCATATCTTTGTGTCTTAGTGTTTAATCGTATCCACAAAAATAAAAAATATTCAGTACTTTTGCAATATGGATTTCAAAGAATTCATACTTGCCCACGACGGCTGTGACATTGCCTCGCTTGCTATGCAGCGCGGACGCCTCTCAGCTGAAGTTGAAGACTGGAACCTTGCCCTGAGCACACTGGAGGCCCGCTCAAAGCTTCGTCACAAAGTCCCTCAGTGGCACGCTGTCCCCTCTTTGCAATATCCCAAAGTCCTGTCCGCAGAACAGTGCTCCTCCACGGAAACCGCCCGGTACAAAGCCTCCCTCCTGTCTCACTTCCCCAACTTATCCACCAAAACCGCCATTTCCGTGGACAAACCCGGGGAATCGCCCACTTGTCCACCAAAACACCCCGTTTCCGTGGATAAACCGGACGGGGTGGTGGAAGGATTGAGGGTGGCGGACCTTACCGGCGGGTTGGGTGTGGATGCGTGGACGTTCTGCCAGGTTGCAGAGGAGGTACTTTACAATGAGATGGATACTGAACTATGCAGGGCGGCAGAACACAACTTCAAGGAACTTGGAGTGAAGAATGTCGTGGTCAGGAATAGGATGGTTGAACCTGGTGCAGTCAAGGATATCCTTGGTGGCTTTGAACCGGATGTATTGTTCCTGGATCCGGCAAGGCGCGGTGACGGCGGACGCAAGGTTTTCCGCCTGGAAGACTGCTCTCCAAACGTGCTTGAACTGCTTCCGGAGCTGTATGACGCATGCCCTAACATCATGTTCAAGCTCTCCCCTATGGCTGATATCACACTGGTGTGCAAACAACTTCCCGGAGTACGTGAAGTGCACGTAGTTGCCACCGGCGGCGAGTGCAAGGAACTGCTTCTTCTGCTGGAAAAGGGCTATACAGGTTGCCACATTACGGTTATTATTGATTCAGGCGCTTCATTAGTATATGGAGGAGGAGATGGTAGTGATATCCACAAACCGTCGCTTCGCGACCCCTCCCATCTGCGATGGGCCCCTCCCTCTTATGCGGCCGAGGGTGGCCACAGGTTTGTGGATATCACTACCATCTCCTCTGGTGAATTCTTATTTGAGCCAGGTAAGGCGCTGCTGAAGGCCGGGGCGTTTGATTTGCCGTGTGACTACGGACTCTGCAAACTAAGCAGACATACACACCTGTATGTAAGCCAAAAGGCAATTCCTGAAGATCTTGCATCTTTTGGTAAGTGCTTTGAGATATTGGATATACTCCCTCTTTCCGGCAAAACCATGAAAGAAGCCGGTAAACGCTACCCAAAGGCCGATGTCACAGCCCGCAACATCCCAATGACATCAGAGGAACTTGCAAAACGCCTTGGCGTAAAGCCCGGCGACGGCACAATTCACATTTTTGGCACCCATAGTGATTCTGAAGGTCGGGTTCTCATTATCTGCCGTGACAATAAGTGATTGATTTTCAGGAATCTAACATATTGTCCTTGGACTAAATAGACTAAGGACATTTACTTAATAGCCTTATACTCAATCACTTCCTGTCACGCTTTAAGCGTGTCAAGCATAGCACGGGCAACGCTTCGGGAGGCGCCGGTGCCGCCAAGAAGTTCACGAACCTCAGAGTAGTCTGAAAGCATTTTTGCCCGGTAGGAAGAGTCTGACTGGATTGTCTCCATTTCTCTCATGAGATTCTGAACGGTGAAGTTCTCCTGAAGGAACTCCTTGAAACAGAGACGGTCCACTATAAGGTTTGCCAGGGACACGTAGCGGACCTTGATTATGCGCCTCATGATAAAGGCGCTGGCGGCGGCAACCTTGTACCCCACGATCTGGGGAGTACCGATAAGAGCTGCCTCCAAAGATGCTGTACCAGAGTTGATTACAGCAGCAGTTGCATGCTTCATGGCAGCGTAGGTTTCCCCAAAAACAACATGCACAAAGTCCCTGCCGCCAAGGAACTTTGAATAGTCCTCCATTGTACGGGACGGAGCAGCCGCAACTACAAAATGATACTCCGGATGGCTGGCATGCCAGGAGTCGGCAAACTCCATGAAAGTGGGCATCATATTGCCGATCTCCATGTTCCTGGAACCGGCCAGAAGAGCCATGTACGGAACATCCGGAAGTGAGCATCGCTCAAGGAATGAAGACCGGGGCTCTGACAGCGAAGGAGAGCCGTCCACGGCATCCACAAGGGGATTCCCGGCGTACACGTAAGAAACCCCACGGGCATCGAAATACGGCTTCTCGAACGGGAAAACTATGAACAGCTTATCTACATAGGCTTTCAGTTTCCTGATCCTCCCCTCCCTTGAAGCCCACACCTTGGGCGCAATATACCAAAACACCTTAAAACCGGCCTCATGGGCAAACTTTGCCACCTTGAAGTTGAATCCGGGATAGTCTATAAGAATCACCACATCCGGCTTCCAGGAAGCTATATCCCTTTTGCAAAGGGACAGGTTCTTCATTATGGTAAAGCTCTTCAGAAGCACCTCCAGATACCCCATGACGGCATTCTGCCGGTAATCCACCACCGGCTCACACCCAGCAGCAGCCGCCATCAGCGGCCCGCCCCAAAAACGGAACTCCGCCCCCGGATCCTCCGCCACAAGACCCTTTATCAGATTGCTCCCATGCAAATCCCCGGAAGCCTCTCCTGCAATTATATAATACCGCATAGACGCTTGTACTCCTTATAATCCGTCTGGTCCAGATTGCAGGGAGTGATGGTTATCCAGCCGGACTCGTTGGCCACGTGGTCTGCGTCAAGACAGCCGGGCTCATCGTCAATGAATTCTCCTACCATCATGAAAGCCTTTTCGTCCGGTTCAAGGTTCACGTAATGGGAGCCAAGGCCGAAGGTGGAGGAATTGGGGTCGTACCCGTCCTCGTCCCATTCCACGAACTCCTTTTCCCAGTGACCGCGGCCCTGGCGGGTTACGCGGATGCCCTTGGGCTCCGTCACGTCGGGGAAATTGACGTTGTAGTAAAGGCCGTAACTGTCCTCCGGCCAGTTGTCCAGGAGCCTCTTTATTATTCCGGGAAGGAACTTCTCCACAATTGTGAAGTCTGCGTCCGGAGAGAAATTGCAGATGGAAACGCCGATGGCCTTGACGCCGTTGATGGCGGCCTCTTCCGCGGCACCCATGGTTCCGGAATAGTTTGCCGCAGTGGACGCATTGGAACCATGATTGATCCCGGTTACCACAAGATCCGGATTACGTTTCTCGTAAAAGTACTCCAGGCCGAATTTTACACACGATGCCGGAGTTGCGTCCAGATAGTGCCAGGAGCCGGGTGTAAGCTTGAGAATGGGCTTGTAGGATATCTTTCTTCTCCCAAGGGAGACGGCCATTGACATGGCACTCTGGGGAGATTTTGGGGAGACAACTGTAATATCCCCGAACTGAGCCATGATCCTTGCCAGGACATGGATTCCTTCGGCCTTGTAGCCGTCGTCGTTGCACAAGAGAATCTTCATGACGCAAATATACAAAAAAAGCCGGACGAAACCGTCCGGCTTAAATGGAAGTTTGGTTACTTCATGATGACCTTTGCCATCTCGAGAACCTTGTTGCTGTAACCCCACTCGTTGTCGGACCAGGCGCAAACCTTTACGAAGGTCTTGTCCAGCTGGATACCGGCCTTGGCGTCGAAGATGGAGGTGCGGGCGTCACCGCGGAAGTCTGTTGCAACGACGGCCTCGTCGGTGTAACCGAGGATGCCCTTGAGCTCGCCTTCGGAGGCGGCCTTCATTGCAGCGCAGATTTCCTCGTAGGAGGCTTCCTTGTTGAGTTCGCAGGTGAGGTCTACGAAGGAGACATCACTGGTGGGAACACGCAGGGACATGCCGGTGAGCTTGCCGTTGAGTTCAGGGAGAACCTTACCCACGGCCTTTGCAGCGCCGGTGGAGGAAGGAATGATGTTCTCCAGAATACCGCGGCCACCGCGCCAATCCTTCTTGGAAGGACCGTCAACGGTCTTCTGGGTAGCGGTAGCAGCATGAACGGTGGTCATGAGGCCGCGCTTTACGCCGAAGTTGTCGTTGAGAACCTTGGTAAGAGGAGCAAGGCAGTTGGTGGTGCAGGAAGCGTTGGAGATGATGGTCTGGCCAGCGTAGGTCTTGTGGTTTACACCATAGACGAACATGGGAGTGGCATCCTTTGAAGGAGCGCTCATGATGACCTTCTTGGCACCGGCCTTGATGTGGGCCTCTGCAAGCTCTGCGGTGAGGAAGAAACCGGTGGATTCAACAACTACATCTACGCCAAGGGCGCCCCAGGTGATGTTTGCGGGATCTTTCTCGCAGAATACCTTTACCTTCTTGCCGTCGACGATGAGGATGTCGCCTTCAACCTTGATGTCGTGGTTGAACTTGCCGTGTACGGAGTCGTACTTGAGCATGTAGGCAAGATAATCGGGATCGAGGAGGTCGTTGATACCGACAACTTCGATGTCCTTGAAATTCTCCACAGCTGCGCGGAACACCATGCGTCCGATGCGGCCGAATCCGTTAATACCGAGTTTAATCATAATTGTGTGTTAATTATATAAATGAACAATATTTATTCAAGCGCCGCAAATTTACGAAAAATTTTTAATTATTACAATGTTCCGAATAACGATTTCTCAACCAAGTCGCACAGAATGTGGCCGATAAGGGTCTGGCATTCCTGAATGCGCGGGGTGTCCGATGAAGGCACGTGAATCACATGGTCATACATATCCATCTTGCACGGCTTCTCCCCCACCAGGGCAACGGAAACAATGCCCTTGCGCCTGCACTCCTCCCCTGCCAGCACAAGGTTCTCCGAATTCCCGGAAGTTGATATGCCGATGAATACGTCCCCCGCAGCGCCGACTGCCTCCACCTGCCGGGCAAACACCCTCTGGAAGCCATAATCGTTGCCGATGGACGTAAGTATCGACGTATCCGTCGTAAGCGCAATTGAGCAAAGCCCCGGCCTGTCCAGGCGGAACTTGTTCACCAGCTCCGCCGCCATGTGCTGCGCATCCGCAGCGCTGCCGCCATTCCCTGCCCACAGTACCTTATGGCCGGCCTTGAGGGCGTTAACTGTCAACTGGGATATCTGATGCAATCCGTCAAGAATCTCCTGCGAATCCAGCATGGCCTGCTTGACACTTATGGACTTAGTTATCTGCTGTTTTATGTAGTCATTCATATCGTACAAAATTACAAAAAAATTCATACCTTTGTAAATATGGAAGAGAAAAAACCGCCCATCTGGCTGTTTACGGACGGCGCCGCAAGCGGAAACCCGGGCCCGGGGGGCTATGGGATAGTCCTCCGCTGCGGCAGCTACCAGAAAGAGCTGTCCGGAGGTTTTGCCCTCACCACCAACAACCGCATGGAACTCCTGGCCGTAATAATCGGCCTTGAGCAGATAAAGTGGGAGAATGCGGAGGTGCACGTGGTAAGCGATTCCTCCTACGTGGTAAAGGCCCTCAACGAAGGCTGGCTGGAAACCTGGAAGCGCCAGGGGTTCAAGAAGAAAAAGAACGTGGACCTGTGGCTCAGATTCGACACCGTCTACCATCGGCACAGAGTGGCATTTCACTGGATAAAGGGCCACGCCGGCCACCCGGAGAACGAGCGCTGCGACGCCCTTGCGGTAGCCGCATACCATCAGACGGGCCTTCCGGAAGATACAGGATATATTCAAGAGCAACAAACGACACTTATATGAGCTTACCTAAACTTGTAGTTGGAATTACCCAGGGAGACAGCAACGGCATCGGATACGAGGTCATCATAAAGTCCCTGGCCGACGAGCGCATACTGGACTCCTTCACCCCGGTGATCTACGGGTCCTCCAAACTGCTGGGCTTTTACAAGAAAACCCTCCACAACATAGAAAAGCTGGACGTCAACGTGATCCAGAACGCACGGGACGCCAAGCCCCGCACCATAAACCTTGTGAACTGCCTTCCGGACAGCGTGTACGCAGAACCCGGCCAGAGCACTCCAGATTCTGCCAAGGCGGCCGTCAAGTCCCTTGAATGCGCCGTGAAAGACATCAAGGACGAGCTCCTGGACGTCCTTGTAACCGGTCCCATCAACAAGAGAGGCATGAACCTGAGCGGTTTCAACTACACCGGTCACACAGAATACCTGGAGCACGAGTTCGGCGTGAATAACGCCATGATGTTCATGGTAAGCGAGCAGCTCAGGGTTGGCGTTGTCACAGGCCATATTCCCCTCAGGGAAGTGCCCTTACGCATAACCCAGGAGGCCATCCTTTCCAAACTCCGCATCATGAAAAAGACCCTCATGATGGACTTCGGCGTCATCGAGCCCAAGATTGCGGTGCTGGGCCTCAACCCCCACTGCGGCGACGGCGGCCTAATCGGCGACGAAGAGCAGAACATAATCCTTCCGGCAGTGCAGGCTGCCCAGAAGGAAGGCATCCAGGCATTCGGCCCCTATTCCCCGGACGGATTCTTCGGCCTTGGCCATTACAGCCGATTTGACGCCACCCTTGCCATGTACCACGACCAGGGCCTGGCCCCCTTCAAGTCCATCTCCTTTGCCGACGGCGTCAACTTCACCGCGGGCCTTCCCATAGTGCGCACTTCCCCGGACCACGGTACCGGATACGACCTCGCCGGCCGCGACGAAGCGGACCCCAGGTCAATGATGCAATCGATTTATACTGCGATAGATATCTTCCGCCACAGGCTTCAGTACTTGGAAACCCGGCAGTGAAGCTGGCAGTAATCGGAAATCCTTTCGCGGTGGGTGATGAAGATAAGCGTCTTACCCGCCGCATTCTGTATAAGGCCTTCCATGAGGCGCTCTTCCGTCTCCGGGTCCAGGGACGATGAGAACTCGTCCAGAAGGAGAATGTCGCCTTCCCTCAGGAGGCCGCGGGCAATGGCAATACGCTGTGCCTGGCCTTCGCTGAGACCCGCACCGCCCTCGCCGCATTCATCGTCCAGGCTCTCCACAAAATCTGCCGATGCCGTCCGGAGCGCCTTCCACATATCGTCCTCAGATGCGGTGGGGTTTCCCATTAGGAGGTTTTCCCGGATGGTGCCGGAAAGGAGGGAATTCCCCTGGGGAACGTAAACGATATTGCACCTGGTTGCCCCGGAGGCGGGGATTTCCTTATCCTTGTTATACAGCTTCACCTCCCCTGCCGATGGCTTCAGAAGAGCCATCATTATTCTGATGAGAGTAGATTTTCCTGCGCCTGTCTCACCTACTATGGCAGTGCGGCTGAGGGGAGGAAAATCGAAGCTGAGCCCTCTCAGGACCTCTTTCTCTCCGTCCGGATACCTGTAGTGAAGGTCCTTTACGCGTATGCCTACGGGGCCTTCCAGCTTCACGGGCGTCTGGGCGCTCTCCTTTGGAGTATCTTCAAGCTCAATAAGCCTGTCTATGGATGCCGTGGCATAGATGAAATTGGGGATCTGGTGCATCAGGTTCACGACCGGACGCTGGATCTGCCCAACGAGCTGCAGGAAGCTGGTCATGATACCGAAGGTCATGCCCCGCCTGGCGATACCGAACACGCCCCAGAGGAACGCAGCCAGATAACCGAAGGCAAAGCTGGCCGACACCATGGTACGGGCAAAGACATTGAAGTTGGTACGTTCCACAACCTGCCCGTATTCCATGCTCTGGAGGCTGTCAAGGCGGTCCATCATACGGGACTCCCCTTCCATGGAACGTATCATCACCCTGTGGCGGAAACTCTCCTGAAGGTGGCTCTGGATCTTGCTCTCGCTTTCGCGGATGCCAAGGGTCATCCTGCGCATCTTGCGGAAGAACAGCTTGGAAAAGAGCATGAAAAGAGGCGTAATCAGGACCAGGAGGACAGCCAGTTTCCAGTCCATGGTGCACAGGATGACCACGGCTGCAACCATCTGGACAAGGGTTGTGAATATCTGCGGAACATCGGAACAGATGACGTCCGTAACCTTGGTCACGTCCTGCTCCAGGCGGTTTATCACGTCTCCGCTGTGGCGCTTTTCCTTGCCAAGCCACTCCGCCTGCATGAGGTTTCCGTAAAGCTCCGCCCTTATGGCAAAGTTCATCCTGGAATTCACCAGGTTCTCTATCCTGACGTTGAGGGCCGATACGGCAAGGCGCGAGACGATGAGAATTCCGGCCCAGACAGCCCAGGTCAGGAGCGAGCCCTCCGCAACACCCGTAGCAAGGTCCACCAGGTGCTTGCACACCAGGATGAAGGCCATGTTAAGGGCCACATTCACCGTGCCCAGAAGCACGTTGGCGGTCAGTTGCCAGCGCGCCCCTTTCGAGTGAACGTAAAGCCACTTTAGGTATTTGAGGGCATTTTTCATTTATTCTGAAAGTCCTATCTCCTTCCATTTGGCCAGCAGGGCCTTCACATCTTTGGCAGCCGTATCACGGTCTACCTCATATTGGTCAAGAAGCAGGTCTACTGCTGTCTCTTCCGTGAATTCCTTGCCCTGCAGCTCCTTGAAGAGGTATGCTGCAGTTTCGTTGAGACTGATGAGGGAAGAGTAATTGACGTTTGCACTTCCCTCTCCCGAGATGACATTCTGGCCGCAGATGGTGCGGAGAACGAATCCTTCCTTAATTTTCATTAATCTGTACTTGGTTTTCCTTAAGCCATCCCCTGTTCCAGGGAAGATGCCTGTAAATAAACAAAATATACCTTCTTAACCACCCCAGGCGCTGCCAGGCGTGAACCTGGCGGAGCTGGGCGGGAGAGTATGGGTCCACGGGCTTCTTTCCAGCCCTGAGTATGCATGTTGCCTTTGCAAGGATCTGTTCCCTTACAGGGTACTCGTGGCCAAGCCATACGCCGTCACCCTGGATGTCGTACCTGCCATCTTCCGTACTCAGGACGCGGTGCATGACGTACCGGCCGCCGTAGCGGAAAAGGACTATATCGTCCTTTACAATGTCCCCGGAGGCCTTTTCCAGGACCACGAGATCCTTGCCGCCGCGGATGAAGGGCAGCATGCTGTACCCTTTTACGGGGATGGTGGTGGTGAGGCCCTCGTCCAGGCGGGCAAGCACCTGGGCGAAGAACTCGTCGTTATGTACCACCATCTTTGTCATGGGTTATTCCTCCTGAGGCTGGGGTTTCATCCAACGGTCAAGCCAGCCGAAGTAGCTGCGGTGCCAGTAGAGGGCGTTCTGGGGCTTCAGTATCCAGTGGTTCTCTTCCGGGAAAACTATGAGTTTGGAAGGAACTCCCATCATCTGGGCCGCGTTGAATGCAGCCATGCCCTCGTCGTACGGAACACGGAAATCCATTCCTCCGTGGATGCAGAGGATGGGCGTGTGCCAGTTCTTGACAAGCTTGTGGGGAGAATTGTCGTAGTGGCGCTTGGCCTTGGGGGCCGATGACCAGGGAGAACCTGCCTGCTGCATGCCTCCGAAGGTGACGCCGTCTCCCTTTGCTCCAATCTGGCCAGGCTCATAAGCGTACTCCTGAAGCCCGCCGTTGTCCCAGTTGGGGAACCACATCTCCTCCGTCTCCATGTACATGTGCTCCTCGTTGAAAATGCCTGCATGGGCGATGAAGCAGTCGTACACATCCTTGTGGATACCGGCAAGGTAATAGACGCTGTAACCGCCGTAGGAGGCGCCGCATGCAGCGACACCGCTCACGTAAGGCTCTGCCTTTATGGCTTTTGCGGCAGTGAGGTAATCCTGCATGTTAAGGCCGATGTAGTCTCCGGAAATCTCCTCGCACCAGGGCTGGCCGAAGGCCGTCGTGCCGCGCCTGTTAGGGAGGACCACCACGTAGTCCTGATGGCACATGAGAAGGTAGTTCCACCTGTAGCTCCATCCCTGGGAAAGGGTGCCCTGGGGGCCTCCAAGGCAGATTTCAATGGCGGGATAACTCTTTGAAGAGTCGAAGCGCGGAGGATACAGCACCCAGGTGAGCATCTTCTCTCCGTCTACGGTATTGAGCCAGCGGGCCTCCGTCTCGTGCTTTTCAAGCTTGGAGAGGATGTGCTCGTTCTCGAAGGTTATCTGCTGGATGGAATTGTCGTTCACGGCAACAAGTTCCGTGGGGAAATCCATGGACATGTATGTGGTGAGGATGGTTCCGTCCTGAAGGATGCCGAAAGGTGAACCGAAGTCGAACCACAGGTTGTCTGCGGTGTGGCGGAAGAAGTCCGTCTCCCCATCCACTACAACGCTCCAGATGGACTGGATACCTTCCGTAAGGGCGTTGAAATAGATGGACTTGCTGTCCTGGGCCCAGACGGGGCCGTCGGCATTATACTTAAAGTTCTCCGTGAGGTCACGGATGTCAAGTACCTCAGGGTTGGAGCACTGGCCTTCACCTTCCTCCTGGTATACTACATCGGCAACCATGAGGCGGACCTTGTCGGCCTCATATCCGTCGCGGGGCATTGAGAGCCAGGCCAGGCGGGAGCCGTCAGGACTCCAGACGGGGTTGGTGTCGTAGCCGCCGTCAAATGTGACCTGGGTGGTCTCTCCGGTAAGCGGGCAGTAGATGTAGATGCCGGTATTTGTGGAGAAGGCGTACTGCTTTCCCGTAAGCTTCTTGCAGGAATATGCGATGTACCTGCCGTCGGGGCTCCATGCAAGCTGCTCGATGCCGCCGAAAGGACCGTTTGGAAGCTGGTACGGCTCTTCACCCAGGATATCCATCCCTTCCTTGACGATACCGTTGGCAAGGGGGGCGATGAAGGTACGGGGAATATCCGTCACCCAGTGGTCCCAGTGACGGTACATGAGGTCTTCCGTAGCGTAGGCGCTGGCCTTGTCCAGCATAGGGTCCGTGTCAGAAGGAACTTCCACTGCGCTGTGGATGGAAGAGACATACATGAGCTGGTTGCCGTCCGGGGAGATTGCATAGTCGTCAATGCCTTTTTCCACGTCCGTGAGCTGTTCCCTCTTTCCAAGCTTTCCGGCCTTGTACGGGGCCTTCCAGAGCTGGCCGCCCTGGAGGAAATAGACCGCGGAGCCATCGGCGTTCCATTTAGCGGCCGATATGCTCTTGCCGTCCTTGGTGAGGGCCGTGGGAGCACCGCCGGCGACGGGAATCACATAAAGGTTGCGGACGCTGCGGTTGTCCTGGATAGAGGTGTAGCTGACGCCGTACAGGATGGTTTTCCCGTCCGGGGAAAGCTGGGGATCCGACAGGCGTCCAAGGGAAAGGAGCACCTCCGGAGTCATTCGGCCGTCGGTAATCTCAATGTCCGAAGGGCCGATGTAGCCTTGCTGGGGTTTCATCTGGGAATTTTTGCAGGCGAGAAGGCCAAGAAGGGCCATCATCGACAATAATACTCTTTTATTCATAGGCATCCAGTGCTTTTTTCAGATTCTCTTTTACGGTGTCGCGCAGTTCCATGGGTTCCAGGACCGTGAGACCGGCTCCCCTCTTGCAGAGCTCCATGACGAAATTGGGATTGGGGATGAGCCTAAGGGCAAACAGGCCGTCGTCAAGTTCCATCTGGGAATGGTGAAGGGGAAGGTCCCTGAGGTATGCGGCTTCCCTTTCCGTTGCCTTAATCTTTATGATGACGGGCTTCTCCTGCTCCGGGAGGTATATTCCGTAACTGCCTTCGAACAGGTCGTCTACATTGAATCCTGGCGGCATGCGGAAGGTCCTGCCAGTACGCTGCATGGAGACTATGCGGTCCATGGCGTAGGTCCTGAGGGCATCGGCTTCCTCGCTGTAGGCAACGATGTACCAGCGTTTTTCGAACTCCTTGACAGCGTAAGGGCGTATGGTGCGCACCTCTGTTTCGGTGCTGAGGTATTTGCGGTATTCTATCCCGAGGACAGCGCCATCCAGCATGGCCTGCATGGTCTCCGTAAGATACATCTGGCCCGACGGTACGTCCTCTACGGCAACCCTGCCGCTGAGACGCTCCCGGCCAAGGGTGAGGAGGCTGTTTACCGTAAAGGTGTTGATAAGGTAGTCCGCCGCCTGGCGCTTGTCCACAGCGCTTTCCGCCTGGTCTATGCGGTAACGGTTGGTGCTGCGGTCGCAGCCGATGACAATGCCGAATATGTCCTCTATGGCTCCCCTGTGATTCAGGAAACTCCTCCGCGGGTACGGCTCTCCGTATCGGGCTTCCCAGCGGGACGAAACCTCCTGCAGCGACAACCCCCTGGAGCCCGCATCCACGAAGCTCTGCACCAGGAAAAGATATTTGTCCACAAGTTCCGGAACCATTACTCACAAAGATAGTCAAATTCAGTCGGAATTCAAAATAAACTTCCTGACCATCTGCCCCATTACATCCGCGGCCACGTTTACCGGCGTTTTTGTGGCCTGGCGCGACATGTCTGTCATCCGCGGCCACGTTTTCTGGCGTTTTTGTGGCCTGGCGTGACGTCTGGGCCACGGAAGCGTGTGATGTTTGGTGAAAATGACTATATTTGTATGCTATGAATATGGATACGGGCATACAGTATCTCAAGGGTGTAGGAGAAAAGAGGGCTCAGCTGCTGGAAAAGGAGCTGGGAATACGAACTGTGGGAGATCTTCTGCACCTGTATCCGTTCCGTTACATAGACCGCAGCACCATAGTACCCATTGCAAACGTTCAGCCGGACCTCGCCCAGGTGCAGGTGAAAGCAACTGTGACAAAGGTCCGTCTATATGCCAAGAACGGTGCTGAACTCCCGCCGGAAAAACTCAAGTTCAACATGGTCTCCCGCCTGAGCGCCATGGTAAGCGACAACACGGGAGAGATGGAGATGGTGTTCTTCAAAGGCGTGAAATGGATGTACCAGAGGCTGGTTCCGGGGCACACCTTCATTTTCTTCGGCAAGCCGGCCGTTTTTGGGACACGTCTCAACATGGTGCATCCGGAGGTTGACGCCCCGGACAGCGGCACTACTGGTGTCCTTACGGGGGTATATACATCTACGGAACGCCTCAAGAACAGTGGGTTCACCGGCAAGGTAATGCTGAAGCTCATGGCTACGGCATTGGACGGAGTGCTTCCAACGCTTGAAGAAACACTTCCGGACTATGTGCTGAAGGAGAAAGGCCTTGTGCCGCTTTCCTATGCCCTGCGCCAGATTCACTTCCCTCAGGACCAGAGCGCACTTGGCAAGGCATCGTACCGCCTGAAGTTCGAGGAACTGTTCCTTCTTCAGCTTTCCCTGCTAAAGCAGAAATACATTCGCTCCAGGAGCATCCAGGGCCTGAAGATGCCACTTGTGGGAGAGCCTTTCAACAGATGCTACGAAGCCCTTCCATACCAGCTCACAAATGCCCAGAAGCGCGTAATCCGTGAGATCCGGGAAGACATGAAGAGCGGCCATCAGATGAACCGCCTGCTCCAGGGTGATGTGGGCAGCGGCAAGACAATGGTTGCCGTTCTCACAGCGCTCATTGCAGTGGGAAATGGTTATCAGGCATGCATAATGGCCCCTACGGAAGTGCTTGCACAGCAGCATTTTGCAAATGTATCCAAGTACCTCGCACCCACTGGCGTACGTGTCGAGCTACTTACCGGAACAACGGGAATCAAAGACCGCCGCCGCATCCATGAAGGCCTTCGGGACGGAAGCGTCGGCGTACTCATCGGAACCCACGCCCTCATAGAAGACACCGTCCAGTTCAGGGCCCTGGGTCTTGCAGTAATAGACGAGCAGCACCGCTTTGGAGTGGACCAGAGGGCACGCCTGTGGTCCAAGGGTTTTGGCGGTATTCATCCGCACGTCCTTGTCATGACTGCAACCCCCATTCCGCGTACCCTTGCCATGACCCTGTACGGAGACCTCGACGTTTCCGTCATTGACGAGATGCCGCCGGGAAGAAAGCCTGTCCAGACGCTCTGTGTTGGTGAGAACAAGCGTCACGCCATGCACAACTTTATCCGGGAAGAGATAGCCAAAGGCCGTCAGGCGTTCATAGTGTACCCGCTCATTTTCGAAAGCGAGAAACTGGACTACAAGAACCTGGAACTGGGATATGAAGAGATTGTGAAGGCATTCCCTCTGCCGGATTACAAGGTGGCGATAGTCCATGGTCAGCAGACTCCCGCGGAAAAGGCATTCAACATGGACGCTTTTGTTGCCGGTAGAGCCAATATCCTGGTTTCAACAACTGTCATAGAGGTGGGTGTAGATGTTCCCAACGCATCCGTTATGGTCATTGAAAGCGCAGAAAGGTTCGGCCTGAGCCAGCTACACCAGCTCCGCGGCCGCGTGGGACGAGGTGCAGAGCGCTCCTACTGCATCCTCATGAGGGGGTATAAAATATCCAAGGAGTCCCAAAAACGCCTTGACCTTCTGTGCGAGACTGAAAACGGCTTTGTCCTTGCAGAGGAAGACATGAAACTCCGCGGCCCCGGTGACCTTGAAGGCACCCAGCAGAGCGGCCTTCCCATATCCCTCAACATCGCCTCCCTTGCCAAGGACGGCCTCATCCTGAACGATGCCCGTTCCTACGCACAGCTTATCCTGGACAAGGATCCGGGCCTGACCGCTCCGGCAAACGCCCCCCTTACCGCCGAACTCCGCCGCGACAAGTATCTTGTAAAAGATTACTCCCAGATTTCATAGATCTTATCCACCAAAAACGCCAAATCGGTGGATGGAGGACCATGTACTGTCTTTTTAATTATTTGTACTATCTTTGCAGCGTCAAAAGGAAAGCTATGGCAGACATAATACTGGGTATAGAATCATCGTGCGACGACACCTCGGCAGCCGTTATCCGTGACGGGGTGCTGCTGTCCAACGTGATAGCGTCGCAGCAGGTGCATAAGGACTTCGGGGGCGTGGTGCCGGAACTGGCTTCGCGTGCCCACGAGCTTAATATCGTACCCGTAGTGTCGGAGGCCCTCAGGAAAGCCGGAGTACGGCAGGAAGACCTTACGGCAATAGCGTTCACCAGGGGTCCGGGGCTTCTTGGATCGTTGCTGGTAGGGACCTCTTTCGCCAAGGCCCTCTCCCTCTCCCTGGACATCCCCATGGTCATGGTGAACCACCTCCAGGGGCATATACTGGCCAATTTCATAAGGCAGGAAGGCGTTCCCGTAAGAGAGCCGTCATTCCCCTATCTGTGCCTCCTGGTTTCCGGCGGAAACTCCCAGATTGTGAAGGTTACAGGCCCCCTGGACTATGAAATCCTTGGCCAGACCATTGACGATGCCGTTGGCGAGGCCTTTGACAAGTGCTCCAAGATGCTTGGCCTGGGATATCCTGGCGGCCCCATAATAGACCGCCTGGCAAAGCAGGGAGATCCAAACCGCTTCACTTTCGCAAAGCCAAACATCCCCGGTCTGGATTACAGCTTCTCCGGAATAAAGACTTCACTTCTGTATTTTGTAAGGGACCAGATAGCCATCGACCCTGATTTCCTGGAGAATAACAAGGAAGACCTTTGCGCCAGTTTCCAGAAAACGCTCATCGACATCCTCATGAAAAAACTCATCCGCGCTGCAAAGGAAACCGGCATAAGGGAGATAACCATCGGGGGCGGCGTTTCCGCCAACAGCGGGCTTCGTGAAAGGATAGTTGAGGAGGGGCGGAAAAGGCATTGGAACACATACCTCCCGGAGTTCAAATTCACCACTGACAATGCGGCCATGATAGCCGTCGCCGGATGGTTCGCTTTCAGGGCCGGAATGCGCGCCCCGCTGGACGTTGCGCCGGTGTCCAGAATGGCCGATTTTTAGCCCTATGAAAGAGTTCGAGATAGCCGTGAAAATCGGCCGTGAAATACCTGAAGCAGAACTTAAGGCTGCCGCCTCTAAAGCACTTGGTGTCAAGCTTGATAATCTTGGCCATATTGAGATAGTCAGACGCAGTGTCGATGCCCGCCAGGACATACTTTACAGATACCGTATCCAGGCATACCGGAAGGGCGAAGAATTCGTCCCTTTCAAGGTGGATCCATACCAGGATGTTCATGGTGCGGAACCTGTCATTGTGATAGGCGCCGGACCCGCCGGAATGTTCGCTTCCCTGAAGCTCCTGCAAAGGGGGTTCAAACCCATTGTCCTGGAGCGCGGAAAGGACGTTGAAAGGCGCAAGGTGGACATGGCAAAACTCTCCACGGACGGCGTCCTGGACCCTGATTCCAATTACTGCTACGGTGAGGGCGGAGCCGGTGCTTTCTCCGACGGTAAACTCTTCACCCGATCGTCCAAGAGGGGCGATATCCGCGAGGTCCTTCACCAGCTGGTGGCATTTGGTGCACATCCTGACATCCTTATCGACGCGCATCCACACATAGGTACGGACAGGCTTCCGGAAATAGTCAAGAATATCCGGAAATGCATTGAAGACCACGGCGGTGAGTACCATTTCGACTCCCGCGTGACGGATATCGAGCCAGGCTTCACTGTAAGCTGCGGAGACACAGTGTACAAGGCTTCCAAGGTTATTCTTGCAAGCGGCCATTCCGCACGTGACATATATGAAATCTTCCAGCGGAAAGGCTGGGCCATAGAGGCCAAGGGATTTGCCCTTGGAGTACGTGTGGAGCACCCCCAGTGGATGATTAACCAGATAAGGTATCACGGTAAGTACCAGCCGTTTATGCCAACTGCAGAGTACTCCTTTGTGCAGCAGGTGGAAGAGCGCGGAGTGTTCTCTTTCTGCATGTGTCCGGGCGGGATACTGGTCCCGTCATCAACTGAAGAGGGAACCGTTGTCCTGAACGGCATGTCCAACGCAGCCCGCAACTCAAAGTGGGCCAATTCCGGCGTCGTGGTCCAGATAGAACCCGGAGACCAGCCGGCGGAATACACCGGCCCCTTTGCCCTCATGGATTTCCAGAGGGACATTGAGCGCAAGATGTATGAGTACGCCAGCACCCATGGCGGAAAACACCCTTTCACAGCACCTGCGCAGAGGATGAAGGATTTCTGCAGGGGCATTGTCTCCAAAGATCTTCCAAAGACTTCATATCACCCCGGAGCGCTTTCCTCTCCGCTCCATGAGCTGCTTCCGGAGCACGTTTCCATGCGCCTGAGGCGCGCCTTCCCCCAGGTGGACAGGCAGATGCACGGCTACTACACCAACGATGCCCTGCTTCTTGGCACGGAGTCCCGTACATCGTCCCCCGTGCGCCTGCCGCGAAATCCGGAAACACTTGAGCATGTGGACGTTCCAGGCTTATATCCCTGCGGTGAAGGAGCCGGTTATGCCGGAGGAATCGTTTCGTCGGCGCTTGACGGCATCAACTGCGCGGAACACATCGGCAAGTAGGGGGTATTCGTTTTTCAAAGATAATTTTTATCTTTGTAGTCTGTGAAGACTGCACTGAAAATACTGAAGGCACTCGGTATCGTCCTTCTTGTTCTGGTCCTGCTTCTGCTTGCAGGCACAGTTGCAGTGCAGTCCCCCCGCATTCAGGAAAAACTTGGGAAGCGCGCCGTCAAGGTGCTTGAAGGCCGGACAGATGCCGCCATATCCTTTTCAGAGCTAAGCGTCCGTTTCCCGGAAGCTATTGTACTCAAGGACGTTACCGTTGTGGACAAGGCTCCCCGGATAGCAGGGGCAGACACCGTCGCTACCATCGGCCTCCTCTCTGCAAAGTTCTCTGTCAAAGGCCTTTTGAACGGTGACGGGGCCTACATAAGCCACGCCACACTCAGGGACGCAGGCTTTGTCCTCGCCTTTGAGCAGGACTCCCTTTCGGAATCCGGCACAAATCCCAGTATCATGCGCATTTTCCGTATCGGCGACGAGGAAAGCGACAAAAAAGGCTGGGGCAACATCCTCAGCGCCGGCCGTCTGGACATAGAGAATTTCCGCTTCACGATGCTCAACCCTTACTCCGTCGGAGAATCGGAATACTACCCAGGCGTAATAGACTGGGACAATCTGCATCTTGAGATCGAAAAACTGAAAGTCAGGCACCTGAAAATCAAGGACAGTTATATCCACGGCACAGTGGACACCCTCTCCATCCACGAAAAGGACACCGGCCTGGATCTTCTGACCTCCGGAAAAGTAAGAGTTGGCAAGGAAAGGGTCAGGGTGGACAACTTCCACCTGACTGACGGTGATTCAGACATTTGGATGGACCGGTTCCAGATGGACGGTCCAATTAGCCGATACTCCCAATTCCTGGACGATATCCGCATCGGCGCAAAGATCCGCCAGGGATCCGTCCTCTCGATGGCAACCATAAGCCACTTCGGCCCCGAAATAGACAGGATGACCTTCAAGGCCGATCTCAGCGGTAAAGTCGAAGGCTACGTAAGGGATTTTGACCTGGATAGCTTCTCCTTCAGGGAGCACGGCAGCGGCGTCAGCGGAAAAGTGAGCGGCAACATCATGGACGTAGTGAATATCCAGGGCAGCCTCTTCGACCTCAGCGTAAAGAGCCTGTCTTTCACCATGGACGGCCTCTCCCGCTTCGTCAAGAGCGTCTCTCCGGACACGGACCTCGACCTCAAGAAGATTGCCCGAGGAGAAAGGTTCACCTTTGCCGGAACCGCCAGGGGCCCGCTCAACCGCCTGGGAGTCAACGGGAAAGTATCGTCCCGGATAGGCGGGATCAAGGCCGGGCTCACGGTCCGCAATACGGTAGATGCCACAAGACCCATAAAGATAGGCGGCAGCGTCAGCACCATGGACCTTGACCTTGGCCGGATCCTGGACACGGAGTCCCTGGGCCCCCTGTCCCTTGAAACCACGCTTCAGGCAACGCTGGGCAAGGAAGAGACGGTGCTGGATACCATAGCCCTGAAAATATCCCGCCTCAATGCCCTCAACTACGACTATACCGGCATATCGGCCAACGGAAACTACCGCGAAAGCGCCTTCAACGGTAAAATCGTCTCCAACGATCCAAACCTGGATTTCCTCTTCCAGGGACTGTTCAACCTTTCCCCGAGGACAAAGAACGCATACTACAACTTCTACGTCACCCTGGCCAACGCAGACCTTCATGCCCTCCACCTGGATCCCAGGCCTACGTCCAGGATGCAGTTTTACTCTCAGGCAGACTTCCTGAAAACCTCTCAGGGAGATATCCTCGGAGACATTTACGTATCCAACCTCACCCTGGACAGCGACAACGGCCGCAACGACGTGGGCGGCATCCGGATAAGTTCCCACTCCAACGGCGCGGACCTGTCCCGCATACAGTTCGAGTCCGGCTTCCTGAAAGGCCGGTTCGTCGGAGAGAAGAACATACTCTCATTCATAAACGACATCCGCAGCCTCACGGTGGACAAGGAACTCCCGTCTCTGTCCAGGGAGCATGCGGACGGCTGGTCCGGAAGCACTTATGATTTTAACATCAAGGTACAGAAAGCCAGGGAGATACTGAATTTCTTCGCACCGGGCATTTACATTGCCGATGGTTCTTCCCTCTCCGTCAAGGTAGGCGGTGACGGCAGGGTGACTGGCGGTCTCACATCGGACTTCCTCTCCTGGAACGGAAAGTACCTCCGGGACGTAAACCTTTCCCTGGACAACGGCTCGGGAGGCCTTCTGGCACGGCTGGAGAGCTCGGCAATGTTCATTTCCGGAGCGGAACTCAGGAACAATTCCCTCACGGCCAGCGCCCGGAACAACCACATAGGCCTTGGCTATTCGTTTGACAATGACACCGAGCGTGAAACCCGCGCCGAGGTCTATCTCTCCGGAGACATCTCCCGTGACAGGCACGGCCTTGGAATAGTTGCAAAAGCCCTCCCTTCAAACATTTACTACGATGGCGACGGCTGGGGCCTCAGTTCCGGCAACATAGTGATCAAGGGTGGAGACATCAAGGTAGACCATCTTTTGGCAAGGCACGACGAGGAAGCCCTCCTGGTAAACGGCGGCTTTTCCAAATCCAGGAAGGACACCCTCTCCGTCAACCTGGAGAAGTTCAACCTTTCCCTCCTGGACAGTTTCACCGGAGCTCAGCCGTCTCTTGGCGGCAGGGCAACCGGCAGCGCACTCATTCTGTCTCCGTTCTCCCCCGCCCCAGGCCTTCTTGCATCCATAGTCTGCGACAACACCACCGTCGACGGCCGCAAGGCGGGGACGGTGAACCTGGAAAGCCGATGGAACGCATTGCAGCAGGCATTTGAATTCAACTTGAGCAACCGTCTGGAAGCCATCAGCAATATCAACGTTGAGGGCTACCTGAAGCCATCCACAAAGGAGATAGCCGCCACGGCCAAATTGCTTAAACTTGACCTTGGCTATGCCAGTTTTATCCTGGACGACGTTTTCTCCCGCCTTGAAGGCGCCATCAGCGGAGAGGTTGGTGTGGGCGGAAAACTGGACGACATCCAGCTCTCCAGCCGCGGTCTGCACCTTGACGACGGCATAATGGAAGTTGACTTCACCCGTGTTCCATACAACGTGGAAGGCAATCTGTCGCTTGACAATTTCGGCCTGCACTTTGACGACATGAAACTTGCTGACGGCAACGGAGGTACGGGTACCGTGGACGGAAGCGTCCTCTGGGGAGGTTTCAAAAACATGGGACTTGACACTCATGTGAACTTTGACCGCATGCATGTGATTTCCCTTGACCGCGGCGTCAACAGCACCCTTTACGGCGATGTCTCCGCCACCGGCAGGGTGGATATCATCGGCCCCATGCATTCTATCAATCTTGACGTCGACGCCGAAACCGTCGGAGCCGGCAATGTGCACATACCCATATCGTCCTCTGGGTCAAGCCGTTCTACGCAGCTTCTCACCTTTACTGAACCTCCCAGGGATGCTGCTCCGGAATACATGGAAATGTTAAGCGGAGGCGTCAAGGAAGAAATCCAGAGGGCCAGCAACCTGAACGTCCACCTGAAGATGACCGCAACCCCCGACGTGGCTCTCTTCTTAGAACTGGGCGACGACAATTCCCTGAACGGATCCGGTTCCGGCACAATCGAGCTTGAGAGCATCGCATCACAGAACGTCCTCAACCTTAACGGCGACTACACTTTCACCCAGGGCAACTTCCACTTCAGCGCCATGGGCCTTGTAAGCCGCGACTTTGAAATACTGGATGGCAGCTCGGTCCGCCTCAACGGAGACATCTGGGATACGGATCTTGATGTGAACGGCATGTACATCACCAAGACCTCCCTGGCCAGTCTCATTGCCGATGAAACCGCCACCACGCGCCGCACAGTACAGTGCCTCCTGAGCCTTACGGACAAGCTCCGGAACCCTCTCCTGGGCTTCCGAGTAGAGGTCCCTGACCTGAATCCAAGCACCCAGGCCATGGTGGAAAGTGCACTGAACACAGAGGACAAGATGCAGAAACAGTTCCTTGCCCTGCTGGTCACAGGCAACTTCCTGCCGGAAGACGACACGGGTGTGACCCAGGCAGGCACGTCAACCCTGTTCTCCAATGTATCGGGCATAATGGCAAGCCAGATAAACAACATTTTCCAGAAGCTTGACATCCCTGTCGACGTCGGTCTCAACTACCGCTCCACCGACACCGGAAACGACCTGTTTGACGTGGCCCTTTCCACCCAGCTGTTCAACAACAGGGTCATAGTGAACGGCAATATCGGCAATAAACAGCAGTACGGCATGACCACCAACGAGGTCGCAGGCGACGTGGACGTGGAAATCAAGGTCAACAACAGCGGCAGTCTCCGCCTGAATCTGTTCTCCCATTCGGCAGACCAGTTCACCTCTTACCTGGACAACAGCCAGCGAAGCGGTGCCGGCGTTGCGTACCAGAGGGAGTTCGATACCTTCAGGGGCCTTGCCCATGAAGTATTCACGCCCAGGGAAAGGCTTCGCCAGGAGGCCATTGAGGCCCTTCTGAACCCTACCGGAAGCATTGTCCTGCAGGTAGATACCACCGGTAAAACAAAGCTTAAACGATGACAAAAGGCAAACTCTATCTCATACCCTCCCCCCTTGGAGACGGCGCCCCTTCCGAGGTGCTTCCTGCACCCGTGCTGGGGTTCCTTCCTTCCCTCACCTGCTTTGTGGTGGAGGAAGTGCGTACAGCCAGGCGCTTCCTGTCGTCGGCCGGCCTTAAAGGCCACATCCAGGATCTTGAGTTCCACCAGCTCAACGAGCACACTACGGACAAGGAAGTTCAGGAACTGGTTAAGCTCTTCAACGACGGCAGGAACGTAGGTCTCATCTCAGAGGCCGGGCTGCCGGCGGTAGCGGATCCCGGGGCACGCCTCGTTGCCCTCTGCCACAGGCATGGGATAGACGTAGTGCCCTTTGTGGGGCCCTCTTCCCTTATGATGGCCCTCATGTCATCCGGCCTGGACGGTCAAAGCTTCGCCTTCGTGGGCTACATCCCGGCAAAGACCGAGGAGCGCCGGGGAGCCCTCAAAACCCTCGAAAAACGCTCCCGCGGCCAGAGCCAGATCCTCATAGAGACGCCATACAGGAACGATTCCCTGTTCCAGGACATGCTGTCGGTGCTGTCCGGAGAGACCCGGCTCTGCATAGCTGCAAACATCACCTGCCCGGACCAGTTTATCAGGACACTCACTGTGACGGAGTGGAAGAAACAGAAAGATTTCAGCATAGGCAAACGCCCCTGCGTGTTTATATTCCAGGCCGTATGAAGATAGCGTTCACAACCCTTGGCTGCAAGCTGAATTATGCAGAGACTTCCACCTGGGAGCGCTCCTTCCTGGACGCAGGATGGGAGGTGGTTCCGTGGAGCGGCGTAGCCGACGTATACCTTGTGAACACCTGCGCAGTCACTGAAACCGCAGAGAAGAAATCCCGCAACTACATCCGCCGCGCCCACAAAGCTGCGCCCAACGCAAAGATTGTTGTTACAGGTTGTTATGCAGAGCTACGTAAAGAGCAGCTTCAGGCCATTGGAGGCGTCTGGAAAGTGTTTGGCGCCAAGGAGAAAGCCTGTCTGGTAACGAATGTGCGTGAGTCCGTGGAGGATCCGGAGGGTACACTGTCCGGAAACAATGCCACCCTCGGCTTAGAGGGAGGGGCCCATTTATGGGAGGGGCCGGCACAGCCGGAGTTTCAGGATGGTGTACCCTCCGGATCCTCGGATGTTTTCGGGGCGTACTCCAGCGGGGAAAGGACAAGAAGCTTCCTGAAGGTGCAGGACGGATGCGACAATTTCTGTGCGTACTGCACGGTCCCCTATGCACGTGGACGAAGCCGCAGCATCCCGGTGTGCGAAGTTGTGAAAATGGCCCGGGAGATAGCCGCAAAGGGCATAAAGGAGATTGTCCTCACCGGAGTGAACACCGGAGACTTCGGACGCGGCACCGGGGAAAGCTTTCTGGACCTTCTGAAGGCGCTAAACGAGGTGGAGGGCATCGAGCGCTACAGGATATCGTCCATAGAGCCCAATCTGATTACGGAAGAGATTGTAGACTGGATTGCATCCGGCACCAAGTTCTGCAGGCACTTCCACATTCCGCTGCAGAGCGGAAGCGACTCACTTCTGCGAAAAGTAGGCAGAAGATACGACACCGCCCTTTTCAAAAGCCGGATAGAGTACATCCGCAGGGCGATGGAAAAGCCCGGGGAAAGCGCTGTCTTCTTCGGCATCGACGTGATTGTGGGGCTTCCCGGAGAAACGGAAGAACTGTTCCTGGAGACAGTGCGTTTCCTCCGCGAAATACGCCCTGCTTTCATCCATGTTTTCCCTTATTCACGCCGTCCCGGCACCCGCGCCGCTACTTGGCCGGACCAGGTACAGGACTCGATAAAGACAGAAAGAGTTGCCGCCCTGGAAGAGCTTTGCAAAGAGCTTCACCAGGAGTTTATGGACTCTCAGAAAGGACTTCCGGAGAAGGTCCTGTGGGAATCTTCCGTAAAGAATGGCATGATGGGCGGATACACCGGAAATTACATCCGGGTTGAGAAGAATTATGACAAGGCGCTGGTTAATACGGTGCAAGATATTTATATATAAATAATAAAACATTTTTGTTTTATTATTTAACATTTTTGTTACATGTCGGTTGAGCTCACATTTCTTGGAACCGGGACCTCGCAGGGGGTGCCAATTATAGGTTGCAAGTGCGCCAAATGCCAGAGCACGGATCCCCGGGACAAGAGGCTCCGAAGCTCCGCTCTTGTCCGTATGGACGGGCTGTCCATCCTGATAGATGCAGGGCCAGACTTCAGGGCCCAGATGCTTGCCGCAGGCGTAAGCCACCTGGATGCAATACTCCTTACCCACAACCACAAGGACCACACAGGAGGCCTTGACGATGTGCGCTCGCTCAACTACATCGACAGGAAAGCCGCAGAGATTTTCTGCGAGGAAAGGGTGCTTAAAACCCTCAGGAACGACTACGCTTACGCATTTGCAGAGCACAAGTACCCCGGCGCGCCGGAATGGCATATCCACCTTATTGACGAAAAACCCTTCAGGGTAGATTCAAACAAGGATTCCGGAGAGCTGGAATGGGTGCACGACGTGGGTTATTTCTACAGGAAGCCTGACGGCAGCCTGGAGGCATCGGACAACGCCATACTGGAAGCGCCGCATCAGGGGGCAAATGTCGTCCCCATACGCGGTTTCCACGACGATATGCCCGTACTTGGCTTCCGCTTTGGCAATATCGCTTACATTACGGACATGAGCCGTTTACCGGAAGAGGAAATGGACAAACTGACCGGGCTGGAACACTTGACACTGAATACGGTGGGCTACAAGCCGCACCACTCCCACTTCTCGCTGGAGGAGGCTCTGGAGCTGGCGGAGCGCATCGGCCCAAAACATACATGGCTGACGCACCTGAGCCATACATTCCCCTGCCACAGGGATTTTTGCCGTGACCTGCCCCCTGCCGTGCAGCCGGCATATGACGGACTGACTATTAACGATTAAAACCATAACCTATGACACAAGAGACAATCTCCGCTATTGACAGCATTGAAGTCCAGCTCAATGCCGGAGGAATGAACACAATCAACATCGTCCTGGCTTTCGTCATGTTCGGCGTAGCCCTGGGAATAAAGCCCAGGATGTTCGTCGACGTCTTCAAAAAACCAAAATCAGTACTCCTGGGTATGCTGTGCCAGCTTATTCTGCTGCCAGCGTTCACCTGCGGACTGGCAATCCTGTTCGGCAGCTGGATATCGCCCATGATGGGACTTGGCATGATCCTGGTGGCAGCCTGCCCCGGCGGAAACATCTCCAACTTCATGTCCTCGCTGGGAAAGGCGAATGTAGAGCTTTCCGTATCGCTTACAGCCATCTCTACTGCCCTGGCAATACTGATGACCCCGTTCAACTTCTGGCTCTGGGGCAATCTCTATCTGAACACGGCGGCAGTGGCGGCAGATGTTCCCCGCCTGGTTATTCCCCTGTGGGATGTTTTCAAAACCATCTTCATCCTGCTTGGCATTCCGCTCACACTGGGCATCCTCTGCTCACAGTACCTTCCCAAGGTGGCAAACGCCCTCAAGAAGCCCCTGCAGTGGATTTCCATCCTGTTCTTCTTCGCTATGGTAATCCTCAGCTTCAGAAGCAACATGGCAGCATTCCTCCAGTGCGTGAAGTACATATTCCTTGTTGTTCTGATACATAACCTCCTGGCTCTCTGCATTGGTTATTCTGTCGGTACCATAGCAAAGATTCCCTTCCGCGACCGCAGGACACTCACCATTGAGACCGGCATCCAGAATTCCGGCCTTGGCCTTGCCCTCATGCTTGGAACCAGACTGTTCGCCAACTTCCCTCCTCACGGAGGCATGCTTGTGATCACGGCATGGTGGGGCATCTGGCACATCATATCCGGCCTTACGGTAGCAACAATATTCAACCTTTCCAGGAAAAACAATGGCTAAGATTTGGCAACGCGACCGCTGGTACGCTTTCCTGAGGCCCTATGTGGATTATTGCACAAGGGAAAGTTACGGACGTGTGAAAGTGAAAGGCTCCATCCCTGAAGATGGCGCCGTGCTTTTGTCTCCCAACCATACCAACACCCTCATGGATGCGCTGGTGGTGCTGCAGAGCCGCAAGGACCGGACTGTATTTGGCGCCAGGGCCGATATCTTCCGCAAGGCAGGCAAGGCCCTGCGCTTCCTGAAGATACTTCCCATGGCCCGCCAGAGAGATGGTCTTGAGACTCTGAGACAGAGCTACGGCACCTTTGACGAGGTTGAAGACACCCTTGACCACGGCGTCCCGTTCTGCATGTTCCCGGAAGGAACCCACACCCCCGGACGTGAAGTTCAGCCTCTTAGAAAAGGAATAGCCAGAATTGCCCTCAGAAGCGCAAAGACCCGCAAGACATACATTGTCCCCACCGGAATCAATTACGCCCATTTCTACCGCTACAGAAGCGCTGTAGAACTTGTTTACGGCCCGGCATTGGAGATTGACCCGGAAATGGACGAAAAGCAGATCCTGGAGAACCTTCACGAGAAGATGGCCGGCCTGGTATTCCACGAAGCGCCCCAGTGGCACTACCGCTGGTGGCTCCTCCCCTTCTGGCCCGTATCCGCCATCCTCAGCCTTCCCATGTGGCTAACCGCAGAAATCCTTTGCCGCAAAATCAAGGACAAGGCCTTCTGCAACAGCGTCCGCTTCCTGGTGAAACTCCTCATGGAACCGATCCTGTTCCTGATATACGCTATTCTGGGATTCATTTTCCTTCCATGGTGGCTTGCCATCATACTCGTGGTCTGGTTCCTATTCTCCTATGGCATCTTCTACGACTGCCTGGCCATAACCTGGCATAAACCATAAATTGTAAAAGGTTCGGTAAAAATGGCCGAACCATTTACACATAACGGCCATACATGGCATATAACGTAAAAGGTTCGGTCAAAAAAACCGAACCTTTTACATTCTGTCAAGTAATAAGCGACTTAGAGCTTGGGACCAGCCTTTACAAGGGCCTTGCCGGCGCGGTTGCTCTCATACTTGTGGAAGTTCTTGATGAAGCGGCCTGCGAGGTCTTTGGCCTTCTCTTCCCACTCTGCGGCGTTCTTGTAGGTGTCGCGAGGGTCAAGGATTCCGGTGTCAACACCTTCCAGCTTGGTGGGGACGGTGAAGTTGAAGTAAGGGATAACCTTGGTGGGAGCCTTGTCAATTGCACCGTTCAGGATGGCGTCGATGATGCCGCGGGTGTCACGGATGCTGATGCGCTTTCCGGTACCGTTCCAGCCGGTGTTCACAAGGTATGCCTTGGCACCGCTCTTTTTCATCTTCTTCACCAGTTCCTCTGCGTACTTGGTGGGATGGAGCTCCAGGAAAGCCTGGCCGAAGCAGGCGCTGAAGGTGGGAGTGGGCTCGGTGATGCCGCGCTCTGTACCTGCAAGCTTGGCGGTGAAGCCGGAGAGGAAGTAGTACTTGGTCTGCTCAGGGGTGAGGATGGAAACGGGAGGAAGGACTCCGAATGCATCTGCGCTGAGGAAGATGACCTGTTTGGCTGCGGGTCCGTGGCTGTCCGGACGGACAATCTTCTCAATGTGATAGATAGGATAGCTGACGCGGGTGTTCTCAGTGACACTCTTGTCGTTGAAGTCTATCTTGCCGTCCTTGTCTACGGTTACGTTCTCAAGGAGGGCATCCCTGCGGATGGCGTTGTAGATATCGGGTTCGGACTCTTTGTCAAGCTTGATGACCTTTGCATAGCAGCCGCCCTCGAAGTTGAAGACGCCCTTGTTGTCCCAGCCGTGCTCGTCGTCACCGATGAGGAGGCGCTTGGGGTCTGTGGAAAGGGTGGTCTTGCCGGTACCGGAGAGGCCGAAGAAGATGGCGGTATTCTCGCCGTTCATATCGGTGTTGGCGGAGCAGTGCATGGCTGCAATGCCCTTGAGAGGGAGATAGTAGTTCATCATTGAGAACATACCCTTCTTCATCTCACCGCCATACCATGTGTTGAGGATGACCTGCTCACGGGAGGTAACGTTGAATGCAACGCAGGTTTCGCTGCGGAGACCAAGCTCCTTATAGTTGTCTACCTTAGCCTTTGCAGCGCAGTAAACCACGAAGTCAGGCTCCTGGTCAAACTCTTTCTGGTTCTTGGGACGGATGAACATGTTGGTCACAAAGTGTGCCTGCCATGCAACCTCCATGATGAAACGGACCTTCATGCGGGTGTCTGCGTGGGTTCCGCAGAAACCGTCCACAACGTAAAGGCGCTTGCCGCTGAGCTGCTTCTGGGCAAGTTTCTTCACGGCCTTCCAAGTGGCGACGGACATCTTGTGGTTGTCGTTGGGATAGCCTTCAGTAGTCCACCAGATTTCACCGGGCTTGCCTTCCTTGGTGGTGTTGTCGTAGACGATGTATTTGTCTTTGGGAGAACGGCCGGTATAAACGCCGGTCATGACGTTGATGGCACCAAGTTCCGTTACCTGACCTTTGTCAAAGCCCTCCAGACCGGGCTTGGTCTCTTCGTTGTAAAGAACCTCGTACGTGGGGTTGTAAAGGATTTCCTTCACACCGGTAATGCCGTACTGCCTTAGATTGATGTTTGCCATGATATGTTAGTTTTTAAAGTTTTTTAACAAGTCTACAAATGTACTCATTTTCCATCATTTTTCCAAACTCCTGGCAATCCTTTTTCGAAGGGAGGGAACCTGTGAAACATTCTCCAGACTGTCCGCCTGATCCAGCCACCTGGAGGCAAGCTGCATGTCTCCAAGAAGATAGAAAGCCATGGCCATGTTATAGCACGCATGGGCGGCCTTGTACTTGTTACGGCTCTTCACCATGGGCTCCCAGATTTTAATGGCATCGGTAAACTTACCTTCTTCCACACAGCCCACCGCCTGGAACCATTTGTATGAATCCAGGTCATCGAACCCGTAGAACGCAAAAGTTTCCGTCTTCCAGGTGGAAAGGAAATACTTGGACATGAGTTCTCCCATCTTGTTCGAAGCCACGCCCGGCACCTTGAGACTCACCAGCTGGTCAAGGTTCTCCTGAGGAATGATTCCGCTGTTGAATACCGCCGCATTGACGGACGTGCTGCCCTTGAATGACTTGACCTCGTCCTTGTCCATGCTGTCGTATACAAACAGCTTCAGAAACACAGGGACCTTTGAGGCATAGACATAGGCAGAGTCCGGATGAGTGGCTTTAGGGAAGGGGTTGTTCTTCCCTGTCACTGGTTTGTCTATTACGGATTTGACCACAAACACCACGTCTTCCCCGGTATCCATGACAAGTCTGTGCATGGCATCAAGGGACATTGTGTCCGCCGCAGGGCATGCGTACATGCCAATAACCGATTCCCCGCCGTAATAATCCTTTTCCAGGGCCTCTGCGAATCTTGCTGCCACGCCTGCGGAGAGCAAGGAATCTGCCTTTTGCGGGCCGTCCATATATACCACGGCCATAGACTTCCCGGCCAGTTTAAAACCCGATGACGACGGCTGGCGCACATCCAGGTATACCCTGTAGATTTCCGGGGAACAAGCCGTCAGAAGCATTGCAGCTGCTGCTGCAAGAATAATCTTTTTTTTCATAATACCTCCGCTGTAAGGTCATACTCATCGGCCGCGGTAATGCGGACGTCAAGGAACTCCCCTACGAGGGACTCCGGTGCACGTCCGTCAAAGACATCGGCCGAATACCTGACAAGGATCTCACCGTCCACTTCCGGGCTTTCGAACTCGCTCCGGCATACGAGGATGCCGTCGGTGAATGCGTCCACCAGGACTTTTTCCACGGTGCCTATCCTGGAACGGTTATATGCAAGTGATATGCCACGCTGAAGCTCCATAAGGCGCGAAAGGCGGCTTTTTTTGGTCCGGGCCGACACCGTGTCTTCCAGATGCTCCGCGCCGAAGGTTCCTTCCTCCTCAGAGTAGGTGAAAGCGCCCATCCTCTGGAAAGCGGCCTCGCGGGTAAAGTCCATGAGTTCACGGAATTCAGCGGGGCCTTCGCCCGGATGCCCAACTATGAAGGTTGTCCGGAGGACCAGGCCGGGAACCTTTTCCCTCATCTTCTTCACCAGCGCACGCGTCCAGGCACCGTCCACTCCCCTGTGCATGTTGGACAACACCTTGTCCGATATATGCTGGAGAGGGATGTCCATGTACCTGCATACCTTGGGATTGGAGGCCATGCGGTCCAGGACGTCCTCCGGGAAGTCCTGAGGATAGGAGTAGTGGATGCGCATGCGCTCTATGCCTTCTACCTCAGACAGCCGGTCCAGAAGCTCTGCAAGGGCACGGCGGTGATAAAGGTCAAGACCATAGTAAGTTGTGTCCTGGGCAATTATTATCAGCTCCCTGACGCCCTCGGATGCAAGGGAGCGGGCCTCGGCCACAAGTTTTTCCATGGGGACGGACCTGTGGGCGCCGCGGATGAAGGGAATAGCGCAGTAAGAGCACCTCCTGTCACATCCTTCGGAAATCTTGAGGTAGGCATACGGCCGATGGTCGGTGCGGACACGAAGATGGTCTCCGCCATGGTCCGGCCGGCATCCGAGTGCCTTCACAAGGCTGTCCAGCTCCCTAGCGCCGAACCAGCCGTCAACCTCGGGGATGAGGCCCGGCATCTCATGGGCATAACGCTGGGAGAGGCATCCGAATACAAGAAGCCGGCCTGCAAGACCGGCTTTTTTGCGCTGAGCAGCGGCAAGGATGGTATTGACAGACTGCTCCTTGGCGTCACCTATGAATCCGCATGTGTTGACGGCCTGGACGTCTACCGGGCGGTCTTCTCCTTCGGGCACGATTTCGTATGAATCACGTACCTGATACAGAAGGTGTTCCGTGTCTACCGTGTTTTTGGAACAGCCCAGGGTTATGACCTGCAGGGTGGGCATCTACGCTTCAGGCTGCTCCTTCTCGCGGTCCTCTTCCGTCACGAACTCCAGGGATGCGTACTTCTTGAGGGCATTGTACCACTCCACCACCTTCTTCATGTGTGACACATAGAAGCGGTCTCCGTCGTACTCTGGGACGGCCTTTGCAAAGAGGGCCTTGAGCTCCTCCGCCGATGCCTTCTTTGCGTCAGGGGCGTCGTTGTCCCCAAGGACTTCGTGAAGCTTTCCGAATACCTCGCGGAGCTTCATCTCTCCCTCACTGGTGTAGATGGAGATGTCCTCCAGGGTGGTGATGCCGGCGTTTGCGCTGAAGTTGTAGCGCTTCTTGTCCTCGAAAGCTTCCACAATGGCTCCGGTGCGGGACTGGGCTATATAGTTGAACAGGCCGTGCTGACCACGGACAGAGAGAGTTTTTGCAAGATCTGTTTTCATTGATGTATCTTTTAATAACTTACAAATATAAGCATTTTGCGTGAAAAATGCATCCTCAACAGCCTTTTCAAGCTCCTGGAGGGAGCCGTTGTTGAGGATAGTAACATCTGCATTCCCGGGTTGCTGCTGGGAGGCCATGCGGGCAAGGGCCTGCTCGCGAGTGGACCCGTCGCGGGCCATTATGCGGGAAATGCGGACATCCCTTGAAGCGTCCACAAGAACCACTGCGTCCCAGAAATGCCCGAATGACGGCTTGGACTGTGCTATGGCGCTTTCTATCACTACAAGAGGAGCGCCGCCCTGCCTGCCGCGCCATGAGAGGAAGTGCTCCCGAAGGGCCGGATAAAGCAGGGCCTCCAGCTTTTCCCTTGCTGAAGTGTCGCTAAAGATAAGAGCGCTTAACTTTTTCTTGTCCAGAGAGCCGTCGGCAAGAGAAAAGGATGTGCCGAACTCCTTTTCCATCATGGACAGGAAGGCGGGAGTATAGAGGGACTTTGCAGCAGAGTCAGAGTCATATACGGGGACTCCCCTGCCTCTTAGGATATCTGCAACGGCAGATTTTCCGCTGCCTATGCCGCCGGTTAGAAGGACTGTTGTCATAGGACCTCCACGCAGTCGAATACTTCCGGCTCTATGCGGCAGTCAAGAACTCCCTGCGTGAGTTTCAGGGTCCGGGGAACGCATTTCCCGGACATGGACTCGGAGAAGTCTTTGTAGTCTATGAAGACCTTGAAAGAGGCCATGGGATCCTTTACAAGAGGGAAAGCACAGCGGAGGCATACCGTTGCTATGGGAGGATATACCTGCACCTCCCTGCCGGCAGGTGCGTTCCATACTTCCACTGGGAATGAGCCCTTAAGCTCAACATATCTGGAAACAGGAAGCTCGTATGCGACTTCTTCCACCGACAGGCGAATTCCGGCAGGCTTGTTCAGTTTGACCACGCCGTGACGGGAGTCAGACACATCCGTAAAACTCAGGCGGGGTGACGTAATCTTGTCTATGGCATCCAGACGGATGTCCTCTCCGTAGATTGTAACGGAGTCCGGAACGGTTTTGAACGAGCCGCTTTTCATGTACTGGAGGCGGTACTGAGCCGTATAAGGCACGTCTACGGGCACTTTCTTGTGGTTCTCCTCTGCAAAAACAAAGCTCAGGGTGTCCGTAATAAATGCCTCCAGAGTAATACCCTCTCCGAACATCTGGTTGATGTAGGAGTTCTTTGCACTGCCGAAGATGGACCAGGTATCAGGGCCCGTGCGCCTGAGGTCAGAGCGCTCGAATTTGACCACCACGGTTTTCTTGTTCCTGCGGCTCTGTTCCCTTACCAGACGGAAGCCGTCCGCCCTGCAGCGGGCGCTGACCACCGTTGCGTTGGAAGAGCGTCCCCGGTGGCCGTCTATGCTGCATTCTGCGACGACCGGCACGCTTACCGTACCGGAATAAGTCTTGGAAAGATTTGTGAAAAACCATATGCCAACAGCAAGCACGAGGGAAAAGGCGATGAACGCCAATTCCCTCTGTCTGCCTCCCAGATGGAGCCGGATACGGTCTCTCAGGGACATCTGCTAGTTCTGGCCGGCCTCTGAATAGTCCTTTACAAGGCCCTGCTTGTCTACGCGGAGCTTGACGTCGCCGTCCACCCTGATGAGGGCGGTCTTTTCGTTGACTTCCAGGATTTCTCCGTAGATGCCGCCGACGGTGACTACCTTGTCACCCTTCTTGAGGGAGTTGCGGAACTCCTGAAGCTGTTTCTGCTGCTTGCGCTGGGGACGGATCATGAAAAGCCACATCACAAGGATGATGGCGGCGAACATGATTATGGTAGGGAGGGCGCTGGGCTGTCCCTGTGCAGGGGCCGAAGCCTGAAGTGTGTAGACTAAAAGTGTGTTCATATCTGTTTTTAGATTAATCCTTTTCCTGTTTTGACTATCTTGCCGGCTGCGGCATATTCCTTTACAAGGCGGTCCAGAAGGCCGTTCACAAAGGCGCCGGAGCGGGGTGTGGAGTAGTATTTGGCTATTTCCACGTACTCGTTGATGGTAACCTTGACGGGAATCTCCGGGAAGGTGCGGGCTTCCGCAAGGCCCATGGACACAAGGATGATGTCCGATGTGCAAAGGCGGTCGAGGTCCCACTTTGAGACGGAGGCCGATATCAGGGACGCATACTCTTCCCTGCCGGCGTAGGTGGCGGTGAGGAGGTTCCTGACAAAAGCGGAATCGCTGTCAGCATCTTTGCCGCGGGCGGCCAGGGAGTCGCTCTGGAACAGGGGCGGGAAATCCCAGCGGCCGGTGCGCGCAATGCCGTCAAGGGAACGGATGCAGGCGCCCAGGCAGTATGCAAGGTCATCGGCCCAGTGGATGGAAAGGTCTTCCAGGATGGCCTGGAGGGCATCGTTATCCTCGAACTCCTCTGCGAAAACGGTTTTCCAGAGGGTGACGTCTTCCTGCAGGGACGATGACCCGGAGGCCATGTACTTTGCAAAGTATTCCCTTGTCTTGAGGGTTTCCCAGAGGGTGTTTATGAAGGCGTCGTTCTGGGCCCAGGAGAGCTTCTTTTTCTCATTCAGGCGCTCAAAATCAGGGTCCGAGGCCAGAAGGGCGGAGACGGCGTTCTTGACGAACTTGAGGTTGGGGCTGAGTTCCTCCGGCGTAGGGTTGAATTTGGTACGTGCCGATTCTATCCTGCGAGCAGCTTCCGATGTAAGGGCAGGGATGACGCCCAGCATATAGAGATAGAGGTCTCTTGAGGCCTCACAGGATACGTTAAGGCACTCCAGCGCATCCTTCAGGGAGAGGTCTGCGTTCTCCGATGCCTGATAAAGCACCTTGAAGGCCTTGATGCGCAAAATACGTCGGTTTAACATAGAACAAATTATTTATGCAAAGTTAGTGTTTTTTAAATAAATTACCTAAATTTGTGAGTATAATACTAAAAGAAAAGCGTCATGTATAATGAAGATTTTGAGCGCGGGCGCGCCCAGGAGCGGAGCTCGGAAGACGTTTACTCAAAACCGGTCCGTGCCGGCAAGCGTACCTATTTCTTTGATGTAAAGGCAACGAAGGGTAACAACGACTACTATCTGACCATCACGGAAAGCAAACGCCGCACAGAGCGCGACGGTTCCTTCACCTACGACAAGCACAAGATCTTCCTCTACAAGGAAGACTTCGACAAATTTGCGGAAGGCCTCCAGGAAGCCGTGCATTATATAAAGCACGACCTTCTTCACGACGCCCCCATCCGTCAGTACACTCCCCGCGAAGAAGAAGACAACCAGGAAGAGTTCTAGTTATGGATTCCAGAGTCAAAACCATCAAAGACGCCACCTCGTGGGTAAAAGAGCGCCTTGGCGGTCTGCGCCCTCTTGTGGGAATAGTCCTGGGCAGCGGCCTCGGACGCCTTGCGGACGCCATTGAGAACCCCGTCACAATCCCCTACTCGGAGATTCCCGGATTCCCCGTGTCCACTGCTATCGGCCATAAAGGCAATTTCATAGTGGGTACGCTGTCCGGAAAGACGGTCATCGCCATGCAGGGACGCATCCACTATTACGAAGGCTACGGCATGGACAAGGTCGTGCTTCCCATCAGGGTCATGATCGGCACCGGAATCAAGTACCTGTTCGTGTCCAACGCAGCCGGAGGCATCAACTTCAGCTTCCACGTAGGAGACCTCATGATTATCCAGGACCACATCAACCTCCTGCCAAACCCCCTCATCGGCCCCAATATGGACGAGATCGGCCCCAGGTTCCCGGACATGACTCGTCCGTACGAGCCCTCGCTCATACGCCTGGCCCAGCGCCTTGCCAGAAAGCTTGGCTACCAGATGCAGAAAGGCGTTTACGTGGCAGACACCGGTCCTTCGTACGAGACCCCGGCAGAGTATAAGTTCTACCGCACCATAGGCGGCGACGCCGTGGGAATGAGCACCGTCCCGGAGGTAATCGTGGCAAGGCATGCGGGAGTTCCCGTATTCGGCATCTCCGTCATCACCAACGAGGCCCACGACGACTACGCGGCAGACTATGAGAACGACGGAGACGATGTAGTCGCCGCAGCCAACATGGCGGCAGACAAGATGACTATGCTCATCGGAAAAATGATTGAAACACTATGACTTACTTAGAAACCATAAACGCTGCGGCAGCGTATGTCCGCAAACAGATAGGAGATTTGCAGCCCACAGTGGGCATAGTCCTTGGCAGCGGCCTTGGAAAACTTGCAGAACAGATTGAGAACCCTATTGAGATCCCCTACCGTGATATCCCGGGCTTCCCCGTGTCTACGGCAATCGGCCATAAGGGCAGTTTTATAGTTGGAACCCTCAGCGGAAAGACGGTGATTGCCATGCAGGGCCGCATCCACTACTACGAGGGCTATGACATGACACTGGTCACCCTGCCAATCAGGGTCATGAAGGTCATCGGCATCCAGTACCTGTTTGTCTCCAACGCCGCCGGCGGCACCAACCTGGGCTTCCGCGTGGGAGACCTCATGATAATCAAGGACCACATCAACCTCCTTCCCAATCCCCTCATCGGGCCCAATCTGGACGACTTCGGCCCCCGCTTCCCGGACATGACGCGCCCGTACGATCCCGCCCTCATCCGCCTGGCGGAAAAGATAGCAAGGAAGGAAGGAATAGACCTCCGCAAGGGCGTTTACGTGGCCTGCACCGGCCCCTGCTATGAAACTCCGGCAGAGTACAGGTACTTCCGCGCCATAGGTGCCGATGCCGTTGGCATGAGTACTACGTCTGAGGTCATCGTAGCCCGCCACTCTTCAATTCCGGTATTCGGCATGTCCGTAATCACCGACGTTGCCCACGCCACTGACGATGACGACTACGTCACGGACGGCGAGGCCATCGTAGCGGCAGCAGACGCCGCAGCAGACAAGATGACCACCATCTTCAAGAACGTTATCGCTAAATTATAGATTATTGGCCTTTGGGAGCCCTCAGGGGCTTATTAAGGGAACAGCAGCTTCAGGTCTGCAGCTACCTGTTTCCGGGCAGCTTCCGGCACAAACTGCCAGGAACCGAGGATGGAACCGAAGGAGTAAGGGGCCAGTGTGCCATTGGTCATAAGGTAGTCGTAGAGGATGTTACGGATTTCTGGGAGGCGGGCAACTATGCGGGATTCGTCCTCCTCCACCCCGGCTTCTTCCAGGAGACCGCCGCCGCCGTTGGCGCGGTAGCTGGTCATAGCCACGTTATAGGTCTTGTCCAGGCAGAAAGGAGAGCCGTCTGCCATGGATTTGATGATTATCCTGCTGCCAAAAGGTTTGGTGACATCAACGTCATAGTTGATGCCGGCGGCAGAATCAAAGTTGTATGATGTACCGGCAAAGGACCATCTGCGTTCTCCTGTACGAGGATTGTCCCCGCTGCGCATCTTTATCACATGAGGGTTGGGAGCGCAGATCCAGCGGTCATAGGAGGCCTCCAGATAGCGGCGGATTTCCTCTCCAGTCATGGTTATCACATACAGCTGATTCTCAAAGGGATAGATTGTGAAGAGGTCGTTGAAAACCAGTGGTCCGGCTTTTACTGTCTTATTGAAAGTAAGTGGTGCTGCCATGGAGATGTCTGCAATCCCGCAGCTGAGGTTGAGCATGTGAAGGACGTTGGTATATGCACTCTGGCCGGCATAGGACTCGCGAGTGACTATATCGTCCGTAAGGACTCCCACATCCTTGAGAGTAAAATCCTTGACCGTAAGGAACTCCTTGCGGAAGGCTTCTCGCATGACTGGATCGGCCTTTTCTGCCTTAACTGGGATAAGGTCTGTGACGAAGGTCTTGGAGACTACCTTGCCGCCCTCTACCTTGATTTTCATCTTGCCATGCCCCAGGAAACGGCAGTGGCTGCCGGAGTTGATGAATGCGCAGGTGTCCCGGGATTCCACAAAGGGCACGTGGTCGTGTGCGCAGAGCACCCAGTCAACTCCCTTGACCTTATTGAAAACATCCATACCTTCAGCTTCAAGTACGCTTCCGTCCCCTTTGCCGGTGGCTGAATGCATCGCGGCTATGACCACATCCGGCTTTTCCTTGGCGCGGACGTAATCCACGTCCTTCTGGACAACGTCCACGATGGGTATGAAATCCATTCCTGACCAGACGGATTCCCCGAGCCAGCTCTTGATGCTGGCATTCTCATAGCCCAGTACGGCCACCTTGAGACCGGCTTTCTTAAATACCTTATACAAAGGGAAATAAGAGCCTTTTCCGTCTGTGCGTACAACGTTTCCGCCAAGGAAAGGCACCCCTTCCTTATCAAGCTGCGCCGCCACGCGGTCATAAACCCCGTGACCGGTCTCTATGTCGTGGTTGCCGGCTACTACGGCATCGTATTGCATGTACCCGACAAGGCGTGGGAAAAGGTGCCGGGACACTGTGTCCACATAATTGTAGTAGTAGGCAGCATTGTCTCCCTGGAGGCAGTCCCCAACGTCTATGAGAAGGACGTTACCGGCGCCGTCGGCAGCCCGCACACTGTCCACATAATGGTTAACGGCAAATAAAGAACGGCGGATACCGTTCCCCACGTAAGTGGAATCGAACCATGTGCCGTGGACATCGTTGGTTGAAAGGACAGTGAGGGTGTATTCCCCGTCACGGAGGGTACTGGTGCAGGAAAGCGCCGCCCAAAGCGCAAGGATTGCAACTACGATCTTTCTCATATGGTCATTAGTACATCTATGTCTTTATGTTCTCCAACAATCCAGACGGTATCTCCCTCCTCCAGGGGAACGGTAGGATCGGGTATATGAAGCGTGCCGTCGGGTTTCTCTATACCGGCAACAAGGCAGTGGTAGTGGTTTCTGATACCGCTTTCCTTGAGATTCTTGCCGATGAACGGGGCACCGTCCACAAGATGGAGGCGTCGGAGGACCATCTCTGAACGGGAAAGGTCTTCCGGCATGCTTGTATCTGTCTTCCCCAGTTCTGCACCGAATGCTTCCAGGCCGGTATCGGTACCTATTACCTGCACTCGGTCCAAAGGATAGAGACGTTCAGAGGCCTTAGGGATATTTATCCGAAGGGTACCGCCCCTTAAGATGGAAACTATATGCACGCCGAACTGTTTGCCAAGATTCAGGGCCTTGAGTTCCTGGCCGACCCACTGGTGCCGGACCGGGATGTCGAAATCGGCAAGGTGAAGGTCCTTGTCCAGAAGTGCCGTTGCGTAATCCGGCTTCTTCTCACCAAGGTACTCGGCGCGCATTTCCCTTGAACGGAGATTTGTCATGAAGGTCTCTTCTATGCGCTTGGAAGAGCGCTTTGTCCAGCGGTTGAAGATCATGAATCCTACCACCACCAGGGCAATCACAAAGATGAGGAGGACGGAGATATGGAATAGCCTTGCAAGTACATAGAATATGAAGCCGATTGCTATGGCATAGCGGAGGACCACGCCGGCAACCAGCGGGGCACGGTTTGCCCTGTCCTTATCCCACAGTTCCCTGAATCTTGCGGAACGGTTGTCCTTGACAATGATGGCCCTCAGGAAAGGCGACAGTACCGCCAGAATGATTACGGCCGTGACAACCCTCCCCCATAGTCCCGGAATCCACTGCTGGACCAGAGGGGCAAGGAGACTGAATCCAAGTGCACAGATGGCTATGGAGACTATTCCGTTAAGGATTACAGTCTTTGCTATACCGCCCAGATACTGCTTCCATGCGCTGTCCTTTTCTGCAGTGGGCTCCGCCGCCTCCGCGTACCCGTCCATGAAGTCCTTCGCCTTCTGCGGGAGGGCCTTGTATATGACATTGTATGCCGGTTCAGCAAGCCTTATCATATAAGGCGTAAGGAAAATGGTAATGACCGATACAGCCACCACAATAGGATACAGGAAGTCTCCGGTAACGCCAAGGGCTACCCCAAGCGATGCAATGATAAACGCAAACTCACCTATCTGGGTAAGGGAGAATCCGCATTGGATCGCCGTACGGAGCCTCTGGCCGGAAAGCAGCACGCCAAGCGTGGCGAAGGTTGCCTGGCCTATTATGACGGTGAGCGTGATAACCAGGATGGGCAGCCAGTACTTTCCTATGAGCGAAGGATCCACCATCATGCCCACGGACACGAAGAATATGGCACCGAAAAGGTCCTTGACAGGCTTTACAAGGCGCTCGATATGCTCTGCCTCAAGGGTTTCCGCCAGGATAGAGCCCATTATGAAGGCGCCGAAAGCGGCGGAGAAGCCGGTCTTGGCGGCAATTACAACCATCATGAAGCAAAGGCCCAGAGACACCACCAGAAGGGTTTCGTCACTGAGAAGTTTCTTGGCTTTCCTGAGGATGAGGGGGATCAGATAAATACCCATCACAAGCCATAGCACCAGGTAGAAGACAAGTTTGAAAATACTTCCTACCAGCGCTCCCCCTTCAAACGAAGAAGACACGGAAACCGTTGAGAGCACCACCATGAGCACAACAGCAAGGATGTCCTCCAGGATGAGAATGGACATGACCAGCCCGGCAAACTTTTTCTTTGCCAGGCCAAGGTCTTCGAAAGCCTTGTAGATGATGGTTGTGGAAGACATGGAGATCATGCCTCCAAGGAAAAGGGCGTCCATCTTGCTCCACCCGAAGGCGGAACCTACGGTAAAGCCCAGGAAAATCATTCCGAAGATGATGGTGAGCGCGGCAATGATGGCCGGCCCGCCCACTTTCACAATCTTCTTGAAGCTGAATTCCAGTCCCAGGGCAAAAAGGAGGAAGATAACGCCGATATCAGACCAAACATGTATGCTGGCCGTATCTATGACCGACGGAGTGAGGGCAAAGTGCGGACTGGCTATGAAACCGGCCACAATATAACCCAATACAAGAGGCTGACCCAGCCTCTTGAAAATGAGCGTCATTACCCCGGCGCAGATAAGGATCAGCGCAAGGTCTGCAATAAGCGGGGCAAGTTCTCCCATTATTTAGCGTATGCTACGGAACGGGTTTCGCGGATAACTGTAATCTTGACCTGGCCGGGATATGTCATCTCGTCCTGGATGCGTTTGGCAATTTCTGCGGAGAGGAGCTCTGCATCGTGATCCGACACCTGCTCTGCGCCAACGATGACACGGAGCTCACGGCCGGCCTGGATGGCGTATGACTTGGTTACTCCGGGATATGAGGCGGCAAGGTTCTCCATGCCGCGGAGACGCTTGATGTAGCTCTCGATAACTTCCCTTCGGGCACCGGGACGGGCACCGGAAATGGCGTCGCCCACCAGCACCAGGGGTGCGTAGAGGGAGGTCATCTCCGTCTCTTCATGGTGAGCGCCGATGGCGTTGCATATCTCCGGCTTTTCCTTGTACTGCTCTGCCAGTTTCATACCCAGGAGGGCGTGAGGGAGGTCCGGATCCTCGTCAGAGACTTTTCCGATATCGTGCAGGAGGCCGGCCCTCTTGGCAATCTTGGGGTTGAGGCCAAGCTCAGAAGCCAGGATGGCGCAGATGTTAGCAACTTCCCTGGAGTGCTGCAGGAGGTTCTGGCCGTAGGATGAACGGTACTTCATGCGGCCGATGAGGCGGACAAGCTCCATTGAAAGGCCATGGATGCCAAGGTCTATGCAGGTGCGCTTGCCGGTTTCCAGAATCTCTTCCTCAAGCTGCTTGGATACCTTTGTAACCACTTCCTCGATGCGGGCGGGGTGGATGCGGCCGTCTATCACCAGCTGGTGGAGGGCAAGGCGGGCAACCTCCCTGCGGACAGGGTCGAATGCGCTGAGGAGGATGGCGTCCGGTGTATCGTCCACCACTATTTCAACGCCGGTAGCGGCCTCCAGGGCACGGATGTTACGGCCCTCACGGCCGATGATGCGGCCCTTGATCTCATCGTTCTCTATAGGGAATGTAGTTACGGCATTCTCGATTGCGGTTTCCGTAGCGGTGCGCTGGATAGTGTTGATCACTATGCGCTTTGCTTCCTTTGCCGCATTGAGGCGGGCCTCGTCGATGGCATCGTTGATATATGCCTGGGCTTCCGTACGGGCCTCTGCCTTCATGGATTCCACAAGCTGGGCCCTGGCCTCCTGGGCCGTCATGCCGGCAATGGACTCTATCTGACGGATGGCCTTGCCGCGGAGTTCCTCATACTCATGCTCCTTTTCCTGAAGCTGTTCCTCACGGGCCTTGAGCTGATTTTTCTGGTTCTCAAGCTCATGGGTGCGGCGGTCTGCCTCTCCAAGCTTCTGGTTCAGGGAGCCCTCTTTCTGGCGGATGCGGTTTTCAGCATCCTTTATGCGGGCATTGCTCTCGTTGACAGCTTTTTCATGCTCGCTGCGCAGGGAGAGGAATTTCTCCTTGGCCTGAAGGATGCGCTCGTTCTTGATTTTTTCGCCTTCGATCTCCGCCTTTTCAAGGATTTCTTCCTTCTTGCCCTTGAGAATGGCACGGCGGATGGCTATGTAGAGGCCGATTGCGAGTACCGCACCGGCCACGAATCCGATAATCAGACTTATAATATCCATAGTATATATATAGTTTTAGTATGTCCTAAACAAATGAGGCAGTTTCCCCTCAAGGAAAACTGTCTCAAAAAGAAAAGCCGTCACCGTCCAGACAGAAATCTTATTCCTCATAAGATTTGGGTTCCGGCAGATTCTGGTATCCCGCTGTGGGGCGGGCCCGCCATCCACTGCCTGAGTCAACCCGGTGCGCTAAAAGTGTTGATTTCAGCATTCGATGGTTGACGGCTTTATATTACTTCAGGTCCTGAATATACTTGTCCAAATCCCTTTCCAGGGCTTTCTCTCCCTCTTTCAGGGCTTCTACTTCTTTCTGGAGCCCCACACGGTGGGCAGTCTCACTGAGCGCAACCATAGCCAGTATGTCTACGGCCGAATGACCGGGATGGCTCATGGTGTATGCGGTGAAGCGGCTGTTAATTGCCTCTGCGGCAAGACGATACTGCTCTTCCTGCTCTTCAGAGGCCACCGTGAGGTTGTACGTGTGGCCGGCTATTTTCAAGCTTATCTTCTGCGCCATCACGATTCCTCCACCAGGGAGATGCATCTATTTATCTCCCTTATAAGTTTATCCACCCTTTCTCTGGCAGCGACAGGGTCCCCTGCCACGGAGAAAGCGTCTGCGAGATATCGGGCTTCTATCCCGGACTCGAGTTCTTTAATGTGTTCCTTGAGGGCAACACCGGTTTCCTCGCTTGCATGTAACTCCTGGCGAAGTCTCTGGTTCTCCGCCTTCTCAGCCTCATACAGGGCGATCAGCTTTTCAATATGCTTGCGTATATCTTCCAGCATGGCCGGTTTATGCCAAACCTTTGCAAATATAATAAAAACTTTTTTTATTATCTACGGAAACCTTTCATTTGTTGCATAAGATTTCCTGTCATGGCCGTCTTCATTACCTTTCTGGTGCCTTCGAACTGCTTCAGAAGGCGGTTCACCTCCACCAGGGTGGTGCCGGAACCGTCGGCAATCCTCTTGCGGCGGGAGCCGTTTATCACCTCAGGGTGCTCCCTCTCGAAGGGGGTCATGGAGAGTATCATGGCCTCCGTGGCCTTGAAGGCGGAGTCGTTGTCTATGTCTACGTCCTTGATGGCCTTTCCCACGCCGGGAATCATTCCGGCCAGGTCCTTGATGTTGCCCATTTTCTTCACCTGCTGGATCTGGTCGTAGAAATCCTGGAGGGTGAATTTGTCACGGGACAGTTTCTTGCGGAGTTCGCGTGCCTGTTTCTCGTCAAACTGTTCCTGGGCCTTTTCTACCAGGGAAACAACGTCACCCATGCCAAGGATGCGGTCCGCTATCCTTTCAGGATGGAATACGTCAAGGGCCTCCATCTTCTCTCCGGTAGAGACAAACTTGATGGGCTTGCCCACAACAGCCTTGATGGAGAGGGCGGCACCTCCACGGGTGTCACCGTCCATCTTGGTGAGTACTACGCCGTCGAAGTCCAGGTAATCGTTGAAGGTCCTGGCCGTCTCCACGGCATCCTGACCGGTCATGGCATCTACCACGAACAAGGTTTCCGTAGGGTTCACCGCTTTGTGGAGGGCCGATATCTCGTCCATCAGCTCCTGGTCCACGGCCAGGCGGCCGGCAGTATCCACGATGACTACGCTTATGCCCTCTGCCTTTGCCTTACGGATGGATTCCTGGGCAATCTTCACGGGATCTTTCTCTCCTTCAATGGTAAATACCGGCACCCCGATGCCCTCTCCCAGAACTTTCAACTGGTCTATTGCCGCAGGACGGAAAGTATCGCAGGCGGCAAGGAGCACCTTCATTCCCTTCTTAGACTTGAGATGAAGGGCCAGTTTTCCGGAGAATGTGGTCTTACCGGAACCGTTGAGACCGGCCACAAGGACCACGCCCGGATTGCCTTTCACATTGATGTCCGACGCACCGCCGCCCATGAAAGCGGCGAGCTCGTCGTGCATTATCTTGACCATCATCTGCTGGGGCTTCACGGCAGTGAGGACGCCCGTACCTATGGCCTTTTCCTTAACTGTATTGCAGAAGTCCTTGGCAACCTTGTAACTGACGTCGGCATCCAGAAGGGCCTTGCGGATATCCTTGAGGGTTTCCGCTACGTTGATTTCGGTGATTTTACCTTCACCTTTCAGTATCTTGAAAGACCGCTCCAGTCTCTCGCTCAGATTCTCGAACATATATGCATTTCCTTTATGGGTTTGCAAATATACTGAAAAATTCGCATCGGCCGGTGTTGTATCACAATAAGCGGTGGAAAAAAAGCGCTGATTTATACGTTTCAAACGATTTTTCCCGTCCGGAGTCCCGAACTTTGTAAAAAACTCTCAAGCCATGAAAAACACAAAGATCATCACCATCCTTTCACTTGCCCTTGCGGCCGCTTCATGTGACGATTTCGGATTCCTTGCCCCGCTGCCGGATCCCGGAGCGCTATGCTGGAGAATAGAGACCGATTCCAGCACCAAGGGGCTCAGCGACATCCCGGACACCAACGACTTTATCCTGACCGTGAAGGACGCTTCAGGGAAGATCCTTTACCACGGCTTGTACGGAGACTCCCCCTCTGCGCTTGAGGTGCAGCCCGGAAGCTATACGGTAAAGGCAATGTCGTCAGAGTTCGTCTCACCCGCATTCGGCACGCCCCAGTATGGGGACGAGCAGGTAATAGTGGTTCCGGAAGGGAAGCAGGTCTCCGTACGCCTCATTTGCACGCTCAGAAACTGCGGAGTCACGCTCCGGATATCGCCCGATTTCCTTACTTCCTACCCGGACGGAGTCCTGTTTTTGAAACAGGGTTCCACCCGCCTCATGCATGCGTATACGGAAAAACGGATCGCCTATTTCTTTCCCGGGGAATTCCAGCTCACCATGCACAACCAGGGAAAGGACCAGACGCTCCTTACAAGGAGCCTCACCGCTCGGGACATCCTTGCCATTAAGATATCTGCGCCGTCAAAGACATCCGGCTCAGTGGGAGTAGCCGTAGACACCACGGGAAACTGGATTTATGAGAATTATACGATAGGCGGAGACAACGGTGAAGGAAATAACGGCCTTGATACGTCAAGCGCCATTTCCGTAGGGGACGCGGGCAGACACATAGGAGAAAACGGCGTATGGCTGTACGGATACATAGTGGGAGGAGACCTCACGGCCAACGGGAAAAGCGTAAAGACAAGCGGAATCACAAAGAGCACTCACCTTGCCATGGCATCCCGCTCATCGGTAACGGAAAAAGCATCCTGCGTCGCCGTCGAACTGCCCTCCGGCAAAGTCCGCGAGGCCCTGAATCTTGTAGACCACCCCGAACTCATCGGAACGCGTATATATGTAAAGGGCAACATCGTGGAAGCCTACTTCGGCACCACCGGACTCAAAGGTACGTCCGACTTCTCACGTCCGTAAAATTATTTGTATATTTGCAGTCCGTATTATATTATGGTATAATGAAGCAGTACCTCAAGAAGTTTGAACAGCAGGTTCACGAGCGTCCGGATACCCCTGCACTTTGCGACTACGGCGGCTCCGAGTATACTTACGGAGAAGTTGCAGCCGCAATAGAACAGTATCACATCTTTTTTGCAGCCGCAGGCGTCCGGAAAGGGCAGAAAATTGCTCTCTGTGCCAGAAGCTCGGCCAGGTGGGCAATCTCCTTCCTTGCCGTAAACACCTACGGCGCCGTCATCGTCCCCATTCTTGCAGACTTCACACCGGAGGGCATCAGCCAGCTTACAAACCACTCGGAGAGCATCATGCTCATCACCGAGGCCGATATCTGGAAGAAGATGGATCCTGCTTCCACTCCGCTTCTCAAGGGAGTCATAAATGTCAAATCGGACTCCATGCTCTGGGGGACGGACAAGATTAAAAGTGCATGGGCGTCCCGCAAGAAACTTTTTGCAGAGCTGTTCCCGGAGGGCTTTGACACAGCCGGTGTAGAATATGAGGTGGACAATCCCATGGACCTCGCCATAATCAACTATACATCGGGCACTTCCGGAGACCCCAAGGGCGTCATGCTCACCTACAACGCAATGTCGGACATAGTTGAGTACTGCCAGCAGAACATAGGAAACATACCGGATACGCTGGTCTCCAACCTGCCTCTGGCACATATGTACGGCCTTGCAATGGAGTTTATCTATCCATGCTGCACCGGCTATACTATCTACTTCCTTGGAAAGATTCCTTCCCCGTCACTGCTTCTGGATTCACTCCAGAAGGTGAAACCGGCGCTTCTTATCACAGTACCGCTGGTGATAGAGAAACTGTATGGCAACCTCATAGCCCCGCAGCTGCGAACGGGCTCTGCAAAAGCCCTCAGGAATGTTCCGGGGCTCAGGATAGCGTTCTACAACTCCGTAGGAAAGAAGGTTCTGGCAGAACTGGGAGGCCGCATTAAGCATATTATCGTGGGCGGAGCTCCTCTTAACTTTGAGGTGGAAAATGACCTGCACAAGCTTGGCATCCCCTGCGCCGTAGGTTACGGAATGACGGAGGCATGCCCCCTTATCTGCCTTGAGCATCCGGACAAATACGTTCCCGGCTCATGCGGCAAGCCAATCCACAAGGTAAGGATTGCGTCTCCGGATCCGGAACGCGTTCCGGGAGAGATCCAGACAAAGGGTCCCAACCTGTGCATAGGCTACTACAAGAACCCTGAAGCGGACATGGCCGCACGAACATATGACGGCTGGTTCCGCACCGGAGACCTCGGCATCATGGACGAGGACGGAAACGTCTTTATCCGCGGCCGCATCAAGGCCCTGATCCTGAGCGCCTCCGGCCAGAACATCTACCCGGAGGAAGTGGAGCAGGTGGTAATGCGCAACCACGTGGTAAAGGAGTGCCTGGTGGTTTCCCGAAGCGGAAAAATCTACGCCATGGTTTACCTTGACCCTGAGACCGCAAACCGTCTGGTAAACGAAGAGGCCCAGAGTGCCATAGCGGAGGAAATCCGCTCAAAGGCGAATGTTTCACTGCCCCTTTTCAGCCAGATCTTCTCCGTAGAAATAGTTGATACTCCCTTCGAGCGCACGGCCAAAGGGAGTATCAAAAGGCATCTGTATCAGTAATACCTACTTGGTAATCACAACGTACTCTCCGGGAGCGATGGAAAGCTCGCAGGGGCTCTCTATATTCTCTCCGGTGAAGTGGTTTTTGTAAGCACCGGGAAGGTTGAATACAGGGTTGTAGGGTTCCTTGCCAAAGTTGGCTATCACAATTACCTGGTTGTCTTTCACTTCACGTGAGAATGCGACCACGGTCTCGGGAACCGGAACCTCCCACCAGGTTATCTCTCCTCCCCTCTCGCCGGCTGCAAGGGCGGGGTTGCCATGCTTGAGTTCAACAAGCTTTTTCCAGAAGCAGGTGTACTCGTTGGCGCTCCAGTCCGTGATGGGATCTTTCTCGAAGAAGGCCAGACGGCGGTTCAGGCCAATCTCCTGACCGGTATAGATGAGCGGCTGGCTGCCGGGGAGCGTGAAGCAGAGGACTGCGCATGCGTTGGCGTAGATGCCCTCGCGCTCGAACTCGGTACCGGCCCATGAATTCTCGTCATGGTTGGAGGTGAAAGTGAGGCGGAATGCCTGCTTCCCGAAGCGCTCCAGGTCACGTGCAACATAATCCTTGAGGTCCTGGACTGTCTTGTTTCCCTGTGAGAGGCTGTTCAGAAGGTGATGGAGTTCCCAGGCGTAGTTGGCGTCGAAGGTCTCGGCGGGATCGGCCAGGTTGTCGCGTTCTGCCTCTGCAAGGAGGTAAATGTCAGGGTAGTCCTTATTCATCTTGGGGAGGATTCCCTTCCAGAATTCTGCAGGGACCTCGCCGGCGGCGTCGCAGCGGAAGCCGTCCACCCCCTTCTCAAGCCAGAAACGCATTGCATCGTCCTGGGCCCACCAGACTTCCTGGTTCTCATAGTTGAGGGAGCGGGTGTCTGTCCAGTCGTATTCCCAGATGGCGTTGCCGTCTGCGTCTCTCTCGTAGAATCCCGAGGGCTTTTCTCTCATCCAGACGTGGTCCGGGGCGGTCTGGTTGGCCACCCAGTCAAGGATTACCTTGAACCCGAGCGCATGTGCGGCATCCAGCAGGCTCTGGAAATCGTCCATGGTGCCGAACTCCGGATTCACCTTCTTGTAGTCCGATATTGCATAGTAGGAGCCAAGGCTGCCCTTGCGCTCTACGGTGCCTATCTCGTACATGGGCATGAGCCAGAGGACGTCCACGCCAAGCTCTTTCAGGCGGGGAAGCTGGGCTTCAACGCCTGCAAAAGTGCCTTCCGGCGAGAACTGGCGGATATTCACTTCGTAAACTACGGAGCTGTATGTCCACTCCGGATGGGGGCTCTGCTTCTTGCAGCAGGAAGCCATTGCCAGCACTGCGGCGGCGATAACAAGGATCTTTTTCATATCGGTTTAGCGTTTGAATTCAACTACAAGTGCGCTCTTGGGGCCAATCTTTACACCATTCTCAAGGACGATGTTCTCTCCGGTAAGGACGTTCCTGCCGTTTACCGGACCGGAAACGAACTCCGAATAATGATTCCAGTCAAGGGTGCGGTCTTCAAAGGTGTTGTTGACGTATACGAATACAGCATCGTCATCCGTATAGCGGAAGAAGGAGTATGTATTGTCTGTAATGTTGCGGGAGCCCACGTTCCTGCGGGAAAGGAAATGAAGCGTCTTTCCTTCCTGAACGGCCTTGCAGCCCTTTCTCCACTGGAAAAGGGTACGGGTATAGTCGTGAAGGTCTGCGGCCGATGCGTACATTGCAGGGGCGCTTGCACGGCCATCGGCAGAGAAAAGGTCTATGCTGTCTCCTTCCCAGCCGCCGGGGAAGTCTATACGCTTGGCACCGTCGTGGCTCTGGCAGTCCTTGCGCTCCAGGAACATCATCTCGTCCCCGTAATAGAGCTGGGGGATGCCGCGTATGGTTGCAAGGAGCGTAATGATGAGCTTCATCCTGGCAGGATCCTGGCGGAGGATATCACCGGTACGGGCGTGGTCGTGGTTGGCAAAGAAGGTCATCATGTGGCTGAGGTCCTTATAGACGAAGTCCTGGCCAAGGACGGTGTAGATGCGGGTCATGCCCTCGTCCCACCATACCTGGTCCTCGCACATGGCGGTAATCATGGCATGCTCCAGAGGGAAATCCATGATTGAAGGAAGGTTGGAGTTGAAACCGTTCTTGTTGGGATTGTCCTTCTGCCAGTAGGCAACCTGCGGGATATTCATATCCCAGCACTCTCCCACTATGTTGAAGTTGGGATACTCCTCAAGCACGGCCTTGCACCATTTGCTCATGGGTTCCGGCTCGTTGTACGGATAGGTATCCACGCGGAAGCCGTCCAGGCCGGAATACTCTGCCCACCATACGGCCCACTGCTGGAAATACCTCAGTACAAACGGGTTGTCAAGGTTCATGTCCGGCATGCTGGGAACAAACCAGCCGCTCTCCTGACGGTTCCTGTCAACCTTGGCGGCGTTGGGATCCATGTATACGGAGAACAGGGCGTTCATCTGCATATACGGCTCGTTCACATGGTACCAGTCCTTGAAGGGAGCGTCCTGCATCCACCAGTGCGCGGTGCCGCAGTGGTTGGTGACTATGTCCATAATCACCTTGAGGCCTTTCTCATGGGCCTTTTCCACCAGTTCCTTATACTTGGCGTTATCGCCAAAACGGGCGTCTATGTGATAATAGTCCGTGCAGGCGTAGCCGTGATATGACTCGTGGGGCTGGTTGTCCTCAAGCGCCGGAGTGAGCCAGATGGCGGTGGCGCCAAGGTCGGCAATATAGTCCAGGTGGTCGATGATTCCCTGAAGGTCCCCGCCATGACGGGCGACGGGATCGGTGCGGTCCACTACATCGGGCATGCCCATGGTATCGTTCTCGGAAGTGGCCGATGCAAAGCGGTCCGGCATAATGAGGTAGATCATGTCGGCCGTGGTATAGCTGAGCCTGTCACGGCTGCCGGCCTCGCGCTCGCGTATTATATAAGGATACTTGAAGCTCTCCTCTCCGCGGGTGAAAACCAGATTGTACTCCCCTGCCTTCCGCACCTCCATGTCCAGGAAAAGGTAATTGGGGCTGTCCGCCTTGTGAACGGCCATCACGCGGAGGCCGGAGCCCTCAACTGCAACATTGAAATCCGAAATCTGCGGCCCGTGCACCATAATCTGGAGCGGGGTATTCATTCCCGTCCACCATGACAGCGGTTCAACCTGCGAAATCTGCTCCGGCTTTGCCATCGGCACCGAAGAATAATCGGCCTTGGGGGCGCAGGAGAAAAGGGCTGCCGCAATGGCAAGCGCAAAAACTATACGCTTCATATATCAATAATTCTTGAACAATTCAATTACACCTGTGGATTTTCCGTCCTTGAAAGCGCCGTATGCATAGCCGTTACGGGACTGCTCGGACTCCGGCTCCCACCAGAATACGCCCTTGAACCAGTCCTGGCCTTTTACCCCATCCAGAACATACTGGAACGCGGCTTTGGCCTTGTCCGGCTCCGATGCCGGCATGCCGAATTCCACCAGCATTACAGGCTTTTTGAACTTCTGGTTCAGTTTTGCAAAATTCTCAACAGCTGCTTTGCAGAAAGGAGTCCAGTCAGGATAGCCGCCGTCCTGCCAGTAGGAAGGATAGAGAGAAAGACCTATCATATCATAGCTGGCTGCACCTACAAGGCCATAGAACCACTCGTTTGCTGCATACTCCTGTGCATTGCTGTGATGAAGGATTACAAGTGCCGACGGATAAACCTCCTTGACTGCCTTGTAACCGGCATTGGCAAGAGTCACAAACCCCTGGGCAGACTGGCTTGAAACGCTGCCGTTAGGCCAGCACATGCCCGTATTGGTCTCATTTCCAACCTGGACCCACGCTACATCTATCTTATTGTCCTTCAGGAGTTGAAGAACTTCTTTGGTGTGTGCTTCAAGGGCGGATGCCATTGCCCTCACATCCATGTCTTTCCAGGCTGCAGGAGGATTCTGCTTGCCCGGATCGGCCCACCAGTCGGAATAGTGGAAATCTATCATGAGGGCCATGCCCTGCTCGCTTGCCCGCTTTGCTTTTACAAGGACATCGTCCTTATTGCACCATCCGTCGGTGGGGTTTACCCAGACGCGGAGGCGTATGGCATTGCAGCCAAGTTCCTTCATAAGCGCCGTGCACTCTATGGGAAGACCTGTGGACGAGTAGAAGCCATAGCCCTTGCTCTCCATTTCCGTAACCCAACTTATGTCTGCACCCTTTGCAAATGCGGGCACGGTTACGGTATTATTATCCTTGTTCTCTTCTTTCTTTCCGCCCGATTCCGGCATCTCTATGCAGGAAACTGCGGCCAGAAGGCAAAGCGCGGGTAAAAATCTCATTTTCTTACTGTTTATATACTACCGATGAATATGCACCTACGGAGACACCGTTTCCGGTCTTTCCGATAGTTCCGTTGGAGACAAGTTCGTTTTCTGTAGAATAACCGGAAACCTGGACGTTCACATTTGCTCCGCCAAAATTATGGATTACCAGGACCTTATCAGATCCGGAGCTCATCTCCCACATTCCTACGGCGTTGTTGCCGGATTTGACTTCCTTGATGGCGCCGCTGGCCAGCGCCTTGGAGGAGTTCCTGGCGGCTGCGAATTTCTTGTAAACGTTCAGGATGGAAGCGTTGTTTGCCTGCTGGGCCTCAACGGAAATATCGGCAGTGAGCATGGAATTGTCAACCTTGTTCTCTACGCCTTTCTTTGCGCACTGGGTTCCGGCCTTGTCCCAGAGGATTGGCGTACGGACATACTCGTCGCCGCCGTCCTTGGTGCCCCAGTAGCCCAGTTCCTCGCCTTGATAGATGAAGGGCTTGCCGGGAACTGTAAGAAGGACTGCAGCCGCAAGTTTCTGCTTGTCCAGATTCCTGCCTATCTCGGAGGAGAAACGGTTCTGGTCGTGGTTGCTGAGGAAGAAGGAGGTAACGGCATCGGGACGCTGGGCCGTGTGGTCAGACACAAACCCGCCCACTACGGTGGCAAAACCGTTTGCATTGACGCCCTTGATGGCATCGCGGAGCTTGTAGCCGAAGTCGAACTCGAAGCAGGAGGTAAGGCCCTTGTAGTAGGTCTTCTCTATGTTGTGGCCGTCCCAGGCCTCTGCTACCATAAATATATTGTCCGTGTGGCCGGCGGCCTTGTACGTTGCGTTGCAGTGGTCGTACCACTTGCCCAGCAGAGTAATGTTGGAAGTATTGTTGTAGGAACCGATACCGCCGCAGATGTGCTTTACTGCATCCAGACGGAATCCGTCTACTCCCATGTTGATCCATTTGTCGGCCGATGCTGCAAGGTCCTTGAAACAGGGATTGTTCTCTGCCTGGGAGACATCGCCGTAGTTCAGGTCCGGCATCCAGTCACTGAAGCAGCCCATGTAGTAGAGGGTTTCCGTTGCGACATCGGTGAGTTCAATCTTATAGCGGCCACTTCCGGTGAAGGACATGTCTGCGCCGTCGGCAACAAGGTCAACGGCTACGCCCTCCTGGATTGTGGTTGCGGTTTTTGCGCCGAACTTGGAACCGGCGTCCCAGTTGGCATACTTGCGGACAAGGATTCCCCACTGGCCGTTGATATCCATTACCAGATAGTACGTACCATCATTTCTTCTGACAAACTTCACGGTCTTGGCACCGGAGTCTCCGGAGGCGTCCCACATATACAGATTCCAGCTGTCCGTACCGTTGGTGACGCTCTCGGAAGTCTTTGTTATGGTGAGCTTGGGAGAGCCGCTTGTTACCTGCTTCCACTCGCCGGAATTGTAGGAAGTACCCTTGAGCATGGGGAAATTCTTGTATTCCGATGAAGGATTGGAGCTGAAGAAATAGTAGTCCCTGTACTTGCTGGTAGGATTTGACACGGCTTCCTGGAACCAGGGATTGAACTTTCCGCTGTGGTTGAGGACATAGTCCATGTAGATGGAAATGCCCTTGGCGTGCGCTGCGGCAAGGAGTTCCTTGAAATCCGCCTCCGCCTTGGCCGTGGTTTTCTCTCCAACCGCATATAGGGGGTTCAGCGAATAATAGTCGTTCACGTCGTATGCGTGATATGAACTGGTGGGATGGGCCGGGGACAGCCACAGGGCCGATACTCCCAGGCTCTCCAGATAATCCAACTTATTCTGAATGCCCTTGAAGTCCCCTACTCCGTCTCCGTCGCTGTCGGAGAACGAATAGATAAGGAGCTGGTAGGTAATGTTCGCCTGTTTATCTGTAACGACGGTCTGGTTACCTTCGTTACCATTACCATTATTATTACCCTTGCCGCTGTCCGGCATCTTGATGCATGAGAGAGCAACTAACAGGGCTGCAAGTGTATAAATGATCTTTTTCATAACATCGTTCGTTTTTAACTGGAAAACCGGAGTCCGGTCAGGGGCTCCGGTTTTGATGATTACTTCACAGTGATGGTCTGTGCTGTGGTATCGTATTCGATATCGAATGAGTCAAGACCGGTAACAGTAATGTTGGGGCCGTTGTCGCTGACTGCAGCGAACGGAGTGCCGGCCTCTGCGAATGTACCGCCTACGCTCAGAGTCCATGCAGCAGCATTACGAATCTTCCAGCCACCTGTAAGTGCCTGGCCGTAAGCTACCCACTTGGCACCGTCATAGAGCATGAACTTGTCTCCGCCCCATGAGTTGAAGTCACCGATAAGCCCCCAGAAGTCAGTACTCAGGGTAATGGTCTCGGCAGCGGGATCGTAAACAAGCATATAAGTACCGGCTGCAGGCGCCTTGATATTGGAGCCGCCCTGAGTCACCTCAAAGGCTGCATTTGCTTCGGTGCAAGCACCGCCGCGGTCCACAGTCCAGGCTGCATACTGGCGAATCTTGATTTCATCATCTGCAGCAAGGGCGACAGGGATGCTGTACCACTTGCCGTCAGAACCAAGGTTCATGGGAACATCGTTGTTCCAGTTGAAGCCGTCAATGGATGCAATCTTTCCGACGATACCCCAGACAAGGGTGCCGATAGTTTCGTTGTTGGCATTGTACACAACTTTGAATTTACCGGTAAGGTTGATATCGTTACCACCGGGAACAGCCTTGGCAAAGACACCCTCTGCATCAAGGGCGCCGCCACGGTTCACGTCCCAGCCATGGTTGAAACGAATCTTCCAGCCTGCGGAGGTGATTTCAACCTCGGGGCTCACCCAGACACCGGGAAGAACCTCAGACATGAATACATCGTTGTTCCAATCACCGTTTACGCCGATGAGGCTCCAGGTGTTGGAAGGAAGGGCGGGATCCACTTTTATCTTGAGGGTGTTCTTGTTGAAGGTGACGATGTACTCTCCGTCAGCAGGAACAGCGATGTTGGGACCGTTGTCGCTCACTGCGTCGAATTCAACGCCAAGTTCAACAAGAGTACCGCCATAGCTGAGGGACCAGTCATGGCCGCTGCGGATCTTGAAGCCCGCCGCGGTAAGGGCGGTAGCAGGGCTTACCCAGATACCGGGCTCGGTCTCTGTCATGTCAACGTCGCCACCCCAGCTGTTGAAGTCGCCGATGAGGGAGTAGATCTCAAAGTCGCTGTAGATAGTGACGGTAGGGGCCTCTGAATTGGTGAGGTTGAGTTCAACCTTGTAGAAGCCGGCTTCCACAGGGATGTCTGCACCGCCGTTTGAAACGGCGAAAGGAGTACCTACGGTAGCGGTTGCGCCATCGGCAACGCCATAGTTCTCGTCCCATCCTCCATCCTTGCGCCACTTGAATGTGGTAGCTTCTGATGCAGTGATGAAGGCAGTCCAGACACCGTCCTTCTCGGTAGCGAGGACGTCGTTATCCCAGTCTCCGTTGAGGCCGATGATGTTCCATCCCTTTACCTCCACGGGCTGAGGAGGTTCCGGGGTGTCGGCACCGATCTTGGTGGAGACCTTGACGCCGGCGGCAGGGCTTACCTTGGCAGTGCTTGCGGAAGGATCCACAAAGAGGTCGTAGACACCCTCTGTGCCAACCTTGATGTTGGCTCCGTCCTGAGCTACGGCAAAGTCGGTATCGATACCGCCGAATTCACCACCCAGGTTCACTGTCCATGCTTTGTCCTGACGGAACTTGAACTCATCATCAGCACCGATGGCTACGGAGAAAGCGGCGCTTACGGTACCGTCGCTGACCATGTCAACATCGCCGTCCCAGTTGATACCTACCTTTGAGAGTGCACCGATGACGGTCCAGTTGGAGGCCTGATTGAAATCAGGATAGGGATCGAAGGCCTCTGCCACGATTGCAGTACCTGCAGAGAGGTCAAGGAAGAGGTCGTAGACACCGTCCTTTGCAATCTTGATATTGGCACCATCCTGGGCTACTGCGAATTCGTCGCCGACAGTGGCAAAGTCACCGCCCATGTTCTCAGTCCAGGCCTGGTCCTTGCGGAACTTGACCTCGTCACCGGCTTTGAGGGTGACGTGAGCGGCAACATGCTGGTTTCCGTCGGCGGTTGCCCACATGTTGAGGTCGCCGTCCCAGTTGATCTCATATGCTGCCATGGCGCCGATGAGGCTCCATGCACTAGCCTCGGTGTACTCCTCGTACGGGCTTCCTACCTGCTCGGGGATAACAACAGCGAAGCCGCTGATGACAATGTGCTTCTCAGAATCCTTATAACCGTTGACACCGTTATCCTTAGCCACATCCTGGAGGGTTGCGCGGACTGCGAGTTCAACATTTGCGTTGCTGCCTTCCTTTGCACCGAGGGTCATGAGGGCCTTGGCAAGGTTCACGGTCTTGAGGGTAAGGGTTGCACCGTCGTTGGTGGTGGTAAGAGACTTGCTCTGGGGTTCACCGTTAAGGGATACGACGGCAAGGGTGTGTGAAGGGGCGATATTCTCGTTAAAGCCCAGCTCCATCTTGGCAGGGGTGTAGTTGGCCGTAATGACGTCCTCGGCTACATTGTAGGTGCCAAGCACCGGAGCTGTAATCTTGGTTTCATCGTATACGGCAAACTGCTCCTGCACGCAGGACACTGCCATGAGGGCCATGACACCTGCAGAAAGTATAGCATATAACTTTTTCATATTCCTATATTATTATTCGGCAGACTTGTAGTACTCGTTCTGCTGAAGCTTGGTGTTTGCAAGGAGGTCGCTGTCCGGGATGGGGAACAGTTCCCTGCCCTTGTCAACATCCTTGCCTTCCTTCACGTTACCCTTCCACTGCCAGTTGTAACCGGAAGTGAACTTTCCGAAGCGGATAAGGTCGTTACGCCTCCAGCACTCCTGATAGAGTTCGCGGGCGCGCTCGTCGAGGACCTCGTCAAGGTTTGCAGGAGCGGTGGCGCTGAGGCCTGCACGCTGGCGGACGGCCTTGTAACCGGCATACCCGTCAACTGCCTGACCGCGGAGTTCGCACTCTGCCGCCATGAGGAGAACGTCTGCATAACGCATCATGGGGAAATCTGTATCGACAAAGCCGGATTCCTTACCAGCGGCACCTGCAGAAGTCATGTTGAGGAACTTCATGAAGGCATAGCCGTGGGTAAACTCGCCGATATCGTCGATGCTGGCCTGCTGGGTTGCGGTGTAGAAGAGCTTACGGGCATCACCGTCAGAGAACTTGTTGTAGAACTCCGGAGTCATGCGGAGGCCGCCCCAACCGGAAGAAATGCCTGCTGCCGCAGGATCCATCTCACCGCCGGTGGAAGCGAAGATGATGTAGTTGGTAGCACCGTAGCTGGTGGTGTTTACACCGTCCTGCTCCACTGCGAAGATGATTTCATCATTGCAGCGGTCATTGTCTGCGAGGAAGAGCTCCTGGTATGCAGGATATGTTCCGGCAGAAGAGGTGTGCAGGGAATAACCACCGCCATTGATGAGGTTCTTGAGGACAGCGGCGCACTTGTCGTATGCCTCTGTTCCGGTGTAAACCTTGGCGTTGAGGTAGAGTTTTGCAAGCAGGAACTGTGCAGCACCCTTGCTGGCGCGGCTGGTGGTAGCGCCCTTTGCGGGAAGGGTGCTGTTGTCCACGAGGTCTACAAGCTCTTTCTCAAGCCATGCATAAAGGTCGGCACGGGAAATCTGGTCGGGGTTAACACCCACGATAGCAGTTTCATCGGCGAAGGGGACGTTTCCGAAGTTGTCGATTGCATGGTAATATGCAATGGCACGGAGGAGACGGGCCTCGTCAATCATCTGCTGCTTGGAAGCGAATTCCACCGGGGTGTTCTTGGCCTCGCGGATGAACTCGTTGGCCATGCCCACCTGCATGAAGATGCGGGAATAGAAGGCATAGATGAAGGAGTCGTCCGTGGTCCAGTTCATATAGTGGAAGTTCTTGATGGTCTGGTCGTTCCAGCCGCATACGGACTCGTCTGTAGTGAGTTCGCTGTGATGATACAGACCGCGGATGTACTGTGAAGCACCGCCGTCAAGACCGGAAATGGAAGGAGAGCCGTTGGCTCCGTAGTAACCGGAAGTGGCAAATCCCAGATACACTCCGGAGAGGAAGCTCTGGAAAGATGCCTCGTCAACAAGGGCCTTATCAGCCGTATTGGCGTTGGGGTCGATAGGAGTTACGTTGAGGTCTCCGACGCAGGAGGTAATGGTTGCAGCTGCTGCAACGATACCAAGGATATAATTGATAGTTTTCATTTCTTTGGCCGGATTAGAAGTTGAACTTGACGCCGCCTACGAAAGTACGGGGACGGGGATACATGGTTCCGTCGATACCGCCGTATACTTCAGGGTCGATACCGTCGTACCTGGTAAGGGTGCAAAGGTTCTGGATGGTTCCGAACACGGTGAGTGCTGCGGGACGGTCCTTCACAATCTCGAAGAGCTTGGGGAAGTTGTAGCTGACGGTGAGGTTGTCAAGCTTCAGGAAGGAAGCATCCCTCACGTAGTAGTCAGACAGGTACTGAGCCTGGGAGAAGCGGGAGTGCGTTGCAGAAGCAAGACGGTTGCCGATGAAGCTGTTGGTCCAGAGGTCTGCAAGCATTTCGGTGTCGGATGCTACGTTGTTGTAGACCCAGTTGCCAAGGGAAGCGTGTCCGTTGAGGGCAACGGTGAGGTTCTTATAGGTGTAGCTGGTGTTGAAACCGAAGGTGAAGTCTGCGAAAGGCTTGTGATAGAAGTACTTGTCGTCAGCGTTGATCTGGCCGTCGTTGTTGCGGTCTACATAGACGCCGCTGATGGGCCTGCCTTCCTTGTCATATACCTGCTGGTACACATAGAACACGTTCATGGGCTGGCCTACCTGGAAGCGCTGTACGTTGTTTCCGGTACCGCCGGAGATTCCGCCGGTCTCTACGCCGGTGGCGTCGGAGTCAGCCGCGGTGAGCTTGGTGATAACGTTGTGGTTGTATGCAACGTTGAAGCCTGCGGTCCAGCTGATGTCCCTGGTTTCCATGAGCACTGCGTTTATATCCAGTTCAACACCGGTGTTTGTCATGGATCCGATATTGGTGTTGAGGTAGTTGGTAAGGTTGGACAGTGCCGGAACGGGGATGTAGTTGAGGATGTCCTTGGTGTCCCTCTTGTAGAGATCCAGGGATGCGGTGATGCGGTCCTGGTTCATGCCCCAGTCAAAACCGAGGTTGTAGGTTGTGGTGGTCTCCCAGCGGAGGTCTGCGGAATAACCCAGAGCTGCGATGGGGTTGGTATAGTTGCCGGAAGCGTCCGTAAAGTAATAGGAACCAAGCTGGGTGGTGAGGAACTGTGCGAACGTGTCGTAGTATCCGCCCACTGCCTGCTGGCCGGTCTGGCCCCAGGAAAGACGCATCTTCAGAGTTGAGAGCTTGTCTGCCATGGAACTCATGAAGCTTTCCTTAAGCATGTTCCAGCCGAATGCCACGGAGGGGAAGATACCCCACTTGTGGTTCTGGAAACGGGAAGTACCGTCGGCGCGGAGCGTTGCGGTTACAAGGTATTTGTCTGCTACGCTGTAGTTTGCACGGCCGAAGAAAGATACCAGGTAAAGCTCGCCTTTGCCTACGCTCTCTCCGAGGGAGCTCTCGTCGCTGATACGCTTGGAACTGCTCTGGCTCTCGCTGTAGAAGTGCTGCCAGGAGTAGCCGGCCATGAGGTCAAGGTTGGTGTCTCCGAAGGTGTCGTTGTAGTCGCCATAGAACTCCAGGGTCCTGTCTGTACGGCCATAGGAGTACTCCGTGTGGGAACCGCCTCCGGACTGGTTGGTGTTATGGTAAGAAGCCTCGGAGCCCTGAGCCAGTTCAGTGATGCCGCCGCTCTTTGCCTTGTCTATACCGAGGTTCAGGTTGAGGCGGAGTTTCTCGAAGCTGGGGATCTTATAGTCGAACTGGGCGTTTCCGATGAAACGGACAGCGTTAGCAACGTCTGTCTTGGCCTGCAGAAGGCCCACAGGGTTCATGGTTGCCATGGTGTTGATGTTGCCGCTCTCGTCGTACCAGGTGCTGAAGCCGTTAAGGCCGTTCTCGTCATAGACGGGCTTGGTGGGATCGTAGTGGTTGGCGGCGCCAATGGCATCCTGGTTTGCAAAAGCAGTGATGGTGTAGGTGCCCTTTCCGTTGAGGTTCACAGTGAGGTGATTGTCAAAGAAAGTGGGAGCCAGGTTCACGGAGAGGGTGGCCCTGTCCATGCGGGAACCCTTGAGGGTACCAACCTGGTCGATGAAACCACCGGACACGCGGTAAGGGATATTGGCAACACGGCCGTTGAGACTCAGGTTGACGTCATTGGTAGGGGCAACCTGGTAGATTTCCTTCTGCCAGTTGGTGTTTGCAGTACCAAGGTGGGCCTCAGCGGCGGAGTTTGCGCCGTAGAAATCCTGGATGAGGGAACGGATGCCGTCTGCGTCAAGAAGCTTGTTGTACTTGGCGACGGTGTTCACGGAAGCAGTGTAGTCGATTGCCACCGCGGGAATCTTGCTGGCATTCCTTGCACCCTTCTTGGTAGTGATGACGATAACACCGTTGGATGCACGGGAACCGTAGATAGCGGTGGAGGAGGCGTCCTTGAGGACGGTGAAGCTCTCGATGTCTTCGGGATTGATGGTGGACAGAGGGTCGCCCATGCCGGAGATGCCGTCATTGGAAACGGGCAGGCCGTCGATGACGATGAGAGGGGTCTGGTCTGCACTCAGTGATGAGGTACCGCGCACGCGGATGGTTGCACCTGCGCCCGGCATACCGGAACCGGCAGTGACAACCACACCGGCGCTCTTGCCGCGCAGGAGGTCTGCGGGAGTGGTGATGACACCCTTGTTCACTTCGTCAGCCTTGACGGTTGCAACGGAGCCGGTGAGGTCACTCTTTTTGACCGTACCGTAACCGATGACCACGACCTCGTCAAGGAAATGGGTGTCCTCTGCCAGCAGGATGCGGGCGGGAACCTCAGATGCCTTGAATGTCTGGGTTGCATAACCGATGCAGCTGATCTCGATGGTGGCGTTGGCGCCGGATACGCGGAGTACGAAGTCTCCGTCGAGGCCTGTCGAGGTACCGTTGGTGGTACCAGCCTCCATGACGGTGGCTCCGATTACCGGACCCATTGCGTCCTCAACCACGCCTTTAACCTGGTATCCGCCCTGGGCGAATACTGTAGCTGTTACTGCCAGCAGTAGAGCTACTGTAGTTAAAATCCTTTTCATTAGTTGATTAAGCAGTTAGTTTGGTTATATTTTGTTATTTGGTTTTGATAAATCTCACTGAAACGGCGCCCAGCACCAGGAATCCTGCCGCCACAAGGAACATGGCCGGCTGACTGCCGCCCACAAGCCCTATCACAAGGCCGCCGGTTGCTGCTGCCACAATCTGCGGGAGGCAGATGGTGCAGTTGAAAAGGCCAAGGTAAGAGCCCATGTAAGGGCTGCCCTGCAGGGCGTTGGTAAGGAGCGTGAAAGGAAGTGCCAGCATTGCCGCCCAGGCAGCGCCTATGAGCAGGAAGCTTGCAAACAGAACATACTGGTTGGTCACGAAGAACACGCTTGCAAAGCCCGCTGCACCAACGAGGAGCGAAACGATGTATGCCACCTTCACATTCTTGAAACGGGGCAGTACAAGGGCCCAGAGCATGGAGCCAATGGCCTGGACGGCGAAAATGACGCCAACCCAGTTGCCCGCGGCCTGATAATCTGCAGAAGCGGTATCGGCCGTTCCCCACACGTTATGCGCGATTGCGCCGTTCGTGTACGTCCACATATATAGGAAAGCTGCCCAGCAGAAGAACTGTACAAGCCCAACAGTCCAGAAAGTCTTGGGAGCCTTCACCAGAAGCTTCAGGAGGCCCTCCCTGGGGGCTTCCTCCTGTTTGGAAAGGTCTATGTCATGGAACTCGGCATACTCCTTGGGCGGCATTTCCTTAACCTTGGCGAAAGTATAAAGGACACAGAGGATAAGGATTGCAGCACCGCCGTAGAAGGAATAAATCACTGAATCCGGAATGACTCCCTTGGGGGCCGAATTGGCAATTCCAATCCAGGTAAGGAATATGGGGAAGAGGTAACCCACCAGGCTTCCGGCATTGCAGAGGAAGCTCTGGATGCTGTATGCGGTGGTTTTCTGCTCCTCGTTCACCATGTCCCCCACCATCATCTTGAACGGCTGCATGGCCACGTTGATGGAAGTGTCAAGGAAAATAAGGGAGAACAGGCCGAACCACATTGCACCGTTAAGCCCCAGGAAAAGCCTTGTGGTGAAACTGAGGCTTCCGGCATTGGGCAGAAGGGCCATAACAATGACCGCCACGATGGAGCCCACCAGAAGATAAGGCTTACGACGGCCCATACGGCACCACGTCCTGTCGGAGTACTTGCCGATGAGCGGCTGGACTATCATTCCCATGAGGGGCGGGAGAATCCAGAAGAAAGACAACTGATGGGGATCTGCACCAAGGGTTGCGAAGATACGGCTGATATTGGCACTCTGGAGCGCATAGGCAATCTGCACGCCGAAGAATCCGAAGCTCAGGTTAACAAGCTGAGCAAAGCTTAAACTACGTTTGGAACTCATGAGTGGTTATCAGTTTAGCAATGCAAAGATACGAAAGGGCTCGAAACCCCGTATGTGCGCGTGTACGAACGGACGGAAAAACCCGACGAACGGTAGATTTCAAGAGACGAACTGCTGACGAATTTGGAGTTTCGACCCATTTTTTATAAATTAGCGTCATGAATCAAAAAAGAGCACATCTGATAATACACGGTTTTGCCCTCCTGCATGCAGGTCTGTGCATAGCCTGCCACTATATTGGTATACCGGACTCCCTTATCCTCACCCTTGCTACAATGGCAATGGTAGTGATCCTTTGCCTGGAAGAGTCCCTTTCAATAGAATTCACGGCCATAACCATCGTCCTCGCCAATATACTAGGCTTTATCCTTGGAAACATTGGAGCTTCAATAATAGGAATCAACCCCCTTTCCACATTTATTACTACAGAGATTCTTGGCTGGGGGCTTTTACTCCTCGTTAAGCTTCTGAAGCCGGCACGCGTAGACAGGAAGGTGTTCTGGAAAGAGAACATAGGCTGGCTGGTCGCGTCCGTGGTGATAGTGTTCGGCCTCAGGGTGGCAATAGATATCATATTCTCCAGTTCCAGCCTTGGTATAGGCTCCAGAAGCGTACGCCTCATTGCCGAGGTTGCAGCTTTCGGCCTTCTTCTTCTGATATTCTTTGTCCTCCAGATGAGAAACCAGATGGAACTGGAAAGGGAGAAGAGCAAGAACCTGGAAAAAACCCTCCAGCTATACAGGGCGGAGACCTCCAGGTACAAAGAAAAATTCGTCGTGCATCTCAATAACCAGATAGTCCCCGTCCACGTAAAGGAAATAGCGTATTTCTACGCGGAGAAAAAGAGCACTTTCCTGGTAACCCGCTCCGGCGCCAGCCAGCCCCTGGATTACTCCCTTGATGCCTTGGAGAGCCAGCTTGATCCTAGGCTGTTCTTCCGCATTTCAAGGAGCTGCATCATGTCCCTTGGGGCAATAGACAGCATAGCAAAAGTTCCAGGCAGCCGCCTGGAACTCTCACTCTGCTCCGGAATTCCTGCCTCTGCGGACCTCACGGTCTCGAGAGCGAGGGTCGGAGCCTTCCTTAACTGGTTTGAATCCTGATTACTCAGCCTCAGGAGCCATGGTGGTGTACACGTTTGTGACGTCTTCATCGTCCTCAAGGAGGCCGGTGAGTTTGTCAAGGGTGGCACGCTGCTCAGGGGTGACCTCCTTGAGATCCACGTTAGGAATCTGCTCGAAACCGCCGGAAACAAGCTCGTAGCCCTTTTCCTCGATGTACTTCTGAATCTGGCCGTAGGCGGTGTAGTCTCCGTAGATGGAGATTTCTACGTGGACGTTCTCGTCCTCATCCTCCACCTCCTGCTTGAAGACCTCTTCTGCGCCGAAGTCAATGAGCTCAAGCTCAAGCTCTTCGATGTCGATGGGCTTAGCCGGGTCTTCCTTGATGCGGAAGACGCATTTGTGGTCGAACATGAAGGCCACGCTGCCGCTGGTCTGGAGTGAACCGCCGCATTTGGTGAAATAGCTGCGGACATTAGCCACGGTACGGGTGTTGTTGTCCGTTGCGGCCTCTACCAGATAGGCGATGCCGAAGGGGCCGAAGCCCTCGTATACCAGTTCCTTGAAGTCTCCGGTCTTGGCCTCTGTAGCCTTCTTGATTGCACGCTCGATGTTGTCCTTGGGCATCTGCTCTGCCTTGGCCTCTGCTATGAGGGCACGGAGACGGGGGTTGCCGGTAACCTCTGCGCCGCCCTGCTTGACGGCGATGGTGATTTCCTTGCCAAGTTTGGTGAAGGTCTTGGCCATGTGGCCCCAACGCTTCAGCTTGCGCTCCTTGCGGAATTCAAATGCTCTTCCCATGACTACTCTGCTGTTTCAATGCGGGTGATGTACTTGTCAATTTCCATGGCCTCGGGGGCGTTGGCATACTGGTCCTTGATTTCCTTGTAGAAGGAAAGGGCCTTTGCGGTGTCGCCAAGAGCTTCGGCGGCGATGCCTGCCTTGAGGAGGTAACCTGCGGCGAACACGTTGTCAGTGGTCTTTGCAGCCTTTGTGAACCAGGAGATTGCGTTTGAGTAATCTTCAAGCTCCACATAGGTGTCACCTACACAGGCCTGGGCACGTCCCAGCATGATGGGATCTTTGCCGTTGTACTTCTTAAGGAGGGAAAGGGCATCTTCGTAGGCACCGGTACGGTATTTGGCGATACCTGCATAAAGATAAACTGCCTCACCAGCCTTGGAACCGTATTTGGAGATGATGTCTTCAAGGCCAAGGGAGTTGTCGTCACCTGTGAGGGCGAGCTCGTACTCGCCGGCCTCGAACCAGCGCTCCGCCTGGGCCAGCTGGTCCACTGCCTGGGCTTTCTTGGGCTGAAGGATGAAGCGGTTGTATGCGATTACGGCGAGTGCTATCACAAGCACGCCGATTACACAACCATAGATGAGGTTGGAGTATTTCTTGAAGAACTCTTCTGTCTTGGAAACTGCCTCTGCAACGTTCTGCTGGCGTTCCTCTGCTTTGGTAATCTTTGCCATATATTAATTATTTACTCTAGTCTGGTTAAAGGCTTGCTGCCATAACAGCCTGCAAAATTACGAAAAAAATTATATATTTGCAATCTAATCTACAGTACCATGCCCACACTCAGGAAAATAGTAGTCCGGGACTTCAGGAACATAGCACTCCAGGAGATTTCCTTCTCTCCCAACGTCAACTGCATAAGCGGCAACAACGGAGAGGGAAAGACCAATCTTCTGGACGCAATCTACTATCTTTCCATGACAAAGAGCGCCTTCCCGGGACCGGACCGGCAGAACTGGCGCTACGGCAGCGAAGGCTTCGCCATAGGCGGCACCTATGCAATGGAAAACGGCAGCACCTCCCTGTTTTCAATCACCGTATCGGAAAGGGAAAAGAAACTCAGCCGGGACGGAAAGCAGGTAGCCACGATGAGCGAGCACATCGGCCTGCTTCCCGTAGTGATGGTCTCCCCGGGAGACATCGCCCTTGTGAGCGAGGGCGGTGAAGACAGGCGCCGCCTGGTGAATTCCGTCCTTTCCCAGATGGACCGTGAATACCTTGCCGCCGCACAGGGCTACAACCGTCTCCTGGCCCAGCGCAACAAGATACTCAAATCCGATGTCCCAAGTCCGGAACTCCTTGACGTCCTGGACCTTAAGATGGAACCTCTGGCCCAAAAGATTGTATCGGCAAGAAGAGAGTTCACAGCCAGCCTGCAGCCCGTGGTGGCAGAGTACTACCGTCTCATTTCCGGCGGCGGGGAAAGCGTTTCCATAGAGTATAAGGCAGATTCCGAGTCCACTCCCCTCTCCCGGCTATTCGCGGCCAGAAGGGACAGGGACCTTGCCCTCCGCTTCACATCATCGGGCCCGCAGAGGGACGATTTCCTTTTCCTCATGGACGGCCACCCCATCCGCCACGCCGGCAGCCAGGGACAGCAGAAATCCTTCCTGGTAGCCCTCAAGTTCGCCCAGTACAGCATAATGACCAAGTCCTACGGCTTCCCTCCCATCCTCCTTCTGGACGATGTATTCGACAAGCTGGACCTTGGCCGCATATCCAACCTCATAGGCATGGTCGCGGGGTCAGACTTCGGCCAGATCTTCATTACCGATACGGACAGTTCCCGCCTCAGCGGCATCGTAGACCGCATAACGGAAGACCGCGCATACTTTGACACCGTAAAAGGAGAATTCCATGCCAGAGCCTAAGAGAACTGTATATATACATAGGAAAGAGGCCGTGACCATGGATCAGCTGGTATCGGCCTACATCAAGCAGATGAAACTTGCCGCCGGGCTCAACACCCAGCGCATCTTCGAGGCCTGGGACGCATGTTCCGGCGCCGCCCCATACACCCTCAGGCGCTATTTCCGCGGCGGGAAGCTCTACATTACCCTGTCATCGTCAGTTATCCGCAACCAGCTCCTTTTCCAGAAGGACGCCCTGGTGGAGAAGATGAACCAGTATCTTGCCCAGGATTCCCTCTTCACCAAAGACAACAATACCGTGGGGTATATCCAGACCCTTGTTTTGAAATAAATCTATTTGTGATATAATCAGTAGCCGAAACCAGACATACCATAATAAAAACGCCTCTACAGCAATCTGTAGAGGCGTTTTAAGCGGTGCGGACGAGGCTCGAACTCGCGACCCCCGGCGTGACAGGCCGGTATTCTAAACCGACTGAACTACCGCACCAAGTTTTCAGTGAACTTCCCTTACCTTGCGGTTTGGGATTGCAAAGGTAAGCAAAAAAACTGAAACTCCAAATAAAAAATAATTTTTTTTAACTAGTAGGTCACCTTGGGCTCGAGAGCCTTGGCGGCATCGATGTACTTCTGGATTTCCTTCTCAACGGGAGTGCGCTTGCACAGGTGCTTTGCCTCGTTGATTTCCAGCATCTTGGCAGCCAGGTTGGCGGCGTTGCGGTTGCGGAGCTCCTTGACGGTGTCCACACCTGCGGCTTCGAGGAGTTCGGAGAACTGGGGACCTACGCCCTTTACGCGGAACAGGTCTGCATGGTTGACCCAGGTGAGGATAAGGTCTCCGCGGATGCCGGTCTTCTCTTCAAGTTCCTTGCGGCCCTTGGGGCAGCAGCCCTTTTCAAGAAGCTGGTCTACGGTTTCAATGCCTGCAGCGATGAGTTTTTCTGCATAAACGGGGCCGATACCCTGAATGTCGATGATTTTGTAAGCCATAATTTATAAAATTTAGAGGTTATTGCGCTGTTATCAACCCCAAAGTTAAAAAAAAACAATGAAAAAAGAAATATTTTTCATATATTTGCGCTATTACGTGTGTGAAACAATGGAAACCCACCCTATTAGCCAGGAAAAAATCTATCTGTCACAAGACCTCCTTACTCTTGAATGCGAGGAAGGTCCTGTAACTATGAGAGTTGGCGAGTGGGTGGTGAAGGATCCGGTCCGCATTCACAAGATGGTAGTGAAGGAGAAAGTCCTCCAGGTAGACCAGTACGAGGTCTTCGCTCCCCTTGTCTCCAAACTCCGCCGGGCAGACTTCGAGTACTACAAGCGCATTACCGGCCTCAAGATGCTCATCGACTTCCCTGGTTTCCCCTCCGAGATTCCTGCAAAGATACCTTTCGATACGGACCCCGTCGCCTTCTACAAGTGGTGGCGCAAGGGCAAGAACGAGCACCGCGTATATCTCTCCCCTGCATACCAGTTCATGCTTTTCCAGCGCGTATGCAAGACAGACCCAAAAGTGATGCTCAAGAAAGACATCGACTTCATCAAGACCTTCTAGCATGACCCTCCAGGATATTCTTTCTGTCCCCACAGCTCCTTCCCCCAAGGAGTTTGCAAGGGACGATTGGGACGACGCCAACCGCCTGAGCTACTCCTCCGACGGCGCCTTTCTCCTGGACGCGGAGAACTTCCCTCCGGAAGTGGAGGTCAGGGAAGGCTGCAGGGTAATCTGTGACGGCGTTTTCGCATTCCAGGACTATATGGCGGACACCCCGGTCGGCAAAGAGATTCCCCTTGAAGAGCGTTCCTCCTTCCTGGAGCATATCAAACTCCCCCCGACCCTCACCCATATAGGCGCAGAAGCATTTTCAGAGTGCGGAGCACTGGAGACCATAAAGCTTCCCGCATCCCTGCTGTTCATAGGCGAGGCCGCGTTCGTGGACTGCTGGCAGCTTGAAAGGATCACCCTCCCGAAGGGCCTCCGGGTAATAGGACCGCGCGCATTCCAGGGCTGCATAAACCTTTACCAGATAAAGCTGGGACGCGACATAGAGATTATCGGGGACGATGCCTTCGACGACTGCGAGTCCCTTGAAACCATAATTATCCCGCACGGAACTCTGGACATGTTCCTGGGCCTGCTTCCCAGGGAACTTCACACATACATCGAAGAACTATGACCGGACAACAATTCAAAGTCACCCGCGACGCCCCTCTACTCGAGTACCTCTACGAGCTATTTCCCGGCCAGTCAAAGACCGGCGTAAAGAACATGCTCTCCAAGGGGCAGGTGCTGGTGGGCGGTGAGAGCGTCACCGCATTTGACCATCCGCTCAGGAAGGGAAACAGCCTGACGGTACTCCCCAAGGGCATTTCCATAGCCCGCGCCACCCGCAGCGATGCCCGCGAAGAGGTAATAAAAGCCGGAGTGAGAATTGTCTTCGAGGACGATAATTATATAGTCGTGGACAAGCCGTCAGGCCTCCTCACCGTCTCCACCGCACGGGGATCGGCCTCAAAGGGCGGGCACAGGGAAAAGACCCTGTATGCTCTCCTTAATGCTTATATCAAGGTATCGGCAAGGATGCAGCGCAAGGAAGACATCCTGAGCGGAAAGCAGCCCGACCGCTCCACCGCCAAGATCTGGATAGTCCACCGCCTGGACAAAGGGACATCGGGCCTGGTGATATTTGCCAAGGACGAGCGTTCCAAGGACATACTCCAGAGCAAGTGGAAGGAACTTGTAATTGAACGCACCTACACAGCCTGGCTGGAAGGCCGCCTGGAGAAAAAGCAGGGCGCCGTGCAAAGCTGGCTGTCGGAGAACGAGAAGTCCCTCAAGATGTATTCTTCCCCCTCAGAGACAAAGGACGGGCAGCTTGCCATAACGCATTATAAAGTAGTTGGTTACGGCCACCGCGGGCCGTCGGAATATACCCTTGCACAGTTCACGCTTTCCACCGGACGCAAGAACCAGATCCGCGTACATGCAGAAGACCTTGGCCATCCAATTGCCGGAGACGACAAATACGGCGCCCAGACCAATCCCCTGCACCGCCTGGCCCTTCACGCCGGCTCGCTGGTGTTCCGCCACCCCTTCACGGGAAAGACCGTGAGGTGCTCTTCTCCGCTTCCGGAACCCTTTGAGAGAATAGAGCAATTTGCTTAAAGCCAAAATAATTCTTATCTTTCCAACATGAAAGAAATAACACTGAAACTCAATTACACAGAATACGACTCCATTGAGGAGATGTCTGCGGAAGACCAGCAGCTTGTAAAAGCAGCTCTGGAGTCCCAGGCGGGGTCATATTCCCCATATTCCAATTTCCAGGTAGGGGCCGCCCTGAGGCTTGCCAACGGCGTCATCGTCAAGGGTGCAAACCAGGAAAACGCCGCATACCCTTCCGGCCTCTGCGCAGAGCGTACGGCCATGTTCTGGGCCAGTGCCAACTACCCGGACGTCCCGTTCGACACCCTGGCAATTGCCGGAGCGGACCACGGAGAGCTCTGTGAATCCCCCGCCTCTCCCTGCGGCGCCTGCCGTCAGGTCATGGCGGAATACCAGAAAAAATACGGCCGCCCGCTCAAGACCATCTGGGTGGGCGCCAAACGTATCCGCAAGTTTGAGAAGGTGGACGATATCCTTCCCTTCATCTTTGACAGTTTGAAAGTTTGAGGAAAATAGTTAACTTTGCAGCGGGAAAGTCTTGTACGACCAGCTCCCTCCCAACTCCCCCAGGGCAGGAATGCAGCAAGGGTAAGAGGTTGTAGCGGTGCGATACAAGGTGCTTTCCCTTTTTTATTTCTTTTTGGCCCTTTAATGTAAAAAAATATGATCAATATATTTACAATTACTTCAGGGTTACATAACGAGGAGTCCGTGCAGAAGTTGAGTGACGAGTTTCTGAAAGGGGTATTTCCAGAAGGTGGGTTCGAGTTCAAAGGAGCGGACTTCCGTGACTTCGGTACCGGAGGGCTGGACCTGATATATGTGCGTACAGGCGGTGCAGAAGGCATTTTCAAGGGCCTTCTTCCGGAGATGCTTGCCCGCGGAGTTGAGAAGTACTACCTGCTCACATCGGGAAAGAGCAACTCCCTGGCGGCGTCGCTGGAGATTCTGTCCTACCTTCGCCAGCAGGGGCTCAAGGGTGAGGTTCTGCACGGGAGCCCGGAGTATATCAGCCACAGGATAGATGTAATTGCAACTGCACAGCAGGCGAAAAAGAGTCTCCAGGGAGCGCGTATAGGAGTAGTTGGACAGCCCTCGGACTGGCTCATATCAAGCCATGCCAATCCCACCTCGGTGATGGACCGCATGGGCGCAAGGATTGTGGAAGTTCCCATGGAGGAGCTTCTTAAAGAGATTGCAAACGCACAAGGCTCCCCTGCCCCCGGAGAAGTACCCATGGCCGATGATGTCCGCAAATCGTACCCCGGAGCGGTACAGATATACAACGCACTTAAAGTGCTGGTGGAGAAGTATCAGCTGAGCGCCTTCACCCTGAGGTGTTTCGACCTCCTCACCGCCGTAGGAAATACCGGCTGCCTCGCCCTGGCGTCGTTCAACTCCGACGGCATCCCGGCCGCCTGCGAGGGCGATGTCCCGGCTCTCCTTACAATGATGATCTCCCATGCCCTCACCGGCATCTGCGGCTGCCAGGCCAACCCCGCCCGCATAGATTCACAGACGGGAAAGATGCTGTTTGCGCACTGCACCATACCGTTCAACATGGTGGAGAACTGGCAGTACGACACCCACTTTGAGAGCGGAATCGGCGTAGGCATACATGGGGAATTCCCGGAAGGCCCGGTAACCGTGTTCAAAGTCTCCGGAGACCTTGGAATGTACTTCGTCTCCGAGGGCCAGCTCCTTTACAACCAGTACGAGGATAACCTCTGCCGCACCCAGGTAATGGTCCAGATAGACCCTGCCGATGCCAGGTACTTCCTTACCGGGCCCATCGGCAACCACCATATAATCCTGCCCGGCCACTGCAAGGAACTGATAGACGAGCTGCTTGGATAATGGAAAAGATTCTTCTGGAGCACGGAGTCAAGGCAACTGCCAACCGGCTCATGATTGCCAGGACGCTTGCGGATGCGCATCGTCCCCTGTCCATGACGGAACTGGAGGACATGCTGGAGACAATTGACAAAAGCAACATCTTCAGGGCGCTTCAGGCGTTCAAGGAAGCGCACCTTGTGCATGTCCTGGAAGACACGGGCGAAGGCGTGCGCTACGAGTTCTGCCACAGCCATACGGAAGGTCACGACGACGACCTCCACGTACATTTCTACTGCGAGAATTGCCATAAGACGTATTGTTTTGAAGATACCCCTATTCCTGCGGTAGAAATACCGGAAGGATACTCTGTAACGGGGGCAAGCTATCTTGTCAAGGGTGTGTGCCCAGAGTGCCGGAAAGGAAGCTGCTGACAGTATCCTGGACGGGTATTCCAAGGTGGTGCCCGCCTTCGAAGAACTCCGTGCGGAGCTTTCCCTCATGCCTGGATTCCTTATATATATCCTGCATTCTTTGGAATGCCCTGGACGTGGATTCATAAGGGAACAGACGGTCCGTTGTCCCGCTAAGGAACAGGAACGGCTTTGGGCATATCCACCTGGCGATGTCCGGGAAATCGTACTTCTCCCGAAGATCCGGAATCAGCATGGAGTAATCCGATGCCTTATACTCTGAGGGCTGCGTTTCCTTGAGCGTCATCCAGGATACGGCGGCTCCGCTTTCTATCTCCTTGCAGAATGCCGCCAGAAGCCACGCCCTGTGTGCTCCCATGGACCATCCTGCGCAGCCGACTTTAGCCACATACGGCATGCGTGATATGAGCCGTGCTGCCGCCGCATCCTCGTTCAGAGTCTGCTCCGCCCAGATGACATTACGGCGCAAAAGGCTGTCGTAAACCGCCCTCTGGCCTTCGTAGACGTCCTTTTGCGGGACATTTCTTGCGCCCCAGTAAAGGACATCGGGAACAATCACAACAAAGCCTTCGGACGCAAGGCGGTCTGCAAAGAAGACTCCGTCCATATTCTTATCCACCCACTGCAGGGCCGACGATTTCACGGCTTCCGGCGCACTCTCCACCGGCCTCACAAGCTTTTCCTTGCCGATGTCAAAACGGGCGCCGTGGTCGTGCAGCAGCACCAGTCCCGGGCACGGATTCTGTGCCGATGCCCCGTCCGGCACCAGAAGATATGCCTGAAGGCGTTCCTCCCCCACGGCGTTGTACTCAATGAGGCTGCAGGTGTAGCCGTCGCGCTGCTCAACCAGAGTCACACTCATGCGGGGATCCACTTCCGGCCAGAGCTTCAGCGGAGCCTTTTGGCCGCAGGAAAACATGCAGAGAAGTGCTATGCATACCAATAAGCGTTTCATACTCGTTCAGTAGATGCTAAGACAAAGATAAAACAAAAAATTTGCAAATTCATTTTTTATTACTACCTTTGCAGTCCCAAACCGCGGAGTAGAGCAGTCGGTAGCTCGTCGGGCTCATAACCCGGAGGTCGCAGGTTCGAGTCCTGCCTCCGCTACTAAACAGAGGAATTATCTAACTGATAGTTCCTCTTTTTGTATTTGTGTTTCTTATAACTATCTTTGGTTTAGGAAATGGCTTACACAGAATCAAGAATAAACTGTTTCATAGTTTTTTGTATACCCTCTGAATCCATTGCTTGAACAACGGATCCTGGATTTCAACCTGGTGACCGGTCTCTTCAATCAAATCCCCCTTTTTAAGCGCTCCTTTAATGATGCGGATATTCCCGCTTGTTCCAAGCCGGTAACGAGAAAGAGTTTCAACGGAAGAAAGATTCTTGACACCGTCGCTGACGGCACAGAGAAAACTCCGCTGCTTTTCCGTCATACTGTCCATCAGGTTGACAAACTGAAGGTTCAGTGAATCGAGCATTCCCTGGAATGCGGCATCGACAATCTCTTCTGAACAAACCTTATCCGTTCGGAGCCAGGCATACTGAGCCAGCTGCTGGACATAGTAGGAATGGTTCTCGACCAAATCGGCCAGATGTCCGGCGGCATCATCAGAAATCGACTTCTTGGTTTCCGTGAAACGGTCTTTGATATAAGCGACCCAGTTTTCTTTGGATATCTTCGGAAGGAACATCAAATCTCCAAACTTGTAGAACGGACTTCCATATTCTCCAAAGATGTTGAGCATCATATGCTTCTTGCTCCCGTAAAGGATATAGGCCACATCCGAGTGCTCTTGCCAATGACTTCTTAGTATTTTCTGGAACTGCTCTGTATCCGCAAACTCCCCTATTTGCTGAAATTCATCAATGCAAACCACAACCTTTTTTCTCCGATTCTTTGCTATCTGATGGGGAAGGTCCAGAATATCCTCCCCGATAGGATTGTTCTTTAGGTCTACGCCAAAAGACATCTCATATTGGCCAGTCGGGTCTGAGATGGACAGTTTTGGCAAAAGCCTTGAGATGAATTCTTTTGCGTTGGAAAGGAGCGTCTCAGCCGTGGAAGATATGCTTTCGATGGTTCGTTTTGCAAACAACTCGTAAAAATCTTGTGGCGTCTCGCATTTGAACGCATTCATTTTCACAAACAGAATAGTGTTGTCTAATTTTGCGACAGACTCTATCGCCTTGTTGACCAGAGAAGACTTCCCCCACCGCCGAGGGGAGATGATAGCGGTGTTTGTCCGAGAAAGAAAGTTGGAAACCAATTTTCTGGTCTCTTCTACCCTGTCTGTAAAGTCATTATCGGCAACGATTTTGCCATATACGAAAGGTATTTCCATATCTCTTGTTCTTTTGTCGCAAAACTAATAAAATTATATGATATAAACAACTATCATATCAAAGAATCACTCACATTTTCTTCTTTGATACTTTCTGAAAACGTCTGGAGCACCTGCAAGCCGCACATATAGTTCGATAATTTTTCACCGTAGTCTACACAGCGGAGGTGACCAAAAAGTCAATTTGACTTAGGTCACCTCCTTTCTTTGTTTTGTCTTCCAGTATTCTAATGGTATCTAGATAGGTCTTTTCTACATCGCTCAAAGTGCGTTGCTGGTACTTCTTGTATTCATCTGTTGCTTTTTCGATAGCTTCTTTGTGGCTGACAGAGCCAGAGCCAACTAGGAGTTGCTCGCCGTTCATGGTAAGGACGTTGTCCAGATGCTTTGCCCAGTCGGCCATTGTCATGTATTCGTGGCGTTCGGCTTTGCGTTCAGCAGCCCACTGCCTGAAGATGACGCCATTTCTGGAACGGACTCGGAACCCTACGGCGATAATCATGTCGAGGTTATAGTAGTAAGATGCCTTCTGCTGAAATTCGGAATTTCCGAATTTCTTTCTACAGGCCTCTGGAAGCAGTTCTTTATCGTCAAAAATGTCTCTGATATGTTCGTTAATGGTGGAAGGGGCCTTACCATACAACAAAGCCATTTGTTGCTGAGTAAGCCACACGTTTCCATTCTCCAGCCTTACATCAAGCCGGATATCTCCTCCTTCGGACTCGTAAATAACGATATTACCAGTGTCTTCCATAAACATAACGGAACGATGGCGAATATAAATGGAAAACAGGAACGAATGGTCGTACATCTGGAAATCGGCGGTCAGCATTACTACTACGGGAACCTGAAAGCCCTTTGTGACCACTGGGATAAGGATGCCCTCGGGGTCGGGTACGCCTACCTCCGGAACTACGGAATAAACGAACAGAAGCCCTTCCGGAATGCCAAGTGCGTGATTCGACGGAGTATTATTATTACATCTGAAAGAAAAAACGATAGATGATACCCCTTCCTTCGTAAAAATGGCTAACTTTGTATGTCAAAATATGTCAACACCTTATGAAAAAGATTTGCGTTATTTCAGTTCTGCTTCTTTTAATTAGTTGTGGAGGTCGTAACTCCTCCAGTTCATCATCACCAGTAGAGGAATCTCCTTACGGTGACTGGGAAATTTGTGATTACGTCAACGATTTTGACGAACCTACAGGTGAAAAGTTTGTTAGGCAAATTATACATGGGGATTTCAGTAATTCTGCAACAGCATCAAGTCCGCTAAGGGTATATGTTTTTTTATATGACTACTTCAATAGTATATCAAAAAAGCATTCTGTAGAAGGGAAGATTCTATTTGATGAATACATTGATGGGACCGAGGATTTCCATATTTGGGATGATGGTAGCCCTGCTAAAAAAGGAACAAAAATAGTCGACAAGCCGAATAAAAAGGCATACTACTATCAAGAGCGTACAGGATTTAGAGATATTGACACTGATAAGTGGAGTAGTAATTGGATAGGCATTCTTAGAGACACGTCAAGCGTTCTATCTTTTACAGTCAAAGGCGAGTATCAAGACGAGTATCGGTTCTCCATCAACACGGCGAAACTCAATGAAGCACTCAAGGATGCTGGTATTCTTAAAGAAGATGAGTAATATGTTTGATTTAACAAAAAATGAAATGATGGTTTTATCTGCTCTTGCAAATGGAGCAGCTATTAGTGATTACAGTCACTTGAATAGAGAGATTCACCGACTACACAGTTTTGGTTTTGTTCGGTGTATTTTCGACGAACAGAATCAGGTCATAAGCGGGAGTGTCACCCCGGAAGGAAGACAGTTCTTAATATCTAAGCAGTAGAATATATTATAAAATGATAAGATGGAACGCTTCTCCTACCCCGGGGATACGCCTCAACTCTTATCAGTCCCCTATCATGGCACTAAAAGATGCCTGTATCTGCACCAATGGATGAACGCCACCACCCGCTTGAAGTCCTCGATGAAGCGGTTCGATAATTTCAAGTGGTGTTCTACTAAAACGCAATCCAGCCAAATGGCTGGATTGCTGTGTTTTACAGACTCCCATCTCTCCGTTTCAGACAGCATCAGCGCGCTTAGAGGTCCAAAGAATGGACCGCCAGGTGCAAAAAAGGCATAAATTGCACTTAGGGGTACATGCTATGGACCTCTAAGCGCAGTTAAGGGACAGATTAAGACTCTATCGCAGGAAATCCAGGATAGCGGCGATGTCTCCCGCTGGGAAAGCCTGCTGGGAACCGGTGACAAGGTTCTTGATGTTCACCGAACCGGCTTCCATTTCGTTGCTTCCGTTGATGGAAATGAACGGAATTCCACGCTTCTCTGCGTACTCGAACTGTTTGCGGAGTTTGGACGGTTCAGGGTAAATCTCCACTGCAACGCCGGCATCGCGGAGAGCATGGGCGACGGGGATCACGTAACGCATCTCATCGGCACCCATTACCGCGAAGAGGAGGGTTGTGACCTGCTCAAGGGCTGCAGGGAAGAGGTTAAGGCCGTCCAGGACATCGTAGATGCGGTCTGCACCGAAGGAGATGCCCACACCGGACATGTCCGGAAGGCCGAAGATGCCGGTGAGGTTGTCGTACCGTCCGCCGCCGCAGATGCTGCCGATGGTCCAGTCCAGGGCCTTTACCTCGAAGATGGCGCCGGTGTAGTAGTTGAGGCCGCGGGCAAGGGAAAGGTCAAGGTCCACATCGGCCTTAATGCCGGCAGCGCCTATTAGGCCGAACAGTTCCTCAAGTTCCTCCAGGCCTTTGAGACCGGCATCTGAAGTAACTCCGGAGGCACTTCCGCCCTGGAAAAGACCGCGCATGGAAGCCACCTTTTCCGGGACGCTGCCGCTCAGGGACAGGATCTGGCGGATAACTGCGATGCCCTCTTCACCGATGCCTTTTTCCCGCATCTCCTCCTCTACCTTCTCCAGGCCTATTTTGTCCAGCTTGTCGATGGCGACGGTGATATCGACCACCTTGTCCGGGGCGCCGGCAATCTCTGCAAAGCCGGTGAGGACCTTGCGGTTGTTTATCTTGATACCCACGCGGACGCCGAGCTTGCCGAAAACGGTGTCCACCATCTGGACAAGTTCCAGCTCATTCAGGAGGGATTTACTGCCGATAACGTCTACGTCGCACTGGTAAAACTCGCGGTAGCGGCCTTTCTGGGGGCGGTCTGCCCTCCAGACAGGCTGTATCTGAAAACGCTTGAAGGGGAAGGAAATATCGTTCTGATGCTGGACCACATAGCGGGCGAAGGGGACGGTGAGGTCGTACCTGAGGCCCTTCTCGCATACCTGGGAAGTGAGTGGCTTCTGGAAGTCTACATCGGCAAAGGCATCACCGGAATTGAGGATACGGAAAAGGAGTTTGTCCCCTTCCTCACCGTACTTTCCAAGCAGCGTGGAGAGGTTCTCCATGGCGGGGGTTTCTATCTGCTGATAGCCGTAAGTGCGGAAAACGCTGCGTATTGTATCGAATATATAATTGCGCCTGGCCATCTCTTTCTGGCCGAAGTCTCTGGTGCCCTTTGGAATAGACGGTTTCTGAACTGCCATTGCTGATATCTTTTTTACAAAGATAGGCATTTTATCGGAAAATAGTTGTATATTTGTATGCTTATGCGAGATTAGCTCAGTTGGTAGAGCGTTGGCTTCCCAAGCCGAAGGTCGCGAGTTCGAGACTCGTATCTCGCTCCCGGAACACTCCCCTCATCCCCCAAGGGGAGTGTTTTACATTAAAACTATGGACAAACAGATTGCTCTTAGCCCCAACAAGGTAGTGGCATTTCTCCAAAAACGCCCGGAGAACTTCACACGCGAGGACATCCTTCGCTTCATCGTGGAAAACGGCATCCGCATGGTGGATTTCATGTACCCCGCGGAAGACGGCAGGATAAAGACCCTCAACTTCACTGTAAACAACCTGGACTACATAGAGACCGTCCTCACGGAAGGTGAGCGCGTAGACGGCTCCAGCCTGTTCCCTTCCTTCATAGAAGCCGGCAACAGCGACCTTTACGTAATCCCCCGCTACAGGACCGCCTTCATGGATCCTTTCCAGGAAGTTCCCACCCTCTGCCTCCTGTGCAGCTATTACGACAAGAACGGCGGAGAGTTCGACTGCTCTCCCCACGCCACCCTCATGAGGGCAGAAAAGGCCTTCGAGGCATCCACAGGTCTGCAGTTCGAGGCCATGGGAGAGCTTGAGTACTATGTTGTGAGCAAGGCCGACAACCTCTTCCCCGCCACGGACCAGAAGGGCTACCATGAGAGCGAACCATTCGCAAAACTCAACGACTTCCGCCGCGAGTGCATGCTGTGCGTAGCGGCAACGGGCGGCCAGATCAAGTACGGCCACTCGGAGGTTGGCAACTTCACACTAAACGGAGAAATATGGGAGCAGAACGAGATAGAGTTCCTCCCCTGCCCCGTAGTAACGGCCGCAGACCAGCTTGTGCTGGCAAAATGGGTTATCCGTAACCTGGCATACAAGAGAGGCCTGGACGTCAGCTTCGCTCCCAAGATCACCGTCGGCAAGGCTGGCAGCGGCATGCATATCCACATGCGCCTTATGAAAGATGGCCGGAATGCCACCCTTGGCCCGGACGGCAAACTCTCCAAATATGCCCTCCGCGCAATAGCAGGTCTCATGGAGATGGCCCCGTCCATAACTGCATTCGGCAACAAGAACCCCACTTCATACTTCCGCCTGGTGCCTCATCAGGAAGCCCCCACCAACGTGTGCTGGGGAGACTGCAACCGCAGCGCCCTGGTCCGTGTACCTCTGGGCTGGACCTCCGGTGTAGACCTCTGCGCAAAGACCAATCCCATAGAGAAGTCCGTACCGCGCGACACCACACTCAAGCAGACCTTCGAGATGCGTTCCCCGGACTGCTCCGCAGACACCTACCAGCTCATGGCCGGCCTTTGCACCGCCTGCCGCATAGGCCTGGAAATGCCTGAGGACAAGGCACTTGCAATTGCAAAGGAAAAGTATGTAGACATGGATATCCACAAGGCGGAAAATGCCGCCAAACTGGCCACCCTCAAGCAGCTTCCCACCTGCTGCGCAGAATCGGCTACCGCCCTGGAAGAGGTTCGCAAGGTCTATGAGGCCGCAGACGTCTTCCGTCCAAAGATGATAGACGGCATAGTCAAGGCCCTCCGCAGCTACGACGACTCCAACCTCCATGAGGCCGCCAACCATGACAAGGAGCTCATGAAAAAGCTTGTTGACCAATTCTACGACTGCTAATCACTAATAACCACGATATGAAAAAATTATTCCGCATGGCAGCTGTTGCCGCCATAGCAATTTCCGCTTCCAGTTGCCTTGCCGGCAAGTACATGTGCAACTATGCCCTCGTGACCAACCCTCACGGAGTGGATGACATTGAAAGGACCCGCCACAAGGCCGATTCCCTTGAAGCCGGCACTGTGGCCTGGTACGACGGCCTCAAAGCCCAGGGCATCATGAAGGACATGACTATCACTGGTCATAACGACAAAAAGATTCATGCCGTATATGCCCCCGCCAAGGATCCCAAGAATGCACAGGGCACCGCCGTCGTGGTTCACGGATACGGCGACAACCACTTTGTTTTCCTCTATCTGGTACGCATGTACAGGGACCGCCTCAACTACAACGTGATGGTTCCCGACCTCCAGTATCACGGATACTCTGAGGGCGATGCCATACAGATGGGCTGGTTCGACCGCCTCGATGTTGAAAAATGGGCAGAAGAGGCCTACAAGCTGTTCAAGAACGATTTCACCGTCCTCCACGGCGTATCCATGGGTGCCGCCACCGTTATGATGGCAAGCGGCGATCCTCTTCCTCCTTATATCAAGGCTGTCGTGGAAGACTGCGGCTACAGCTCCGTCTGGGACCAGTTCGCCGTCAACCTAAAGGACAGTTTCCACCTTCCTCCCTTCCCTATCCTCAACAGCGCCAGCATTGTCTGCCGCAGCCGTTATGGCTGGGGATTCAAGGAGGCTTCCTCTGTGAAGCAGCTTGCAAAGAGCACCATTCCCATGCTGTTCATCCACGGCGATGCAGACGACTTCGTTCCCTTCAGCCACCTTCAGAAGAACTACGACGCCAAGGTAAACGGCTACAAGGAAATGTGGGTCACCCCAGGTGCGGTACATGCCAATTCATACGTCAAGTACCCCAAGGAGTATGAGGAGCACGTACGTAACTTCCTTGCAAAGGTAAAGGGAATGTAAACCTAAATGTGACGCAGCTTCGCAAATTTCAGAAGCAGCAGTTTATCCCCGTACTGATCGAAGTGGATCTTCGCCTTCAGTTCGGGGATTTTTCCGCTTATCTCAAGCACCTGTCCCGCGCCGAAGCGGTTGTGCTCTATGCGGTCCCCCACCTTGAACGACGACATGGCATCCGGCTGGAAGTTGGCGTCGATGATTTCAGGCCTTGGGGCAAATGTGGGCTTAGAAGAAACCGAAGGTGAGGATGTGCGCTGGGTGGTGAAAGAAGGGCGAAGCGGGGATTTGGTTTTTTCGGCACCGTCCGAAAAAATAAATCCACGCGGAGCTGAAGGCCGTGCGAAAGCATTTCTTTCGTCAGAGAAGTTTTCGTCCATACCGCCCGATGTCATGAAATCCTCCCTGCGGAGGGGCTTGTCAAGGTACTGGGGAGCTATCTCCCTGAGGAAGCGGCTGGGGGCGTTGCTCTCATGCTTGCCGTTACGCATGCGGGTTTTGGCAAAGGAAACTCCAACGGCCTTCTTGGCGCGAGTAAGGGCAACATAGAATAGGCGACGTTCCTCTTCAAGGTCCTTGGGAGTGAGAAGCCAGCCTCCGGAGGGGAATAGATTCTCTTCCATACCGGCCACAAACACGTATGGGAATTCCAGTCCCTTTGCGGAATGCACCGTCATGAGGGCAACACGGTTGCGGGTCTCGTCCTCCGAAACATCCACGCTGGAAAGGAGGGAAACGTTTTCCAGATACTCCCCGAGGGTGACTTTGGGGATATCGGCCTCAGGAACTTCAGTGGCGTCCTGAACTACGCCGTCTTCCACGAGGGCGTTCACATAATTGCCCTGGACCTCTTCTTCATATGCCTTCACGCTGTCCAGGAGTTCCTGCACATTGGCAAAGCGGGACTGGCCTTCTATGGAGGTATCTGCCTTATAGAAGAGGTATAGGCCGGATTCCGATGCAAGGGTCATGGCTGCATCGTAGGCGGTGCCTTCTGCGGCACCTGAGTTTAGTATAAGGTTACAGAAAGCCCGTATTTTGGCAACTGCAGCGCCCTTGAGACCGTAACTTTCAAGATTATCAAGAGCAGCCGCCTTGAAAAGCGACAGGGAGTTCTCCTGAGCTGCCGCGGCAAGGGCACTGAGGGAAGTGTCACCTATTCCACGGGCGGGTTTGTTCACTACACGGCGGAAGGCTTCATCGTCATTTATATTCACGGCAAGCTTGAAGTAGGCCATCATATCCTTGACCTCCGCCCTCTCGAAGAAGGAGTTGCCGGAATAAATCATGTAGGGAATGTTGCGGCGGCGGAGCTGCTCTTCCAGCGCACGGGACTGGGAGTTGGTCCTATACAGAATTGCAAAGTCTTCATACTCTGCATGCTCCATGCGCATCCTGGTAAGAATTGCCGACGCTATCTGCATGGCCTCTTCCTGCTCTGTATATGAACTGACCACATGTATCTTCTCCCCCGCCTCACCCATGGAAACGCACTGCTTGGGGATGCGGCCCTCATTGTTGGCGATAACGGTATTTGCAGCGTTTACAATGGTCTGGGTGCTGCGGTAGTTCCTTTCCAGACGGAATGTCCTGGCCTCCGGGAAGTCTGTACTGAAACTCAGTATATTCTGTATCTCCGCACCGCGGAAGCCGTAGATGCTCTGGGAATCGTCTCCCACCACGCAAAGGTTGCGGTGCCCGGCGCTAAGCTTTTTGAGGATGACGTACTGGGCCATGTTTGTGTCCTGGTACTCGTCCACAAGGATATGGCTGAAACGTGCCGATATTGACGCCAGGGCATCCTGGTTGCCTCTTAGGAGGATGTTCATATACAGGAGTATGTCGTCAAAATCCATCACGCCTGACTGCTTGCATACACGGCAGTACTCGGAGTATATCCTATAAATTTCCGGCTTTTTGTGAATGCGGTCGTCTTCCCTGTAGCCGCCTGTTCCGTTCATGTAGGGCGTGGGGGTAACCAGGGCATTCTTGGCGCGAGATATGCGTGAGAGGACTTCCTTGGGCTTGTAGAGCTTGTCGTCAAGGCCCAGCTGCTTTATTACTCCTTTTATGGCGTTAGTAGAGTCAGTCGTGTCATAGATTGTGAAAGTCTGAGGGAAGCCCAGCCACTCCGCATATTCCCTGAGAAACCTGATGAAGATGGAGTGAAACGTGCCCATCCAGATGCTGCGGGCTTTACGGGCACCCACCATGAGGGCTATGCGGTCCTTCATCTCCCCTGCCGCCTTCTTGGTAAAGGTAAGGGCCAGGATGCGTTCAGGCGGCACCCCGTTCTCTATCAAGTATGCAATTCTGGAAGTAAGAACCCTGGTTTTCCCAGACCCCGCACCAGCCACAATGAGCATTGGCCCCTCCAGACACGTCACAGCCTTAAGCTGTTCCGGATTCAGATCTTTCAAAATCTCACTCATATCCCTTCGTCATTACTCCGCTAAATTAGCAAAAAAAAGCATAATCAACAACATTCCGGTAAAAACACCAACTTATCCACCAAAACACCCCATTTCCGTGGATGATATCCCCCGATCTGGTCGGGGATGACGGCAAAAACAGTCCTCCGTCCGGAAAAAACGCAAGTTTTCCGGACGGAGGTAGAAATCAGAAACCGGTTATACCGGCAGGGGTTCTTAGAACTGGTAGTTGATACCGATTCCAATCCACAGACCGGCGTCCATGCCCTCGGTGAAGCACTTTGCGAAGTCGGCAGATACGATGAAGTTCTGGTTCATGGCAATCTTGAGACCGGCACCGCCGCTGTAGATGAGTTCTTTCACCTTGGAGGCGTCGTAAATGGGATTGTGGCCTCCCGTAAGATTGTCAAATACGGGGTCGTAAACCTTTCCGTCAGCATCTGCAATCTTGGCAAGGGCATCGGCCTTGTAAGGCTTGGTGATGATACCGGCATCGAAGAACGGGTTCACGGCAACATAGAAGTACTGGTTTGCAAGAGTGAACTTCACAAGCTTGATACGGAGTTCAGTGTTGGCCCATGCCATGCCTTCTGCAAGGATTCTGTTCTCGCGGAGACCGCGGATGGTGTTGCTGGAGCCGAAGCCCTCGGAGATCATGTTACGCTGAACAAGCAGAGGGTTGTTCTGGATCATGTAGATGGGAGTTTCACCGGCAATGGTGTGCTGCCATGCAAGACGATATGCAAAGACGGGACGTCCGGCAGGGATGAAATCCAGAGGGATGGAAATGTAGTTACGGAAATAGACGCAGGCCTTAAGGTACTGCTGGCCGATTACGTTGCCGTTCAGGTAAGCCTCGGCCCAGATACCGCTGTTGGGAGCAGCTTCAATGTCACGGGTATCGTACACCAGGCCGGCGTTGATTTCCAGTGCGGAACCGCCGTTCTTTTCAGCTTCCGTGATAACGTTGTTGTTTACCAGGAAATTGTAAAGGGTTGCATTGGTGTTATAGTACATGGTGCTGCCGTCATCCTGCTTCACACCGTTGTCCTTCATGTCACCAATCTTCCAGTTCCAGAAGTTCATGCCAGCCGCCCAGTTCAGGTTGTCCGTAAGGCGGCCCTGGAAATTGGCCAGGATGCGGAGCATGTTACGGCTCATGCCGTAGTAGTTCACGTTTGTAGGAGTGGTGAGATTTGTAATGGATTCAGGAATGGTCACGTCCCTGTTGCCCCACACGTGTTTGTCACCAAAATAGTTCTCGGTGCCCTGCGTTGCAGCTGCACCGTTGAAGCCCCACATGCTGTACAGAGGGTCTGTCATGTAGGTGACGGATGCGTTTACGCGCATGTTGGGAATCAGATACTTGGAGTCGTATGCGAGATACAGGCGCATGCGGTGGCTGTGTGTGAAGTAGGAACCTTCCCAGCTTATCTTGTGGAGGGGATCCGGATATGTTTTGCCGTCACCATAATAATAGATGTCTCCAAAGGCACCTGCCTGGAAGCCGTTATCGACGGAATACGTTGCAGTGGGCAGAACGCCGAAGCTCCAACCGGTTTTCATTTCCTTTTCTTCCTGTGCGGAGAGGACGAGCATGGAGCCCGATGCGATGATTGCGATAGCAGTCAGTAAGAGTTTTTTCATATTAGTTTTAAAGTGGTTAATTTCGTAATAAAATCAAGCAAAGTTAGCAAAAAAATCCGTATCTTCGCACAGTATAAAAGAAATACTCAAAACCTATTTTTATAATGTCCAACAATCTCGTACTTAAAAAGGGTCTCGACGTTCCCCTTGCCGGAGAAGCGAACCCCGTGGTAATGAAGGTTGTAAGGCCTGACGTGGTTGCTGTGAAACCTACGGATTTCAAGGGGTTTGTTCCAAAACTCCTTGTAAAGGAAGGAGACCCCGTCCTGGCCGGTTCGCCCCTCATGTGCCACAAACAGCACCCCGAGATTCTCCTTACCTCCCCCGTAAGCGGAAAGGTTAAGGAAATCGTCAGGGGAGAAAAGAGAAAGTTGCTCGCCGTCCTGGTAGAAGCAGGAGAACAGATGCAGTACGCATCCTTCCCCACCGGAGTCCCGGACAAGGCCGCCGATGTAAGGAAGGTTCTTCTGGACAGCGGCCTCTGGTGCGCAATCGTCCAGCGCCCCTATGGGGTAATGGCCGATACCCAGGTCACCCCCAAGGCAATTTTCATCTCCAGTTTCAGCACCGCCCCCCTTGCTCCCGACACAGAATTCACCCTTAAGGACTCCCTGGAAGACATCCAGGCCGCGGTGGACGCCCTTGGCAAGTTCGCGCCCGTCCACATTTGCGTAAACGCCTCTGTGTGGTCCAGTTCCCCATTCCATAAGGTAGAGAACGCCGTCCTTCACACCGTGGAAGGCCCTCATCCTGCCGGAAACGTCGGCGTCCAGATAAGCCACATCGCCCCCATCCAGAAGGGAGAAGTGGTCTGGACCGTGGACCCTGCCCTTCTTGCAGCGATCGGCCGTCTGCTTCGCACGGGCAAACTTGACCTTACCCGCAAGGTAGCGGTAACAGGCCCTGCGGCAACCCATCTTGGCTATGTCACCTGCCTTCCCGGCACCCCCGTGGAGCAGATTGCCCACATCCTCCCGGACGTCCGCGTAATCGGCGGAGACGCCCTCACCGGAGAGAACCTTGGCAAAAACGGTTATCTTGGCTTTTTCCAGAATCAGCTCACCCTTCTTCGCGAAGGCTATGAGAGGGAATGGTTCGGCTGGGCAAAGCCCATCCGTCCCAAGGTGCACAGCACGTCCTGGTGCTATTTCTCCTGGCTCACCCCGGACAAGAAATACGACATGGACACCAACCTGCACGGCGGTCCCCGCGCATTCGTAGAAACCAAGTGTTTCGAGGATGTCACCCCCATGGAAATCTTCCCCATCTACCTTATCAAGGCATGCCTTGCCGGAGAGATTGAGAAGATGGAGAAGTTCGGCATCTACGAAGTGCTCCCGGAAGACCTTGCCCTGTGCGACTATGTAGATCCTTCCAAGAACGAGATCCAGGCCATTATCCAGAAGGGTATAGACCTCATGATCAAAGAAATGGCATAAGCTATGGCAGACGAAAAGAAAACTGGCCTTTTTGAGAAAGGCGGCAAGCTGTACTGGCTTCATTCTACTATCGACGCTTTCGATACTTTCCTCCGCGTCCCCGGCACCGTAACGGCAAAGGGTGCACACGTGCGTGACGGCATCGACCTCAAGCGCGTCATGATCATGGTGGTCATCGCCCTTGTACCCGCCGCCCTGTTCGGCATGTACAACGTGGGCCTCCAGACCTCTACCCTCTACGGCCTTGACTGGAGCTTCTTCCACATGTTCTGGTACGGTCTCCTGAGGATGCTCCCTCTGTTCGTGGTCTCATATGTGGTGGGCCTTGCAATTGAGTTTGCAAGCTCCCAGATCCGCGGCGAGGAGGTTAACGAAGGTTACCTGGTGACGGGTTTCCTGATTCCCCTCATCGTACCCGTGGACGTTCCCCTGTGGATGCTGGCACTTGCCGTGGCGTTCTCCGTCATATTTGTGAAGGAGGTCTTCGGCGGCACCGGCATGAACATATGGAACCCCGCACTGGTTGCGCGCGCATTCCTGTTCTTCTCATATCCTTCCAGCATGTCCGGTTCCAGCGTCTGGGTTTCCAAGACCTGGGTGGGCTCGCTGAGGTATGTGGATGCCATCTCCGCTCCAACTCCCCTGGCAATAGCCAACGAAGGCGCCTACGACGCCATTTCCGGCGCTGTCGGCCAGTATTCCTTCATGGATATGTTCTGGGGCTTCATCCCCGGCAGTACCGGTGAAACCTGCGTGGTGGCCATACTCCTTGGCGCCATCCTCCTGGTATGGACCGGCGTAGCATCGTGGAAGATTATGGTCTCCAGCATTGCCGGCGGCCTCCTGGTAGGCTGGCTTGGCAACATTGCCGGCGCAACTCAGCTCCCCTGCTACTACCAGCTTGTCATGGGCGGCTTCCTCTTCGGTTCCGTCTTCATGGCAACAGACCCCGTTACCACCGCCCAGACGGAAACCGGCAAGTGGATATATGGCTTCCTGGTTGGCGCCCTGGCAGTAGTAGTACGCCTCTGGAACCCCGGCTACATGGAAGGCATGATGCTGGCCATTCTCCTTATGAACACCTTTGCACCGCTCATAGACCACTGTGTGGTAACAGCCGCCGTGAACCGCCGAGCAAAAAGAATCCTTAACGCCTAGCAGCCATGAATACAAACAGTAACATCTACACCCTTGTTTACACCACTGTAATAGTGGTAGTGGTGGCTGCTCTGCTTGCCTTTGTCTCCCAGAGCCTTAAGAGCAGGCAGGATGCCAACGAGAAGGCGGAGACCATCTCACAGATGCTCACCGCCGCACAGTACGGCACCAAGGCAGACCTTGACAAACTCTCCAACACCCAGAAACTGGAAAAGTATACGGAAGAGATTGAGAAGGCTTTCACCATCGGCCTTGACGGGAACGTGATCCGCGACCTTGAGAACCTTGAGGTATACGGTCCCAAGCCCCTCAAGCGCCAGAACTACAACATCAAAGGCGGAGCCAACAAGACCGGCGAGCCGGAGCTCCCGGTATTCGTCTTCAAGAACGGACGCACGGTGGTTCCAATCTACGGAGCAGGCCTGTGGGGTCCCATCTGGGGCTACATCTCTTTCGAGACGGACAACGTCACCATGGGCGGCGCCTACTTCGACCACGAGTCCGAGACCGCCGGCCTTGGCGCCAGGATCAAGGACGATCCTTCCTTCCAGGCACAGTTCGTGGGCAAGACCGCCAGTTTTGCCGATGCCAACGTCGTGGACCTCTCCAAGGGCGGCCAGATTGACGCCATCTCCGGCGCAACCATGACCTCCAAGGGTCTTGACGCCGCCATCGACACCTGGCTTGCCGCCTATGCAAATTATTTTAGCAAAGAGGAGGAATAAGATATGGATGCAAAACTCAAAGAAACCATTCTGAACCCCATATTCAAGGGCAATCCCATCACCGTCCTGGTGCTTGGCATCTGCTCTTCCCTGGCGGTTACGGTAACGCTGAAGGGCGCCCTGGTCATGGCTCTGTCCGTGATTGTGGTGTGCGGCATTTCCAGCCTTATCCTCTCCCTGCTGCGCAACACCATTCCCGGCCGCGTGCGTATCATCGTCCAGCTGGTTGTGGTTGCCATGATGGTAATCCTGGTGGACCAGGTCCTCAAGAGCTTCGAAGCCACATACGCCATTGACAAGCAGCTGAGCGTATACATCGGCCTCATCATCACCAACTGCATAGTGATGGGCCGCATCGAGGCTTTCGCCCTTGGCAACAAGCCCTGGCCGTCATTCCTTGACGGCGTGGCAAACGGCGCCGGCTACGGACTCATCCTCATCATCGTCGCTTTCTTCCGCGAGCTCCTTGGAAGCGGTACCCTCTTCGGTATCGACATCCTGAACCGCTTCGGTTACGTTCCCAACAACCTGGTTATCCTGCCGCCTTTCGCCCTCATCCTCCTGGGATGCATAGTGTGGGTGCAGCGCAGTATCCAGAAAGACCTTCAGGAAAAGTAAAACACACGCCCTATGGAAACTTTAAGCTTATTCGTCAAGTCCATCTTCGTGGACAACATGATATTCGCATACTTCCTGGGAATGTGCTCCTTCCTGGCAGTATCCAAGAACGTAAAAACGGCTGCAGGCCTTGGTCTGGCCGTGATTGCGGTGCTCCTTATCACCCTTCCGGTGAACTACCTCCTGAACCGCTACGTGCTGGCGCCCGACGCCCTCATCGAAGGCGTAGACCTGAGCTTCCTCAGCTTCATCGTCTTCATAGCCGTCATCGCCGCCATAGTCCAGATAGTGGAAATGGTGGTGGAAAAGTTCTCTCCGGAACTCTACTCCTCGCTGGGTATCTTCCTGCCCCTTATTGCAGTGAACTGCGCCATCCTTGGCGGATCGCTCTTCATGCAGCAGAAAGACTTCCTGAACATAGGTGAGGCCACGGTCTATTCCCTTGGTTCCGGCCTTGGCTGGTTCCTTGCCATAGTCTCCCTGGCCGCCATCCGCGAGAAGATGAGCTACTCCAACGTTCCCGACGCCCTCAAGGGCCTTGGCATAACCTTCATAACCGTGGGTCTCATGGGCATTGCCTTCATGACCTTCATGGGAATAGCACTGTAGGAGGACCGCAATATGACAAATACCATTCTGTTTTCAATTGCGGTCATAGTGGTTGTGACTTTGGTTCTGGTTGCCCTGCTGCTTGTCATCAAGGCCGCCGTAACCCCTTCCGGCACCGTCAAGATAAACATCAACGATGGAGCCAAGGAACTGGAAGTCACCCCCGGCTCCGACGTCATGCATACCCTCGCGGACCACGGCATCTTCCTCCCTTCCGCCTGCGGCGGCAAGGCCAACTGCGGCCAGTGCAAGCTCCAGGTACTGGAAGGCGGCGGAACCATCCTACCCACGGAGACGGGCTTTTTCTCCCGCAAGCAGATCAAGGAAGGATGGCGCCTTGGCTGCCAGGTAAAGGTCAAGGACAACATCTCCATCGCCGTTCCTGAAAGCGCCCTCAGCGTAAAGAAACTGGAGTGCGAGGTCATCTCCAACGAGAACGTCGCCACTTTCATCAAGGAATTCACCGTACGTCTCCCGGAAGGCGAGCACATCGACTTCAAGTCCGGCGAGTACATCCAGATAGACATCCCCGAGTATGAGGCCGATTTTGCCGATATGGGCGTTGCCGACATCTACAAGGGCGACTGGGACAAGTACGGCATCACTTCCCTGAAGTTCAAGAACACCGTTCCCACCATCAGGGCATACTCCATGGCCAGCTATCCTGCAGAGAAGGACCTTATCAAACTGAACGTGCGAATTGCCACGCCTCCGTTTGACAGGACCCAGCCCAAGGGCGTCTTCAAGTTCGTCCCCGGCGTTCCTCCGGGAATAGCATCAACCTACGTCTTCTCCCGCAAACCCGGCGACAAGGTCATGATTTCCGGCCCTTACGGAGAGTTCCTCCTTCCCAAGGACGATCCCGACAGCCAGGAATACGTCTTCGTGGGCGGCGGCGCCGGAATGGCACCTCTCCGCAGCCACATCATGCACCTTTTCAAGACTCTCAAGACCAAGAAGGAAGTTCACTTCTTCTATGGCGCACGCGCCCTTGTGGAAGCCTTCTACCTGGAAGATTTCGCAGAAATCGAGAAAGATTTCCCCAACTTCCACTTCCATCTTGCCCTTGACCGTCCTGACCCGGCCGCCGATGCCGCAGGCGTAAAATACACCCCCGGCTTTGTACACAACGTGATGTACGAAACCTACCTCAAGGACCACGAGGCCCCCGAGGACATCAAGTACTTCATGTGCGGCCCGCCCATGATGACAAAGTGTGTCTGCGACCTTCTGGATTCCCTTGGCGTAGAACCTGAGAGCATCCTCTTCGACAACTTCGGCGGCTAATCAACGCCGCTGCGGTCCACCCTCCAGCCGTCCTCCGCGGACAGGCCGTCCCCCACGGGACGCACCACAAAGCTGCAGAGTGTGTTCCGGGCAATGTCAAAGGAGCCCTCTCCGCCAAGAAAGAAGCGGTAGACAAGGTATTCTTCCGGCTTACTGTGGCCACCGTTGCCATGGTAAGCCGATTTTATTTCTATATATGAGGACGGCCTGTCACCGGAAAGGTTCTCAAGCATGTACAGCCGGACTTTCCCACCGCGGTTAAGGTCGTCAAGGTCCCGTCCGCTGCGGACAAAGCCACCCGTGAAAAAGCGCTCCGCCCTGCCGGGGGAAAACAGCCTGGCGGCCTGCGGGCACTTCCCTATCCTTACCTCCACGGGTGTAAGCTTCACATCCGGGTCCAGCATGCTCAGGTCAAGACTGACGTCTATGGCTGCCATAAGCCTCTCCAGGGGTATCTTGACAACATCCCCCGAAGGAACGTCCCTGACAACCGCCGCCATGGGAATCCCGTGCGAGTACTCATCCGGATAGGCGAGGTTGTGACGGAATTCAAACGCCTGGTCCATGGTAAGGTTCCCAAGCGCATAGCCCAGGTTTGCCGCAGCCATTACGGTGTAAGACCCCCCGGACAGCAGCACGGTGCTGTACAACGCCATCTCCCCGGCTTCCCTTTCTGGAACCCATACGCTCTCCTCCAGTACGCCGCAGCCATTGTAGATAAGCAGGTTATAGTCCGATATAAGCACCGGGTCCGGGTCTGACGCCTTTGTAAACATTTGCGGTGACAGACAGAAAGTGGTAGACAGGCAGTAAGGCCCGGATTCCTCGGTGCAGGAAACTAAAAGAAGGAATATTTCAAAAATCCTCCACGACGGCTTCTTTCTCATTCCACGGAACGGTTGAGTATTCTACGGTATAAGTGCCCGGAACGGCCGGGGAATCCGGATCCTGGGTTCCCATCCGGTGCAGGGTTATGTCCAGATTCACGTCCATTCCTCCCCGCGGCACATCAATATTTATAGGATAAAAGCATCTGTCAGTACCCACTGTTCCTTCAAGGACAAGGCGTGTCGGAGGGCTCCCCTTGGGGTTGGGATAACAGAAAAGAGCCATATCCGGATAGATCCTTTCCCTGCCTGTGTCTCCGTACCCGGGAGCCACGATGTAAGGGTGGTCATCCGTCATAGCTCCGTAATTAAGCCAGGAAACCGGGCGTCCGCCTTCTGCCTGGAGCGGGCAGAATTCAGAAACAACATTTATAAGATAGAGACGGTCATTATGGAACCCATGTTCCTCGTACGGCCGCCCGCCGAAGTCGCAGGAGACGGACCTTACCCGGATAGATGAAATGAGGGGCGAAACTTCCATCGCAGCACTTCTGGAACTGCCTTCTCCCACTGTCACCGTTCCATAGAAACAGGGAGCCGACGGGGAGTCTTCCAGAAGCGGAAAGGACACTCGGCAAAGGTCCTGATATGTCCTCACGCCCGCCCTTGCATACAGGTCCCCTTCTTTTGCCGACAATGCCGCTATAATCTTGCTCCCCTGCCCTGACGACACGTACACGGGCGCATCAGTGGACGGGAACTGCTGATAAGAGTCCAGAAGATAAGGCGCCTCGTTGCAAAAAACAAAAACATCGACTGCTCCGTAACTGTACAGGTGTGGCGCCTTGTCTATCCTTACCTGTATTTGTTCCTGCGTACACGAAGCAAAAAAGGCCGGAAACTGCAGGAGCGCAGTGATGGCCACAGAAACGCGGCACGCAGACAGTGCGTTTATGAAGACGGTATTGGTAGTTATATACTTCCGGCCTTTGACTATGCTTCGTTTCATGCTGGATTGCCATTGGTTCTGGTGCAAAACTAGCGGGCCGGGCGCAGAAGACCATGAATCGGTGGAAAAAAAGTGTGGTATCACACGATTTTCACCGATTTTGCGTGTTTCTTAATGCTTTTTTACAGAAAAAATTATTTTTCCACCGATTTCAAAAAAGCTTCAAGAGTGTCTTTCCAGTACGGAATTGATACATGGAAAGCCTCTTTCACGAGCGACTTGTCCAGAACGGAGTATGCCGGACGCCTTGCCCTTACGGGATAATCTCCGGTGCGGCAGGGATTGATGACGCAGGAGGTATTCCCGGAAATGGATGCTATCGCAACGGCAAAGTCGTACCAAGACGCCGCGCCCTCCCCGGTATAGTTGTAGATACCATATGGAAGAGTGCCGTCAGTATACCTGTCAAGAGCCGCGAGAATCATTGCGGCAAGGTCCCCTGCATATGTCGGGGTGCCGGTCTGGTCGCTCACAACCTTTATGGAAGGGCGGGAGGATATGAGAGAGAGTATTGTCTTCACAAAGTTTTTCCCGGTATGGCTGTATAGCCATGCGGTACGGAATATGACGTGCTTTACCCCGGAAGAGAGCACCAGCTGCTCCCCGCGGAGCTTGGACAGGCCATAAACGCCCAGGGGAGACGGTTTTGCATCTTCCTTAATAGGCGCATCACAAGGCTCTCCGCCAAAGAGATAGTCAGTGGAAATATGCACCAGAAGACCGTCACGGGACTTGATGGCGTCTGCCAGGTACCCGGTGGCGGTGGCATTGAGAAGATATGCGGCACCGGGATTGTCCTCAGCCCCGTCCACATTGGTATAACCGGCACAGTTTATTATTGCGTCGATGGAATTCTCCTTGACGAAAGCATTTACCGAATCGGCGTCCGTGATGTCCAGGAAAACATTTCCCTCCCCGGCTATATCGGAGTATATGAAGCCGGGAGCAACGCGCCTGAGGGCGTTCCCTAGCTGGCCGGCGGCCCCGGTTACAAGCACATTCATAGCCGGATATCCTTAAGGAGGGGGTTGCGGGAGTCTTTTTCAGAGAGGATTATGTCCTCTGCGGGAAGCCGCCAGTCTATCCCCAGGGCGGGATCGTTCCAGGCAATGGCGCCTTCCGCTTCACGTTTGTAGAAATTGTCTGTCTTGTACTGGCAGACGGCCTCTTCCGACAGCACGGCAAACCCGTGAGCGAAGCCGCGGGGAATGAACAGCTGCCTGTGATTGCTCTCCGACAGTTCTACGGCCACGTGCTTTCCGAATGTGGGGCTGCCGCTGCGGATATCCACCGCCACGTCCAGAACGCGGCCTTTCACTACCCTCAGCAGTTTTGCCTGGGCATACTCCCCTTTCTGGAAATGGAGACCGCGCAAAACTCCATACCTGCTTTTGCTCTCGTTGTCCTGAACAAAGACAACGGGGCCGACGGCGGCGTCAAAGTCCCTCTGGCTCCAACTCTCGAAGAAATACCCGCGGGCGTCCCCAAAAACCATCGGCTCCACTATCACCACTCCCGGGATGGCTGTTTCTACTGTGTTAATCATCAGTGCAAATATATCCATAATTCTCCTAAACTCCCAAAATTAGTTATTATATTTGTAGGATTAATAAAGGGAAACATGACAGCTCCGGCAACAAAGGTCTGCATATGCGGCGGCGGCTCCCTGGGCCACGTCTGCGCAGCTGTCCTCGCCTCCGGCGGGGCGGAGGTAAGCATCCTGTCCGGCCATCCCGGCAGCTGGCGCTCCAGGGTGGAAGCCACAGACCCGGACGGAAAGGTCTTCAAAGGGCCTCTGGCCTGCGTATCGTCCCTCCCGAAAGAGGCCGTGGCGGGAGCCGATATCGTCCTTCTGTGCGTCCCCGGATATCTTATTGAAAAGACCCTCAGGGATATAAGGCCATTCATCGGAACGGCCGCAGTAGGCACAGTGGTGTCCAGCACAGGGTTTTTCTTCTTTGCCCATGAAATACTCGGGACCGGCGCCCGCCTCTTCGGGTTCCAGAGGGTACCCTATATCGCCAGGGTAAAGGAATACGGCCGGTCCGCCCTGCTTCTTGGCTACAAGAAGAGTCTCCTTCTTGCTATGGAGAACCTCCCTGAAGCCTTTGCAGGCACTCTCGAGAGTCTTTTCCAGACGCCTGTAGAGGTTGCTCACAACTACCTCCAGGTATCCCTCACCAATTCCAATCCCATCCTCCACACCGGAAGGCTCTACTCCCTTTTCAACGGCCGGGAAAACCAGGTCTGGGATCACAATATACTCTTCTACAGGGAGTGGACGGACCAATCGTCACAGGTACTGATAGATATGGACGCGGAGTTTTTCCGCCTTCTTGAAGCCCTGGACGTCAAAGGCATCCCTACCCTTCTGGACTATTACGACAGCACGGACGCCGCTTCCCTCACCCGGAAGATATCGTCCATCCCTGCCTTCCTGAACATTACCAGCCCCATGGTGCAGGTCCCGGGCGGCTGGAAGGCCGATTTCGAAAGCAGGTACTTCACCGAGGACTTTCCCTTCGGCCTTCGCTGGATAAAGGAACTTGCAGAAAAGAACAATATAGAAACGCCGGTTATAGACAAGGTCTATGACTGGGGAATGAACTTAATATGACATACACAGCAGAAAAAGCCATCATCCTGGCTGCGGGATTCGGTTCCCGTATGGTTCCCGTCACCCTTGACACCCCCAAACCCCTGGTCAAGGTTCACGGCACACGCATCATCGACACCCTTCTGGACGCACTCCTGGAAGCTGGAATCGAGGACATCACCATTGTCCGCGGCTACAAGAAAGAGTGCTTTGACGAGCTTCTCACCAAGTACCCCGGGCTCAAGTTCATAGACAATCCCCTCTATGACAGCACCAACAGCATTTCATCGGCCAGGGCCGCCCTTGACCTGCTGGAAGGCGGCTGCTATATCTGCGAGGCAGACCTTCTGATTGCAAATCCGGACGTGATACGCAAGTACCACGCATCGTCGGACTACCTTGGCTCATTCGTCAGGGAAACTGACGACTGGTGCCTTTCAGAGAAAGACGGCTATGCAACGGACTACCGCAAGGGCGGCACGGAGTGCTTCAACTGTTACGGTATCTCCTTCTGGACTCCTGAAGACTGCGAGCAGCTGCGTGAGGACATTGAGGAGGTCTGGAACCAGGAAGGCGGAAAGGACGTCTTCTACGAGTTCGTCCCGCTTGTCCTCCGAAAGGACAATTACCAGGTAAAGATCCACGAGTGCCAGAAGGCCGATGTGGTAGAGATAGACTCCTTCCAGGAGCTCATTGCCCTTGATCCCACCTACAAGCACTACAAACGATGAAAGTATACAAAGGAAATATCCTCACGGTAGACGCCGCAGACAGCGTCAGGAAGTATCTGGTTGAAGACGGCGGCCGCATTGTCTTCACCGGGGACACCCTCCCTGAAGAATATGCTTCGGCCCCTGTTACAGACCTTGGAGACAAGGCCCTCATCCCCTCTTTCGTAGACAGCCACCAGCATTTTGCTTCCTTTGCAATCTTCCACTCCGGCCTCAACGTCATGGACGCGGAGTCCAACGAGGAAATATCAAGGATGGTTGCAGACTACTACAGGCGCAGCGGCAAGGCAAAGACCCTCATAGCCTTTGGCGCCTCCCCCTACTCCGTAAAGGAAGGACGCCTCATAAGCAGGGAGGAACTTGACGCCGTATGCCCTGACAAGGAAGTGATGGTGATAAAGTACGACGGCCACGCCTGCATCGTCAATTCCAAGCTCCTGAAGAAACTGGATTCCAAGTTGCGTCCCCTTCGTGGCTACCACCCGGACACCGGAGAGATGAACCAGGAGGCGTTTTTCAAGGTATCGGACTACATTACAGGCAGCCTCTCGATAGTAGACCTTTTCTCCAAGATGCAGCAGGCGGCAGACTTCGAGGCCTCCCGCGGCATAGGGGAAATCCATACCGTGAGCGGTGTGGGCTTTGTGGCCAACCTGGACATCACCACGGAGATCCTGTTTGCAAAATCCCTCTCCAACGGCTTCCAGGTAAGGGTTTTCCCCCAGCCCATGGACGTTTCCGTAGCAAGGGCACGCAAGCTTCCCCGCATAGGCGGCTGCTTCCAGTGCGCCCTTGACGGCTGCTTCGGCTCCCAGGACGCCGCCATGAACCAGCCCTACACGGACGGCACCTCCGGAGTCCTCTATTATTCAGATGAGAAAGTTGCCGATTTCTGCAAGAAAGCTAACCGCGAGGGCCTCCAGATAGAGATGCACGCAATCGGCGACCGTGCCTTCGACCAGGCCACACGCGCCCTCAAGGCCGCCCTGGACGATTTCCCGCGCAAGGACCATCGGCACGGAATCATCCACGACTGCCTGCCCACGGAGGAAGGCCTTAAGATTTGTAAGGAATACGGCATAGCAATGCCCATCCAGAGCGCCTTCATCAACTGGAAGCAGGAGCCGGACAGCTACCTGGAGAGCCTCATGGGAAAGGAAAGGGCCTCCCGCCTTAACCCCGTGAAGGATTTTGCCGACAACGGCATCCTGGTATCCCTGGGCTCGGACGCCCCCTGCACAACTCCGGACCCCATCGTCTGGATAGACCGCTGCGTGAACAACCCCGTCGCAAGCCAGCGCATCTCCGTCCAGGAAGCCCTGAGGATGGCCACCTACAACGGCTACAAGACCACTTTTGACGAAGACCAGCGCGGCTCCCTGGAACCTGGCAAGATTGCCGACATGGTAATTCTCAGCGCCAACCCGTACACCATTCCGGCCGCACAGATAAAGGACCTTAAGGTAGAGAAACTCTTCCTTGGCGGCAAACCGTACACCAGCGCCCGCGAGAGCGTCCTGAAGGCCGCCTGCCGCGGATTATTCTCCAAGAACAAGTATTGATGAAGGTAGAACACGCAGTAATTCTTGCAGCCGGAGCGGCGACGCGCTTCGTCCCCCTGTCCCTGGAGCAGCCCAAGGGCCTTTACTCCGTGGGCGGAGAACGCCTCATAGACCGCCAGATACGCCAGCTCCAGAAAGCCGGCATCAAGGACATAACCGTGGTCCTGGGCTACAAGAAAGAGATGTTCTCCTACCTTGCGCAGAATTTTGGCGCAAGACTTATATACAACCCAGAGTACAATACAAAAAACAATATCCAGAGCCTTCTCTGTGCCCGCGAGTACCTTGAGAACGCGTACATCTGCTCGTCGGACGACTACTTCACGGAGAATCCCTTCCATGCGGAAGAGCCTTTCTCCTTCTACGCCGGCGAGGAAGTGGATTTCGCCTCCAAGGAAATGTTCGTCACCCTCGGGGCCGATGACCGAATCGTCCGTATGGAAAAGGGCCGCCAGCGGGGAAAGATCCTCCTTGGCCACTCCTTCTGGAGCGCGGATTTTGCCCGCAGGTTCGTCCAGATAGCATCGGCCGATATCACCGGAAAGTACAACCAGTCCTACTGGGAATGGCTGGTGAGGGACTACCTGCCGGTTCTCCCGCCCTTCCGCTTCCGCCAGTACCCCCGCGGCATAATCTATGAGTTCGACTATTTTGACGAGCTCCGCCGCTTCGACCCCGCATATGTGGAGCACTCACGAAGCCGCATCATAGACAACATTAAAAGCGTTTTCCGCTGCGGAGACTCCGACGTAACAGACTTCCGGAAGATAAGCGAGGGCCTTACAAACACCTCCTTCGTCTTCCGCATCGGAGACAAGGACTATATCTACCGCCACCCCGGCGACGGCACGGAAAAGATAATTGACCGTACGCATGAGCGCACCTCCCTGGAAAAGGCAAAGCAGCTGGGCATAGACCCCACGTACATCTACATGAACGTAGAGGAGGGCTGGAAGATAAGCTCCTATGTAAAGAGTTTCCGGGAACCTGAATACGAATCGGCAGAAGACACCGCAAAAGTGCTTGAAACCCTTCGCCGGCTGCACTCTTCCGGCGTTTCCGTAGGCTGGGGCCTCCGCCCCTGGGAAGATTCCCTGGAGATGATAAAACTCCTGGAAGAGAAGGCCCCGGGCTGCTTTGAGCCCTACCGGGAACTGGAATCGCACATCGGCCATCTCTATGAAAAAACCGCCGGAGACGGCGTACAGAAGTGCTTCTGCCACGGAGACACATACAAGCACAACTGGATGTTCACCCCGGAAGGCGGCGTAATCCTCATAGACTGGGAGTATGCCGGATTCTCGGACCCCGGAATAGACGTAGGCTACTACATCGTGGACGCCATGTATGACAAGGACAGGGCCAGGGCAACCATCCGGGAGTACCTCCTTCAGGACTGGACACCGCAGCTGGAAGAGCACTACCTCATCTACACGGCGCTCATAGCATGGTACTGGTTTGTATGGGCCCTTTACCGCGAGTCCTGCGGCGCCGCTATGGGAGAAAGCCTCAACAACTGGCTGGAAATGGCAAAATACTACAGCTTATGACACTTAAGGAGTTCTGGAACAAATACTACATCAAACCTCGCCGTCTCAGGCTCATCCGCCGCTACGGCATTCCCATGCTGCAGGCCTTTGACCGCGCCCTCACCGGCGCCGGCATTCCCTTCAGTCCCGTCTTCGGGACCCTCCTTGGCGCCATCCGGGAAAAAGGATTCATCAAGCACGATGACGATGCGGACATGGGCGTCTGGACAGACCACATTCCCGGAGGCATCGACGCCCTTCACAAAGCACTTGAAGGTGAAGGCTTTGTACTGAAGCGCACCCTGCTTGTAGACGGTGGAGACTACGCCCGCGAGGAAACCTGGAAATGGAACCACATAGGTGTAGACATCTTTTTCTACGACCCCGTGGAAGGCGACACCTACCGCGGGTACATGTTCTACCCTTTCCGCGACTGCAAGTCTTTCGGCGAGTCCGTCCAGAAGCACGGCGGCCTCCGCGTAGTGGAGTTCGAGGTCCCCTTCTCCCCCGTCACCGAGCGCCTTCCCTTCGAGAATATCACCCTCCCGGTCACAACCACCGCAGAGGGCTTTGTTGTTGCCCGCTACGGCCTTGACTGGCGCATCCCTGACCCCACTTTCGTCTATCCCCGCCCCGGAGTTTCCGGCAACCGTGACCGGGACGATAAAATATGTACCGTATGCAGGTTCTGACCCTCCCGGACATACACGCGAACCTTCTGGAAATCCTCAAGGACATCGACGCCTTCTGCCGGCGCGAGGGCATAACCTACGCCCTTGGATACGGCACTCTCCTTGGTGCAGTAAGGTACGGTGACTTCATCCCCTGGGACGATGACGCAGACCTCATCATGCCGCGCAAAGACTTTGACCGCTTTGTTGCCACATACCCCCGTGACGGCCGCTTCCACTGCCTCCTGAACACGGTGAACGACACTGAGTATTACGTTTCAGGCTTTGCAAAGGTCCATGACCCCTCCACGCAGAAATACATCGGCAACAAGAAGGTTAAATACCGCTACGGCATAAGCGTGGACATCTTCCCGCTGGACCCCCTGCCGGAAGATCCCGAAGAGCGGCATTCGCTTATAAAGCGTGCCATGCACTGTCACCGCCGCCTCCGCTACACATGCAAGCGCTTCCCCTACGGCTCCCCCCTCCTCATGCTGGAGGCCCACCTCCGCGGCCGCCGCTACTGGTGGAAAAAATGCATGGAAACAGTCCACAGCGTAGACCCCGGCAGCACGTCCCTCTACGGAGTAATGATGGGCGCAACTTCCTTCCGCAACGTCCATCCCAAAACCCTTCTGGACAGCCCTTCAGAAATAGTACTCGCCGGCCACAGCTTCCTATGCCCGGCCGACACAAACAGCTATCTCACCCAGATTTACGGCCCCAACTACATCACTCCCCCTCCGGAGTCCGAGCGCACCGGCCACGGCGGCACCGTCTACCGCATTTAGTCACTGTCTCATATCCCCTGATGTCACCCCAGGCCACGTTTTCCCGCGTTTTCGTGGCCCCGCATGACATGCCTGTCACCCCAGGCCACGTTTTCCCGCATTTTCGTGGCCTCGCATGACATGCATCTGCCGGTGGTAAGAGGTTCTGGCCGAATAGAAGAATTGGGTAACCGGAGGTGTAAGTGAGACGGAGGCCGGACGTACCCCGCAATGCGGGTTGGCGGCAATTACTTTAGTCATTGACGCCAAAGGACGGCCTCCGTGGTCGAACGCCAATTCTTTGTCAGGCCAGGACCTCTTACCACCGGCAGATGCTACTTGGATAATAGAAGCCTTAAGAACAGGCGTTTTGGGGTAAGGGGAAGGGAGAGGAAAGCGTTACGCACGGCCGGGAGGCTCTGGCGGTCGTAATGCAGAAAATTAGCTGTGCAGTAATCCAGAAGTGGTTCACGGATCCAGGAAAGGTCTTCCGGACCGTTGGAGAAGCCGTTGTAGAACTGATAAAGCTGCAGGAAGCTGCGGGCGCTGGCACGGTGGCGGACGGAGCGGGACTGACGGGTGAATGAGGTGGAGACGGTGCGGCGGTAGTGGTATGGCGCTATGGGAAGCAACACTGCCTTACGGGCGCGAGAAAGTATCTGGATGCCAAGTATAATATCCTCGTGCATGCTGATTGTGGGATAGAAGAGGTCCGGCGTGTAGAGACTCCGCTTCATGAACTTGCAGACAAGGTAGCCGTGGGCCTTTCTGGCCATTATGGCCTTGGCAAAGTCCAGCGGGGTCCTGTACTGCCTGTCTTTGGCAATATGCACCTTGCCCTCTCCTTTTTCCTTGGCAACATAGTGATATATTACATCAGCTCCGGTGCGCTCGGCCTCGTGAACCAGCTTTTCCGCCATGTCATGGTCTACCCAGTCGTCGGAGTCCACGTGCATCACGTAGTCCCCCGTGGCAGCCTTGAGACCGGTGAGGCGGGCCTGGGGCAGGCCCTCGTTGACCGGTTTAACTATCACCTGGATGCGTGATTTCAGGGCCGCAAACTCATTGTCTATCAGATCCTGAAGTATCTCGCGGCTGCGGTCCGGGGAGCCATCGTCCACAAAGATGAACTCGCACTCCGGCCAGGTCTGGGAAAGGACGCTGCGGGCACAGGCGGCGATGTAGGGCTCCACCTTATAGACCGGGACTATGATGCTGACCTTCGTCATACAGAAAGGGCTTCTGATATCACTTTGCGGAAGGCATCGGCCCGCTTTTCCGGCATTTCCACATCGTTTATGCACACCCACTTTTCCGTGGGATTTGCAAGATACCTTGCCAGCTTGCGGGGCGAAGTGGCACCCAGGGAGATATGCTTGTTGGACATGCGGAGGTTCACCACCCTGCCCTTATAGTAAAGATAGTCCTGGAAGATGTTCTGGTTCACGTTGCAGTCTTCCCTGTCCGGGGTGATGGTGGCCTCTATCCTGCTCCCAACCCTGCTCCAGACGGCCTCACAAGCATCCAGGAACATTGGGGAAGCGGTATGCTGCGGCCTCACGTATACCATCCACGGCAGCCTTCTGGCAGCCTTACGGGCAAGGCGGTCAGAGTTGCGGCAGTGTTTCTTGTACTGGCCGAAGGAAAAAAGATGCTTCGAGAAGCCCTTCACAATCTTGTTTCCCATGAAAAAGTCGCTTTCTGCACAGGGCATTACGGGAATGCAGTCGTCGTTGATATAGAGGAAGCGGCTGTCCAGCCCCGGAATGCGGTGAAGGAACATCTCTATGGCGGTACTGTTGAAAGTGGGAAGGTACCTGGCAGGGATAATCTCCTTATGGAGAACCACTTCCACATCGGCGGGAAGGCCGGCGGGGACCTGGGACGGCAGAGACACCACAAGGAATATCTTCTCCACGAAAGGAAGATACCTTCGGATTGCGGCTATCTGCAGCGGCAGAAGGCCCCAGTCACGGAAGCGCTTTGCCGGCTCCTGGCCGTTATGGGCAGCATACAGGGCCTGCCATGCAGGATCCGCACCGTTGACGTATGTAATAACAGCATCCATCTATCGCAAATATTTGGCAGTGAATGTATCACCCTTTGCAGCAAGGTCTTCCGGAGTTCCGGCGAAGACCACCTCTCCACCCCTGTCTCCGGCGTCCGGACCAAGGTCGATGACCCAGTCGGCGCTCCGTATCACGTCCAGGTTGTGCTCTACCACTATCACGGTATGCCCCTTGGCAATGAGCACGTCAAAGGCCTTCAGGAGTTTCTCCACATCGTAAAAGTGCAGGCCGGTAGTGGGCTCGTCAAAGATGAACAGGATACTTTCCCGGCGGGAACTCTCGCTCAGGGACAGGAAGTATGCGAGCTTGATGCGCTGGCTTTCACCGCCGGAAAGGGTGCTTGAGCTCTGGCCCAGCTTGATGTAGCCAAGCCCCACGTCAACAAGCGGTTGCAGCTTGCGGGATATCTCCTTGGCGGTGTCTTCCTTCTGCTCCCCGAAGAAACGGATGGCCTCATCCACGCTCATGTTCAGGATATCGTCCACATTCTTCCCCTGGTAGCGCACCTCCAGGATTTCCGGCTTGAAGCGCTTTCCCCCGCAGGAGTCGCAGACCATGGTGACATCGGCCATGAACTGCATGCCGATTTTCACCACTCCGTCGCCCTGGCATTCCGGGCACCGGCCGCCCTCCTGGTTGAAGGAGAAGTAGCTGGGGGTGAAGCCGTTGATGCGTGCGAACTGCTGCTCGGAAAGGAGCTTTCGGATATCGTCCCACACCTTGAGGTAAGTGACGGCGTTGGAACGGGTGCTCTTGCCGATGGGATTCTGGTCCACATACTCTACCCTGGTTACGCGGGAAAGGTCCCCTTCCAGGCCCTTGAAGGTGCCCGGGAGGTCTCCGGTCTCGTTTATTCTCCGGTGAAGGGCCGGGTACAGGATATCCCCCACCAGGGAGCTCTTGCCGCTGCCGGACACGCCGCTCACCACCGTGAAGGCATTCAGCGGGAAGGTGACGTCTATGTCCTTAAGGTTATTCTGCATTGCCCCCTTAACCTTGATGGAATAGCGCCAGGGGTACTTCTCGCGCACGTATGGCCTGCGTATTCCCTTGAGGTACTGAAGGGTGAGGGATTTCTCCGTATCGGACGGGGTCTCATTGCCCACGACTCCCTTGAAGACCACCTCTCCGCCGTTCACGCCGGCCCGGGGACCAAGGTCGATGAGAAAGTCCGCCGCACGGATTATCTCCGGATCGTGCTCCACAACAACTACGGTGTTGCCTATGTCCCGGAGGCGCCGGAGCACCGCGATGAGCCTGTCCGTATCCCTTGGATGCAGGCCGATGGACGGTTCGTCCAGGATGTACATGGAACCCACCAGAGAACTCCCCAGGGCGGTTACAAGGTTTACTCTCTGGCTCTCGCCGCCGGAAAGGGTGTTCATGGTCCTGCTCAGCGTCAGGTAACCAAGCCCAACGTCCTTTATGCACTGCAGGCGGTACTGAATCTCTTCTATGGCCTTGCCGGCGATATCTTTTTCGTAAGCCGTTAAAGATTGCCGGTCGGAGCCGGCAATGACGGAAGAGCCGGAGCCGGCAATGACGGAGAACCACTCCAGCAGTTCCTCCACGGTCATGGACATGAGCTCGTGGATGGTCTTGCCTGCCACACGCACGTACAGGGCTTCCTTGCGAAGACGGCTGCCGCCGCAGGAAGAGCAGGTTGTACGGCCGCTGTAGCGGGACAGCATGTACTTGTACTGTATCTTGTACCGGTTACTCTCCACCCACTTGAAGAACTGGTCTATGCCGCAGAAATCATCGGGATTCTCATAATCCCCTTCATAAGTCCAGATAATGTGTTTCTGCTCTTGGGTAAGTTTGCAGTAAGGCTCGAAGATGGGGATGCCGAAGCGGTCTGCATTCTTTATCAGCTGGTCCTTGAACCATCCCATCTTGTCTCCCCTCCAGCATGCAATTGCACCGTCGTAGATGCTCTTGGTCTTGTCCGGCACCACAAGGTCTTCGCTCACGCCCACTATCTTTCCAAGCCCTCCGCACACCGGACACGCTCCCAACGGACTGTTGAAGGAGAAAAGGTACTCGTCGGGCTTACGGAACGTTATTCCGTCCAGCTCGAAACGCGAGCAGAAGTGCTTCAGGTCATGCCCTGCCACACCGGGCATCTCATACACATACATATCCCCTCCACCCATATCAAAGGCCGCCTGGATGGAAGATTGTAGCCTTATAAGCGTATCCCGGTCCGGAGTGCCCTGAACTTTGAGACGGTCCACCAAAAGGTACAGATTCTCAGGATACATGCCGTCCATGCGCAGGACATCGTCAATATCAATTATGGCCTGCTCCTCAAGGTTGAAGAAACGGCTGTAACCCTGTTCCTTGAGGGAAAGCATGTACTCTACCTTATCCTTACGCGTACGCCACCCGGTTTCGGCCAGGATGTATACGGCGTGCTCCTTGCCGTCACGGAGGAAATCCAATACATCCTTTACGCCGTCCGCATGCACCTCCTTGCCACTTACGGGACTATAGGTGCGGCCTATGCGGGCATAGAGGAGGCGGAGATAATCGTATATCTCCGTGGTGGTGGCAACGGTGGAGCGGGGGTTTCGGATGTTCACCTTCTGCTCTATGGCAATTGCCGGAGGAATGCCGTCAATAGCCTCCACATCGGGCTTTACCATACGGCCAAGGAACTGGCGGGCATAGGACGAGAGGCTCTCCGCAAAGCGACGCTGCCCCTCTGCAAAGAGGGTGTCGAAGGCCAGGGAACTCTTTCCGCTGCCGGAAATGCCGGTTACAACCACAAGGCGGTTACGCGGAATTTCCACGGTAATATCCTTGAGGTTGTTCACCTTGGCTCTCCTTATTACTATATTTCCTTCGGCCGGCATCTTTTCATCTTTTGAAACTTTCAAAGATACATAATTTTTCTTACATTTGTAAACTGAAACTAAACCAAAACCATGAAACTGTCAAGAGTTATCCTCCCCGTTGCTCTGGCCTTCGCTGCCATTACAGCCCGGGCGCAGGACAACCGTTTCAACCTTTTCCTGGACACCGCCGCAAGCCTCCAACTGGACAATTCTTCCGGCACTGCGGAAGGCGCCTTCCGTGCAAGGAATCTCCGCGTGGATGTAAGGGGCGCAGTAGGAGAGCATCTTACCTATCGCCTTCGCCAGAGACTCAACGCAAGCAGCGCTCCAGGCAGCTGGGAGAACTTCTCCCGGGCCACTGACTTCATGTGGTTAGGCTGGAAGTTCAACGACCGCTTCACCCTCACTGTGGGTAAGATGTGCCAGGCCATCGGCGGCTACGACTATGATGAGAACCCGCTGTACATTTACCAGTACTCGGACCTTCTTAACTCCATGGAAATCTTCTACGCCGGCGTTCAGCTTGCCTGGTACCCGGTAAAGGACCAGGAGATTATCTTCAACGTAACCAACTCTTACAACTATCGTTTTGAGCAGGAATACCCGGGCGGGGCTTTCCTCACCGACGGCTCCCAGGCGCAGGCATCTGCCGCTCCGCTGAGTTATCTCCTCAACTGGAACGGGCACATCGGCCCTGTTGAAACCCGTTGGGGCGGCGGAGTCATCAACCAGGCCGTCGGGTTCAATAACTACGTCGCCTTCTTCGGGCAGAAGCTGTCTTTACCTGCATTCCAGGTTTACCTTGACATAATGGGCTCCGCGGAAGATATTGACAGGCTCATGATAGCCACAAGGGAACTGGGCGGCACCGGGTATCAGAAAAAAGTCACCTACACATCTTTTGCCCTCAAGTCCAACTGGCAGTTCTCTCCCGGCTGGAACCTCATGACAAAACTCATGTACGACGGTGCCTCCGTCCCGGAGCACAGGCACTACCGCAAGGCCCTGGGATATGCCGGAGCCCTGGAATACTACCCCATAAAAGGCCAGGACCTCCGCTTCTTCCTGGCATATATCGGCCACAAAGCCTGGTACACCCTGGATTCCCTTCAGGATTCCGGCACCGGCCGCGCAGAAATAGGATTTATGTACAGAATAAAAGCATACTAAAATGTCAGAACAGAAATTCAGGGTCGAGAGCGACCTTCTTGGCGAACTTCAGGTTCCCGCCGACGCCTACTACGGCGTCCAGACTCAGCGCGCACTGAACAACTACAGGATATCCACAACCCACATGTGCGACTATCCGGAGTACATCATTGCAATGGCGTACGTGAAGATGGCAGCGGCAGAGGCAAACGCCCGCCTGGGTGTCCTGGACCGCAAGATTGCCGATGCAATCGTAGCTGCCTGCAAGGAAATCGTGGACGGCAAGCTGCACGACCAGTTCCCCGTGGACATGATGCAGGGCGGCGCCGGTACTTCCGTTAACATGAACGCCAACGAAGTTATCGCCAACCGCGCCCTGGAGCTCCTTGGCCACAAGAAAGGAGAATACCAGTTCTGCTCCCCCAACGACCACGTCAACTGCGCCCAGTCCACAAACGACGCATATCCTTCAGCATTCCGCTACACCTTCGTACGCATGAACAGGCACCTTGAGGACGCCCTTAAGAACCTCATCGCTGCCTTCCGCGCAAAGGGTGACGAGTTCAAGGATGTCATCAAGATGGGCCGCACACAGCTGCAGGACGCCGTTCCCATGACCTGCGGCCAGGAGTTCAACGCCTTTGCAAACAACCTTGAGGAAGAGCTTGCAAACCTTGACCGCAACGCCGTTCTCCTGAAGGAAATAAACATGGGCGGCACTGCAATCGGAACCGGCCTCAACGCCGTTCCCGGCTTTGCAGAGCTCTGCACCCAGCTCATGAGCGAGTTCACCGGAGACCATTTTGAGAAAGCGGCCGACCTTGTGGAGGCCACCCCGGACACCGGCGCATACGTAAGCTATTCCGCAGCCCTGAAGCGCCTGGCAGTCAAACTCTCCAAGACCTGCAACGACCTCCGTCTCCTTGCCTCCGGTCCCCGCTGCGGCCTGCACGAGATAAACCTTCCTCCCATGGCTCCCGGTTCCTCCATCATGCCCGGCAAGGTCAACCCCGTCATCCCGGAGCTCATGAACCAGATATGCTTCAAGGTCATCGGCAACGACACCACCGTGGCATTTGCCGCAGAGGCCGGCCAGCTTCAGCTCAACGTAATGGAGCCCGTCATCGCCGAGTCCGTGCTTGAGAGCATCACCTGGCTCATCAACGGCATGAACACCCTCCGCACCAGGTGCATAGACGGCATCACCGTGAATGCAGACCACCTGTACAAGATGGTAAAACACTCCATCGGTATCGTTACCGCCCTTAACCCGTACATTGGCTACAAGGCCTCCACCAAGGTTGCCAAGGAAGCCCTTGAGACCGGCGTGGGTGTCTACGACCTGGTTCTCCACTACGGCCTCATGACCAAGGAAAAGCTTGACGAAGCCCTGGATCCCAAAGCCATGACCTCCAGCCACGAATTCTTGAAATAATGTAAAAGGTTCGGTATTTTGTGCCGAACCTTTTACATTTTGGTATGTTTCTAAGACTTAGAAAGCGTAGCCAACGCCAAGCTTTAGCTGGAAGCGGCTGCCAACGGTGTTGTCTGCAGTCTCATAGTTGAGGAGGGACTGGTCTACACCAAGAACGATGCGGATACCTGCAACTTGTGCACCGATACCACCGCCGATGAGGAGGTTGAAGCGGTTGCGGTCAGGATCTGCATAGTTGTCGTTGACGGTCTTGCTGCCCTTGTCGCTGTCCGGGATGTAGCTGCTCTTGCTGGAGAGGCCAAGCTGGAAGATGGGGCCGGCATATGCAAACACGTTGGTGTCACCTGCGAGGCTGAAGCCGAATGTTGCGTTGATAGGGATGTTGAGGTTGATCTCGGAATACTTGTTGGTACCTGCACCAAGACCGAAGAGGCCGTCATAGTGCTTGCTGCCAAAGAGGAAGTTTGCATAAGCACCTGCCTCAATGCCAAGGCCGCTCACTGCGGGGATGGGCATATCGTACTGGACACCGGCATAGAAACCGTTGAGAGGGGTCTCGGTGATGACCTTGTCACCATTGGAAGGAGTGTAGACGGACTTGTCACTTGCATTGAGGTAACCTACGCCAGCGGAAAGCTGTGCAAAAGCATCGGTAGCAGCAAACATAAGAGATGCTGCAAGAAGGGTTGCAAAAATTTTCTTCATATTAGTATAAAAAATAAAGTGTTTCCGTAGTTAAACATGCAAATTTAAGAAAAAATAACAAAAAATCAACCATTAGCCTTTCTGTCCGCATATTCTGCGGTAGCCGTAAAGAATGCATCGGCACTTGAATTAAGGGCGGTCTCAACGGAATCCTGCACCACCCCTATGATGAAGCCAACGGCCACAGCCTGCATGGCGATATCGTTCCCTATCCCCAGGAAAGAGCAGGCCATGGGGATCAGAAGCAGAGACCCGCCGGCCACTCCGGATGCTCCGCAGGCACCAAGGGTTGAGATTACACCCAGAAGAAGGGCTGTCACAAAACCTACCTCAACGCCCACGGTGTGAGCCACGGCCATGGTCATAACCGTAATTGTCACAGCCGCGCCGTTCATATTGACAGTAGCTCCCAGCGGGATGCTTACGCTGTAGAAGTCTTCCTCCAGGCCCAACTTCTTGCACAGGGCCATGTTAATTGGAATGTTTGCGGCCGATGACCTTGTGAAGAAGGCATTGAGGCCGCTCTCCTTAAGACATGCCCATAGCAGAGGATAAGGATTCCGGCGTGTAACAATGAAGGACCACAGAGGATTCATGACAAGTGCATTAAGCAGCATGCAGCCAACCAGCAGAAGGATTAGTTTCCCGTAGGTTGTGAATATCTCCAGCCCGCTGTCCGCCACGGCGGAGAACACCAGGCCCATGATTCCGAACGGGGCAAACTGGATTATCCATTTAACGACGAGTGACACGGCATCAGCAAACTGGGAAACGGCCGTCACCGTGCCTTCAGAGGCCACAAACCTAAGCGCAAGGCCAAGAAGGACAGCCCAGAAGAGAATCCCCACGTAATTGGCCCCGGCCAGCGACGCAACGGGATTTGCGACTATGTTGGAGAGGAGATTCCTGAAAATATCGGCAAGGGTACCGGGAGCGCTCCCCTCAGCCACATCCTGCAGGGTCAGGGTTATGGGGAACAGCGTACTGGCCAGTGTTGCAAGCAGTGCCGCCGTAAGCGTACTGGCAAGATACAGGCCGATTACAGTCCTGAACCTTGGACCCAGCCCCTTCCCTGCCTTTGCCACGGAAGCGGCCACAAGCACGAACACCAGGACGGGGGCTATTGCCTTGAGCGCACCCACGAACACGGTTCCAAGAATTCCAATCCATTTCCATCCCGGCAGGAACACTCCCATCACTGCACCTATCACCAGACCAATTAAAATCCTGACAATAAGGCTGCTGTCTGTCCATTTCCGGACAAGATTACCAATTTTGCTCATTACTGCGTTCAATCTTTCTGCTAAGATAGCAAAAATCCTCCAAGCTTTTTCAAAAAAAATTTGCAAAGTCCCAAAAAATACGTACCTTTGCATTCCCCAAATAACGGTGCTGTAGCTCAGATGGTAGAGCAATGGACTGAAAATCCATGTGTCGGCAGTTCGATTCTTCCCAGCACCACCTTTTTCGGCCTTCCAGATACCTGGAAGGCCGATTGCTTTTAAAATGTGGCTCGTTTGTGGCTCGTTTTGGGCAAAATGTGTCACACCTGGAATCAGGAGGCTCGGGCT